>NZ_CP011567.1:0-600000 GCF_001655615.1 Pseudomonas sp. GR 6-02
AAAGCTTTTCTGTAAAGCTTGTAAAAGCTAGGCACGCGATCATCTGTGGATAACTGCCTTAAGCCCTTAAAAACCGCGATGTACAGAGAATGACAACTACAGTGGAAAACGGTGGTCAGCCTGTGCTGCGCTGTCGGATAAGCTGTGTGTGGAAAGGTCAGTTATCCACAGGCAGGTTATCCACCGAGTTTCGCCCCCACTTGTCCAGTGCCCTCATGGGCGGTTATCCACAGAGCTTATGCACATACCGTTGGTCTTCTTTTTGAGGGTTAACGCGTTGATAATTCATGCCCTGTGCGCAACCTGCATGTGGATAAGTGGGCGTCTGGCCGCTACAATGACCGCTTGTTTTTGCCTCACCGGCTTTCAACTTAGGGGATATCCGTGTCAGTGGAACTTTGGCAGCAGTGCGTGGAGCTTTTGCGCGATGAGCTGCCTGCCCAACAATTCAACACTTGGATCCGCCCGCTACAGGTCGAAGCCGAAGGCGACGAGTTGCGTGTCTACGCACCGAATCGTTTTGTTCTCGACTGGGTCAACGAAAAGTACCTGGGCCGCGTCCTTGAACTGCTGGATGAGCACGGCAATGGCATGGCGCCGGCGCTTTCCTTATTAATAGGCAGCAAACGCAGTTCGGCACCGCGTGCGGCACCCAATGCCCCGTTGGCCGCTGCGGCGTCCCAGGCTCAGGCGGCGGCCGCACCGGTCAGCGCTCCAGCCCCTGCTCCGGCGGCGGCACCGACCAAGCGTTCGACGCAAAAAGTTGCCGAGGTCAGTGAAGAGCCGTCCCGCGACAGCTTCGACCCTATGGCCGGCGCCAGTTCGCAACAGGCCCCGGTTCGTTCCGAGCAGCGCACGGTGCAGGTCGAAGGTGCGCTCAAGCACACCAGCTACCTGAACCGCACTTTCACCTTCGAGAACTTCGTCGAAGGTAAGTCCAACCAACTGGCACGGGCTGCGGCCTGGCAGGTGGCGGACAACCCCAAGCACGGTTACAACCCGCTCTTCCTTTATGGTGGCGTCGGTTTGGGTAAAACCCACTTGATGCACGCTGTGGGTAACCACCTATTAAAGAAGAACCCGAATGCCAAGGTCGTGTACCTGCATTCGGAGCGTTTCGTGGCCGACATGGTCAAGGCGCTGCAGTTGAACGCGATCAACGAGTTCAAGCGCTTCTACCGTTCGGTGGATGCGTTGCTGATCGATGACATTCAGTTCTTCGCTCGCAAGGAACGTTCGCAGGAAGAGTTTTTCCACACCTTCAACGCCCTGCTCGAAGGTGGCCAGCAGGTCATTCTCACCAGTGACCGCTATCCGAAAGAAATTGAAGGCCTTGAAGAACGCCTTAAATCCCGCTTTGGCTGGGGCCTGACGGTTGCCGTCGAGCCGCCGGAGCTGGAAACCCGTGTAGCGATCCTGATGAAAAAGGCCGACCAGGCCAAAGTCGATCTGCCACACGACGCGGCATTCTTCATCGCCCAGCGTATTCGCTCCAACGTCCGTGAGCTGGAAGGCGCGCTCAAACGCGTGATCGCCCACTCGCACTTTATGGGGCGCGACATCACCATCGAGTTGATTCGCGAATCCCTGAAAGACTTGTTGGCGTTGCAAGATAAACTGGTCTCTGTGGATAACATTCAGCGCACCGTCGCTGAGTATTACAAGATCAAGATCTCCGACCTGCTGTCCAAGCGTCGTTCACGCTCAGTAGCACGTCCGCGTCAGGTCGCTATGGCGTTGTCCAAGGAATTGACCAACCACAGCCTGCCGGAAATCGGCGATGTGTTTGGCGGCCGCGACCACACGACTGTTTTGCACGCCTGCCGCAAGATCAACGAGCTTAAGGAATCCGACGCGGACATCCGCGAGGACTACAAGAACCTGCTGCGTACACTGACCACTTGATGAACACCAGCGCAGCTTATTAAGGCAAGGGACTAGACCATGCATTTCACCATTCAACGCGAAGCCCTGTTGAAACCCCTGCAACTGGTCGCAGGCGTCGTCGAGCGCCGACAGACCTTGCCGGTGCTTTCCAACGTGCTGCTGGTTGTCGAAGGCCAGCAACTGTCGCTGACCGGTACCGACCTGGAAGTCGAGCTGGTCGGTCGTGTGCAACTCGAAGAGCCTGCAGACCCGGGTTCCATCACTGTGCCTGCGCGCAAGCTGATGGACATCTGCAAGAGCCTGCCAAACGACGCGCTGATCGACATCAAGGTCGATGAGCAGAAGCTCGTGGTGAAGGCCGGCCGTAGCCGCTTCACCCTGTCGACCCTGCCGGCCAACGACTTCCCGACGGTGGAAGAAGGCCCGGGTTCGCTGACCTGCAGCCTTGAGCAAAGCAAACTGCGTCGCCTGATCGAACGCACCAGCTTCGCCATGGCGCAGCAGGACGTGCGTTATTACCTCAACGGCATGCTGCTGGAAGTCTCGGCCGGGATCATCCGCGCCGTGGCGACCGACGGTCACCGTCTGGCCATGTGCTCGATGCAGGCCGATATCGGTCAGCCGGATCGTCATCAGGTCATCGTGCCACGCAAAGGTATCCTGGAACTGGCACGTCTGCTGACCGAACCGGACGGCAACGTCAGCATCGTGCTGGGCCAGCACCACATCCGTGCTACCACCGGCGAGTTCACCTTCACCTCGAAACTGGTCGACGGTAAATTCCCTGACTACGAGCGTGTTCTGCCTAAAGGTGGCGACAAGCTGGTACTCGGCGATCGCCAGGCCCTGCGTGAAGCGTTCAGCCGTACCGCGATTCTGTCCAACGAGAAGTACCGCGGCATCCGTCTGCAGCTGGCCAACGGTCAGCTGAAGATCCAGGCGAACAACCCGGAGCAAGAGGAAGCGGAAGAAGAAGTGGGCGTTGAGTACAACGGCGGCTCTCTGGAAATCGGCTTCAACGTGAGCTATCTGCTCGACGTATTGGGCGTGATGACCACCGAGCAGGTTCGCCTGATCCTGTCCGACTCCAACAGCAGTGCGCTGGTGCAAGAGTCCGACAACGACGACTCGGCTTACGTTGTCATGCCGATGCGTCTGTAATCATGCTCAGCAGAAGCTAGATGTCCTTAAGTCGCGTCTCGGTCACCGCGGTGCGCAATCTGCACCCGGTGACCTTCTCCCCCTCCCCCCGAATCAACATTCTTTACGGCGCCAACGGCAGCGGCAAAACCAGTGTTCTGGAAGCCATTCATCTGCTGGGGCTTGCCCGTTCGTTTCGTAGCACCCGCCTGTTGCCGGTTATTCAGTACGAACAATTGGCGTGCACAGTATTTGGCCAGGTCGAATTGGCCGAGGGTGGGCACAGCGCATTGGGGATATCTCGCGATCGTCAGGGAGAGTTCCAGATCCGTATCGACGGGCAGAACGCCCGTAGTGCGGCACAACTGGCGGAGATCCTGCCGCTGCAGTTGATCAACCCGGACAGCTTCCGCCTGCTGGAAGGCGCGCCGAAGATTCGCCGGCAGTTTCTCGACTGGGGTGTGTTCCACGTGGAACCGCGATTCATGTCTACGTGGCAGCGCTTGCAGAAGGCCTTGCGCCAGAGAAACTCTTGGCTGCGGCATGGTACACTTGACGCCGTTTCGCAAGCGGTTTGGGACAGGGAACTGTGCCAGGCCAGCGATGAAATAGATGAATACCGCCGCGCTTACATCAAAGCCTTGAAACCAGTCTTTGAACAGACCTTGAGCGAACTGGTTGAGCTTGAGGGCTTGACGCTCAGCTATTACCGAGGCTGGGACAAAGACCGTGAGTTGAGTGCAGTGCTCGCTGGATCCCTTCAGCGGGATCAGCAAATGGGTCATACCCAGGCCGGACCACAACGGGCTGATTTGCGTCTCCGATTAGGCGCACATAACGCCGCGGATATTTTGTCCCGTGGTCAGCAGAAGTTGGTGGTCTGTGCATTGCGGATTGCCCAAGGGCACTTGGTCAGCCAGGCCCGACGCGGCCAGTGTATTTATCTGGTGGATGACTTGCCGTCCGAACTGGACGAGCACCACCGTCGCGCGCTTTGTCGCTTGCTGGAAGACTTACGCTGCCAGGTTTTTATCACCTGTGTAGATCACGAATTATTGAGGGAAGGCTGGCAGACGGAAACGCCAGTCGCTTTGTTCCACGTGGAACAGGGCCGTATCACCCAGACCCACGACCATCGGGAGTGAAGGCATTGAGCGAAGAAAATACGTACGACTCAACGAGCATTAAAGTGCTGAAAGGCCTGGATGCCGTACGCAAACGTCCCGGTATGTACATTGGTGACACCGACGATGGCAGCGGTCTGCACCACATGGTGTTCGAGGTGGTCGATAACTCGATCGACGAAGCTTTGGCCGGCCACTGCGACGACATCAGCATCATCATCCACCCGGATGAATCCATCACTGTTCGCGACAACGGTCGTGGCATCCCGGTAGACGTGCATAAAGAAGAAGGCGTTTCGGCGGCCGAGGTCATCATGACCGTGCTGCACGCCGGCGGTAAGTTCGACGACAACTCCTACAAGGTTTCCGGTGGTCTGCACGGTGTAGGTGTATCGGTGGTTAACGCCCTGTCCGAAGAACTGGTCCTGACCGTTCGCCGCAGCGGCAAGATCTGGGAACAGACCTACGTCCACGGTGTTCCGCAAGAACCGATGAAAATCGTTGGCGACAGCGAATCCACCGGTACCCAGATTCACTTCAAGCCTTCGGCTGACACCTTCAAGAACATCCACTTCAGCTGGGACATCCTGGCCAAGCGGATTCGCGAACTGTCCTTCCTCAACTCCGGTGTCGGCATCGTCCTCAAGGACGAGCGCAGCGGCAAGGAAGAGTTGTTCAAGTACGAAGGTGGTCTGCGTGCATTCGTTGAATACCTGAACACCAACAAGACTGCGGTCAACCAGGTGTTCCACTTCAACATCCAGCGTGAAGACGGCATCGGTGTGGAAATCGCCCTGCAGTGGAACGACAGCTTCAACGAGAACCTGTTGTGCTTCACCAACAACATTCCACAGCGCGATGGCGGTACTCACCTGGTGGGTTTCCGTTCGGCACTGACGCGTAACCTGAACACCTACATCGAAGCTGAAGGCCTGGCGAAGAAGCACAAAGTCGCCACCACCGGTGACGATGCCCGCGAAGGCCTGACGGCGATCATTTCGGTGAAAGTGCCGGATCCGAAGTTCAGCTCCCAGACCAAAGACAAGCTGGTGTCTTCCGAAGTGAAGACCGCGGTCGAACAGGAAATGGGCAAGTACTTCTCCGACTTCCTGTTGGAAAACCCGAACGAAGCCAAGCTGGTCGTCGGCAAGATGATCGACGCGGCGCGTGCGCGTGAAGCGGCGCGTAAAGCCCGTGAGATGACCCGTCGTAAAGGCGCGCTGGACATCGCCGGCCTGCCGGGCAAACTGGCGGACTGCCAGGAAAAAGACCCTGCCCTTTCCGAACTGTACCTCGTGGAAGGTGACTCTGCTGGCGGCTCCGCCAAGCAGGGTCGTAACCGCAAGACCCAGGCCATCCTGCCATTGAAGGGCAAGATCCTGAACGTCGAGAAGGCGCGCTTCGACAAGATGATCTCTTCGCAAGAAGTGGGTACCTTGATCACCGCGCTAGGCTGCGGCATCGGTCGCGACGAGTACAACATCGACAAGCTGCGTTATCACAACATCATCATCATGACCGATGCTGACGTCGACGGTTCGCACATCCGTACCCTGCTGCTGACCTTCTTCTTCCGTCAGCTGCCGGAGCTGATCGAGCGTGGCTACATCTACATCGCTCAGCCGCCGCTGTACAAAGTGAAGAAAGGCAAGCAAGAGCAATACATCAAAGACGACGACGCCATGGAAGAGTACATGACGCAGTCGGCCCTGGAAGATGCGAGCCTGCACCTGAACGAAGAAGCCCCGGGTATCTCCGGTGAAGCTCTCGAGCGTCTGGTGAATGACTTCCGTCTGGTGATGAAGACCCTCAAGCGCCTGTCGCGCCTGTACCCGCAGGAACTGACCGAGCACTTCATCTACCTGCCAGCCGTGAGCATGGAGCAACTGTCCGACCACGCAGCGATGCAGGATTGGCTGGCTCAGTACGAAGTTCGCCTGCGCACCGTCGAGAAGTCCGGCCTGGTCTACAAGGCCAGCCTGCGCGAAGACCGTGAACGTAATGTCTGGCTGCCAGAGGTCGAACTGATCTCCCACGGCCTGTCGAACTACGTCACCTTCAACCGCGACTTCTTCGGCAGCAACGATTACAAGACCGTCGTTTCCCTGGGCGCTCAACTGAGCACCCTGCTGGACGATGGCGCTTATATCCAGCGTGGCGAACGCAAGAAAGCCGTCACCGAATTCAAGGAAGCCCTTGAATGGTTGATGGCCGAAAGCACCAAGCGTCATACCATCCAGCGATACAAAGGTCTGGGTGAGATGAACCCTGATCAGCTGTGGGAAACCACCATGGATCCGGGCTCGCGCCGCATGCTCAAAGTGACCATCGAAGACGCCATCGGCGCCGACCAGATCTTCAACACCCTGATGGGTGATGCAGTCGAACCTCGCCGTGACTTCATCGAAAGCAACGCCTTGGCGGTGTCCAACCTGGACTTCTGATCCGGCAGGACCGCTAAAACAAAAAAGGCCAACGCTATGCGTTGGCCTTTTTTATTGCGCGTGTCCCGTCCTGAATAAGGTTTACACCTGTTTCAGGACTAGACACCCTTCTTGATCAATCGCTCAGAACATCGATGCGCCTTTGGACTTGGCCAGATAACGCCCCGGTGAATCCCCCAGGTTACGCCGAAATACCGAGGTAAATGCGCTTGGGCTGCTGTAACCCAGATCCATCGCCACTTCGGTGATAGATGAACCATTGCTCAGTCTGGACGTGGCTTCGAGTAGACAGACTTGCTGTCTCCAGAAGACAAAACTCATGCCAGTCGCTTCCCGAAAACATCGCGTGAACGTTCGCCGGCTCATGTTCGACCAGCTGGCCATTTCACTGATGGAGATATTCTGCGTGGGGGCATCCAGGAATCGATGGCACGAAACGGCCAGTCGAGGTTCCGAAGGCAATGGTGCACTCAATGGAAGCTCCGACATGGTGCCGATTTCATCCACCAGCAGCGTCTGTACGGACTGGCTTCGGATACTAGGCGCTTGCTCCGGGTCGATGGCCAGCGCTGCTTCCAACAGATGCCTCAGCAACGGCGAAACATCGTAGACCTGGCAATGCTCCGGCAAACCGGCGCGGATGGAGGCAGCCTCATTGAGGTAAGTATTGATCATGGTCACGTCGCCGCGCATATGCATTTCATGCGGCACGCACGCGGGAACCCAAAGCGCTCTTTGAGGCGGGACAACCCAATTCCCCTGATCGGTGAACATCTTCAACGCGCCCGTCGAGGCGTACGCAAACTGACCACGACTGTGCGTATGCCGCGCAAAAACAGTACCCGAAGAATACTTGCTCAGGTTCACCACAGCATCGGGGCTTCCATGCTCGTAGGGATCCAGTGTTGGATTGATCGACATGGCCCGATTTTGACAAAAGTAGACCTGCTATAGCAAGCAGGCCAAAATTTTGGACCATAGAATCACATCTCCAAAAATGCCTGATGCAGAAACGGTTCGCATTGAACTGATTGGAATGAGGCATACCGCGGTGTGCCGCTTAATGTGAGGCTAGGGATATGCAGAAAAAACATTTGGTTCTGGCGATACTCGTCACTTTAGTGTGGGGAGTGAACTTTCCAATCACCAAGCTGGGGTTACGCTCGATCGATCCCTTTGTGTTAACCGGAATACGCTTTGCACTCGCCGCCATACCTTTGGTGTTCTTCATAAAGCGCCCCGCCATCAAGTTCAGCTATGTTGTCGCCTACGGCTTCATTTTCGGATTGGGTATGTGGGGCGTAATCAACTATGGCATCCAGGTCGGTGTCAGCCCCGGTATTGCTTCGCTGATCATCCAGCTCAGCGTGTTCTTCACCATGGGTTGGGGGGCGTTATTATTTAAAGAGAAGCTACGTAGGGCTCAGCTTATCGGGGCACTGCTGGCATTGGTCGGGTTGGCGGGCATCATTTCTACTCAGCAAGGGGAGCACGCGATACTTGGAGTACTGCTGATTGTGCTGAGTGCAGTCGCCTGGAGCGTCGGCAACGTGATTATCAAGACATCCGGTGTCAAAGAGATCTTTTCATTTATGGTCTGGGCCAGTCTGTTTCCACCCATCCCACTCCTCTTCATCGCCTGGCTCATGCAAGGTGCCGCGCCCTTTGAGAATCTGCAAAGCAGTCTCGACCTGACAGCTGTGCTATCGATTATTTTCCAGGTTTATCTGGCCACACACTTTGCCTATTGGGGGTGGAACTCGCTGTTGAAGCTTTATCCTGTTTCAACAGTGGCACCGCTGTCGTTGTTGATTCCGGTATTCGGCATCGGTAGTTCGATGCTGATTATCGGCGAACACATCTCAACACTGAACTTGATCTCAATTGCGATCATCATTATGGGATTGGCAGTCGGCCTCTATCGCAAGTCCGCCGACACAATCCATGCCGCCCCCAGAGCCAGGTTGCGCTCGGACTAAGGCGGTCGTGCCAGAACATTGATCAATTGAAATCTACATGGGCGGGGTATTGATTTCCCGCGCAGAACTACCGTAATGGACACTGCCAACGCTCAGCGTTGGACGTTTTTATTGTTCGTCGAATCATTCGCTAGCGGTGGCTACGCTCTCAAGCCGATACCCATACCCGTAAATCGTCAGCAGTTGCCAACCGCGATCAGCCGTCAGACCCAGCTTGTTGCGCAGGCGATAAATATGAGTATCCAGAGGCCGGGAGGACACGATTTCTTCATGGGTCCAAAAGCGCTCATACAAGTATTCACGGGACAAAGGTCGGCCCAGATTGGCGAACAGGCAGCGGGCGAGACGGTATTCCCGTTCGGTCAGGCTGATGGGGGTGGAGGCACGGGTGACAGTGAGTTCGGCGTCGTCGAATTCGAGGTCATTGAATGTGAGTATTTCGGTGGCTGCCGCGCGTTGCAGTCCATGCCGACGAAGTACGGCGCTCACCCGAGCCATCAGCTCATTAGGACGAAACGGTTTGCTCACGTAATCGTCGGCTCCGGCGTTCAAGGCCTGGACGATATCGCTTTCGGTATCGCGACTGGTGAGCATGATCGCGGCCGGTGGTGAGTCCATGTGTTCCCGGGTCCAGCGCAACAACGACAGACCGCTGATGTCGGGCAATTGCCAGTCGAGGATCAGCAGATCGAAAGTTTCCCGGCGAAGTTGCCGTAACAGGTCCTCTCCCCGCTCGAAACTGTGCAACGTCCACGTCTGCTCCCCCGTGACGGGGATCTGTCGCAGTGTCTGTTCCACCCGGCGGAGTTCGGCGGGTTCGTCATCCAGTATTGCGACACGCATGCCGAGTGCTTCCTTCATCTCGTAAGTGCAACGGTTAAGAAAATTCCTGCGGGAGTTTAGGCTGATTGGTTGAATCTGAACAATTGTGGCGAATTGCTGTGAACTTCCCAAGTGTGGATACGCTGATATCACTTAGCCGGTAGGCGATGAATTATCGGCAGAATGCTCCAGAGGGACTGTGGGAAAAAATGCGTCTAAAGATTATCTTTAACGGGTTTACAAGATTAACAGCGTTGATGTTGGCCGCGGGTCTCGGATTGGGATGCACCACGGTCCAGTCAATATCTGTCATCGAGCAGAATGTTGCACCGCGTTACTTCGGCCCGGCAGAGACGAACACGGTGATGGGCGACTCGCCAGGCTTTGCCCCGGTGCACTCCGCACAGGTGGAAGCCGCCCAGCTCGACATTCGCTCGGCGCAACAACGTTGGGTGTTTTAGGCGCCTTCAGTCAATTCTGAACAAATATTGAGAATGACCGCGCAAGGTCGCTTATGCCGGTAAATTCGTTTTCGCTGAGCGGCACAGGGGCATTGGGATGTGCTCCGACGCAGGGAGCGTCAATGCCAAACTGCAGGACCGTCGATCGCCGGTTTTCGGCGGGTCTGCAGTTCAGGGGAAAACACATGGAGTGCCTGCTCAGTTCTGACACAGGGATGTGTCATCTCATTTCCTTTGCGCCCATGGCTATCTGCCAGAGCATCCGGTCAGGTATCGTGCGTCAGCGCGGGCGTTTCCCGGCATGATTTGTATAAGAGCATAAAAGCCAATCCATGAACCTCATGACCTTATTGCTCCCACGCCGTTCTGGCGTTTGTCTTTTACTGGTTGCCGGGTTGATGGAATTGTTCACCCAGAGTGCATCGGCGGCTGCCGCCTCGGCAAAACGTCTGCCTTATATCGATGATAATCAACAATGTCGCGGCCAACCGCTGCCCGCGACTGTCGAACATCTGACTGGCGAAGCCTGGAAGCTGGATGCCAAAGGTAAACAGACGCCACTGCAGGAAGGCATGCCGATCGACGAGCGGGAAGGCATCAAGACCTCGCCCTCGGCGTTTGTCAGCCTTTCCCTGGGTGATGGCTCGCGGGTAGTGCTGCCTTCCAGCTCCCAGATCACGCTACACCTCAATGAAGAACATTCGATCCCTCAGGTTATCCTCGAGCAGGGTCAGGTCGAGTCGTATGTGATCAAGCGTGCCAGCGACCATGATCGTTTTCAGATCGTCACGCCGGTCGGTGTACTGGGCGTACGGGGTACGCACTTCCGGGTGCGCAACGATGATGGTGGCCAGGCATTACTGGAAGTGCTGAATGGGCAAGTGGCGGTCAATCGTGATGAGGAACTGTCGCGCCCCCGCTCTGCCCGCTCCACTGCCAAACGGACTCAGGGCCCTGAGGATGATGAAGTCCAGGTCATGGCCCGTCAGGGCTTGCGTATTCAGAAACAAGGCACGTTGACGCCAATCGACTTGTTACCTGCCCCACGTTTGTTGGGGCAGGCCGGTCAAACGGGTAATGTGCCTGTCTGGCAATTGATCATGAAGCCCATCGAAGGCGCCACGCGTTATCGGGCGCAAGTGGCCACCGACGCGAACTTTCTGGACATCAAGCAAGAGCAGTTTTCCAGCACGCCCGAGGTCAAATTCAGCGGGCTGAAAGCGTTGTTCTACCATGTTCGCCTGTCGGCGTATGACGCTCAGGGGTTAGAAGGAGAGACCGGGGTGTATGACATTTTCTATTACCCCAGGACCACGCGTGTCCAATAGCGCCCTGGCCGACGACCGATGAAGGGCCGCCCAAGGAAGGACGGCCGCGAGCCGACCCAGGCTCAGCGGCTGTTTCGGCGGATGGTCCGCGAGTGGCTGTGGGTCAGTCTGATCCTGTTGCCGCTGACGGCAGTGCTGTCCATGACCCATGGCCTGGTCTTGAGCAATCTGCTGTACGACAACCTGCGTCGGCTGAGCCCGCTGCCGGTGGACCCACGAATACTCATCGTCACGATCGATGACTACAGCTTGCAGCAGCTAGGCAAATGGCCTTGGTCGCGGGCCATGCACGCGCAGTTGCTTGATCGGCTAGGCGCTGCGAACGCCAAAGGCATTCTGTTCGACGTGATTTTCAGCGAGCCCGATAGCCATCCCGGCAACGATCAGCTTCTGGCCCAGGCGGCCTGCCGTGCCGGAAATGTCTTCGTGCCGTTGCTGCGTGAAGGCGTGGCGCGTTATGGACAGCCTTTGGGGGAAATTGAACCGGTGGCGCCACTGAGCCATTGCGTCAAAGGCATCGGGCACATCAATGCCCAAGCGGATGCCGACGGGATCGTGCGCAGTGTGTATTTAAGCGAAGGACCGGCACAACAAACACGCGCGCAACTGGCCTGGCTGCTGTACGAACAGACCCTTACCGACAAGGAGAATGTACCGATGCCCGGGACCCCGGCCCTGCCGTCGACGCAAGGCTGGCAGCGAGCCCACAAAATACGGATTCCTTTCATCCGTTCCGATGCGGGTTTTCCCAGTGTGCCCTACGTCAGCGTCTTGCGCGGTGAAGTCCCGCCCGAATTGCTGCGCGATCGCTTGATCCTGATCGGCTCCACCGCTCCAGGTTTGGGGGACCGTTACGTGACACCGCAATCGGCGAGCATGGGCACCACCCCGGGCATCGAAATTCAGGCAAATATCCTCAATGGGTTGCTGCAACAGCGCAACATTGTGGCTCTCGATGAACGTTTGGCGGCGTTGTTATCGGTGGTGATTGTCGGTGAGTTGCTGGGCCTTATGTTGGTGCGTCCGCGTCGCGCGTTATGGCTGACCCTGGGGGCAATGGCGGTCGCGCTGCTGGGTTCGAGCCTGCTGTTGCGTCTTGGTTGGTGGTGGTCACCGGCCGCGAGTCTGCTGGGTATGCTGTTGGGTTACCTGATCTGGAATTGGCGAAGGCTGAATGCGGTGCTCGCCTATTTCGGCTGGGAACTGGCGCGTCTGGACAGCGAGCCGAAAGTGTTTCCCGAACGCCGTCGGACCCAGGCCCCGGCTGGCGATGTGCTGCAAGGGCAAATCGTCGCGCTGGAACAGGCCATGAGCCGGACACGTGACACCCGGCGTTTCATTGCCGATGGCCTTGAGTACTTGCCGGTGGCGACGCTGATCAGCGATCCGAATGGGCGCATTCTGTTGGCCAACCGTAAGGCTCGGGAGATATTTTCCAGCAGCCTGGTGGGCGAGGAGATGCTCGAGCAACTGAGCGAGTTGGGTTACCCGGTGCCGTCCGATGGAACGCTGCCGGCGTTGTCGACCCTGGAGCTGCTGGAGTTTCGTGACACTCAGGCACGCAGCCTGCGTCTGGACCTGGCGCCGCTGTTGCCGGCCGAGGGCGACTCGGTGATTGGCTGGTTACTGAGCCTCACTGACTTGAGCGTCGAACGGGACGCCGAGGAGCAGCGGGCTGTGTTGCTGCGTTTTCTGTCTCATGACCTGAGGGCCCCCCACTCGGCGATTCTGGCTTTGCTCGACGTTCAGCGGCATCAGATGTCTGGCGACACTCAAGTGTTCAGTCAGATCGAGTTACAAGTGCGCAAGGCGCTGAACCTGACCGAGGCCTTTGTGCAGTTGGCAAAGGCTGAATCCGAGGCCTATCAGTTTCAGCCGAGCATGTTCGCGATGTTGCTGCTCGATACTTTCGACCAGGCCTCGAGCATCGCTCATCTGAAGAACATTCAGTTGCTGCATGACCTCGACGAAGATGCTGAAGCGCTGGTCCTGGCCGATCAGTCGTTACTGACACGGGCACTGTTCAACCTGCTGGAAAACGCCATCAAGTACAGTCCGGCGGGTTCGCGGATCACCGTGCGGGTGAGTTGTACCGAGGGTTGGTTAACGTGCGAGATCGTCGACCAGGGCCGAGGGATTGCCGTCGAAGAGCTTCCCGAGCTGTTCAGTCAGTATCGACGCTTTGCATCGGCTCACGGCAGTGACGGCCTGGGGTTGGGGTTGTCCATGGTCAAGGCGGTGGTGGATCGTCACGGCGGGCGGATTTCCTGTCATAGCGTGGTAGGACAAGGCACGACGTTCAGTGTCCAGCTACCCCTTTTGAGCGAGTGAGCCTGATCATTTTTACAGGCATAAAAAAACCGGCTATATCAGCCGGTTTTTTTACGTCCGAAAAAAACTTATGCACGTTTTCCGAAGTTTTATTTGTTTAAGAAATATGTATAAAAATCAAAAGCTTAAAAACTAAATACAGCGATTTTCAACGAAACGGTACACAGGTTATCCACAGATCTTCAGACAGTCACTTGGTCGGTCGCACTCGGTGCTGCCGGGGCTGCTGGCAGCGAACCCATTTCGCGCTGCATCTGTTCGTTCCAGGCCTGCACCCGGTCATTCAGGTCGGCGATGGCCCGTGGCCCGCTACCCTCGGCGTACATCGGGGCGCCGATGATCACGGTGATCACTCCCTGCTTTTTGGCCCAACCGGTTTTTGGCCAGAACTTGCCGGCATTGTGTGCAATTGGCAGCACGGGCAATGACGCATTGACGGCCAACGCGGTGCCGCCTCGGGAGAACTTGCCGATGGTGCCGTAGGGAACGCGAGTCCCCTCCGGGAAAATCAGCACCCAGACATTGTCCTTGAGCAGTTCATCGCCCTTCTTCGCTACATGCTTGAGCGCGGCTTTCGGGTTGTCGCGGTCGATGGCGATCGGCCGCAGCATGGCCATGGCCCAGCCGAAGAACGGCACGTAGAGCAGTTCGCGCTTGAGCACCTGGCTCAACGGTTCGAAGTAGGCCGAGAGAAAGAACGTCTCCCAGGTGCTCTGGTGGTTGGACTGAATCACGCAGGGCTGTTCAGGCACATTCTCGGCGCCCTTCACTTCGTAGCGAATACCCAGAAAGACTTTGCTCAGCCACAAGGCGCAGCGGCACCAATACACGTTGATAAAGCGATAACGCGCCTTGAACGGCAGAAACGGCGCGATAAAAAAGCTCAGGGTGCACCAGAGCAACGAACTGGTGCCCAGCAGCAGGTAAAAGAGGAAAGTTCTGATGGCCTGCAGTATCGACATGGCGACATTTACCGTTGCGGGCACTGCCCGCCTATTCAAGCGCACTCCCGATCAGTCCTTGGCCAGGATGTCAGAAGAGCCTTAGTTGTGGATAAGTTCTGCGGCAATCGCCGCCAGATCGTCAAAAATCAAGGTGCCTGCCGGTAGGGTCTTGCCCTGAGTCTTTTCGCCTTTCCCGGTCTTTACCAAAACTGGCTGACAGTCGACGGCTTTGGCGGCCTCTAGGTCACCGAGAGTATCGCCGACGAACCATAGATTCGTCAGCGAAACGTTGTAATGCGCGGCGATGGTTTTCAACATCCCGGGTTTTGGCTTGCGGCAATCGCAGCCATCGTCTGGCCCGTGCGGGCAATAGACGATCAGACCGACTTCGCCGCCCTGCTCTGCCACCAACTCGCGCAAGCGAGCGTGCATGGTCTCCAGGGTGGCGATGTCGTAATAGCCGCGAGCGATGCCCGACTGGTTGGTGGCGACCGCCACCGTCCAGCCGGCCTTGCTCAACTGCGCGATCGCTTCGATCGAACCGGGGAGTGGAATCCACTCCTCCACCGACTTGATGTACGCGTCGGAGTCGTAATTGATCACCCCGTCCCGATCGAGAATCAGCAGTTTCAACAGCAGCTCCTCAGCCCAGCAACGAAATGTCGGCGACGCCGAGGAACAACCCACGCAGACGCGCCAGCAGCGCATAGCGGTTGGCTCGCACCTTGGCGTCTTCGGCGTTGACCATCACGGCCTCGAAGAACGCATCCACTGGTTCGCGCAATGCGGCCAGACGCGCCAGCGATTCGCTGTACTGACGGGCAGCGGCCATTGGCTGCACAGCCTGGTCTGCCTGCTGGATCGCCGAATACAGCGAGAACTCGTTGGCGTTGTCGAAGTACTTGGCTTCAACGACCGTCGGCACGGAGCCTTCGACTTTGCTCAGCAGGTTCGACACGCGCTTGTTCACGGCGGCCAGGGCAGCGGCTTCCGGCAATTTGCGGAACGCTTCTACCGCTTGTACACGCTGGTCGAAGTCCAGGGCCGAACCCGGCTTCAGGGCACGTACCGACAGGTAGGTCGCGACGTCCACGCCTTCGTCTTCGTAACGGGCACGCAGACGGTCGAAGATGAACTCCAGCACGGCATCATTAAGGCCGGCAGCCTTGACCTTGGCACCGAACGCATTCACGGCGAAGGCCACGGCGTCGTTCAGGTCGAGGTCGAGCTTCTTGTCGATCAGGATCCGCAACACACCCAGCGCGGCGCGGCGCAGGGCATACGGGTCTTTGCTGCCGGTCGGCAGCATGCCGATACCGAAAATGCCCACCAGGGTGTCGAGCTTGTCGGCAATGGCCACGGCCGCACCGGTCAGGGTGGTAGGCAGTTCAGCGCCGGCACCGCGCGGCATGTACTGCTCGTTCAGCGCCAGGGCGACGTCTTCCGGCTCGCCGTCGTTGAGGGCGTAGTAGTAACCGGCGACACCTTGCATCTCCGGGAACTCACCGACCATTTCGGTCGCCAGGTCGCACTTGGACAGCAGGCCGGCACGCGCCGCCCAGGAAGCGTTACCGCCGATGCGAGCGGCAATGTAGGCCGCCAGTTTCGACACGCGCTCGGCCTTGTCGTAGACACTGCCGAGTTTTTCCTGGAACACCACGTTCTGCAGACGCAGATTGAATTCTTCGAGTTTTTGCTTCTTGTCTTGCTTGAAGAAGAACTCGGCGTCGGTCAGGCGTGGGCGAACCACTTTCTCGTTACCGGCGATGATCTGCTGTGGATCCTTGCTTTCGATGTTGGCCACGGTAATGAAACGAGGCAGCAACTTACCGTCGGCATCCAGCAGGCAGAAGTACTTCTGATTGTCCTGCATGGTGGTGATCAGCGCTTCTTGCGGCACGTCGAGGAAACGTTCTTCGAACGAGCACACCAGTGGCACCGGCCATTCAACCAGCGCGGTCACTTCGTCGAGCAGGGCTTGCGGAACGATCGCCGTACCTTCCTGCATGGTCGCCAGTTCATTGGTGCGCTTGCTGATCAGCTCGCGACGCTCGTTGGCATCGGCCAGTACATAAGCAGCACGCAGATCGTTCAGGTAGTTGGCCGGCGAGGTGATGCGCACGCTTTCAGGGTGGTGGAAGCGGTGACCACGGGAATCGCGGCCGGCCTTCTGGGCGAGGATGGTGCAGTCGATGACGTGGTCACCGAGCAGCATCACCAACCATTGGGTCGGACGAACGAATTCTTCCTTGCGAGCACCCCAGCGCATGCGCTTGGGGATCGGCAGGTCGTTCAGGGAATCTTCGACGATGGTCGGCATCAGGCTCGCGGTCGGCTTGCCGGCGATGCTTTGGCTGTAGCGCAGCTTCGGGCCGCTCTGATCGATTTCGCTCAGCTCGACGCCGCACTTCTTGGCGAAGCCCAGGGCTGCTTGAGTCGGGTTGCCTTCGGCATCGAACGCAGCCTGACGTGGCGGGCCGTCGAGGTTGATGCTGCGATCCGGCTGCTGGGTCGCCAGCGCGGTAATCAGCACGGCCAGACGACGCGGCGCGGCGTAGACGGTTTTGCTCTCGTAGTTCAGGCCCGCGGCTTGCAGGCCTTTGTCGATACCGGCCAGGAATGCCTCGGCCAGGGTGTTCAGCGCTTTGGGTGGCAGTTCTTCGGTGCCCAGTTCAACCAGAAAATCTTGAGCACTCATTGTGCAGCCTCCAGCTTGGCCAGTACTTCATCACGCAGGTCCGGGGTCGCCATCGGGAAGCCGAGCTTGGCGCGAGCCAGCAGATAGGCTTGCGCGACGGAACGCGCCAGGGTGCGTACACGCAGAATGTATTGCTGACGCGCGGTCACCGAGATCGCCCGGCGCGCATCCAGCAGGTTGAAGGTGTGGGAAGCCTTCAACACCATTTCGTAGCTTGGCAACGGCAGCGGCTGGTCGAGTTCGATCAGGCGCTTGGCTTCGCTTTCATAGAAGTCGAACAGTTCGAACAGCTTCTCGACGTTGGCGTGTTCGAAGTTGTAGGTCGACTGCTCCACTTCGTTCTGGTGGAACACGTCGCCGTAGGTCACCTTGCCGAACGGACCGTCAGCCCAGACCAGGTCGTAGACCGAGTCCACGCCTTGCAGGTACATGGCCAGACGCTCCAGACCGTAAGTGATCTCGCCCGTCACCGGGTAGCACTCGATGCCGCCCGCTTGCTGGAAGTAAGTGAACTGAGTCACTTCCATGCCGTTGAGCCAGACTTCCCAGCCCAGACCCCAGGCGCCCAGCGTTGGCGACTCCCAGTTGTCTTCGACGAAACGGATGTCATGCACCAGCGGGTCCAGACCCACGTGCTTGAGGGAGCCCAGGTACAGTTCCTGGAAGTTGTCCGGGTTCGGCTTCAGCACTACCTGGAACTGATAGTAGTGCTGCAGACGGTTCGGGTTTTCACCGTAGCGGCCGTCAGTCGGGCGACGACTGGGCTGCACATAAGCGGCGTTCCAGGTTTCCGGGCCAATGGCGCGCAGGAACGTGGCAGTGTGGAAAGTGCCGGCGCCTACTTCCATATCGTAGGGCTGAAGTACCACACAACCTTGCTCGGCCCAGTATTGCTGGAGGGCGAGGATCAAGTCTTGGAAGGTACGCACGGCTGGCGTAGGCTGGCTCACGAAATTCACCTGTTTCTTGGGCTGCGATTTAAAGAGCGGGAGTATACCCGATTCGGTCCTGCGCACGCCCCCTGGAGCCTTATGCCACGCTGCTTTTGGTGTACCGAAGATCCGCTGTACATGGCTTATCACGATCAGGAGTGGGGCACGCCGCTACGCGATGCGCAGGGATTGTTCGAGTTGCTTTTGCTCGAAGGGTTCCAGGCCGGGCTTTCCTGGATCACTGTATTGCGCAAGCGAGAGCGTTATCGCGAGGTGCTGTTCGGCTTCGACGTGCAGCGCGTGGCGCAGATGAGCGATGCGGAAATCGATGAATTGATGCTCGATCCGGGGATCATCCGCAATCGTCTCAAACTCAACGCAGCCCGGCGCAATGCCCAGGCCTGGCTGGAGCTGGAAGACCCGGTGGCGTTTCTCTGGTCGTTCGTCGGCGGCACGCCGGTGATCAATCATTTCAAGGATCGCGGTGAAGTGCCGGCGGTGACACCGGCCGCCATCGAGATGAGTAAAGGCCTGAAAAAAGCCGGCTTCACGTTCGTCGGCCCGACCATTTGTTACGCGCTGATGCAGGCTTCAGGCATGGTCATGGACCACACCCTGGATTGCGATCGCTACGCCACGTTGACGAACGGCGGTTAGAATAGCCGCCTCGCGCACAGCACAAGATCAGGAGTGACCTGTGGATAAGTTTAAAGGCGCCTTGCTGGTAGGCGCTCTGCGGCTGTTTGCCCTACTGCCATGGCGGGCAGTGCAGGCGGTGGGTTCGGCGATTGGCTGGATCATGTGGAAAACCCCCAACCGTTCCCGCGACGTGGTGCGGATCAACCTCGCCAAGTGCTTTCCGCAGATGGACCCGGCCGAGCGTGAGCGTCTGGTGGGTCAAAGCCTGAAAGACATCGGCAAGTCTCTGACTGAAAGCGCCTGCGCGTGGATCTGGCCGGCCCAGCGTTCCATTGAACTGGTGCGCGAAGTCGAAGGCCTCGACGTTTTGAAAGAGGCGTTGGCGTCCGGTAAAGGCGTGGTTGGCATCACCAGCCATTTGGGCAACTGGGAAGTGTTGAACCACTTCTATTGCAGCCAGTGCAAACCGATCATTTTCTACCGTCCGCCAAAACTGAAGGCGGTGGATGAGTTGCTGCGCAAGCAGCGGGTGCAATTGGGTAACCGGGTGGCGGCTTCCACCAAGGAAGGCATCCTCAGCGTGATCAAGGAAGTGCGCAAGGGGGGCGCGGTAGGCATTCCGGCTGACCCGGAACCGGCCGAATCCGCCGGGATCTTCGTGCCGTTCTTCGCCACTCAGGCCCTGACCAGCAAATTCGTGCCGAACATGCTCGCCGGTGGCAAAGCGGTCGGCGTGTTCCTGCATGCCCTGCGGCTGCCGGACGGTTCGGGTTACAAAGTGATTCTCGAAGCCGCGCCAGAGGCCATGTACAGCACCGATACCGAAACCTCCTGCGCGGCCATGAGCCAGGTAGTCGAGCGCTACGTGCGGGCTTATCCGAGCCAGTACATGTGGAGCATGAAGCGCTTCAAGAAGCGTCCACCGGGCGAAGCACGCTGGTATTGAGGTTGCTGTGGATAACTCCGCAGGCTGCGATCTATTGATCTTGGCCTGCGTTACCGCTGATCAGTGCGCCTGTCGCTCAAGCTTTTTCAGAAACACCGTCATCTCCTTCTCCGCCTGCTTGTCGCCATGGGCGCGGGCAGCTTCCAGACCCTGCTCCCAAGCCTGTCGCGCCGCCGCATAATCCGCCAGCGCCAGATGGGCCTTGCCCAAGAGCTTCCAGGCTGCCGAATACTTCGGATCGAACTCGACGCAGCGCTGGAAATGCTCTGCGGCCTTGGCGTTTTCCCCAAGATCCAGATAACCCTTGCCCAGGCCGAAGCGCAGCAATGAGTTATCCACACCCTTGGCGAGCATTTTTTCCAGGGATTCGATCATTGGGTGGCACCTCTGGTTTTTTGGGGGAGTTCGAAATCGCCTTCGCGGGCAAGCCTCGCTCCTACACGGTTCAGTCGTTCGCATAATAGCTGGACGGCTCAAACCTGTAGGAGCGAGGCTTGCCCGCGAAGAGGCCTTCGGATCAGAAGAAGCTCAACCCCACATGGAACAGCTTCTCCACATCCCGAATATGCTTCTTATCCACAAGGAACAGAATCACATGGTCGCCGGTTTCGATCACGGTGTCGTCGTGGGCGATGATCACTTCTTCATCGCGGATGATCGCGCCGATGGTGGTGCCCGGTGGCAGGCCGATGTTTTCGATGGCCTTGCCGATCACCTTGCTCGACTTCGCATCGCCGTGGGCAATCGCCTCGATGGCTTCCGCCGCGCCCCTGCGCAGTGAGTGCACGCTGACAATGTCCCCGCGCCGGACGTGGGCCAGCAAGGTGCCGATGGTCGCCAGTTGCGGACTGATGGCGATGTCGATGTCGCCGCCCTGGATCAGGTCGACGTAGGCCGGGTTGTTGATGATCGTCATCACCTTCTTCGCGCCCAGGCGCTTGGCCAGCAGCGAAGACATGATATTGGCTTCATCATCGTTGGTCAGGGCCAGGAAAATATCGGCGTCGGCGATGTTCTCTTCCAGCAACAGATCCCGGTCTGAAGCACTGCCCTGCAACACCACGGTGCTGTCGAGGTTGTCCGAGAGGTAGCGGCAGCGGGCCGGGTTCATCTCGATGATCTTCACCTGGTAACGGCTTTCGATGGCCTCGGCCAGGCGTTCACCGATCTGCCCGCCACCGGCGATGACGATGCGTTTGTAGCTTTCATCGAGGCGGCGCATTTCGCTCATCACTGCGCGAATGTTCGCTTTGGCGGCGATGAAAAACACTTCGTCGTCAGCCTCGATCACCGTATCGCCTTGGGGCAGGATCGGCCGGTCACGACGGAAAATCGCCGCGACGCGGGTTTCGACATTCGGCATGTGTTCGCGTAACTGGCGCAATTGCTGGCCCACCAGCGGCCCGCCGTAGTACGCCTTGACCGCTACCAGCTGCGCTTTGCCTTCGGCGAAGTCGATCACCTGCAATGCGCCCGGATGCTGGATCAGGCGCTTGATGTAATTGGTGACTACTTGCTCCGGACTGATCAGCACGTCGACCGGAATCGCTTCGTTGTCGAACAGTTCGGCACGGGTCAGGTACGCGGCTTCGCGGACCCGGGCGATCTTGGTGGGGGTGTGGAACAGGGTGTGGGCGACCTGACAGGCGACCATGTTGGTTTCGTCACTGTTGGTCACGGCCACCAGCATGTCAGCGTCGTCGGCACCAGCCTGCCGCAGTACGGTTGGCAGCGAGCCGCGACCCTGCACGGTGCGGATGTCCAGCCGATCGCCGAGGTCGCGCAGGCGTTCGCCATCGGTGTCGACCACGGTGATGTCGTTGGCCTCGCTGGCCAAGTGTTCTGCCAGCGAACCGCCGACCTGCCCTGCGCCGAGGATGATGATCTTCATCCAGTCACTCCCTTAAACCCGGTTAACCGCGCGCGGCGGCAATCTTGATCAGCTTGGCGTAGTAGAACCCGTCGTGGCCGCCTTCCTGGGCCAGCAACTGGCGACCATGGGGCTGCTTGATGCCGGCGGCCGTGGCGAGGTCCAGTTCACGGGCGCCTGGCGTGCGGGCGAGGAACGCTTCGATGACTTCGGTGTTTTCGGTCGGCAGCGTGGAGCAGGTGGCGTAAAGCAGAATGCCGCCCACCTCCAGAGTTATCCACATGGCGTCGAGCAGTTCGCCCTGAAGCACCGCCAGTGCGGCGATGTCGTCGGGTTGGCGGGTCAGTTTGATATCCGGGTGACGGCGGATCACCCCGGTGGCCGAGCATGGCGCGTCGAGCAGAATGCGCTGGAACGGTTTGCCGTCCCACCAGGTGGCGGTGTCGCGACCGTCGGCGGCAATCAATTCTGCGCTCAGGCCCAGGCGTGCGAGGTTTTCCCGCACCCGCACCAGACGCTTGGCTTCCAGATCCACAGCCACCACGCCGGCCAGTTTGGGCTCGGCCTCAAGGATGTGGCAGGTCTTGCCGCCCGGTGCGCAGCAGGCGTCCAGCACCCGCTGGCCCGGCGCGAGGTCCAGCAGATCGGCGGCCAGTTGTGCGGCTTCGTCCTGCACGCTGATCCAGCCTTCGGCGAAACCCGGCAGGCTGCGCACGTCGGCAGCAGCATCGAGAATGATGCCGTCGCGACTATAAATGCAGGGCTTGGCGGCCACGCCAGCGTCACTCAGCAAGCCAAGGTAAGCGTCGCGAGTGTGATGACGACGGTTGACCCGCAGAATCATCGGCGGGTGTGCGTTGTTCGCTGCGCAAATGGCTTCCCATTGTTCAGGCCAGAAGGCCTTGAGGGATTTTTGCAGCCAGCGCGGGTGGGCGGTGCGCACCACCGGGTCGCGTTCCAGCTCGGCCAGCAGCGCTTCGTTTTCCCGTTGGGCGCGGCGCAGTACGGCGTTGAGCAAGGCTTTGGCCCACGGCTTTTTCAGTTTATCGGCGCAACCGACGGTTTCGCCGATGGCGGCGTGAGCCGGGACGCGGGTATAGAGCAGTTGATAAAGCCCCACCAGCAACAGCGCCTCGACATCGGCATCAGCCGCCTTGAACGGCTTTTGCAGCAGCTTGGCCGCCAACGCCGACAAACGCGGCTGCCAGCGAGCCGTGCCGAACGCCAGGTCCTGGGTGAAGCCGCGATCGCGGTCTTCGACCTTGTCCATTTGTGTCGGCAGAGAACTGTTGAGTGAGGCTTTTCCGTTAAGGACTGCAGCAAGTGCCTTGGCGGCGGCCAGACGTGGGTTCATTGAGCGTCTGCCGTTTGACCGAGGACGGTGCCGACGGCAAATTTCTCACGACGGCTGTTGAACAAGTCGCTGAAGTTCAGTGCCTTGCCGCCGGGTAATTGCAGACGGGTCAGGCACAGCGCCTGTTCACCGCAGGCGACGATCAAGCCGTCCTTGCTGGCGCTGAGGATTTTCCCCGGTGCGCCCTGCCCTTCGGCCAGGCTTGCGGCCAACACTTTCAGCGCTTCGCCGTTCAGCGTGCTGTGGCAGATCGGCCATGGATTGAAGGCGCGAACCAGACGCTCCAGCTCAACCGCCGGGCGGTTCCAGTCGATGCGCGCTTCGTCCTTGTTCAATTTGTGTGCGTAGGTGGCGAGGCTGTCGTCCTGCACTTCGCCTTCCAGTGTGCCCGCAGCCAGGCCGGCAATCGCCTGGATCACGGCCGGTGGGCCCATTTCTGCGAGGCGATCGTGGAGGCTGCCGCCGGTGTCTTCGGCGCTGATCGGCGTGGTGACCTTGAGCAGCATCGGTCCGGTATCGAGGCCGGCTTCCATGCGCATCACGGTCACGCCGCTTTCGCTGTCGCCCGCTTCAACGGCACGCTGGATCGGCGCCGCACCGCGCCAGCGTGGCAGCAAGGAGGCGTGGCTGTTGATGCAACCCAGGCGTGGGATATCCAGCACCACTTGCGGCAGGATCAGGCCGTAGGCGACCACCACCATCAAATCCGGTTTCAGCGCGGCCAGTTCCGCCTGAGCGTCTTCGTTGCGCAGGGTTGGCGGTTGCAACACCGGGATGTTGTGCTCCAGAGCCAATTGCTTGACCGGGCTTGGCATCAGCTTCTGTCCACGGCCCGCCGGACGGTCCGGTTGGGTGTAGACCGCAACGATCTCGTAAGGACTGCCCAGCAGGGCCTTGAGGTGTTCGGCGGCGAATTCCGGGGTGCCGGCAAAGACAATGCGCAGTGGCTCAGTCATGGAAGCTCTCAATTGCAAAGCATCTTGAAAAGAAAAAGGCTTGCCGCGGCAAGCCTTTGAAAGAAGGGCATCAAGCGTTCTGGCGGTGGAGCTTTTCCAGTTTCTTCTTGATCCGGTCGCGTTTGAGCGTGGACAGGTAATCGACGAACAACTTGCCGTTGAGGTGGTCGCATTCATGCTGGATGCACACGGCGAGCAAGCCTTCGGCGATCAGTTCGTAAGGCTGGCCGTCGCGGTCCAGGGCCTTGATCTTGACCTTTTGCGGGCGATCGACGTTTTCGTAGAAGCCCGGCACCGAGAGGCAGCCTTCCTGGTACTGACCCATCTCGTCGGTCAGGGTTTCGAACTCGGGGTTGATGAACACCCGCGGTTCGCTGCGGTCTTCGGAGAGGTCCATCACGACGATACGTTTGTGCACGTTGACCTGGGTAGCGGCGAGGCCGATGCCTGGCGCTTCATACATTGTTTCAAACATGTCATCGACCAACTGACGCACTTCGTCGTCCACTACGGCCACTGGTTTGGCGATAGTGCGCAGGCGCGAATCGGGGAATTCGAGGATGTCTAAAATGGCCATAAGCTTAATTGCTGCACGTGTGAGGTAAAGTCGGGTCGATGGCCTGGCGAGTCCGAAGATGCAGGCTACCGTTGTGAACGTAGCTTCCGGCTTTTCAATAATGAGCCGGAGGCGAGCCACGAGGGCTCTGGCGTTTCACGCGAACGTACATAATAAAGGGATTCACCGCATGAGGAAATCACTACTCGCCTTGCTCCTTCTGGCCTCGGCCGGTTTTGCGCATGGGCAAGTGCAACTCAGGGAAGGTTTTCCACAGCAATACACCGTGGTGGCAGGGGACACACTCTGGGACATTTCCGGCAAATACCTGCGTGAGCCGTGGCAGTGGCCGCAGCTTTGGCAAGCCAATCCACAGATTGAAAACCCCAATCTCATCTATCCCGGCGATACGCTGTCGCTGGTCTACGTCAACGGTCAGCCACGCCTGACCCTCAACCGCGGCGCTTCCCGGGGCACCATCAAGCTGTCGCCACGAGTCCGCAGTTCGCCGGTGGCCGACGCCATCCCGAGCATTCCGCTGAAGTCGATCAACAATTTTCTGTTGAGCAATCGCATCGTCGACAAGGTCGAGGATTTCGACAAGGCGCCCTACATCGTTGCCGGAGATGCCGAACGGGTACTCAGCGGCACCGGCGATCGAATCTTCGCGCGTGGCCATTTCGATCCGGCACAACCGGTCTACGGCATCTTTCGTCAGGGCAAGGTCTACACCGATCCACAGAGCAAGGAGTTCCTGGGGATCAACGCCGACGACATCGGTGGCGGCGAGATCATTGCCACTGAAGGTGACGTCGCCACCCTGGCCCTGCAACGCACCACTCAGGAGGTGCGACTCGGCGACCGGTTGTTCAGCGGCGAAGAGCGCTCGATCAATTCGACTTTCATGCCCAGTGCGCCAAGCACCGACATCAATGGCCTGATCATCGATGTGCCGCGTGGGGTCACCCAGATTGGCGCGCTGGATGTCGTCACGCTGAACAAGGGGCAGCGCGATGGCCTGGCCGAGGGCAATGTGCTGGTGGTGATGAAAACCGGCGAAACCGTGCGCGACCGGATCACCGGTCAGCCCTTGAAAATCCCCGACGAACGGGCCGGCCTGCTGATGGTATTCCGCACCTACGACAAGCTCAGCTACGGGCTGGTGCTCAACGCATCGCGCTCCTTGGCGGTGATGGACAAGGTGCGAAATCCTTAAGCCTGCTCACAAGTTACCAACAGAGTTATCCACAGCTTATTCCCGATTCGACGGGACCTTATAACGATCAAGGATGATCCATGTCGCTGTCTGCCTGTACGTCCGTTTCCCCTGCGGAACTGGAAGCCCGTTTACGCCTGCACCTTTTGCCTGAACTCGGTCCGGCACGTTTCAAGAAGTTGCTGGAGGCTTTCGGTTCTGCCTCCAATGCCATCAGCGCACCCGCCAGTGCCTGGCGCGCGTTGGGCCTGCCCCTCGCTTGCGCGGAGGCCCGGCGCTGCAGTGAAATTCGTGATGGCGCCAGCCACGCATTGGCCTGGCTAGAGCGTCCGGGCCAGCATTTACTGATGTGGGACCAACCTGACTACCCCGCGCTGCTGGCGCAAATCAGTGATGCGCCGCCGCTATTATTCGTCGCGGGCGATCCGGGCATTCTGGAAAAACCGCAGTTGGCGATGGTCGGCAGCCGTCGCGCATCGCGACCGGGCATGGATACCGCCAGTGCGTTTTCCCGCAGTCTGGCCGGCGCCGGTTTTGTCATCACCAGCGGTCTGGCCCTGGGCATCGATGCCGCCGCGCATCAGGCGGCTCTGGACGTTGGCGGGCAAACGGTAGGGGTGCTTGGCACGGGACTTGAAAATTTTTATCCACAGCGCAATCGACGACTGGCGGACGCCATGATCGCCTCGGGAAGCGCCGTACTTTCGGAGTTCCCGCTGGACGCCGGCCCTTCCCCGAGCAACTTCCCCCGGCGCAATCGGATCATCAGCGGTTTGTCCCTTGGTGTGTTGGTGGTCGAGGCAAGTATTGCCAGCGGTTCATTGATTACCGCGAGGCTGGCGGCGGAACAGGGGCGTGAGGTGTATGCGATTCCAGGTTCGATTCACCACCCTGGCGCAAAGGGTTGCCATCAGTTGATCCGCGACGGTGCGGTGCTGGTGGAAACCATCGAACACATCCTTGAGGCCTTGCGCGGCTGGCAACGGCTGCCGTTATCCACAGAAACGCCGCAAACGACGGTAACTCATCCACTGCTCATGTTGCTCCACGCGGCGCCTCATACCAGCGAAGCCCTGGCGGTCACCAGCGGCTGGGCCTTGTCGAAAGTGCTGGCAGCGCTGACGGAGCTGGAGATGGATGGCCGGGCGGTCTGTGAGAGCGGTCGATGGTTTGCGCGGGTAAACTAGGTTTTATAAGGAAGATCGGTAAACTGCGCAGAGCCTTATTCCGGAGAGTTTTTTCATGGTTAACAGTTGGCGTGTGCAACAAGCCGCACGAGAAATTCGCGCCGGGGCGGTCATTGCCTACCCAACGGAAGCCGTCTGGGGACTGGGTTGCGACCCGTGGAACGAAGAGGCGGTGGATCGTCTGCTGATGATCAAGGGCCGATCTGTGGATAAGGGCCTGATTCTGGTGGCCGACAATATTCGTCAGTTCGACTTCCTGTTCGAAGACTTCCCGGAGTTGTGGATGGACCGCATGGCCAGCACCTGGCCGGGCCCCAACACCTGGTTGGTGCCGCATCAGAATCTGTTGCCCCAGTGGATTACCGGTGTGCATGAAACGGTGGCGTTGCGGGTCAGCGACCACCCTCTGGTGCGGGACTTGTGTGCGGTGGTCGGCCCGCTGGTGTCGACCTCGGCGAACCCTCAGGGCCGACCGGCGGCACGGACGCGGATTCGCGTGGAGCAGTATTTCCGGGGGCAGGTTGATTATGTACTCGGTGGCAATCTGGGCGGGCGCAAGAATCCGAGTGTGATTCGCGATCTGGCGACGGGGCATGTGGTGCGCCCGGATTGAGACCGCGTCATCGTTCTTCGCGGGCAAGCCTCGCTCCTACAGGGGATCAATGTCGTTCCGTGATCGTGTGAACGACACAAATCCTGTAGGAGCGAGGCTTGCCCGCGAAGAGGCCCTCAAGGCAACAGAATCGTTGAACCAGTCGTACGGCGCGCCGACAACTCAGTCTGCGCCTTCGCTGCATCAGCCAGTGGATACCGCTGGCTGATGTCCACCTTCAGCTTGCCGCTGATGATCATCTCGAACAGTTCATCAGCCATGCGTTGCAGGTTTTCAGCATTGTTGGCGTAGGTCGCCAGCGTCGGCCGGGTCACGTACAGCGAACCCTTGGCCGCGAGAATCCCCAGATTCACCCCGTCTACTGCGCCTGAAGCATTACCAAAGCTCACCACCAACCCCCGAGGCGCAACGCTGTCGAGCGATGTCAGCCAGGTATCTTTGCCTACACCGTCGTACACCACCGGGACTTTTTTACCGTCAGTCAGTTCCAGCACGCGTTGTGCGACGTTCTCATGGCTGTAATCGATGGTCGCCCAGGCACCATTGGCTTTCGCCAGGGCGGCTTTTTCCGCTGAACTGACCGTGCCGATCAGCTTCACCCCCAGGGCCTTGGCCCATTGGCAGGCAAGCGATCCGACGCCGCCGGCCGCGGCGTGAAACAGGATGGTTTCGCCACCCTTGAGTTCATAGGTCTGACGCAGCAAGTACTGCACGGTCAGGCCTTTGAGCATCACGCCGGCGGCTTGTTCGAAGCTGATGGCGTCCGGCAGGTGCACCAGGTTGGCTTCCGGCAAGACATGCACGTCGCTGTAGGCGCCCAACGGGCCACTGCCATAAGCCACGCGATCGCCAACCTTGAAGCGGGTGACTTCGCTACCGACTGCGTCGACCACGCCCGCGCCTTCGGCGCCCAGGCCCGATGGCAGGGCTGGCGGTGCATAAAGGCCACTGCGGTAATAGGTGTCGATAAAGTTCAGGCCAATGGCCTTGTTGGTCACGCGTACCTGTTGCGGGCCGGGCTCGGCGGGTTGGTAATCCACGTATTCGAGCACTTCGGGGCCGCCATGGACGCGGAACTGGATACGCTTTGCCATCTGCTCTCTCCTTAGGTCTTTGGCTTCTAGAGTCGTAGCGCCAAGCGCCCTATCGAACTCCCAAGCTTGATCTTCGTCAACTGCGGCAGGCTCGCCTGCGATGTTATGCTACGGACCCATTTGCGCCGGCCCCCCGCTCTGATGGAGCGCCGCGTAGCTTTGCCCGATTCAAGGTGATGCCATGACTACCCGCACCGAGGCCGTAAAAGCCTACCTGCTCGACCTGCAAGACCGTATTTGCGCTGCCCTGGAAGCCGAAGACGGCGGCGCGCGTTTCGTCGAAGACGCCTGGACCCGGCCTGCCGGCGGCGGTGGTCGCACCCGGGTGATTGAGAACGGCGCAGTCATCGAAAAGGGCGGCGTCAACTATTCCCACGTGTTTGGCAGCGGCCTCCCACCGTCCGCCAGCGCCCATCGGCCGGAACTGGCCGGTCGAGGCTTCGAAGCCTTGGGCGTGTCGTTGGTGATTCACCCGCATAACCCCCATGTGCCGACGTCTCACGCCAATGTGCGCTTTTTCATCGCCGAAAAAGAAGGTGAAGAGCCGGTCTGGTGGTTCGGTGGTGGCTTTGACCTGACCCCTTATTACGGCAATGAAGAAGATTGCGTGCATTGGCACCGCGTCGCCGAACAGGCCTGCGCGCCGTTTGGCCCGGACGTTTACCCGCGCTACAAGGCTTGGTGCGACAGCTACTTCCACATCAAGCATCGCCATGAGCCACGGGGCATCGGCGGCCTGTTTTTCGATGACTTGAACGAGTGGGACTTCGATACCAGCTTCGCCTTCATGCGCGCCATCGGCGATGCGTTCATCGACGCGTACCTGCCGATCGTGCAACGTCGCAAGAATGATGCGTTCACCGCCAAACAGCGTGAGTTCCAGGAGTTTCGCCGTGGTCGTTACGTTGAATTCAACCTGGTCTATGACCGCGGCACGCTGTTCGGCCTGCAATCGGGCGGGCGTACCGAGTCGATTCTGATGTCGCTGCCGCCGCAAGTACGCTGGGCCTACGACTGGAAGGCCGAGCCGGGCAGTGAAGAAGCACGCCTGACCGAATACTTCCTGCAAGACCGCGATTGGTTGGCCAAGGCCTGAACGAGGAATTCTGATGGACCGTTATGTCGTATTCGGTAACCCGATCGGCCACAGCAAGTCGCCGCTGATCCACCGTCTGTTCGCCGAGCAGACCGGGCAGAAATTGGACTACAGCACCTTGCTGGCACCTCTCGACGATTTTTCCGGCTGTGCGTTGGAGTTTTTCCGCGAAGGCCGTGGGGCGAATGTGACAGTGCCGTTCAAGGAAGACGCCTATCGCCTGGCGAACAGCTTGACCCAGCGGGCGCAACGGGCCGGCGCGGTGAATACCCTGAGCAAACTGGCTGATGGCAGTCTGCTGGGCGACAACACCGATGGTGCCGGGCTGGTGCGGGACCTGACGGTCAACGCCGGATTCAGCCTCGCGGGCAAACGCATCCTGCTGCTGGGGGCCGGTGGTGCGGTGCGCGGCGCGCTGGAGCCGCTGCTGGCGGAGCAACCGGCGTCGGTGATCATTGCCAACCGCACCGTGGAAAAAGCCGAATTGCTGGCGCAATTGTTTGCCGATCTGGGGCCGGTGTCGGCCAGCGGTTTCGACTGGCTGCGCGAGCCGGTGGACCTGATCATCAACGCCACATCCGCCAGTTTGTCCGGCGATGTACCGCCGATTGCCGGCAGTTTGATCGAACCGGGCAAGACGGTTTGCTACGACATGATGTACGGCAAGGACCCAACCTCGTTCTGCCGTTGGGCCAGTGAACATGGGGCTGGCGTGTCGATGGATGGCTTGGGCATGTTGGCCGAGCAGGCGGCGGAAGCATTCTATCTGTGGCGCGGTGTGCGCCCGGATACGGCGCCGGTGCTGGCCGAACTTCGCCGGCAACTGGCGCTGTAGTTCTGTGGCGAGGGAGCAAGCTCCCTCGCCACAGGTTATCTGTTTGTCAAAACAGTGGCGTTTAGTCCTCAAACCGGATCGGGCATTTCTCCGCGCCTTCCAGCTTCCTCAATTCCTCCACCACTTGCGGCCGTGCCTGCCGCAGGGTCAGGCTGCGATCCTGACGCAGCAGCCGTCGTGCTTCCTGGTGCAGCATTTCCACGCCCGAGTAGTCGATGAAGTTGATCTGCTGTGCCTCGATCACCACTCGCGGGCCTTGCATCCGTTGCAGGCGCACTTGCAGGTAATGGCTGGCGCCGAAAAAGATCGAGCCGCCGACCCTCAGGATGTCTTCGTCACCATTGCGCCAGTGCTGCACCCGTGGCTGTGAGGTGCGTTTGAGGTAGAAGAACAGTGACGCCAGCACCCCGGCGTAGATCGCCGTCTGCAACTCCAGCAACAGGGTGGCGACACAGGTCAGCGCCATGACCAGGAATTCGGCATGGCTGACCCGCAACAAGGCACGAATGCCGCGATGATCCACCAATCCCCGAGCGATCAAAAGGATGCTGCCAGCCATGGCCGGGATCGGGATGTGCGCAATCAATGCCGCACCGAAGATCGCGAACAGTGCCACCCACAGCGCCGAAAAAAACCCGGCCAGCGGTGAACAAGCGCCGGCATCGTAGCTCAGGCCCGAGCGAGTGAAGGAACCGGCGGACAGCGAACCGGAAAAAAACGCCCCGACCATGTTCGAGAAACCCTGGGCGCGAACTTCCTGATTGGCATCGAGCAACTGCTGCGAGCGGGCCGACAGGGAGCGGGCAATCGACAGGCTCGTCACCAGCCCGAGCATGCCGACCGCCACCGCACTGGGCAGCAGGCGCAATATCAGGTCCAGATCCAGCGGCAGCGAGCTGAAGGGCGGCAGCCGCCCGACAAACGCGCTGACCAGCTTCACATGACCGAACATCGCTGGCCACAGCCACACCAGCAATCCGCTCAGGGCCAGAGCGATCAACAGCGTCGGCCAGCGCGGCACCAGCAGTTTCAGCACGATGCCAACCGCGACCGTGGCCAGGCCCAGCAGCAGCGAGGGTTTGTCTACTTCGCCGAGATGATTGAGCAGCATCATCAAGCTGTTGAGCGCCGTGGCCTGGTTGGGCACATCCAGCCCCAGCAGGTTCGGCAGCTGCCCGATGGCAATCACCACCGCCGCGCCGAGGGTGAAGCCCAGCACCACCGAGTGAGAGACGAAATTCACCAGGGCACCGAACCGCAGCAAACCCAGTAACCACTGGAAAATGCCCGCAAGGAAAGTCAGAAGCAGGATCAGCGTGACGTAGTCCTGCGATGCAGGGACGGCCAGAGGACTGACGCTGGCATACAGGACGATGGAAATGGCCGCCGTAGGGCCGCAGATCAAATGCCACGACGAACCCCAGAGGCAGGCAATCAGCACCGGGATGATGGCGGCGTACAGGCCATATTCCGGTGGGAGGCCAGCGATCAGGGCGTAGGCAATCGATTGTGGCAACGCGAGAATCGCACCGCTCAGGCCGACGATCAGGTCACGACCAACGCTGGCGCGGGTTTGCCGGGGCAACCAGGTCAGGAAGGGAAAGAGTGAATGGCGGCTGGGGAAGGCCATGGGTCCTCTCGGTACGGGGTAAATCGTCAGGGTAAAGCATTGGCTCGTAGTGGGCAGATCATTGTGGCGAGGGAGCTTGCTCCCGCTCGGCTGCGCAGCAGTCGCAAATCCGGACAACTCGGTGAGGCTGATAAACCGAGTTTGCCGAAATGGGAGTGCTACGCCCTCCAGCGGGAGCAAGCTCCCTCGCCACAGGGGAACCTTACAACTTGGCTTTGACCGCCGGCAGAGCATCCTTGCCGTCCACGGTCTTCACGCCCTCCAGCCATTTATCCAGCACCACCGGGTTGGCCTTGATCCACGCCTTGGCCGCGTCGGCGTTGCTGACCTTCTTGTTCACCACTTCGGCCATGATGCTGTTCTCCATTTCCTGAGTAAAACTCAGGTTGGTGAGCAGTTTGCCGACGTTCGGGCAGGCCTGTGCATAACCTTTGCGGGTCAGTGTATAAACACTGCCGGTGTCACCGAAGTACTTCTCGCCACCCTTCAGATAATGCATTTTCAACTGCACGTTCATCGGGTGTGGCGTCCAGCCGAGGAAGGTCACGAACTTCTGTTTCTTCACCGCGCGGGATACTTCGGCCAGCATCGCCTGCTCGCTGGACTCGATCAGTTTCCACTGGCCCATCTCGAAGTCATTCTTCTTGATGATCTCTTGCAGCGAAATGTTCGCCGGGGCGCCGGAACCGATGCCATAGATCTTCTTGTCGACTTCTTTGGGGTGTAGCTCGGCGTACTTGTTCAGGTCGTTAAAGTTATGCACACCCGCGTCCCAGACGTAATCCGGGACCGCCAGGGTGAACTCGGTGCCGTCGAGGTTCTTCGCCAGCTGCGTGACATCGCCGTTGGCCACGAACTTGTCGTAAAAGCCTTGCTGCGCCGGCATCCAGTTGCCGAGGAAGACGTCCACCTGGCCATCCTTCAGACCGCCAAAGGTGATCGGCACCGCCAGCGTGTCGACCTTGGCCTTGTAGCCCATGCCGTCCAGCAGAAACCCGGTGATGGCGTTGGTGGCGGCGATGTCGCTCCAGCCAGGGTCGGCCATCTTCACCGTTTCGCAGCTTTGCTCGGCGTAGGCCGAGGTGCTGCCCAGAGCCAGAAGCCCGACTGTCAGTACTGTGGATAACTTTTGCATGGACGTCCCCTTAACATTATTGGTTTTGGCAGGGTTGTGGATAACGGGCTTTACGCTCCAGATCGTCGAGGTCGATGTGGTTGCGCATGTACTGCTGACTGGCATCTACCAGCGGCTGGTGGTCCCAACTCTTCAGCTTGCCGATGGTCAGGGCGTCGGCGACGAAACGCCGGCGTCGCTGACTGGCGAGCACCTGTTGGTGGATCGCCGGGATATTCCATTTGGCCCGTGCTTCGGCGAGAAAATCCTCGAACAGCTGACGATGTTGCGGCGAATGGCTGAGTTCTTCCTGTTCACGCGGGTCGTTATGCACATCGAAGAGCAGGCAAGGGTCGTCTTCGCTGTAGATGAATTTGTAGGCGCCGCGACGAATCATCATCAACGGGCTGATGGTGCCTTCGGCCATGTATTCACCGAACACCTCGTCGTGACCGCCCTGCCCTTGCAGGTGTGAAACCAGCGAGCGGCCGTCCAGCGGCAGGCCTGGCTCCAATGAGCCGCCGGCCAGTTCCACAAAGGTCGGCAGCAGGTCGGCGGTGGATACCGCTGCGCTGACCCGTCCGGCGCCGAATTGCCCCGGCGCACTGATCAGCAGCGGTACGCGGGCGGCCATTTCGTACCAGTGCATCTTGTACCAGAGGCCGCGCTCGCCGAGCATGTCGCCGTGGTCACCGGAGAACACGATGATGGTGTCATCGATCAGCCCGGTTTCCTCGAGTGTTTGCAGGAGTTTACCGACGTTGCTGTCGATATAGCTGCACGCACCAAAGTAGGCACGGCGCGCGTCGCGAATCTTATCCACAGGCAGCGGCTTGTCCCACAGGTCATAGACTTTGAGCAGGCGCTGGGAGTGAGGATCGAGTTCATCCTGTGCGGGTGTTTCCGGCAAAGGGATGTCGGCGTCGTCGTACAGATCCCAGAACGCCTTGGGAATCGTGTACGGGTCGTGTGGGTGCGTCATCGACACGGTCAGGCAGAACGGCTGATCGCCATCCTCGCGGATGTGATCGAACAGGTATTGCTGGGCCTTGAACACCACCTCTTCGTCGAAATCCAGCTGATTGGTGCGCACGCAGGGCCCGGCTTGCAGCACCGACGACATGTTGTGGTACCAGGTCGGCCGCACGTCCGGCTCGTCCCAGTTCACCGCCCAACCGTAGTCGGCCGGGTAGATGTCACTGGTCAGGCGTTCTTCATAGCCGTGCAACTGGTCCGGACCGCAGAAGTGCATTTTGCCCGACAGCGCGGTGCGGTAACCGAGGCGCCGCAGGTAGTGGGCATAGGTCGGAACGTCGGCGGGGAAATCGGCCGCGTTGTCGTAAGCGCCGATCTTGCTCGGCAACTGACCGCTGACCAGGGTGAAACGTGACGGTGCGCAGAGCGGGCTGTTGCAGTACGCGGCGTCGAACACCACGCCTTCGGCGGCGAGGCGGCTCAGATTCGGCAGTTTGATGGGCGAAGGGCCGTAGAACGGCAACATTGGCGCGGCCATTTGATCGGCCATGATGAAAAGAATATTTTTGCGCTTCATGTGATCGCGGCATTCCATAGTGGATATTTATGCGAGAGTGCTGTGATCGAGCATGCAACCCATGGAATTTGTGGTAAAGCCCACGCCAGGCAATGACTAGGATAAGCACAGCTTATGTATGACGCCCTCGGTGATTTGTCTCTGGACCTGTTGCGCGCCTTTGAAGCCGCGGCCCGCCAGCGCAGTTTCACTGCCGCTGCAGTGGAGCTCGGCACCACGCAACCGGCCATCAGTCAGCAGATCAAACGATTGGAGGAGCAGCTCGCTACACGATTGTTTGACCGCATTTATCGCGGTATCGAACTGACCGAGGCTGGCGCGATTCTGTTTGAGCAAGTTCGGCTCGGTTTACAGAATATCGACGCCGGATTGAGCGCGATCAGTGCACAGCAGCAACACGAAGTGTTGCAGGTGGCCACCGACTTCGCCTTCGCCGCGTACTGGCTGATGCCACGGCTGCACCGCTTCCATACCGCCCATCCTCAAGTGGACGTCAGCCTGGTTACCAGTGAGCGCAGCCACAACATGCTGCGCACTGATATCGATGTGGCGGTGCTGTTCGGCGATGGCCGGTTCAAGCAAGGCGAGAGCCATTGGTTGTTCAGTGAAGAAGTGTTTCCGGTGTGCAGCCCGCTGCTCTTGAAGGATCGTCCCCTGCCCTTGCCGGCTCAGTCATTGCTGGAGTTTCCGCTGTTGCACCTGCGTGGCGAACACAGCAGCAACTGGTTCGACTGGAGCGGCGTGTTTCGCGAACTGGGGATCACGTCGGCGCCAGCGCCGGGGCAACTGCGCTTCGACAATTACACCTTGCTGATTCAAGCGGCGATTGGCGGCCAGGGCGTTGCGATCGGTTGGCGGCACCTTGTGGATAACTTGCTGGCGCAAGGTTTGTTGTGTCGACCGATTGCCGAGACAGTGATTTCCAGGCTGGGTTATTACGTGGTCCTGCCCCAGCGCAAACGGCGCGGGGCGTTGATTCAAACATTTGTGGATTGGTTGATGGCGGAACAGGCCAGCAGTGCGCAATCGCTTAATGGTCTTCCTTTGCCATCGATTGCGGTATGAGGGCTTTACGGTTCCGAAGTCGCGACAAAATTCACATGCTGACCGACATGCAAATTCAGCCATAACTCATCGGCAATCCCGACGGCAACTCGGTTCAGCCGTTCCAGCGGTTCGGCCAGGCCGGGTTCCAGGCTCGTGCTGACGTGACTGAAATGCTCGATGGACAGTCCTGGTACGCCGCGTGGGGCATTCACCAGGGTCCAGTGCAATGGGCTGCTTTGCAGTGCCTCGCGGATTTCTTCTGCGGCGTGGCGTTGCAGCTCGTCTTCTATCTCCGGATCGTCCAGCACCTCGAAATCACCCACCACAAACAACCGCGCGATACCCGCGGCCTGCATGCCGTCAATCAGTGCATCCACTGCCAGCACCTGCTCGACCGGGCCAGGCACGATGGATTTTTCGATGTGTTCGCTGTTCATCGGCAACCCCGGCGCATCCAGCAGGCAGATCACCGCCGAACAGCCGGCCACGCTTTGCTTGACCCGTTTGGCATCGAACAGATTGCCGGCCTTGGTGCGCAATCCGGGGCGTGGCGCGAGTGCCGTCAGGTCATCGAGAATCGCGATCACTTCATGTTGGCGCCGCAGCATTTCCGCCATCAGCGCACTGCCCAGGCTACTCATGGCACCATAAAGCACTACCTTCACTACCGGGGTTTCGGCGTTTTTCATGGCTGTGCTCCGAACGTCCTGCCTATATAACGTAAGACCTGTGGGGAACGGTGTGGGTTCGACCAGGTTCAAAGGGGTTTCAGATGCAACAGATCAAGGGCTACCACGCCCATGTCTATTTCGACGCCAATACTCTCCCGCAGGCCCGGGCCTTGTGTGAGCAGGCCGCACAATTGTTTCCACTGAAGATGGGCCGCGTGCATGAACGCCTGGTCGGCCCGCACCCGGACTGGAGCTGCCAATTGGCCTTCGAGCCGCAATACCTAGGCGAGGTATTGCCGTGGCTGGCGCTCAATCGCAAGGGGTTGGTGGTGTTCCTGCACCCGGAGACCGGCAACGATCTGCTCGACCACACCGAACACGCGATCTGGATGGGTGCGATCCGGCCGCTGGACCTGTCTGTTTTCTGATCAGAGTTGTTCTTCGGGCTCGCCGGACGGCAAATCGAGCAATGGCAGTGGGCGATATCCTGCATGGGGTCGCCAATGTCTTGCTCCCGACCCACATCTACAGACTTTCAACCCGGCCGACGACCGGTCGTACATTCGGTCAATGCTTTCATCCGCGAAAGCTGGCTGAAAGCTTCCCCGATTAGGATCGCCTCACTGCCGGCAACAGACCGGTTGGCCAACGCGAGTGTTTCATTGCCCGCCCGGCCCATTTAACAACAACAATGGTGATTCTGATGTCCGCTCCTATCCGCCTCTTCGCTGCACCTCCGCCCGTACGTTTCGTGCTTCCCGTTCTGCGCTGACCTCATCGGTTCGCCCATTCCCTAGCCGCGCTACGCCTGGAGTATTCCTATGCTGACTTTCCTTGGCTTTGCCATGGTCATCACGTTCATGTTCCTGATCATGACCAAGCGCCTGTCCGCGCTGATCGCCCTGATTATCATCCCGATCATCTTCGCCCTGTTCGGTGGCTTCTCGCCGAAGATCGGCCCGATGATGCTCGAAGGCATCACCAAGCTTGCGCCGACCGGCGTGATGCTGATGTTCGCCATCCTTTACTTCGCCCTGATGATCGACTCCGGCCTGTTTGACCCGGCCGTGCGCAAGATCCTCAAACTGGTCAAGGGCGACCCGTTGAAGGTGTCGGTTGGTACCGCCGTGCTGGCGCTGATCGTGTCCATGGACGGTGATGGCGCCACCACTTACATGATCTGCGTGGCCGCCATGCTGCCGCTCTACAGCCGCATCGGCATGAGCCCGCGGATCATGGCCGGTCTGATCATCCTCGCCGGTGGCGTGATGAACATGACCCCTTGGGGCGGTCCGACCGCTCGTGCGGCCAGTGCGCTGCATGTGGACCCGTCCGCGATCTTCGTACCGATGATTCCGGCGATGCTGGCCGGTGTGGTGGCGATTCTGGCGATTGCCTATGTCTACGGTAAACGCGAGCGTGCGCGTCTGGGTGAATTGCATCTGGTCGGTGATGAAATCGACCACAGCGAAATCAGCGTTTCGCAGTTCCCGGACGCCCGTCGTCCAAAGCTGATCTGGTTCAACGGCGCGCTGACCCTGGCACTGATGGGCACCTTGATCGCCGGCCTGTTGCCGCTGCCAGTGCTGTTCATGGTGGCGTTCAGTATCGCGATGATCGTCAACTATCCTTGCCTGCAACAGCAGAAGGACCGCGTTGCGGCCCACGCCGGTAGCGTGTTGGCGGTGGTCGGGTTGATCTTTGCCGCGGGTATCTTCACCGGTATCCTGACCGGCACCGGCATGGTCGACGCCATGTCCAAGAGCCTGCTGGCAGTCATCCCGGATTTCCTCGGCCCGTACCTCGCCGTGATCACCGCGCTGGTGAGCATGCCGTTCACGTTCTTCATGTCGAACGACGCATTTTATTACGGCGTGTTGCCAGTGCTTGCTGAAGCCGCCAGTCATTACGGTATAACCGCGGTAGAAATGGCACGTGCCTCGATCGTCGGTCAGCCCGTCCACTTGCTGAGCCCGCTGGTACCATCGACCTACCTGTTGGTGGCCCTGGCCGGTATCGAATTCGGTGACCATCAGCGGTTCACCTTGAAGTGGGCGGTGCTGGTTTGCCTGTGCATACTGGTGGCGGCCTTGCTGATGGGGATATTTCCACTGTTCAGCACGCTATAAGCCAAGACTCGCCATGAGGGGTCCAGGCTTTGTTTGAAGCCTGGGCCCTTCGTGGTTTAAACACATCCTCAAAGGAATACACATGGAATGGCTGACCAACCCTGAAATCTGGGTTGCCTTCTTCACCCTGACCGCCCTGGAGATCGTCCTGGGCATCGACAACATCATCATGATCTCGATCCTGGTCAGCCGCATGCCCAAACACATGCAGGCGCGTACCCGGATCTTCGGCCTGGCGCTGGCCATGGTCACCCGGATTCTGTTGCTGCTGTCGATCACCTGGGTCATGCGTCTCACCGCGGACCTGTTCGAAGTGTTCGGCCAGGGTATTTCCGGGCGTGACCTGATCTTGTTCTTCGGTGGTCTGTTCCTGCTGTGGAAAAGCTCGCAAGAGATGTATCACGCGCTGGAAGGCGAGGATGAAACCAGCGACGAGCCAAGTGGCAAGGGCGGTAACTTCCTCTACACCATTATCCAGATCGCGATCATCGACATCGTGTTCTCGCTGGACTCCGTCATCACTGCCGTTGGCATGGTGTCCCACGTACCGGTCATGGTCGCGGCAATCATCGTCGCAGTGCTGGTGATGATGTGGGCTTCCGGCACCATCAGCGAGTTCATCGACAAGCACCCGTCGCTGAAAATGCTGGCGCTGTCTTTCCTGTTGATCGTCGGTACCGTGCTGATTGCCGAATCCTTCGATGTGCATGTGCCGAAAGGCTACGTCTACTTCGCCATGGCGTTCTCGCTGGCAGTGGAAGCGATCAACATCAGGATGCGCACCGCGATTGCGAAAAAACGCACACAGCAAGAGCCGGTGAAACTGCGCAAGGATGTTCCGGGTCAGTAACCCGAACACCCTGCTGTGACAAAGGGGCCTTCGGGCCCCTTTGTCATGTCTGCATCAAACTGTTTTCATGACAGTTTTGTTTCAATCGCTTCTTTAGCTATGCGATGCTGGCGTCCAGACCGTTAGCCAACTACAGCTTAGGGGGCGGTCTCAATTAATTTCCCTGCCGCGCCGGGTCTGCTGTTGTGCAGGGCAAGGCGCGAGAAGCGTGGTTTGGTCATTCCAAATAAGCTTCGAGCAACGCAGCCCTGCACAACAGCAGGCCCGGCCCTTCGGGTTGTGCCTTAAAGTGGGCCAGGCTGCGTTGCAGGCCTTGGAAAGGGAACAACCATTCCCAGCGGCCTGCGCCTAGCCTGGCCCGCTTTAAGGCGACAACGCGGCAGGGAAATTAATTGAGACCGCCCCCTAGTACAGAACGTAGAAGATCGCGGCATCGTTAACTTGCCCCGCTGGGGCGCTACCACCACAGGGGGCCTGTATGCTCACCCTGCTCAATTTATTATCGGCCGTGGCCTTGCTGATCTGGGGCACGCACATCGTCCGAACCGGCATCCTGCGGGTTTATGGCTCCAACTTGCGCCATGTGATCGGCCAGAACATGGCCAGGCGCTGGCTGGCGTTTATCGCCGGGATCATGGTGACCGCCATGGTCCAGAGCAGCAACGCCACCGCCATGCTCGTCACCTCATTTGTCGGTCAAGGCCTGATGGCGCTGACCCCGGCCCTGGCGACGATGCTCGGTGCCGACGTCGGTACCGCACTGATGGCGCGGGTACTGACCCTCGACCTGTCGTGGCTGTCACCGCTGCTGATCTTCCTCGGGGTGATTTTCTTTCTGTCGCGCAAGCAGACCCGGGTCGGGCAGATGGGGCGGGTCAGCATCGGTCTGGGGCTGATCATTCTGGCGCTGCAACTGATCGTCGAGGCCGCCACGCCGATCACTCATGCTCAGGGAGTGAAGGTGATTTTTGCCTCTCTGACCGGCGATATCTTGCTCGATGCGCTGGTCGGTGCACTGTTCGCGATGATTTCATACTCCAGCCTGGCCGCCGTATTACTGACCGCGACCCTCGCCGGTGCCAGCGTGATCAGCCTGCCAGTGGCCATCGGCCTGGTGATCGGCGCCAACATCGGCAGCGGCGTTCTCGCCTTCCTCAGCACCAGCATGCAGAACGCCGCCGGCCGTCAGGTGGCGCTGGGCAGCCTGTTGTACAAACTGATTGGTCTGCTGCTGATCATTCCGGTGCTCGATCCACTGGTGCACTGGATCGACAGCTTCGACTTCAGCGCTCAGGAAATGGTCATCGGCTTCCACCTGCTCTACAACACCGCGCGCTGCCTGATCCTGTTGCCCAGCGTCGGGCTGATGGCCAGGCTCTGTGCTTGGCTGCTGCCGGAGCGGCCGGACATCAACGGCACGGCCAAACCGCGGCACCTTGACCCGACGGCATTGGTGACCCCCAGCCTGGCGCTGGCCAATGCCGCCCGGGAAACCCTGCGCATCGGCGATCTGGTCGACAACATGCTCGAAGCCATGCTCGCCGTACTGCGTGGCAAACAGACCGCCGTTACCCAGGAAATCCGTCGCCTGACCGATGATGTCGAAGCGCTCTACAGCGCGATCAAACTCTATCTGGCGCAAATGCCTCGGGAAGACCTCAGCGAACAAGATAGCCAACGGTGGGCTGAAACCATCGAGCTGGCGATTAACCTTAAACTGGCCAGTGACCTGATCGAACGCATGCTGCGCAAGGTTCAGCAGCAGAAAACCGCGCAGAGGCGGTCGTTTTCCGAGGTCGGTCTGGAAGAATTGGCGGGCCTGCACAGCCAGCTGATTGCCAACCTGCGCCTGGGGTTGTCGGTGTTCCTCAGTTCCGATCCGGAAAGTGCTCGCCAGTTACTGCGTGAGAAACGTCGCTTTCGCGCACAGGAACGCCGCCTGGCCCACGCTCATGTCAGTCGTTTGCACCGTAAGATTGTGCAAAGCATCGAGACCAGTTCGCTGCATCTGGAGCTGATCGCTGACATGAGGCGCCTCAATTCGCTGTTTTGCAGCAGTGCCTATGCGGTGTTGGGCACTTCGGACACCGGTGCTCTGGCGGTCGACGATTTGGCTGACATCACTCATTCACCCTGAACGTCCACAGTTGCCTGAAGTCTGTTGTACTTACGCTGTCGTACGGAAACTCGTTATGCGCTGTCTGCTATTCGCTTGTCTGTTGCTCGGCGCCCTGCCCTCATTTGCCCTGGATCGCTTTCAGGTCGAGGGCTATACGCTGCCCAACGGTCTGCAATTGGTCCTCAAACCGGGCACCGAGCGCGGGCATGTGGCGATTCGGCTGGTAGTCGGCGTGGGTCTGGATGATTTCAGCTGCGCCGACAAGGAGCTGCCGCATCTGCTCGAACACTTGCTGTTCAGCGGCATCGACGCCACCGGCGAAGGTGGTCTGGAGGAGCGCATGCAGGCCCTGGGGGGTGAGTGGAACGCTTACACCAGCAACGCCGACACCACGTTCGTCATCGAAGCACCGGCGAAAAACCAGCGTAAGGCCCTCGATCTGTTGTTGGCTCTGCTGACCCAGACCCGTATCGACGACAACGCTATCAACGTCGCCAAGCAGGTGGTCGAGCGCGAAGACGGTGGCCATTATTCGCACCTGCAACGCTGGCTGGATCGCCAGGACCTGGGCCACACCGCCAGTAATCAGTTGGCGGTGGAACTGGGCCTCAAATGCCAGGAGCGCGCCGAAGTCAGTCACCTGACCCGCGAGCAACTGGAGAAGGTGCGCAAAGCCTGGTACGCGCCCAACAACATGACCCTGATCGTGGTCGGCGAGCTCGACCGCCTGCTGCCGGCCTATCTGGAACGGGCGTATGGCGCGCTCGTAGCCGTCGAGCCTGCCGATCACCTGCCCTTGCCGACAATCCAGGCCAGCGCGGCCCACGAGCGTACTCTGAGCCACGGTTTTGTCGGTGGCGGCGCCAAGTTGCACTGGCTGGTGCCGGAACCGGTGCAGGAAGACCAGCCCGACGAAACGTTCGATCTGCTCAAGGACTACCTGGACTGGGCGCTTTATCGCCAACTGCGCCTGGTCCATGGGTTGTCCTATGGGCCCTCGGCCGAGCGTGAGGTGTTTGGCGGAGTGGGCTTCATGAGCCTGAACGCCGATCTTGAACGCGGCGACGTGCCGGCAGCTGAACAGGTGCTGGATGAGCTCAAAGCCGGTTTGCTCAAGGACGGTCTCGACGCCACCACCTTCGCCCGCCTCAAGCAGGCCGCCATCGCCCGTCAGGCCTGGGCCGTGCAAGGCAATAGCGCCCTGGCGGATTACTACTGGAGCGCCCTTGGGGACTACGAGGACGGCCATTTCACCAACCCGGCCAAGGCACTGCAAGAAGTGACGCTGGCCGAGGCGAACCAGGCGATGCGTGAGTTGCTGCTGCAACCGGGGTATTTGCGGATCGAGAAGCCGTTGGTGAGTTATGACCAGTTGATGTGGGCGATTGCCGGGGTATTTGGATTGATGGTGCTTGGGGCATTGGGTTGGCGTGTTCACCGCAGAAAGTAGTTATTTCCCTGTGGCGAGAGAGCTTGCTCCCGCTCGGCTGCGCAGCAGCCGTAAACCGGTATCGGAGATCTACTTGAAATTACGCGGTGGGTGGTTTTAGGGCCGCTTCGCGACCCAGCGGGAGCAAGCTCCCTCGCCACAGGGTTTGGGGTTGGTCAACGTAACCGGAACCCTCGCCACAGGCCCCCTCGGACGGTACCCTGTCGGGGATTTTTCCCACGACTATTGTGAACCGCCGAATGCCGACTCTGACCCTGTACATACAGCGCATCCTGGAATTGATGAAGCGCTACCCCGGGGTCATCGCGCTCGGCGGTTTCATTTCCGGGGTCGGCAGCTTCATCTTGGTGGATCGCCAGCAAGGCCTGGCGACCTGGATCACCACCATCATGCTGGTCAGCTGGGTCTGGCTGATGCTGGAAAACAGCCTCACTGAGTTGTTCGCCAAGGTCTTCAAGCGCGAAATACCCCAGCCCCTGCTGCGTTATGCGACGCAGATGATCCATCAGGAAAGCCTGTTCTTCGTCCTGCCGTTCTTTTTCATCACCACCACCTGGAACAGCGGCCAACTGTTTTTCACGGGGTTGTTGGGCATGGCGGCGTTGATCTCGATCACCGACCCGCTCTACTACAAATGGCTGGCGCCGCGCCGCTGGGCGTTCCTGGCGCTGCATACCCTGACCCTCTTCGCCGCCCTGCTGACCGCCCTGCCCGTCATCCTGCACCTGACCACCTCCCAGAGCTTCAAACTGGCGCTGGGCATCGCCATGGTGCTGTCGTTCCCCAGTCTGGCGTCGATCTTCCCGATTCGGACCGTGCGCAATGCGTTGGCGATCCTCAGCATCACCGTGGGCATCGGCGCTGTCGGCTGGGTGCTGCGTTCCTGGGTTCCGCCGGCCACCCTGTGGATGACCGATGTGGCGATCAGCACCCAAATGCAGGACCGCACCCCCGGCAAGAGCCTGGAAGAAGTCAGCGCCGAGCAGATTCGTGGCGACGGTTTGTACGCCTACACCGCGATCAATGCCCCACGGGGGCTGGACGAGCGGATTTATCACGTCTGGATGTTCAACGGTAAAGAGGTCGACCGCATCCCTCTGGATATCCACGGCGGGCGCAAGGAAGGCTACCGCGCCTGGACCCATAAGCAGAATTTCCCCGGCAATCCCGCGGGTAAATGGCAAGTTCGGGTGCTCACCGAAGACGGCCAGTTGATCGGCGTGCTGCGCTTCAAGGTCATGGACAGCACACCCATCAAAGATAAGTAACGCGGTTCGTGCTATTAATCTGGTCTGCGCAATTGCCGAACAAGCAGGAGCTTATGACCAGCAGCACAACGCCTGGCAATGTCCGACTGGATACCTCGCACATCCCTGCCCTGCTGCGGGTCACGGGTGACTGGACGCTCGCTCATTACGCCGATCTCAGCCACCTGAGCGAAAAGCTCCGTGGCCAATACGACAACAACACCCCCATCGACCTCAACGGCCTCGGTGCCCTGGACACGGCGGGTGCATCGCTGTTGGTGGAGTTGCTGGGTTCCGAGCGTCTGGGCAAGTCCGCCGAACACCCTGATTGCACCCTTTCCTCCGCCGATCGCGCCTTGCTGCAGACGGTGTATTGCTCGCTGACTGATTTCTGCGTGCCGATCAAAGAGCCGGAAATCAGCGTCGGCATTCAACTGCTGACCCGTATCGGCCGTGCGGTCGATGCGGTCTGGCAGGACGCCCTGCAGGTGCTGGGTTTTGTCGGCCTGATCCTGCAAACCATCGCGCGCGGGCTGTTTTGTCCCAAGCGCTGGCGCCTCACGCCGATGGTCGCGCACATTGAGCAGACTGGCCTCGACGCCGCTCCCATCGTCGCCCTGCTGACCTTTATGGTGGGCGCCGTGGTAGCGTTTCTCGGTGCGACTGTGCTGGCGAGCTTCGGCGCGAGCATTTTTACCGTGGACCTGGTGGCGTTTTCTTTTTTGCGCGAATTCGGCGTGTTGCTCACCGCGATCCTGATGGCCGGCCGCACCGCCAGTGCGTTCACCGCGCAGATCGGCTCGATGAAGGCCAACGAAGAAATCGATGCGATCCGCACCCTCGGCCTCGACCCGATGGAGTTGCTGGTGGTGCCGCGGGTATTGGCGTTGCTGGTGGCGCTGCCGATGCTGACCTTCCTGGCGATGTTGTCGGGGATTGTCGGCGGTGGCGTGGTGTGTGCGCTGTCGCTGGATATATCGCCGGCGATGTTCCTGTCGCTGCTGCAATCGGACATCGGCGTTCAGCACTTCCTGGTGGGGATCGTCAAAGCGCCGATTTTTGCGTTCCTGATCGCCGCCATCGGCTGTCTTGAAGGCTTCAAGGTCAGCGGCAGCGCCGAGTCCGTCGGCGCGCACACCACGTCGAGTGTGGTGCAGTCGATTTTCGTGGTGATCGTCCTCGATGCCGTGGCCGCATTGTTTTTCATGGAGATGGGCTGGTGAGTCGTCTACCCCGAGCGCCTTCCGAGGCGGTGATCGAAGTCCGTGGGCTGTGCAATCGCTTCGGCCGCCAGAGCGTGCACGAGAACCTCGACCTGGATTTGTACAAAGGCGAAATTCTGGCGGTGGTCGGCGGTTCCGGCAGCGGCAAATCGGTGCTGTTGCGCAGCATCGTCGGCTTGCGCCAGCCCAGCGAAGGGCTGGTGAAGGTCTTCGGCAAGAACTTGCCGAGCCTGTCGGAGCACGAGCGTTCGCTGGTCGAGCGGCGCTTCGGCGTGTTGTTCCAGAAAGGCGCCCTGTTCTCTTCGCTGACAGTGACCGAGAACGTCGCCCTGCCCCTTATCGAACACGCCGGCCTGAGCCGTACCGATGCCGAGCACTTGGCGGCGGTGAAACTGGCATTGGCCGGATTGCCGTTGTCGGCGGCCGACAAGTACCCTGCTTCACTGTCTGGCGGCATGATTAAGCGCGCCGCCCTGGCCCGGGCGCTGGCGCTGGACCCGGACATTCTGTTTCTCGACGAGCCCACCGCTGGTCTCGACCCGATTGGCGCGGCGGCGTTCGATCAATTGATTCTGACCCTGCGCGACGCGTTGGGTTTGAGTGTGTTTCTGGTCACACACGACCTCGACACGCTCTACACCATCACCGACCGGGTGGCGGTGCTGGCGCAAAAGAAAGTACTGGTGGCGGATGCCATCGACAAGGTTTCGGAAACCGACGACGCGTGGATTCACGAATACTTCCATGGCCCTCGCGGCCGCGCGGCGCTGACGGCCGCTAACCAGCTCAACGAGGTCTGACATGGAAACCCGAGCCCATCACGTATTGATCGGCCTGTTCACCGTCATAGTGGTGGCAGGCGCCCTGCTCTTCGGTCTGTGGCTGGCCAAGTCCAGCGTCGACACTGAATTCAAGGATTATGAAATCGTCTTCAACGAGGCGGTCAGCGGTTTGTCCAAGGGCAGCGCCGTGCAGTACAGCGGGATCAAGGTCGGCGATGTAGTGACGCTGCGCCTGGACCCGAATGATCCGCGCCGGGTGTTGGCGCGGATCCGCCTGGGCGGCGATACCCCGATCAAGGAAGACACCCAGGCCAAACTGGCGCTGACCGGGATCACCGGCACCTCGATCATTCAGCTCAGCGGCGGCACGCCGCAAAGTCCGACACTCAAGGGCAAGGGCGGCAATTTGCCGACCATCGTGGCATCACCCTCGCCTATCGCCCGTTTGATGAGCGACAGTAACGATCTGATGACCGGTGTGAACGTGTTGATGCAGAACGCCAATCAGATGTTTTCTTCGGAAAACGTCGAGCGCATCAGCAAGACCCTTGAGCATCTGGAGCAAACCACCGGCATCATCGCCGACCAGCGCGGCGACATCGGCCAAGCCATGCAGCAACTGGCGTCGATCAGTAAACAGGCCTCCGCCACACTCGAACAAACTGCTGGGCTGATGCGCAACGCCAACAGCCTGCTCAACGATCAGGGCAAGCAGATGTTTGGCAGTGCCGAGCAAGCCATGAAGTCCCTGGAACGGAGCAGCGCGACCATCAACTCATTGCTCACCACTAATCAGGATTCCCTCAACAACGGCATGCAGGGCCTCAATGGCCTGGCGCCGGCAGTGCGTGAGTTGCGCGACACCTTGAGCTCGCTGCGCACCATTTCCCAGCGGCTTGAGGCCAACCCCAGCGGTTACCTGCTGGGCAGTGACAAGAACAAGGAGTTCACGCCATGAAGCTGATCCCGTTAGCCTTGGCTGTCGGTTTTGCCCTGACCAGTGCCTGCTCGATTCTGCCCAAGTCCGAGCCATCCGATGTCTACCGGTTGCCCTCGGCCCAGAGCGGCGCACCGGCCAATCACAGCACGGCGTTGCACTGGTCGCTGCGGCTGGCCAAGCCGCAGACCAGCGAAGCCTTGAACAACCCGAAGATCGCCGTGATCCCTCAGGGTGACCTGATCAGCAGCTACAAGGCTTCCCGCTGGAGCGACCCGGCGCCGGTGCTGCTGCGCAATCGTCTGCTCGATGGTTTCCAGCGTGACGGTCGGGTGCCGTTGCTCAGCACCGATGACAGCAATTTGCAGGCGGACCTGGAGCTGGGCGGCAACCTGCAGGCGTTCCAGACCGAATACCAAGGCACGACGGCGAGCGTGGTCGTGCGGCTGGATGCATTGCTGGTGCGTGGGTATGACCAGCGCATCCTCGCCAGTCGGCGCTTTGAAGTGCGTCAGCCGTTGAGCGATGTGAAGGTGCCGGCGGTGGTCGCCGGGTTCGGCCAGGCCAGCGACCAGTTGACGGCACAGGTGGTGGCCTGGACGGTGGAGCAGGGTCAGAAAGTCGTGCCGCCGCTGAGGCCCTGAAGCCACCGCTGAACCCTGTGGGAGTGGGTTTGCCCCCACAGGGTTTTCGTTTAGCCGAAGAACCAGTAGCAAACCCCGATGGCCCCCAGCACCCCGCCAAGCTCCGCCAGCAGCGCACAGCCCACTGCATGCCGTGCACGCTGGATGCCCACCGCGCCGAAATACACCGCCAAGACATAGAAGGTCGTTTCGGTACTGCCCTGGACTGTCGCCGCCACCAGCGCCGGGAAGCTGTCCACCCCCTCGGTCTTCATGGTTTCAATCAGCATTGCCCGGGCGGCACTGCCGGAGAACGGTTTGACCATGGCCGTCGGCAGCGCATCGACGAAGCGTGTGTCCCACCCGGCCCACGCCACCAGGTGACGAATCCCGTCCAGACCGAAGTCCAGCGCCCCGGACGCCCGCAGCACACCCACGGCGCAGAGCATCGCCACCAGATACGGCAGCAGGTTCTTGGCGACGTCGAAGCCTTCTTTGGCGCCTTCGACGAATGCCTCGTAGACCTTCACCTTGCGTAATGCGCCGATGATCATAAACAGCATGATCAAGCCGAACAGCGTCACGTTGCCGAGGACCGATGACAGGCTCGCCAGCGCAGTCGCCGAGAGTGTCGCCAGCAGTGCCATGAAGCCGCCAAGGGCGAGGGCGCCGGGAATCAGGTATGCCAGCACCACCGGGTCCCAGATGCGCAGGCGTTGCATGAACGCTACGGTCAGGAAGCCGACGATGGTTGAGCAACTGGTGGCGAGCAGAATCGGCAGGAACACCAGCGTCGGATCGGGCGCGCCTTGCTGGGCGCGGTACATGAAGATCGTCACGGGCAGCAGGGTCAGGGAGGAGGCGTTGAGCACCAGGAAGAGGATCTGCGCGTTGCTGGCGATCGTTGCACTGGGGTTGAGCTCTTGCAGCGCCTTCATGGCTTTGAGGCCGATCGGTGTGGCGGCGTTGTCCAGGCCCAGGCCGTTGGCGGCGAAGTTCAGGGTGATCAGGCCGATGGCGGGATGACCGGCCGGCACTTCCGGCATCAGGCGCAGGAACAGTGGCCCCAGCGCCTTGGCCAGCCACTCGACGATCCCGGCCTTCTCGGCGATCCGCAGAAAGCCCAGCCAGAGGGTGAGGGTGCCGAACAACAGGATCATGACCTCGACCGACAATTTGGCCATGGCGAAAATACTTTCCACCATCGCCGCAAAGATCCCGGCGTTACCACCGATCAGCCACTGCGCCAGCGCCGATACGGCTGCCACGATGAAGAAGCCAAGCCACAGGCCATTAAGCATCAGTCAAATCCCCCGGAAGATGCGGCGAATGATAGCGGGGTAGGCAGAAACGACAAACCCCGGATTTCTCCGGGGTTTGTTGGGGGCTCTTGTGGGAGCGGGCATTAGTTGCTGGAGGTTTCACCAACCGGCAGCTTTTCCTTGCTGCGCCAGTGCGGCAGGGAGTTCCAGTAGCGCTGGCCCTTGGCGTCGTCGTACATGCCTTCCCAGCGCGAGATGACCAGCACGGCCAAGGCGTTGCCGATCACGTTCAGCGCGGTACGGGCCATATCCATGATGCGGTCGACACCGGCGATGAATGCCAGGCCTTCCAGCGGAATACCGACGCTGCCCAGAGTGGCTAGCAACACCACGAAGGACACACCCGGTACGCCGGCGATGCCTTTAGAGGTGACCATCAGGGTCAGCACCAGCAGCAGTTGCTGGCTGATTGACAGGTCGATGCCGTACAGCTGGGCAATGAAGATCGCCGCGATGCTCTGGTACAGGGTCGAACCGTCGAGGTTGAACGAGTAGCCGGTCGGTACCACGAAGCTGCAAATGGCTTTCGGCGCGCCGTAGGCTTCCATCTTCTCGATCACGCGCGGCAGCACGGTTTCGGAACTGGCGGTGGAGTAGGCCAGGACCAGCTCATCCTTGAAGATGCGCATCAGCTTGATCACCGAGAAGCCGAACAGGCGAGCGATCAGGCCCAGCACCACGAAGGCGAAGAAGGCGACGGCGAAGTAAACCAGGACGACCAACTTGGCCAGTGGCAGCAGGGAGGCGAAGCCGAAGTTGGCCACGGTCACCGCGATCAGTGCGAACACGCCGATCGGGGCGTAGTTCATGATCATGTGGGTGACTTTGAACATGCTTTCCGACACGCCCTGGAACATCTTCACCAGAGGTTCGCGCAGGTCCGATTGCAGGCTCGACAGACCGAGACCGAACAACACGGAGAAGAAGATGATCGGCAGCATCTCGCCGCGCATCATGGCCGCAAAGATGTTCGACGGGATCAGGTTGAGGATGGTTTCGATGAACGCGTGTTCATGCTGAACCTCGGCAGCAGTGGCCTGGTACTTGGAAATATCCACGGTACCCAGGGTGCTCATGTCGATGCCGCTGCCCGGATGGACCACGTTGGCCAGCACCAGACCGACCAGAATGGCGATGGTGGTGACGATCTCGAAGTAAATGATGGTCTTCAGACCGATACGCCCGAGTTTTTTCGCGTCCCCAACGCCAGCGATGCCGACGACCAGCGAGGAGATTACGATCGGGATCACGATCATCTTGATCAGACGGATAAAGATATCGCCTGCTGGTTGCAGGACGTTGCTGATCCACCAGGCCTTTTCAGCGCTGAAGTGGTTGAGCAGTGCACCTATTGCTATCCCCAGAACCAGACCGATGAGGATCTGCCAGGCGAGGCTAAGCTTTGCCTTCTTCATATCTTTACCCTTACTTGCGTTTGACTCAGGCCGATGCATGAACTGCAACGCTCAATGGCGAAGCCGTCTTGCACCAACCCCCGTATAAGGTCCCCGCGAGCGAGCATTTACAGCTCTCTGGCAGCGAAAAAGGCGCAACTATTCCGATGCGGGGAAGCGCCGTCTAATGCCGTAAACGCCTACCCTATGCCGAATCGGCATGAGATTTTTCAACTGAAACCCACGTCCCAGCCGGTTCGAATGCGACATTTCGGCAGGTATAAGTGCCGTGAACCGGCCATTTCAGCGCCGGTTGATGTTTTTTTGAACCAGTGAAAATTTAGGAGATGTCCTACGTTCGACTGCGATTTTTCTTCTCATGAAAGTCAGAGCTTTCTCGATATACGGTCACGAAGAAACACCGCGAAACGGTTTTGCGGGGAATATGCAGCAAGAACATATGAGCAGAATGCTCTAGATCAACGTTTTGCACGTTGAAGCTCTCCGCAAGTCCGTCGAGCCACGCTAGGCCGACGAACTTGCGTCGCAGCTTCACCTGACCCGGCCCTTGCGCGGCTACTCCCTGTACCCGTAGGTCACTCCGACCCTGAAGCAGTCAGAACGTCCCGACCCCTTGGTCATGCGTCTACCGTCCTCGGGTAGCGCAGTGGAAAGAAGCGTGAGGCCTCTTTCGTGTTTCGAACTCAATACCGGCGTGGATCTTTCTTCAGTCGCGCCATCCACATCTTCTGCATGCCTTCGTCCGGTTTACCGAGTAAGCGGTAGTCGGCATGTCGCGTGGGTGGCCGCGATCGTCATGGCACTGCCGCCCAGAAGCAGGGCGGCCGCCAATGTCTTTAACCAAAACACACATATCAACCTCGACCGCGACGGCCAAAGAAGAAGGAAGCAATGAACATCACCAGGAATACGACAAAGAGAATCTTGGCGATACCCGTGGCGGTGCCCGCGATACCACCGAAGCCCAATACTGCAGCGATGATGGCAATGATCAGGAATGTGATTGCCCAGCTCAACATGGTGATTCTCCTTACGCTTCTATTTAAGGATGTTGCTTGTGGTGCATTTCCCGGCGCGTTGAGCGCGCCAAGTTCGTTTGCTTAAAACACCCAGCGTTCCTGGGAGGGCGTCTCGTCCACAGGCCGGGCCTGGTCGACGCCCATCATTCGTATTGAGGCGTTGTCAGCCGGGTTGCTGCTGACGGCGCTGAAGTGGCTTTGGGGGGGATGTGGAATCGAAAGGTGCACTGGCGCCGGTTGCGCGCTTTGCTCCCAACGCATGTACTGCTGGCCACCAATCAGGGTGATCAACAACGCCAACAGGGCAAACAAGCCTTGCTGGACATGCAGTGGCGAAAGACGCAATTGGGCGGCACTTTGGCGATTCATCCTGAAGTTCCTCCCATACGGGTAGTGATCTTTGGCGGGCGCTGGTTCATTAAATGCCCTGATTACCTAGACCATTGCAGCCTGCATGCCAGCTTTAATAAAGAATAAATACGATAGAAATCAAAAGGTTATTGTGTTTGTAGAAAACGTTTTAGACGCATCCTGCACGATGATCCGTTTGCAGTCGTGCGTAATGCACGATGAGTTCGCAGGCACTTTCAATATTTTTGGAATTGCGGGGAGGGCGTAGATGTCAGAAAGGGACGCAGGCAATCGCTGAAAGAATGGTCTGTAAATAAAAGTTCAAATAAATCAGCGTATTAGCTGAACTTTGAGTAGATAGATAGCCTGTTGTGGCTGGAATCGACCAGAATCAATCATGCAACTTGCCCGATTTTTCCGGGACTAACCAAGAACACCTATTAAAGGAGCGTAGGAACATGGAATCAGCCACTGAGCATCAAGGCCGCATTCTGCTGGTGGACGACGAATCCGCCATCCTTCGAACCTTTCGCTATTGCCTCGAAGACGAAGGCTACAGCGTGGCCACCGCGACCAGCGCTGCTCAGGCCGAAGCCTTGTTGCAGCGTCAGGTTTTCGATCTGTGCTTCCTCGATTTGCGCCTGGGTGAAGACAATGGCCTCGATGTGCTGGCCCAGATGCGAATTCAGGCGCCCTGGATGCGTGTGGTGATCGTCACCGCTCACTCGGCCGTAGACACTGCCGTGGATGCAATTCAGGCCGGTGCCGCCGACTATCTGGTCAAACCTTGCAGCCCCGATCAGTTACGTCTGGCCACCGCCAAACAGCTGGAAGTGCGGCAACTCTCGGCACGCCTGGAAGCCCTCGAAGGTGAAGTGCGTAAACCCAAGGAGGGGCTGGACTCCCACAGCCCGGCGATGAAAGTGGTGCTTGAAACCGCACGCCAGGTCGCCAGTACCGACGCCAACATTCTGATTCTCGGAGAGTCCGGCACCGGTAAAGGTGAGCTGTCACAGGCCATTCATGGCTGGAGCAAACGCCAGAAGAAATCCTGCATCACCATCAACTGCCCCTCCCTGACAGCGGAATTGATGGACAGTGAACTCTTCGGCCACAGCCGTGGCGCGTTCACCGGTGCCAGCGAAAGCACCTTGGGGCGTGTCAATCAGGCTGATGGCGGAACGTTGTTTCTCGACGAGATCGGCGATTTTCCCCTGACCTTGCAGCCAAAGTTGCTGCGTTTCATCCAGGACAAGGAATACGAGCGTGTGGGTGACCCGGTGACCCGTCGCGCCGACGTGCGAATCCTCGCGGCTACCAACCTCAACCTTGAAGACATGGTCCGCGACGGGCGCTTTCGTGAGGATTTGCTCTATAGGCTGAACGTCATCACTTTGCACCTGCCGCCGCTTCGCGAACGCAGGGAAGACATCCTGAACCTGGCTGACCGTTTCCTGGCGCGCTTCGTCAAGGAATACTCGCGTCCGGCCCGGTGTTTCAGCGACGAGGCCCGCGAGGCGCTGCTCAGCTACCGCTGGCCCGGCAATATCCGCGAGCTGCGCAACGTGGTGGAACGGGCGAGCATTATTTGTCCGCAGGAGCGGGTCGAGATCAGCCACTTGGGCATGGCCGAAGCTCCGACCAACAATACGCCACGCATTGGCGCCGCGTTGAGCCTGGATGAGTTGGAGAAAGCCCACATCGGCGCGGTCCTTGCCACCGCCGATACCCTGGATCAGGCGGCCAAGACCCTGGGTATCGACGCCTCGACCCTGTACCGCAAACGCAAGCAGTACAACCTGTGAGCTGCACCCGATGAAACTGGCGATGACATTGCGCACCCGGTTGTTCCTGAGTATTTCAGCCTTGATCACCGTGGCGCTGCTCGGGCTGTTGCTAGGCCTGGTCAGCGTGATGCAGATGGCTGGTACACAGGAGGCCCTGATCCGTGACAACTTCGTCAGGCTGGATCTGGGATTGAAGCTGCGCCAGACCCTGGGTGATCAACTGATCATCATGCTCGGCGAGAAGCCTGATCCCGCGGCGCTCGAGGCATCCCGACAGCATTACCTCGAATTGCTCGATGAAGGCATTGCTCGCGAGCCGTCCAGCGAGGGCGCCCAGTACGGTTTCAAAAAGGCCAAGGCTGATTACCAGAGCTTTCTGCAGGCCTACGATCTTTCCCGCGATACGGCACAGGTGCTCACTGGGGGCGGGGATCTCACGGAAAAATTCAACACGCTGCGCAACGGTTTGATCGCCGAACAGAAGCGCGCGCTGGATAACATCAGTGAAACCGAACGCCAGGCCCGGGACCGCGCGTTGCTGATTGCCGGCCTGCTCGGGTTGATCGGGGTGGGGGTGCTGTTCATCGGGTTCATTACCGCCCATGCGATCGCCCAGCGTTTCGGAGCTCCGATCGAGGCCCTGGCGGCGGCCGCTGACAACATCGGCCAAGGCAATTTCGAAGTGACTCTGCCGATTTCCTCCGCAGTGGAAATGAACCAGCTGACCCGACGCTTCGGAATCATGGCCGAGGCCCTGCGACAGCACCAAGCCACTAATATCGACGAGCTACTCGCCGGACAGCAGCGTTTGCAAGCAGTGCTCGATAGCATCGACGACGGTTTGCTGATCATTGATCGTCAAGGTCAGCTCGAGCACCTCAACCCGGTGGCTCAGCGCCAGTTAGGCTGGGACACCGAGCGTCTCGGCCAAGGGCTGGGCACGGCACTTGAGCGTCCCGAACTGGATGAACAACTGCATCTGGTGCTGCGCGGCGGCACCCTGGAACGAGTGCCGGACGACCTGAGCATCGAGGTTGACGGGGAGTCGCGATTGCTGACGTATAGCCTGACGCCGGTCAGCCATACCCAGGGTCATATTCTCGGCGCCGTGATGGTGTTGCATGACGTCACCGAGCAGCGTGCCTTCGAACGGGTGCGCAGCGAGTTCGTCTTGCGTGCTTCCCATGAGTTACGCACGCCGGTCACCGGGATGCACATGGCATTCGGCCTGTTCCGCGAGCGGGCGCATTTTGCCGAGGATTCCCGTGAGGCCGACTTGCTGAACACCGTGAATGAAGAAATGCAGCGCTTGATGCAGTTGATCAACGACCTGCTGAATTTCTCTCGCTATCAGAATGGCCTGCAAAAACTCACCCTGGCGCCGTGCTCCATCAAAGATTTACTGGAGCAGGCCCAGGCACGCTTTGCCGGCCCGGCGCAGGAGAAGGGCATTGAGCTGTTGGTGGAAGTGCAGGGAACGTTGCCACGGCTGCAAGCCGATCAGGCGCAACTGGAGCGGGTGCTCGATAACCTGATCGACAACGCCTTGCGTCATACCTCCCGCGACGGGCTGATACGTTTGCAGGCTCGACGTCATGGGGAGCGGGTGATTATCAGTGTCGAAGACAACGGCGAAGGCATTGCCTACAGCCAGCAAGGAAGGATATTCGAGCCTTTTGTTCAGGTCGGCCGCAAGAAGGGCGGCGCCGGGCTCGGTCTGGCGCTGTGCAAGGAGATCGTGCAGTTGCACGGTGGGCGGATGGGCGTGTATTCACGGCCGGGGCAGGGTTCGCAGTTCTACATGGCGCTGGCGGTATAAGCCTGAACCCTCTCAGTCTTCGTCATCCAGACGCCGCGTTGCTTGTCGGCGGCCACGGGTAATCAATTCGATGAATTGCACAGCGCTCAATGGGTGTGCGAACAGCCAGCCCTGACCGAACTTCACCCCCTCGCTGCTCAGAAACTCTGCCTGGGCTTCATGTTCGATGCCTTCGGCAATCACCTTGAGTTGCAGGGCCTGGGCCATGCGAATGATGTGCGGTGCCACGCCGCTGCTGGCGGCGTCATGACCCAGCGCGTCGATAAATGCTTTGTCGATTTTCAGGCAGTCCACGGGCAGTGTTTGCAGGTAGGCGAGGCTGCAATAGCCAGTGCCGAAGTCATCGATCAGCACCTGATGCCCGACATCGCGCAAGGCCTGCAGGTTTTCTCTGGCCACCACGACATCAACCAATCCGCGCTCGGTCACCTCAAAGGCAATCTGTCTGGCGGCTACACGGTGCAAGGCCAGCAGGCGCGCCATCACCTGACCGATACGCGGCACCATGACGTCGCAGGCCGCCAGGTTGACCGAGATATACAACTGCGGATTGGCGCGCAACAGTTGTCCGAGCTGTTCCAGCAGGCGCTGTAATACGAAATCAGTCATCTGGCGGATCTGGCCGGTGTTTTCCGCCATGGGAATGAACAGCTCGGGGCTGGTCAAGGTGCCGTCCGGCCTTCGCCAGCGCAGCAAGGCTTCGGCTCCGACACAGTTGCGACTGTCGAGGTCGAAGATCGGTTGATACAACACCTGCAATTCGCCTCGTTGTATCGCGCCGTGCAGTTCGGCATCCAGTGATTGACGCTGGCGCACCAGCAGAAACACCAGAATGCCTACGCAGGCACTTAGCGCGAGGCTGGCCGGAAGCAGCCACCACCAAACGGCCGGCACATGCATCCCGGTACGCGGGGTGATCAGCACCAGTTGGTATTCGGGAGTGTTGGTCGGCATTCGGTAAATCAGGCGGGTAGGGGTGACTTGCAGTGCATCGTGATTTTTCGGGGGCCAGGGTTGCGTCGGGGGCCACTCCTGCTCGGCACCGAGCACGGGAATCGCGCGGGTGTCGTGGTCGAGCACCACCAGCAGGCTGCTCCCCGGAGACAGATCAACCATGTCGGTCAAATGCCCGCGAGACGTAGCCACCCGGAAATTGCCACGCCCCAGCATCAGTGCGGCGCGGTTCTCATCGGGTTCGGTGGTGGTGTTCAACCAATAGCTGTAGGTGGGGCCCTCGATGTCCGGTGGCCGGATCACCGACAGCCCTTCCTGGCGGGGGCGGTTGGAGCAGATTCCTGAAGCATCCATGTAAGCGGCTTCGTAAACGAAGCGGTAATTGAAGCTGACTTGCTGCAATGTGGCGATCATTTCATCGTCGCAGCCCCGCAGCGGTTGAGCTTCAAGGTCATCGAGGCTTTCGCGCAGTTGCCCGAACAGCTGCTCCAGACGGACCAGAAAGCGCTCCCCCTGGGCGTTCATCTCCTGGCTTTCGTTGTCCTCGACCTGATGCATCGCAATGAACAGACTGCCGGTCATCAGCAGCGTGGCACTCAAGGCAGCCGCCAGCGTCGCCAGAAACCAAGGGCGATAGAACCAGCTACGCAGCTTCTCTCGAGCAGCCGTCATCATGGAATATCCGAAGGATTACCAATGAGTTATAGCTGCTGATTGGGAAAAGACCCTGACCGTCGGGCGGGCGTCATTATTTTGTCTGGTTCAACACCTGGAGAAGCGCCGCGGTTTGCGCGTCCGGCGTGCCGTCGAAACGGGACGGGCGAAAATGCAGCTGAAAAGCCGCCAGCACATTGCGTGTCGCTGCATCCAGTTCGCCGGTTTGTGGCGTGGCGTAGCCCAGGCGGGCAAGTTGTGCCTGAAACCAACTGATGCTTGGCAGCTGCACGGCGAACTGCGCTTGCTGACGCGCCACGGCCTGCTCGTTCGGCCAGATTCCCAGGCCTTCGGCCGCCAGGCGTTTCCAGGGGAACAGCGGGCCAGGGTCGAGCTTGCGCATGGGGGCGATGTCGCTATGGCCGATGATATGGCGAGGGCTGATGCCCTGGCGCTTGCTGATGTCCTTGAGCAGAAAGATCATCGATTGGACCTGGGCTTCGCTGTAGGGATACCAGAGGCGCCCGGTCGGGGTGTCCTGGAAGCCCGGATTGACGATTTCGATGCCAATGGAACTGGAATTCAGCCAGGTCCGGCCTTGCCATTGGCTTTCGCCGGCGTGCCAGGCTCGAAGATTTTCATCCATCAGCTTATAGATGGTGGCGTGCTCGTCGTCGCCGATCAGGTAGTGGCTGCTGACTTCGCCATGGGTCAGCAATTGCAGCGAGTCCTCCAGGGATGCGGAGGTGTAATGCATCACCACGAACTGAATACGGCTGTCGTGATTGACTGAAGGGTGGCTGGTGTCAATCCGGGGACCGCTGGCGCAACCGGCTAATACGAGCAGCGAAGCAATAAGAGCAAGAAGTTTCATGGTGGAGGCAATATACACGAGACAATAATGCAACAGTGTAACGTATTGCCTTGCGCGCCGACCGCAAAAGCGCGCCTTTAAACAAAATGGAACAATTAACTGTCAGCCCAGTTCTATCCGATTACGCCCGGTGTTTTTCGCGCGATATAACGCCTGATCAGCTCTTTTAAGCACCAGGTCGCTATGTTCGCCCGCTCTGAAGGCGGTCAGTCCCATGGAAATGGTGATAGTGACTCGCTCGCCCTTGAAGTGGAATGGGCAAGCTTCGATCGATGCGCGCAAGGTTTCCAACAGTTTCGCGCCGGCCATCGGCGCCGTGGCAGGCATCAACAGCACAAACTCCTCACCGCCAAACCTGGCTATGAAGTCCGTCCCGCGCAGACGCTTGCGCAGCACACTGGCGATGATTTTCAGCACCTTGTCGCCCGCGAGATGGCCGTAGTTGTCATTGATGCGTTTGAAATGGTCGAGGTCGAGCATCGCCAGCAACAGGGTATTGCCGTGTTGTTGCCATTGACTGATTTCGTGGTCCAGCCGTTCGCTCCAGGCCGCTCGATTCGGCAGGCCGGTCAACGGATCGATCAAAGCCTTCTGGCGCTGTTCTTCGAGGTGCTCGCGGTAACCCAGCGCTTCCTGCTCCATGTGGGCCACCCTTTCAGCCAGGCTTTGCAGGCGGGCAGCGACTTCCTGCTCGCGCTCGTCGCGTTGCTTCTGGTGCTGGTCCATGGTGCCGAGCAGGCCTTCGAGATGGTCTTCCAGCATGTGCTTGAGGTCATCGAGGTCCGCCGCGTCCTGCATGCTGCTTTGCAGGCCGTCGACTTGCTCGCGAATCTGCGTGTCCATCACTCGCGCGGCAGAGCGGTTGTCGGCGTGGCCTTCGCTGGCGGCTTGCAGGTTGCTCTGAAATGATTCGAGGCGTTCGTTGAGTCGTTGCAGATAGGCTTCGAATTCGTGTTGGCCGCTGTCGGTAATGGCCAGCATTAATGTTGCAAGATCATCGAGGATGGGTAGCAGTTCGTACCAATTCAAGCCGTTTTGAAGACGATTGCGCATCGCTTCGGCTTGCGGTCGATGGCGTTCGGGCAGCGTCAGGTCGTCGAGAAGGCCCAGCAGAGTGTCTTCGATGTGCTTGGCCACAGAGCTGTAGGACGGTTCCGGCGAGTCCGGCAGGGCATACAGAATGTCGTGTTCTGACGTCTGCGGATCGCTGGCCTCCGGGATCAGTTCATCCGGGTTGATTGCCGGCGGAGCCTGGGTGGCCGGTACGGCGATCGATGGAGCCGGCTCTTGCGGGTGTTCGAGGTTCGGCTGGATTTGTGGCTCCGGGGCCTGGCTGCTCGTGGCCTCTGGCTCCAGGATGGGCGGGGCGAACGCCACGACTTCGGCTATGGGTGCCGTTGTTGCTGTGGGAGCCGGAGTGTCCACGGGTTCAGCGGGCGCAGCGGCGGGCAGGGCAGCTTCAACGGTTGGCATTACCGCTTGCGGTTTGTTGGCGGCTGGCGCGAGATTGGCCGTCGCGAGTGGGAGTTCGGCCAGTGGAGCTGCAACCGGCTCGACAGGTTGCGGTGCAGGCATTGGCAATTCGGGGGCGGCGATCTGTGGCGCAGCCTCGTCTGCATCCCGGCTACCGAACAGGCGCTGCAGAAAACCCGGACGACCCGGTTCCACAGGGTTCTCCAACAGGCTCAAGGCTTTGCCTTGCAAGCCGCTCAGTTCGCTGAGCAGCAACGGGATTTCGCGAGCCTGGCCGACACGTCCGTTCAGCTGCTTGGCGAAACTCTTCAGTGGCCGGCTCACTTCCCGTGGCAGCGGCAATGCTTGCAACTGAGAGACCAGCGCCGTCAGTGCGGCGCTGACTTGATCAACCCGGGTTTCCCGGCGTTGCTCGGAGTCGAGCACGGCTTTTTCCAGGCGCGGCAGCAAGGCTGCCAGGCCGGCGTCCATGTCGTCTGTGCGTACGACTTCGCGCATTTCCTTCATGCATAGGTCAACGGCGCGATCGGTGCCTTCGGCAGCCAGGGTGCTGCGCACCAGCCCGCGACGCAGCAGGTCGAGCCGGGCGTCCCATCGACGTTCGAGCTTTTCCTGTTGTTCGATGCTTTTGAGGTATTTCTCTTTCCAGCGCTGTGCTTCGTCGCTCATTCAGACAGGACTCAACGCGGGGAATGCATCGGCCGTGAGCGAGCCCGGCAGACGAATTTCTACCGCGACCGGCAGGTGATCGGAAATGGGTTGTGCCAGCACCTCGACCTTTTCAAGCGTCAGGGTGGGGCTGAGCAGAATGTGGTCCAGACAGCGCTGTGGGCGCCAGCTGGGAAAGGTCGCTTCCATCTGCGGCGCGAGCAGGCCTAAATCGCGCAGCGGGGAATGTTGCAGCAAGTCACCGGCGTGGGTATTCATATCGCCCATCAGCACCTGGTGCTTATAACCGCCGATCAACTCGCGGATGTAAGCCAGTTGCATGCTACGGGCGCGAGCGCCCAGCGCCAGGTGCATCATCACCACCACGAGCGCCTCCGGACCTTCGCCGAAGCGCACCAGAATGGCCCCGCGACCCTTGGGCCCCGGCAGCGGATGATCCTCGATCGCCCACGGGCGCAGGCGGCTGAGCACGCCATTGCTGTGCTGGCCGAGATGACCGAGATTGCGATTGAGTTGTTGATACCAATAAGGGAAGGCGCCGAGCTGCGCCAGGTGTTCGACCTGATTGACGTAGCCCGATCGCAGGCTGCCGCCATCGGCTTCCTGCAAGGCGACCAGATCGAAGTCGCCCAGCAGATTGCCGATTTTTTGCAGGTTGTCGGCACGCCCGGTGTGCGGCAGCAGATGCTGCCAGCCGCGGGTCAGATAGTGCCGATAACGCTCGGTACTGATGCCGACCTGGATATTGAAACTGAGCAAACGCAGACGGCTGTCCACGGGCAACCCCGTTGATTCCAGGTGATGCTCGTTGACCCGCGGGTCGTGCAGGCCAACGATGCGTTCAGTTCCCCAGCGGCGCATGGCGGTCGCCGCGCTTAGTTGGCAACGGCCTTGGTTGCCGCTCGCTCTTTGGCGACCAGTTGGTCAGCCAGTTTCAACGCTTGTTCGGCGCCGCCGGCAGAGCCGATGTCAAAGCGATACTTGCCATTGACGATCATGGTAGGCACGCCGGAGATTTCATATTTCTTGGCAAGCTCTTTGGCTTTGTTGATCTGGCCCTTGATGGCGAAGGAGTCGAAGGTGGCCAGGAATTTTTCCTTGTCTACACCTTGGGTCGCCAGGAAGTCCGCCATGTCTTCTTTGTCGGTCAGTTTCTTGTGTTCTTTCTGGATTGCGTTGAACACCGCAGCGTGAACCTTGCTCTCGACACCCATGGCCTCAAGCGTCAGGAACATCTGGCCGTGGGCATCCCAAGGGCCGCCAAACATGGCCGGGATACGTACGAAATTCACGTCGGAAGGCAGCTTTTCAACCCATGGGTTGATGACGGGTTCGAAGGCATAGCAATGCGGGCAGCCGTACCAGAACAGCTCCACGACTTCGATCTTGCCAGGCTCGGCCACCGGGACCGGGTTGCTCAGTTCGACATAGGGCGCTTCAGGTTTTTCGGCGGCTTGGGCAGTCATGCCGAACAGGCTGGCAGCGACGAGTGCGGCGCTGATGATCAGATTACGCATGCTTTACTCCTGGACAATTTGGGCGCCTCGCGCGACCTGTTTTCAGACAGATTCCGGCGGGCTTGAGTTCTGTAGTGTAACGGCAGCGGCCACAAAAAAGGGCAGCCAAAGCTACCCTTTTTATGTTTGCATCGACGGATTAATCGAGAGTTAACGTTGCAAGAGATGTACATCACTCACAACGCTCGATCACAGGTCTTAGTGCAAGCCTTGAATATAGCTGGAGACGGCGGCGATATCTTCGTCGCTCAGCTTTTTAGCGATGCTTTGCATTGGTTTGGTGTCGCCGTCGTTGGTCCGGCCACCTTCTTCTTTTCTGAATTCGGTCAGTTGCTTGCCGACGTACTGAGCATGCTGGCCGCCCAGGTGCGGGAAGCCGGCAGCTGCGTTGCCTGCGCCATTGGGCGAGTGGCAGCCGGTGCAGGCTGGCAGCCCTTTGGCCAGGTCGCCGCCACGGAACAGTGCTTCACCGCGAGCCACGATTTTCGGGTCGGCGGCACCGACGCTGCCTTTCTGGCTGGCGAAGTAGGCGGAGATATCGGCCAGGTCCTGATCGCTGAGGTTGGTCAGCAGGCCGGTCATTTCCAGTACCGTGCGTTTGCCGGACTTGATGTCGTGCAGCTGCTTGTTCAGATAACGCTCGCCCTGGCCTGCCAGTTTCGGAAAGTTAGGCGCCATGCTATTGCCATCCGGGCCATGACAGGCGCCACATACTGCGGCTTTCGCCTGACCAGCAGTCGCATCACCTGCAGCATGGGCAATACCGGAGATCCCCACGGTCAACAGCAGACTCACGATCAATTTGTTCATCAGCTAATCCAACTACGGCTAAGGGTTAAAGAGTTATGGACCGGGTTTACTCGCTCATCCACTGGATGATGGCTCGGTAATCCTCGGCACTGCAGTCCATGCACAAACCACGCGGCGGCATCGCCTTGAAACCCTGGGTCACGTGTTGCACCAGCGTCTCCATACCTTTCGCCAACCTCGGCGTCCAAGCTTCCTGATCGCCCCTGCGGGGCGCCATGGGTAGTTGGCCGGAATGACAGGCACCACAAACACGGTTGTACACAGCTTCCGGATCCTGTGTAGCCTGAGCGCTGTAAAGCGGCATCAAGACACCGGCAGCTAGCAGCCATTTCGTCATAAAACGACCTTTTCAGGGTTGAGAGCGTGCTGCGTTCTAATGCGCAATCAAGGTCAATCGCTCTCGTGAACTTCATCCTACGCTGGGACAAAGCGCACACAAAATCTGCGGCATTATATACTGGCGTCACTGAAACGGAAACGACACTGCTTGCCGCGTCCATTCCCGGCGCCGCCCACATCGGAAATCCCATGCAACTCAAGAATCCCATCCTCGGCCTGTGCCAACAGTCCACCTTTATGCTCAGCGCCGCCAAAGTCGACCAATGTCCCGACGACGAAGGCTTTGAAGTGGCCTTCGCCGGGCGTTCCAACGCCGGCAAGTCCAGCGCGTTGAATACTCTGACCCACGCCAGCCTGGCGCGGACCTCGAAAACACCGGGTCGCACACAGCTGTTGAACTTCTTCAAGCTAGACGATGAACGCCGTCTGGTCGACCTGCCAGGCTACGGTTATGCAAAAGTACCGATCCCGTTGAAGATGCACTGGCAGCGTCACCTGGAAGCCTATCTGGGTGGCCGTGAGAGTTTGAAAGGTTTGATTCTGATGATGGACATCCGTCATCCAATGACCGACTTCGACCTGTTGATGCTCGATTGGGCCGTCGCCAGCGGCATGCCGATGCATATTCTGCTGACCAAGGCCGACAAACTGACCTACGGCGCGGCAAAAAACACGCTGCTCAAGGTTCAATCGGAAATCCGCAAGGGTTGGGGCGATACGATCACTATCCAGCTGTTTTCGGCCCCCAAGCGCATGGGCCTGGAAGAAGCCTACACCGTACTGGCGGACTGGATGGAGTTGGCGGACAAGGGTGCCGAGGCTGCCGAGTAAGTCTCTCGAGGCCAATTGGCAGGCAAAAAAAACCCCGGACTTCGTATGGGGAGGGAGAAGTTCCGGGGTTCAAGTTCCGGACCGCTAGGGCGGGGTCCAGATATCTGCCAACACTTAACACAACATAGGAGCATCGAAGGGCTTCACCAGCCATTCAGTATCTCTGAGTGGCGGTTCGCGGATTTAGTTCAGACTATTTTCAAAATCCTTTGGAAATAATCACTGTCGTTTTTCGCTCTATAGCCCTTCGTCATGTGCTGCGGCGCCAGGCCGCAGCACAAACGTCTTTTCAGGTGGCTCAGTGCGCCTCATCCCAGTTGTTGCCTGCGCCCACCTCAACCAGAAGCGGTACGTCCAGTTGTGCGGCGTTGCTCATGTGCACGCGAATCTCCTCGCGTACCTGGTCGACCAGGTCCTCACGCACCTCGAGCACCAATTCATCGTGTACCTGCAGGATGACTTTGGCGTCCAGGCCTGACGATGCCAGCCAGTTGTCCACCGCCACCATGGCTTTCTTGATGATGTCCGCCGCGGTGCCTTGCATCGGGGCGTTGATCGCCGTGCGCTCGGCAGCTTTGCGCAGGGCCTGGTTTTTCGCGTTGATTTCCGGCAAGTACAGGCGACGACCAAAGATGGTTTCGACGAAGCCTTGCTCGGCGGCCTGGGCGCGCGTGCGCTCCATGTACTGCAGCACGCCGGGATAACGGGCGAAATAACGGTCGATGTAGGCCTGGGACTGTTTGCGGTCAACGCCGATCTGCTTGGCCAGGCCAAACGCGCTCATGCCGTAGATCAAGCCGAAGTTGATGGCTTTCGCGCTTCGACGCTGATCGTTGGTAACCGCATCCAGCTCGACGCCGAACACTTCTGCGGCCGTGGCCCGGTGGACATCGAGGTTGTTGCGGAAGGCATGCAGCAAGCCTTCGTCCTTGGCCAGGTGCGCCATGATCCGCAGTTCGATTTGCGAGTAATCCGCGGCCAGCAGTTTGTAGCCTTTCGGCGCGACGAACGCCTGACGAATCCGGCGACCTTCGGCGGTACGGATCGGAATGTTCTGCAGGTTCGGGTCGATGGACGACAAACGCCCGGTGGCTGCGACAGCTTGCTGGTAAGACGTATGAATGCGCCCGGTGCGTGCGTTGATCTGCTCTGGCAAACGGTCGGTGTAGGTGCTTTTGAGCTTGCTCAGCGAGCGGTATTGCATCAGCACCTTGGGCAGCGGGTAGTCCTGTTCTGCCAACTCGGCCAGCACGGCTTCGGCAGTCGACGCCTGACCCTTGGCGGTTTTGCTGAGTACAGGCAAACCGAGCTTTTCGTAGAGAATCACGCCCAGTTGCTTTGGCGAGCCAAGGTTGAATTCTTCACCGGCAATGGCAAAGGCCTCACGCTCAAGGGCGACCAGTTTCTCGCCCAGCTCGACGCTCTGGATGCCCAGCAGGTTGGCGTCTACAAGCGCGCCCTGGCGCTCGATACGGGCCAGGACCGGCATCAGCGGCATTTCAATCTCGTTGAGCACTTTGACCAGGCTTGGCGTCGCGGCCAGTTTTTCCTGCAATACCAGATGCAGGCGGAAGGTGACATCGGCGTCTTCGGCGGCATAGGGACCCGCCAGCTCAAGGGAAATCTGGTCGAAGGTCAGCTGTTTGACGCCTTTGCCCGCAATCTCCTGGATGTCGGTCTTGCTTTGGCCCAGGTACTTGAGCGCCAGGCTGTCCATGTCGTGGCGGGTGGCCGTTGAGTCCAGTACGTAGGACTCGAGCATGGTGTCGTAGGCAATACCCTGAACAGTAATCCCGTTGTTCTGATCGCCACCGATGGCGCAATTGGCGAGGATATTGGTGTCGAACTTCGCATGTTGGCCGACTTTCAGTTTATTCGGGTTTTCCAGCAGCGGTTTCAACGCCAGCAGCACGGTGTCACGGTCCAGTTGTTCCGGTACGCCCATGTAGGAATGGGTCAGCGGAATGTAGGCTGCTTCGTTGGCCGCGACAGAGAACGACAGGCCTACCAGTTGCGCGTGTTGGGCATCGCTGCCGTTGGTTTCGGTGACGAAGGCGATCAGCGGCGCCTTGTCGAGTTTGTCCAGCCAGGCCTCGAAGCGCTTCTGGTCGAGGATGGTTTCGTATTTCGCTTCGGCGGCACCCGGCTGCTCCTGGGCGACCTCGACGATGTCCTGACCCGAACGCTTGGCGTCGCGCTGGTTCTCTTCGAACCAGCTCTTAAACTCCAGCAGGGAATAGAGTTCGGCAAGCTTGTCGTGATCCGGTGGGCCCATCTGCAGATCGTCGAGGCCGATGTCCAGCGGCACGTCGATCTTGATGGTTGCCAATCGGTAAGAAAGAAAGGCCATTTCCTTATGCTCTTCGAGCTTGGCCGGCAGGGTCTTGGCGCCGCGAATCGGCAGGGTCGGGACGATATCGAGCTGCGCATAGAGCTCGGTCAGGCCGCCATTCACGCCAACCAGCAGGCCGGAAGCGGTCTTCGGACCGATACCCGGAACGCCCGGGATGTTGTCGGACGAATCGCCCATCAACGCCAGATAATCGATGATCTGCTCGGGAGCGACGCCGAATTTCTCCTTCACGCCTTCCACGTCCAGCGCGCTACCGGTCATCGTATTGACCAAGGTAATGTGCCCGTCGACCAGTTGTGCCATATCCTTGTCACCGGTGGAAATCACCACCGGACGGTCGGCGGCCGCGCTGCTGCGGGCCAGGGTGCCGATCACATCGTCCGCTTCGACGTTGTCCACGCACAGCAATGGAAAGCCCAAGGCCTTGACGCTGGCGTGCAGCGGCTCGATCTGGACCCGCATATCGTCAGGCATGCTTGGGCGGTTGGCCTTGTATTCGGCGAACATCGCGTCGCGGAACGTCCCGCCCTTGGCGTCGAACACCACGGCGAACGGGCTGTCCGGGTACTGCTTGCGCAGACTCTTGAGCATGTTCAATACGCCCTTGACCGCACCGGTCGGCAGGCCTTTGGACGTGGTCAGCGGTGGCAGCGCATGAAAAGCGCGGTACAGGTAAGAAGAACCGTCCACCAGGACGAGGGGGGCTTGGCTCATGAGCAGGATCAACCTTTTCGGCGGGTCCGGCGCTAGAATAGCGGGACCGTTGACGACAAAGGGACAAGGTTATCATGCGCACACTAAATCGCTTGTTGCTGGCTGGCTTGTTTGCAATCACTCCATTGGCTGTCATGGCGGCGGATGACAAGCCCTCGGCGGACCCGGAAGTAACGATCCGCACGGAAGGCGATAAAACCATTCAGGAGTATCGCCAGAACGGCTTCGTGTACGCGATCAAGGTCACCCCGAAGGTCGGAAAACCGTACTTTCTGATACGTGCGGACGGAACAGATGCAAACTACATCCGCTCGGATCAGCCGGATATGCTGATTCCCTCGTGGAAAATCTTTGAGTGGAAGTAGTTTCTTAATTTCAATCGGCGCTGGCTCAACCGCGGCGCCCGTACTGGCAGTTTTAACCATGTCTGTGTTCACCCCCCTGGCTCGGCCCGAGCTGGAAACCTTTCTCGCCCCTTACGGGCTCGGCCGCCTGCTTGATTTCCAGGGGATCGCCGCCGGTAGCGAAAACACCAATTTCTTTATCAGCCTGGAGCAGGGCGAGTTTGTCCTGACCCTGGTCGAGCGCGGTCCGGTGCAGGAGATGCCGTTCTTCATCGAACTGCTCGATGTGCTGCACGACGCCAACCTGCCGGTGCCTTATGCCCTGCGCACCACCGACGGCGTTGCATTGCGCGAGCTGGCCGGTAAACCTGCGCTGTTGCAGCCACGTCTGGCGGGCAAGCACATCAAGGACGCCAACGCCCAGCATTGCGCTCAGGTCGGCGAGCTGCTGGCTCACCTGCACCTGGCGACCCAGGCCAACATGATCAAGCGCAAAACCGATCGTGGCCTGGACTGGATGCTGGAAGAGGGCACGCAGTTTCTCTCGCACCTGAACGCCGAACAAAGCGATTTGCTGCAACGGGCTCTGGAAGAGATCACCCAGCAGAAGACGAAAATTCTGGCGCTGCCGCGGGCCAACATCCATGCGGATCTGTTCCGCGACAATGCGATGTTCGAAGGCACGCACCTGACCGGGTTGATCGACTTCTACAACGCTTGTTCAGGGCCGATGCTCTATGACGTGGCAATTGCCTTGAACGACTGGTGTTCGGACGAGCAAGGGCAGCTCGACGGGGCTCGGGCGCGGGCGTTGCTGGGCGCTTATGCCGCGCTGCGACCGTTCACCGCTGCCGAAGCTGAGTTGTGGCCGACCATGCTGCGCGTGGCGTGCGTGCGGTTCTGGTTGTCGCGGTTGATTGCGGCGGAGTCTTTCGCTGGGCAGGACGTGTTGATTCACGATCCGATGGAGTTTCAACTGCGCTTGGCACAGCGGCAGAAGGTCGACACGCCGCTGCCTTTCGCCCTCTAAAAGCTTCGCGGGCAAGCCTCGCTCCTACAGGATGTGCGCGATCCCTGTAGGAGCGAGGCTTGCCCGCGAACGATTCACCACCAAACTTCCCGCTTACAACGACTCCAGGCACCCGGCCAAATCATTTCCCAATTTTTCCAGCACCTGCTCATACCCCTGGGCGGTCGCTGGCGTGTACCCGCCCAGCGCATCCAGCTCTGCCAGTTTCACCGGTAGCCCGGCCACCAGGGTTTCTGCCAGGCGCGGGCGCAGCGGCGGTTCGCTGAACACGCAAGTTTTGCCGACTTCCTGCAACCGCGCGCGCATCGCCGCGACGTGCTGGGCACCGGGCTGTACTTCGGCTGCGACACTGAACACACCGGCGTGCTTGAGGCCGTAGGCGTCTTCGAAGTAGTCGAAGGCTTCGTGGAACACGAAGTAAGGCTTGTTCGCGATCCCTGCCAGGCGAGCCTTCAGGCGCAGGTCCAAGGCATCCAGGCGCTCATCGAAGGCTTTGAGGTTGCTCTGATAGCGCGCCGCGTTAGCCGGATCGGCTGCACTCAGATCGGCCGCCATTTTGCTGGCGATCACTCGGGCGTTGATCGGCGACAACCACAAGTGCGCATCCAGGCTGCCGGGGCGATGATCGTGGTCATGCTCATCGGCTTCTTCGGCGTGGGAGTGGCTGTCTTCGGCGAAACGTCGTAGCTTCAGGCCAGGCAAATCCTGCACTGCGACGCTGGGCAGCGTACGACCTTTCAGTACGCGAGGCAGAAAACCCTCCATGTCCGGACCGATCCAGTAAACCAGGTCCACCGACTGCACCTTCCGTACGTCGGATGGGCGCAAGGCATAGTTATGCGGCGATGCCCCGGGTGGCAGCAACACTTCCGGAATCGCCACACCTTCCTGCACCGCAGCAGCAATCAGCTGCAGCGGCTTGATGCTGGTAAGGACGTTGACTTCGGCCTGGGCTGAACCGATCAGCAGAAAACTTGCGACAAATGCGACAAAGATAGAAAAAAGTCGGGACACGATGACCACTCGAAGAGGCGAGAACGGGTAACATAATAACGTCTCTCACAACACTCGTCGCCGCTCATGCCTAAAACACCGATTGCCAGTCGTCCCCACGACCACTCTCATTGCGTCCATAGCGCATTGTCTGAGGCCGATGCCTTGTGCGCACGTCAGGGGCTACGCCTGACCGCTTTGCGCCGGCGGGTGCTGGAACTGGTCTGGCAAAGCCATAAACCGCTGGGTGCCTACGACATTCTGGCGGTGCTCAGCGAGCAGGACGGCCGCCGAGCTGCGCCGCCGACCGTGTATCGTGCGCTGGATTTTCTGCTGGAAAACGGCCTGGTACACCGCATCTCCTCGCTGAACGCCTTCGTCGGCTGCAATCACCCGGAACACGCTCACCAAGGCCAGTTCCTGATTTGCCGCCAATGCCACGCCGCCATCGAGCTTGAACAGAAGTCCATCAGCGACGCGATCGTCGGCAGCGCCAGGGACGTCGGATTTATCGTCGAGGCCCAGACCGTTGAAGTCATCGGTCTCTGCTCGGGTTGCCAGGGGGCTTAATGAGCAATGCGCTGATCCGTCTTGAGCAGGTGGCCGTCACTTTTGCCGGGCAAAACGTGCTGGATAACATCGAACTGAGCGTCGAGCCGGGGCAGATCGTTACCCTGATCGGCCCTAATGGCGCCGGCAAAACCACGCTGGTGCGCGCGGTGCTCGGTTTGTTGAAGCCGGACAGCGGCAGCGTCTGGCGCAAGCCGAAGTTGCGCGTCGGTTACATGCCGCAAAAACTCCATGTCGATCCAACCCTGCCGCTATCAGTGCTGCGTTTCTTGCGTCTGGTCCCTGGCGTGGACCGCGCTCGGGCCTTGGCCGCCCTCAAGGAAGTCGGCGCCGAGCAGGTGATCGACAGCCCGGTGCAAAGTGTTTCCGGTGGCGAAATGCAGCGAGTACTGCTGGCCCGGGCATTGCTGCGCGAGCCGGAGTTGCTGGTGCTCGATGAGCCGGTACAAGGCGTCGACGTGGCCGGTCAAGCCGAGCTCTATAGCCTGATCACACGTCTGCGCGACCGTCATGGCTGCGGCGTATTGATGGTCTCTCACGATTTGCATCTGGTGATGAGCACCACCGACCAGGTGGTGTGTCTGAATCGCCATGTCTGCTGCTCCGGGCATCCCGAGCAGGTCAGCGGCGATCCCGCGTTCGTCGAACTGTTCGGAAAGAACGCACAAAGTCTGGCGATTTATCACCACCATCACGACCACGCTCACGACCTGCATGGCTCGGTGGTCATTGCGACCCCGTCGGCCCATACCCACGTTCATGGAGATAGCTGCAAGCATGGCTGATTTTCTGCTCTTCGCCCTGCTTGCAGGTCTGGCCCTGGCACTGGTTGCGGGCCCGTTGGGTTCGTTTGTGGTCTGGCGGCGCATGGCTTATTTCGGCGACACCCTGTCCCACGCTGCGCTGCTGGGTGTGGCGCTGGGCTTTCTGCTGGATGTCAGCCCGACCGTGGCTGTCACCGTAGGCTGCCTGTTGCTGGCAGTGTTGCTGGTGACGCTGCAACAGCGGCAGCCATTGGCGTCTGACACGCTGTTGGGAATTCTCGCACCGAGCACGCTCTCCCTGGGCCTGGTGGTACTAAGCTTCATGCATGAAGTGCGGATCGACCTGATGGCCTATCTGTTTGGCGACCTGCTGGCGATCAGCCCGACCGATCTGGCCTGGATCCTCGGCGGCAGCGCGGCGGTGCTGGTATTGCTTGTCACGCTGTGGCGACCCTTGCTGGCGATCACCGTGCATGAAGAACTGGCCAGGGTGGAAGGTTTGCCGGTGGCGGCGTTGCGTCTGGTCCTGATGTTGCTGATCGCCGTGGTGATCGCGGTGGCGATGAAAATCGTCGGCGTGTTGCTGATTACTTCGTTACTGATTATTCCGGCGGCTGCGGCACAGCGTCACGCCCGCTCGCCGGAGCAGATGGCACTGGGCGCGAGCCTGCTGGGCATGCTCGCGGTGTGTGGCGGGCTGGCGTTGTCCTGGTTCAAGGACACCCCGGCTGGCCCGTCGATTGTGGTGGCGGCCGCCGCGTTGTTTCTGCTGAGTTTTGTCCTGCCCCGCCGAGGGGTGTAGACTTGCTCGTTTTTTGCGCAAATAGAGAGTCGCAGGAATGAAGCCGTTCGCCTCCCGTTATCTGCTCCTTGTCGCATTTTCGCTGCTACTGGGTGCTTGCCAAAGCACGCCGCCGGCGGCCACCGAGGCCCCCGATGCACGGGCCACGGCTATTGCACAACTGGAACAAAGCCTGGCCAGCAGCGAGCTGGCCACCGCCGAGGATCAATTGGCGGCCTTGCAGGCCGAGTCGCCCAACGATCAATCCCTTGAGCAATACCAGCGGCAATTGGCCGAAGCCTATTTACTGCGCAGCCAGATCGTGTTGCAAAAAGGTGATGTGAATGCCGCGGCCACTGCCCTCAGCCGTGCCCGGGTATTGATGCCCAAGGCCCCGGCGCTGACCGGTGGCGTTAACAATGCCATCGTTCATGCACGCAAGGCTGAACTGGATAAAGCCGAAGCGGCCCTCAAGGCTGCCGAAGCCAGACCGCAGGCCAAAGTGATCGACCCGACGGCTGAAAGCACGACGGTGGCATTGAACCTCAACGATATGAGCAAACTTCGTCGTCAACTGGATGCTATCGCCGCCGATGTGGTGAATTATCAGTGCGACGTGAGCATTCAGGTTCCCCGTACTCAGGACTACCCATGGTTGGCCACGTTGCTGACCAAACGGGTGAAGAAGCTGGATTCGGGGTTTGATCTGAAGCTTGAGAAGCAGATTCTGCGCAATATTCCGGCGCAGATGGTTTTGAGCCCTCGCAAGCCATAAAGAAAAGATCGCAGCCTGCGGCAGCTCCAACGGACCGTTTAGGAGCTGCCGCAAGCTGCGATCTTTTGCTTTTCTAGATGCATCAGGCCGCAATTGCCTCGGTCCCAGGTTCCTACCTTTGATCGCCTTATTGCCAAATCGCTGGTTGAAGGCGAAATAAATGCTAAGAACCTCTATACGGACAGGCTAAAATGCGCGCCCGGCTAACCGCTGATCCTTTTCTAACGCGCCCCACAAGGTTCGCTACGTGATCGAGTTTCAAAACGTCCACAAAACTTACCGCGTCGCCGGTAAGGATATTCCCGCCCTGCATCCGACCAGTCTGACGATTGAGAACGGTCAGGTCTTTGGCCTGATCGGCCATTCCGGTGCGGGAAAAAGTACCCTGCTGCGCCTGATCAACCGCCTGGAAAACGCCAGTGGCGGCAAGATCATCGTCGATGGTGAAGAAGTCACAGCGCTGGATGCCAACGGCCTGCGACGTTTCCGTCAGCAGGTCGGGATGATTTTCCAGCACTTCAACTTGCTGGCGTCCAAGACCGTGGCCGATAACGTCGCGCTGCCGCTGACCCTCGCCGGTGAGCTGTCGCGTAGCGAAATCGACCAGCGTGTGGCGCAATTGCTGGCACGGGTTGGTCTGGCCGACCATGCGAAAAAATACCCGGCGCAACTGTCCGGTGGTCAGAAGCAGCGTGTCGGCATCGCCCGCGCCCTGGCAACCAAGCCGAAAATTTTGCTGTGCGACGAAGCCACCAGTGCCCTCGACCCGCAGACCACGGCGTCGGTTCTGCAATTGCTGGCCGAGATCAATCGCGAGCTGAAGCTGACCATTGTTCTGATCACCCACGAGATGGATGTGATTCGTCGAGTCTGCGATCAGGTGGCGGTGATGGATGCCGGTGTGATCGTCGAGCAAGGTTCGGTGGCCGAAGTGTTCCTGCACCCCAAGCACCCGACCACCAAGCGCTTCGTCCAGGAAGACGAGCAGATCGACGAGAACGAACAGCGCGACGACTTCGCTCATGTGCCGGGCCGCATCGTGCGTCTGACCTTCCAGGGCGAAGCGACCTACGCACCATTGCTGGGTACCGTCGCCCGGGAAACGGGCGTGGACTACAGCATCCTGGCCGGTCGTATCGATCGCATCAAAGAGGTTCCCTACGGCCAATTGACCCTGGCCGTCACCGGTGGCGACATGGAAGCGGCGTTTGCTCACTTCACCGCAGCTGATGTCCATATGGAGGTGCTGCGCTGATGGAAGTCCTGATGAGTTTCTTTTCCAATATCGACTGGTACGAAATCTGGCTGGCCACCGGCGACACCCTGCTGATGCTTGGCGGTTCGCTGTTGTTCACCGTGCTGCTGGGGTTGCCGTTGGGCGTGCTGTTGTTCTTGTGCAGCCCGCGCCAGTTGCTGGAAGCCAAAGGCGTCTACGCGATGCTATCGCTGGTGGTGAACATTCTGCGTTCGCTGCCGTTCATCATTCTGCTGATCGTGATGATTCCGTTCACCGTATTGATTACCGGCACCTCCCTCGGTGTCGCCGGTGCGATCCCACCGCTGGTGGTGGGCGCCACGCCGTTCTTCGCGCGACTGGTGGAAACCGCCCTGCGTGAAGTGGATCGCGGCATCATCGAAGCGACCCAGGCCATGGGCGCGACGACCCGTCAGATCATCACCAACGCCTTGCTTCCGGAAGCCCGCCCGGGCATCTTCGCAGCGATTACGGTGACAGCGATTACACTGGTGTCCTACACAGCAATGGCCGGTGTGGTCGGCGCTGGCGGCTTGGGCGACCTGGCGATCCGTTTCGGTTACCAGCGTTTCCAGACCGACGTGATGGTGGTCACCGTGGTCTTGCTGCTGGTGCTGGTTCAAGTGCTGCAAACCGTCGGCGACAAGCTGGTGGTTCATTTCTCCCGCAAATAAACAGTTTTCGTCACTTAAGACATGAGCCGGCCATTCGCTGGCAGGCGCCGAAGACTGGCGCCTCACAAGGAGTTAGCTGAATGAAAAAACTACTCGTCGCATTCGCTGCCATTGCAGCCTTTTCCGCCCACGCTGCCGACACCTTGACCGTTGCGGCCACCCCGGTGCCCCACGCGGAAATCCTCGAGTTCGTTAAACCAGCCCTGGCCAAAGAAGGCGTGGACCTGAAAGTCAAAGTCTTCACCGACTACATCCAGCCGAACGTACAGGTGGCCGAGAAGCGTCTGGACGCCAACTTCTTCCAGCACCAACCGTACCTGGATGAGTTCAACAAGGCCAAGGGCACCAACCTCGTCAGCGTTGCCGGTGTGCACCTGGAGCCGCTGGGCGCTTACTCCAGCAAGTACAAGAAACTGGAAGAGCTGCCGGGCGGCGCCAACGTGGTGATCCCGAACGACGCCACCAACGGCGGCCGTGCGCTGTTGCTGCTGGAGAAGGCTGGCCTGATCAAGTTGAAGGATTCGAAAAATATCCTGTCGACCGTGAAGGACATCACCGAGAACACCAAGGATCTGAAATTCCGTGAACTGGAAGCCGCGACCATCCCCCGCGTGCTGACTCAGGTCGACCTGGCGCTGATCAACACCAACTACGCGCTGGAAGCCAAGCTCGATCCGTCCAAGGACGCGCTGGTCATCGAAGGCAGCGACTCGCCGTACGTGAACATCCTCGTTGCCCGTCCGGACGACAAGGACAGCGCGGCAATGCAGAAACTGGTTGCTGCCCTGCACAGCCCGGAAGTGAAAGCCTTCATTCTCGAGAAGTACAAAGGCGCGGTATTGCCGGCGTTCTGATCTGAAGTTTTAACGAAAAAAATGGGGCGCATTGAATGCGCCCCATTTTTTTGCCTGAAACACCGTACCTGTGGTGCTTATTGACGGTTGAGCATCACCGGCAACTGCGCCACCAGTTTCTGGTTATTCAGCGGTGCACGAATGAACCCGCGTTGAGTCCCGTCCGGTCCGATCACCGCCAGGTTGCCGCTGTGGTCGACGGTGTAGTTCGGCTTGCTGGTGTCCGCCGGAATGAACGGAATGCTCACCGCGTTGGCCATTTTCTGAAGGTCTTCGACCGAGGCTGCGGTCAGCCCGATGAATTGCGGATCGAAGTAGCCCAGGTACTGCTTGAGTTGCTTGGGCGTATCGCGGTTAGGGTCGACGCTGACCAGGATGACCTGCAACTTGTTCACCGCATCCGCCGGCAGTTCACTCTTGATCTGCCGCAGCTGGGCGAGGGTGGTCGGGCAGATGTCCGGGCAGAAGGTGTAGCCGAAGAACAGCAAACTCCACTTGCCTTTCAGTTCGTTGATCGCCACTGGCTTGCCGTCCTGATCGGTCATCTTCACGTCCGGCAGATTACGGCTTTGGGGCAGCAAGATGATCCCTGCATCGATCAGCGCCGTCGGGTCGCCCTGGTTTTTCCCGGTCAGTACTTTATTGACGGTCAGGCCCAGGATCAGCGCAATCAGGGCAACGAGGATGAAGACGGTTTTCTGGGTTCGAGTCATAGGATCAACAGTAAGTAGTGGTCTACGAGCAGCGCGATAAACAGCAGGAACAAGTAGTAGATAGAGTACTTGAACGTGTTGATCGCCGCGTGCGGTCGAGTGCCACGGTACAGCACCACGGCCCATTGCAGAAACCTTGCGCCCAGTAAAAGGGCACACATCAGGTAGAGCACGCCGCTCATGTGGATCACGTAGGGCATCAGGCTGGCGGCCAGCAACGCAAAGGTATAAAGCAGGATGTGGACTTTGGTGTAGTGCTCGCCATGGGTCACCGGCAGCATCGGAATGTCAGCCTTGGCGTATTCTTCCTTGCGGTGAATCGCCAGCGCCCAGAAGTGCGGCGGGGTCCAGGCGAAGATGATCAGCACCAGCAACAATGGTTCGGCGCCGACATGACCGGTGGCGGCGGTCCAGCCGAGCAGTGGCGGGGCAGCTCCGGCGAGGCCGCCGATGACGATGTTCTGCGGCGTCGCGCGTTTCAGGAAACCGGTATAGACCACGGCATAACCGAGCAAGGAGGCGAGGGTCAGCCATGCTGTCAGCGGGTTGGTGAAAGTCAGCAACAAGGCCTGACCGAGCATTGCCAGTATCAGGGCGAAGGTCAGCGCAGCGGCTGGAGACACCCGGCCTTCGGCCAGGGGCCGTTTGTGGGTCCGGGCCATGACCGCGTCGATGCGCCGGTCCACCACATGATTGACCGCCGCGGCACCGCCGGCACACAGGGCGATCCCCAGATTGCCGAACACCAGCACCGTCCATGGCACCCCGGCGCGGGTCGCGAGGAACATGCCGACCAGCGAGGTGATGAGCATCAGCACCACCACTTTCGGCTTGGTCAGTTCCAGATAGTCTCGCCAGATGGCCTGACTGTGACGTTCGCCGATCAGAGTCGCCATGGCATCTCTCCTTTTATTGTTATGGGCCCGGCCGAGTGTTTACGCAGGCGTAGACGCCAGCGCCGAGGGGGCTGATGCTTGACCCGAACCAGGCTGGTTCGCGCGTGATAATTGACCAGCACCATCGTCAGCAACAGCGCCGCACCGCCGGCGTTGTGGGCGACGGCCACCGGCAGCGGCAAGTGGAACACCACGTTGCTGATGCCCAAGGTGATTTGTGCGGCAAGGGCGATCAGCACCATGACGGCCAGGCGCGTCATGCCGACGACCTTCAGTTGCCAAGCCAGACCGAGCAGAACAAAGGTGACCAGTAATGCGCCGATGCGGTGAGTCAGGTGAATCGCGGTGCGGGCATCGCTGTCCAGCTGCCCGCCCAGATAATTCGGGCCGATGTGCTGGGTCAGGTGAAAACCGTTGGCGAAATCAGCCGGTGGCAGCCATTGGCCGTGGCAGGTTGGAAAGTCGATGCAGGCTACCGCCGCGTAGTTGGAGCTGACCCAGCCACCGAGAGCAATTTGCAGGATCACCAACAGCAAGCCGGCGGTTGCCCAGTATTGCAAACGTCGAGGCACGGTCAGCGCCGGCAATACGCCGGACAGGCGCAAGGTCAGCAGAAACAACAGGCTCAAGGTCGCAAAACCACCGAGTAAATGTCCGGTGACCACTTGCGGCCAAAGCTTGAGCGTCACCGTCCACATGCCGAAAGCCGCTTGGCCAATGACCAACGCCAGCAAGAACAGCGGCAACTTCACCGGCTGCCCCGGATGATGACGATGGACCCAGGCGCGGCCCGCCAGCACCGCGATCAGCAGCCCCAGCGTGCCGGCGAAGTAGCGATGGACCATTTCGTTCCAGCCCTTGTGGGCTTCCACCGGGGTGTCTGGAAAATGCAGTTCGGCATGAGCCAGCTGGGCTTCGCTTTGCGGCACGCTGATAAAACCGTAGCAGCCGGGCCAGTCCGGGCAGCCGAGGCCGGCGTGGGTCAGGCGTGTGTAAGCGCCGAGCAACACCACAATCAGTGCCAGCAAGGTGGCAAACAGCGCGAGGCGAAATCCAGGTTTGGCCATGACGATGCCCTTATCCGATGTTCGACAGTTTCAGCAGGTGGCGCAGGTCGTTGAGCAGATCCTTGCCCTTCACCGTCGGGTCGTAACGCAGCACCAGATTGCCGTGAGGGTCGATGATCCACAGGTGCGGCGTGTCATTGCTCTGTGCGCCTTTGATGTAGGACGGCAGGTCCAATGAATAGCGTTGTAACTGTGGGTACTCGCGTTGAAGTTTAGTCTCGTAATCGCTGTTCAGCGGCTGCGCGATGGCCAGCGCATGGCTGGCACGGGCAGCATCGCGACCGAGGCCGATCTGGATCTGCCGCGCCAGATAAACCAGCTGTTGGCAGTCCACCGAGCAGTCCTTGGGCGCCGTCACCAGCAACTGCCAGCGTTCTTCTTGCGCTTGTACGCCAATGTCGGCGCGGGTCTGGCCGTTGCCGATCAGCTCACCGTGATAACTGCGGCCTTCGGGTACCCAGAACTGCAATTTGTACATGCCGGTGGCGAGGATCATCGGACCGATCACCCCCAATAGGATCAGCAGCAACTGCAAGCGTCCGCGCCGCCGATTCACCGGTGTTTTCGCCTCAGACATGCCGGGTGGATTCATGGCCACTCCCATTATTGTTCTCCTTTGCGTTGTGCCATCCGAGATAGAGATAAAGGCCGAACAGCGCGATCGCCAGGGCGAACCACTGCACGGCGTAAGCCAGGTGCTTTTCCGGCCCCATGGCCACCACCGGCCAATCGGTGCGGTAGGTCGCAGGGCCACTTTGCGCGCGTAATTCGTAGGCGAAACCGTCACGTTCAAGCGCCGTCCACAACCTGGCCGGTTCAACGGCGGTGATCAGTTGTGGCCAGGTCGTGGTGTTGGGGTCGGCGTGCAACTGGAACGTTGCGCCGGGGGAGACGTAGACCCAGGCGTCGAGGCTCAACACCTGCGTCGGTGTGGTGAATGACGGCGGGGTACGCCGATCCGGCCACGGCAGCCAGCCGCGATTGACCAGCAACCAGAGCCCGGTGGCCTGATCCTGAAATGGTTGCAACAGCTCGACCCCGACCTTGCCGTCACGCTGCCGGTTATCCAGCAGCAGGCTGTGTTCGGCATCGAACTGGCCGTGCAGGCGAACCCGGCGAAAGGCCGGATCTTCGGTGTGTTGCAGTTCGGTGCTGGCCATCGGTTCGGCCGCCCGGCGCTCGGCGTAATTTTGCAGCAGCGCGCTTTTCTCCGCGCCCCGGCTCAACTGCCAGAAGCCGAGTGACACCAGCAAGGGCAGCAGCACCGCGACCACCAGAGTCGGCACGAGGCCCAGCCGGAAGCGCTTCATGGCGTCGCCAGAAAGTCGGTCATCGCGATAGCTATACTCACATGCATCGCCTGTCCCCCGGAGTGTCACCATGCTCAAAGCAGCCATCGTCCTGATGCTGATTGCCACGGTTGTCAGCCTGTTCAGCGGCCTGTTTTTTCTGGTCAAGGACGACAGCAGCTCGAATCGCCTGGTCATCGCCTTGAGTATTCGTGTTGCGCTGGCCGCCATTACTGTCGGCTTGATCGCCTGGGGTTTTTTCAGCGGCCAGTTGGTGTCCCACGTGCCTTGGTAGTCATGAGTGCCAGGCTCAAAGTACGTAGACGAAAACGAACAACCCGATCCACACCACATCCACAAAGTGCCAGTACCAGGTCGCCGCCTCGAAGCCGAAATGGTGGTCTGCATTGAAGTGCCCGCGCATGATGCGCATCAGCATCACGAACAGAATGATGGTGCCGATGGTCACGTGGGCACCGTGGAAACCGGTGAGCATGAAGAACGTTGCGCCGTAGATGCCGGAACCGAGGGTCAAGCCCAGCTCGTGGTAGGCGTGCAGGTATTCTTTGGCTTGAAAGCCCAGGAAGCCGCAACCGAGCAACACGGTCAGCGCCAGCCAGATTTTCAGCGCCCCGCGATGGCCTTTCTTCAAGGCGTGGTGAGCGATGGTCACGGTGACGCTGGAACTCACCAGCAGTACGGTGTTGAGCAGCGGCAGACCCCAGGGGCTGATGACTTCCTTGGGGGGAGGAAAGAGTTTCGAGTCCGGGTTGTTCAGCAGCGGCCAGGTGAATTCGAACGTCGGCCACAGCATGTGGGCGATGCCTTTGGTGCCTTCACCACCCAGTGCCGGGCCCGCGATGTTGCGCACATAAAACAGCGCACCGAAAAAGGCCAGGAAGAACATCACCTCCGAGAAAATGAACCAGCTCATGCCCCAGCGGAACGAGCGGTCGAGTTGCGGGCTGTACAACCCCGCGCGACTTTCCTTGACCACCGTCCCGAACCAGCCGAACAGCATGTAGGCCAGCAGCAGTCCGCCGACGAAAAAGATCAGCGGGCCATGGGATTCCGGCCGCGCAGCCTTCAGGTCGTTGAACCAGGTGCCCAGGCCGAACACCGTGACCAGCATGCCGATCGTGGCGATGATCGGCCATTTGCTCTGGGCTGGAACGTAATAATGTTCATGAGTTGCCATTTATTGTTCTCCTTATCGGGCACGCTTTAACGCCTAGCCACCCGTGCTTGCTGCAACAGCTACGGGCGGATGACGTGCGGTGATATCGAACAGCGTGTAGGACAGCGTCAGGTGCTTCACATCCTTGGGCATGTCGCGGTCAACGATGAACCGTACTGGCATCTCGATGCGTTGACCGGGCTGCAGCACTTGCTGGGTAAAGCAGAAACATTCGGTCTTGTGGAAGTACGCCGCGGCTGCACTCGGCGCGATACTCGGCACCGCCTGGGCGCTCATCGGCCGGTCGGTGGGGTTGTGGGCGATAAAAATCATCTCGTTCACCGCCCCGGGGTGCGCGGTCAGCTCATCCGTCTTGGGATAGAAATCCCAGGGCATGTCAGCAGCGTTGGTCGACAGAAACTGCACGCGAACCTGCCGCGAGGCGTCGACCGTTTGCTCGCCTTCATACTGCCCGGCGGTTTTGCCATTGATGCCGAATGCCTTGCACATCACGTCGTAGATCGGTACCAGGGCAAAGCCGAAGACAAACATCGCCGCCACCACCAGTAACAGGCGGGTGACCAGTTTCTTCATCGAGATCGAGTCAGCCATTATTTCCAGCCTCTACGCCATATCCTGTAGGAGCTGGCTTGCCAGCGAAGGCGGAGTGTCTGACACACCGCGCTGCGTTCATCGCCAGCAAGCCGGCTCCTACAGGACCGAGGCGTTTCATTTCACTTCCGGCGGTGTGGTGAAGGTGTGATACGGCGCGGGCGATGGAATGCTCCATTCCAGGCCTTCGGCACCATCCCACGGCTTGGCCGGTGCCGGCTCGCCGCCGCGAATGGTCTTGATCACGATGAACAGGAAGAAGATCTGCGTGGCACCAAACATGAACGCGCCGATCGACGACACCATGTTGAAGTCGGCGAATTGCAGGTTGTAGTCCGGAATCCGCCGTGGCATGCCCGCCAAGCCCACGAAGTGCATCGGGAAGAACGCCATGTTCATGCCGATGAAAGACAGCCAGAAGTGCAGCTTGCCGAGGGTTTCGTCGTACATGTGGCCGGTCCACTTCGGCAGCCAGAAGTAAGCCGAGGCGAAGATCCCGAAGATCGCCCCCGGCACCAGCACGTAATGGAAGTGCGCGACCACGAAGTAGGTGTCCTGGTACTGGAAGTCTGCCGGGGCGATGGCCAGCATCAGCCCGGAGAATCCGCCAATGGAGAACAGGATCACGAACGCCACGGCGAACAGCATCGGCGTCTCGAAGGTCAGCGAGCCTTGCCACATGGTGCTGGCCCAGTTGAACACCTTCACGCCGGTCGGCACTGCGATCAGCAGCGTGGCGTACATGAAGAACAACTCGCCCACCAGCGGAATGCCGACCACGAACATGTGGTGCGCCCAGACGATGAATGACAGGAACGCAATACTGGCCGTGGCATAGACCATCGAGGTGTAGCCAAACAGCGGCTTGCGCGAGAACGCCGGAATGATCGAGCTGACGGCACCGAAGGCCGGCAGGATCATGATGTACACCTCGGGGTGACCGAAGAACCAGAACACGTGCTGGAACAGCACCGGATCACCGCCACCGGCGGCACTGAAGAAACTGGTGCCGAAGTGGATGTCCATCAGCATCATGGTCACGCAGCCGGCCAGTACCGGCATCACCGCGATCAGCAGGAACGCGGTGATCAGCCAGGTCCAGACGAACAGCGGCATTTTCATCAACGTCATGCCGGGGGCGCGCAGGTTGAGGATGGTCGCGATCACGTTGATTGCGCCCATGATCGAACTGATCCCCATCAAGTGGATGGCGAAGATGAAGAACGTCACGCTTTCCGGCGCGTAGGTGGTCGACAGCGGTGCGTAGAAGGTCCAGCCGAAGTTCGGCCCGCCACCGGGGGTGAACAGGGTCGATACCAGCAGAATGAACGCGGCCGGCAACAGCCAGAAGCTGAAGTTGTTCATTCGCGGCAGGGCCATGTCCGGCGCGCCGATCATCAACGGGATCATCCAGTTGGCGAGGCCGACGAAGGCCGGCATCACCGCGCCGAAGACCATCACCAGACCGTGCATGGTGGTCATCTGGTTGAAGAACGCCGGTTCGACGATTTGCAGTCCCGGCTGGAACAGCTCGGCACGGATCACCATGGCGAACGAGCCGCCCAGCAGGAACATAGTGAATGCAAACCACAGGTACAGCGTGCCGATATCCTTGTGGTTGGTGGTCAACACCCAGCGCATCAGGCCTTTGGCGGGGCCGTGGGCGTGGGCGGTATCGGTATGAACATGGTCATCGACTACAACAGTCATGTCCTGTCTCCTGCAAACGGCTGGGCTGGGCGAACCGGGACGTCATGCCCCGACCGATTCCTTGAGTACGCAATAGACCGGGTCATTTGCTTTCCGCCTGTTTCAGCTCCAGCACTTCTTTAGGGGTGACCATGTCGCCTTTGTTGTTGCCCCAGGCGTTACGTTCGTAGGTCACGACCGCCGCGATATCGACTTCCGAGAGCTGCTTGCCGAACGCCGCCATCGCGGTGCCGGGCTTGCCATGGAAGACCAGGCTCAGGTGAGCCTCTTTCGGCCCGGTGGCGATTTTCGAGCCCTTGAGTGCCGGGAACATCGGCGGCAGGCCCTGGCCTTCGGCCTGGTGACAGGCCACGCAAGTGGTGTGATAAATCTTGTCGCCGCGCTCCTTGAGCTCGTCGAGGGTCCATTCCTTGCTGGTCAGCTCTTTGAGTTGCGCGGCTTCCGCCTTGCGCTCGCCCAGCCATTTTTCGTAGTCGGCCTTTTCCTTGACCTCGACCACGATCGGCATGAAGCCGTGGTCCTTGCCGCACAGCTCGGCGCACTGGCCACGGTAGATGCCGGGCTTGTCGACACGGGTCCAGGATTCATTGACGAAGCCCGGAATAGCATCGCGCTTGACTGCGAAGGCCGGCACCCACCAGGAGTGGATGACATCGGCGGAGGTCACCAGAAAACGCACCTTGGCACCGATCGGCAGCACCAGTGGCTTGTCGACCTCCAGCAGGTAATGCTCGCCCTTGGCTTCCTTGTTGTGGATCTGATCGGCGGGGGTAGTCAGGTTGCTGAAAAATTCGACGTCCTGACCCAGGTATTTGTAATGCCACTTCCACTGATAGCCGGTGACCTGGATATCGATATCCGGCTCCGTGTTGTCGTACATCTTGATCAGTGTGGCGGTTGCGGGGACCGCCATGGCTACCAGGATAAGCAGGGGGACGATGGTCCAGAGGATTTCAACGGTGGTGCTTTCATGAAATTTTGCGGCCACCTGCCCGGTCGAGCGGCGGTGGATCATCATCGACCAGAACATGGCGCCGAAGACGATGATGCCGATCACCACACAAATCCAGAAAATGGTCATGTGCAGATCGAATACTGCGTGACTGATCTCAGTCGCTCCAGGCGCCATATTGACAGTCCAGGCCGCTTGCGCCTGACTGAAAATCGACCACAACAGGAGGCCCATCCAGACATGTGGATGTCGCATCATTGCGGGTTCCCCTTATCGTTCTTGTTATCCCGTAGGCGTAACGCCTGCGGCAAGGGAGCGGCATTTTCAGACCACGAACTTGAATCGCCGAGCCTTGCTGCGTATGCAGTCGGGTGTCATCAGCTAACTCCATTCAGAACCGAGTATAGACAGCGACTGCCACCTCGCAACGCGATGGGGTAAATCAGCTGAAACAGGTTGGACTTGCGTTCCAGGTCACGAATGGAGAAGGATGCAGACGAGTGGTGGCAAATCGATATAACTTCGATGTCTCAAGGATGAAATAATTATGACAAATGCGTCTTAGCCTTTTTCCTGAGCCAGCTAAGTTATGTCTTCCCTATTTCATTGCCTTTGTTTCCTGGAGTTTTCATGAACACCGCCGCATTGCGCGAGCAGATCCAACAAGCCCAACAACACGAGGCCGAGACCGGCCTGCTGACTCGTCAGCTGGAAACCCAACTGCCGCACCTTCACTCCGCCATCCAATTGCCGGATGTCGACGCTAACGGCGTGATGACGCGTTTTGTGGCCGCGTATATAGAACAAGTGCCAGACCTGCTGGATGCAGCCAATGAAGTCGCCAGGGAAGCGGGCATCGAATCGCAGATCAAGCCGGTGCTGACAATCGCCGAGCAGTTCTTCCTCCAACCGCCGGCGATCATGGCCGGTCACGTTGGCCTGGACAGCCTGCTGGACGAAGCTTATCTGGCGCACCGCCTGGTCGAAGAGGTCAACGACCTGTACATCAAGCATTTTGGTCAGCCATTGATCCCCTTGGACATGACTGTCGCCAACCTGATTGCCCACCAATTGATTGGCGAGGAATTTGCCAACCAACTGGATGAGGCGGTGCATCACGCCGTGGACGAGATGCTTGACGATGAAAGTTTCGCGCTGGAGTCGGTGGAGGCCTACCGCGAGAAACTCAACAGCCCGGACACCGGCGCCGCGTGGAAGCGCTGGCCGTGCCTGTCGCGCCAATTAGGTGTCGAGCTGGAGCTGGATCAGCCAGCGGCTTGATCCAACGGTAAGAACCGAACACCTGTGGGAGCGAACAAACTCGCTCCCACACGGTTATCTATCCGGCGGAACCTACGCCCGTCGTGGTCCGCAACCGCCCTTCAAGCCTGCGCTTCAACCCCCGCGCTTCAATCACCAACTTCGAACCCTTGGCCGCATTGGCCCGGCCCCACTCCTCCAGCAACTCAAGGCACGAGTGATCGATGTAGCTCAGGTTATTGAGCGGCACATGCACCGTCGCGCCAGCGGGAATGCTCCCCAGCACCTGGGTCAACGCCGGCACCTTCAGGAAAGTCGCCGCCCCCACCAGACGCAGTTCCATCTCGCCGTCCGCCGGTAGATCGATCAGGCTGATTTTCAGGCGCGAAGCCTTCCAGGCCAGTTTGGCCAGCGTCAGGCCAAAGCCGATCAGCACGCCCGTCAGCAGGTCGGTGAAGATGATTGCCAGTGCAGTCGCCGCATAGGTAAACATCGGCATCCGGCCATAACGGCCCAGGCCGCGAAAGGCTTTGAGGTCCACCAGTTTGAAACCGGTGTAAACCAGGACGCCCGCCAGGCTCGCCACCGGAATGCTTTGCAGCACGCTCGATAGCAGCAACACGAAAGCCAGCAACCACAGGCCATGGAACACCGTCGACAGGCGGGTGGTGGCGCCGGCTTGAACGTTGGCCGAGCTGCGCACGATTACCCCGGTCATCGGCAGCGCGCCGAGCAGGCCACACAACATGTTGCCCACACCTTGTGCCGACAATTCGCGGTCGAAGTCCGAGCGTTGACCACTGTGCATGCGATCCACGGCGGCGGCCGAGAGCAGGGTTTCGGCGCTGGCGATAAAGGCCACGGCGAAGGCGGCGATCAGCAGGGTTGGGTCAGCCAGGTTGAGCAGATCCGCCGGGCGTAGCCAATCGATGGCCTCCGCCAGGTTAGCCGGGACCTCCACACGTTTGACCTGCAAGGCGAGCGCCAGGCTGGCGATCGTTGCTAGACCGACCCCGAGCAATGCGCCGGGAACGAAACGCAGGGAATGCGGGCGGAATTTTTCCCACAGCCACATCACGGCAATGGTCGACAGCCCGAGCAAACCCGCTTGCCAGCCAAACGAAGGCAAAGCCTGAATCACTGCAGTAGGAAAGGCCGCCAGGTTATCCAGCCCTGAGGGCTTGGGCACGGCATCGAGCATTACGTGCACCTGCGACAGCACGATCAACACGCCGATGCCGGCGAGCATGCCGTACACCACAGCCGGCGCCGTGACCCGAAACCAGCAACCCAGTTTCAAACGCCCGGCTACCAATTGCAGAAAACCCGCCAGTAGCAGGATCGGCCCGAGCATGGCGATACCATGCTGGCGCACCAGTTCGAACACCAATACCGCCAGGCCTGCCGCCGGACCGCTGACTTGCAGCGGTGAACCGGCAAGCCAGCCAACTACCAGCCCACCGATGATGCCGGTGATCAGGCCTTTGGCCGGTGGCAGCCCAGAGGCGATGGCGATGCCCATGCACAAAGGCAGGGCAACCAGAAACACAACCACCGAAGCCAGCAGCTCCCGTGGCAGAACAGCTTTTAATTGAGCGGCACGCATGGTGACTCTCCCGAAGTTTTCTTCAGGCATGGCAAAGCCGGGCTGCCTGATCAGCAGCCTCGGCTAAACCACACAGGGATCTGTTGACCTGTCTCGCAAACGTTGTTGTGAGACAGGCTACGAAGAGGATTTAGAAGCGCGCTTTGGGCGTCGCCACCGGAATCGGATGGCTGCCATCGAGCGGCAGGAAACAACCCTGATCCGCGTCGTAAGCCTGGATTTCGCTGGTTTCGATGTTGTACACCCAACCATGGATAAACAGCTGACCGTTGGCCATGCGCGAGGCCACCGACGGGTGCGTGCGCAAATGTTGCAACTGAGCGATCACATTCTCTTCGGTAAGGATGTGCATGCTCTCGCTTTCATTCGAGCAATGGCAGTTGTCCTGAACCATGGTTTTCGCCACTTCCGCATGGCGCAGCCAGGCTTTGACCGTCGGCATCTTTTCCAGGCTCTGCGGGTTGAGTACTGCGCGCATGGCGCCACAGTCGGAGTGGCCGCAGATGATGATGTGCTGCACGCCGAGCGCCAGCACTGCGTATTCGATGGCTGTGGAAACACCACCGTTCATTTGCCCATAAGGCGGCACGACGTTGCCGACGTTACGGGTGACGAACAGGTCGCCGGGGGCGCTTTGGGTGATCAGCTCGGGAACAATGCGCGAATCGGCGCACGCGATGAACATCGCCCGAGGCCGCTGGGCCGTGGCGAGTTTTTTGAAGAGTTCTTCCTGCTGCGGAAAGATCTCGTGATGAAAATGCAAAAAGCCGTCAACGATATGCTGCAGCGCTGCATCGGCGGTTTCCGCCTCGGGTTGGGCTGAAGCCGACGCAGCCAAAGGCTGTTTATCCTTGTCACTCATGATTCATCCTCTTTGGCGGAGTCAGGGAATTTTCCCGTTTTGTCCGATGTGAAGCCAGTGGCTGTATAAAAAACATCCAGGTCGAAAAGCAGACCCATCAGTCACTCGATGAACAAGGTAGCGGCCGAAGCTTAACTCAAACTGAATCAAGCGCTCTAGAACGTACGTTCCAGGTCATAAGAAATATGACCAGCTGGAACGCGACGTACTTTTTTCACTACTCCACCATAGGTCCGATTGTCCTTAAATCAATGACATCTGGCGACCCGGCGGACAAAAGGCTTTGCAGTCCAGATCGAAACCTTCCCGACGGTTGAGCCCCAGGCGCTTGATGGTTTTGGCAAAACGCTGCGCCAGCAGATCGGCAAACGGTCCTTCACCGCGCATACGGGCACCAAACCGACTGTCGTAAAGCTCCCCACCACGGCTCTGGCGGATCAGGCTCAACACATGAGCTGCACGTTGAGGATAGTGGGCGGCCAGCCACTCTTCGAACAGCGGCGCCACTTCCAGCGGCAGGCGCAACATCATATAAGCCGCAGTTTGCGCTCCGGCCGCATGGGCTTCAGTCAGCAGGCTTTCGAGTTCGCTGTCGTTGATCATCGGAATCATCGGTGAACACAAGACACCCACCGGAATCCCCGCTTCACGCATTACCCGGATCGCCCGCAGTCGTGCCTTGGGCGCGGCCGTACGAGGTTCGAGGATGCGTTTGAGCTCATCGTCCAGAGTGGTGAGGCTGATCATTACCGCCACCAGTCGTTGTTCGGCGAGTTCGGCCAGCAGGTCCAGATCGCGCAGAATCAGCGAGCCCTTGGTGATGATGGTCACCGGATGGCGGTAGCGCAGCAGCACCTCAAGGATCTTGCGGGTGATTCTGTGTTCACGCTCGATCGGCTGATAAGGATCGGTGTTGGAGCCCAGGTTGATCGGCGCGCATTGATAGCCGCGTTTGGACAGTTGTTCTTCCAGCACATCGGCGGCGTTGGTCTTGGCGATCAGTCTGGTTTCGAAATCCAGACCCGGCGACATGTCCCAATAAGCGTGGCTTGGCCGCGCGTAGCAATAGATACAGCCATGCTCGCAGCCACGATAGGGATTGATCGAGCGGTCGAAGGGCAAGTCCGGCGAGTTGTTGCGGGTAATGATGGTCTTCGCCGTCTCGATGCGCACCTCGGTGCCTTGGGTGATCGGCGCTTCCTGATACCAGCCGTCATCCTCGGCCACCGAACGGTTCGGTGCGAAACGGTTGTGAGGGTTGGTGGCGGTGCCGCGACCGCGGGGTGGCAGAGGCGTGTTCATCGATAAAAACCCATTGGCTGTATGTGCATACAGTATCAAGGAGGAAAGCGACAAACCAGTGCCGTTCGGCGAGTGAACATCGGAGATTATATAAAGGAACTAACAAGACAAGTTTATGGATCAAGCGCATCGCGCAACTGTCATCACCGGAAATATATATCAAGTGGCGAAATTACAAAGGCTGTTAGTACTATCCTTGCCACACGAAGTTGTCGTGGATTATTAATTAAAAGGATTTAGTCATGTCGTTTTTCAATCAGCGTGGTATTTTTTTACAACTGTTGGCGCCCAGCATAACCAATCCTCGCGAAGCACAAGTATCGATGCAGCTTGCCCGTAAAGAGCCGGGATGGGATGCGGTAAATGAAGTGCAGACAGAGGCACTGGTCGATTCCGTCTATGTGACAGCGGTTTCCAGCGATGGTGGTCAGTCCTTCACGATCAAAACCATTAACAGCGATGTGGACGGTGATGGCGATATCGATGGTGATGACAAAGCAAAACTGCTGGCCTTGGCCAAGGCTTATTCCAGTATCGTAAATCCCTGAAGTTGATAGTTGTTGCCAGGTCTGCATGAGACTCCATGCAGGCCTGGTTTTATCGGTGTCTATTAACTCAAGGTCTTGCCGGATAGTGTCTCTCAATCAACTAGCGATGTCGGACAGTCTGACTGATCTGAATGACCACCAGCCTCGGGCATTTGCTGTTCTATTCACGATTCTTTGACAGTGCCCTCACAGGTCTTTGACTGTCCCGAGTTCAGGCTATCGATCACTTATCCACCACTTCACGGTCGCCTGAGCATGTCCCTACTGCGCCTTCTACCTGCGACGCTTCTTTTGTCGCTGGCCGCACTTTTCAACCTGACGCTGGCCCACGCTGACGACGCTGCTCTATCCCGGCCTGCGGACTGGGCTCAATCGGTGGAGGTTCAGTACAACCTCTATCAGATGTCCCCGACCCTCTATCGCAGTGCGTTGCCGGACAAGGGGGCGGTGCCGTTGCTGGAAAAACTCAAGGTCGCCACCGTCATCAACTTCCTGCCTGAACCGGACTCGAGCTGGTTGTCAAAACCCGGAATCACCCAGATACAACTGCCCTACCGCACCAATCATGTGGATGACAGTGATGTGCTCAAGGCCCTTCGCACGATTCAGAGCGCGGAGGCCAAAGGGCCTGTGCTCATGCACTGCAAACACGGCTCGGATCGCACCGGCCTGATGGCGGCGATGTACCGTGTGGTGGTGCAGGGCTGGAGTAAGGAAGATGCGCTGAGTGAAATGACTCAGGGCGGTTTTGGCGATAGCACCCACTTCAAGGACGGCATTCGCTACATGATGCAGGCCGATGTCGACAAACTTCGTACGGCGCTGGCCAATGGTGAGTGCAGCACAAGTCCGTTTGCCATGTGTTCGATGAAGAGTTGGTTCAACTCGGCCCATGTCGAGTAAGTAACACCTTCCACTGCGTTGCGCAGTGGAAGGTGTTTTTCGATACTCAGTGTTGCTCGTCAGGCTTTTTCTTCAGCTTCGGGTTCGGGAAAAACTGCACGGCCTGAACCTTGGCGTCCGGCACCTTGGGTGCCGAGGTGTTAACCCGGGTGCCCAATTCCTTGGGCACCGACAGGCCTTGTTCATTCAGCGTATCGGAATAACCGCAGGCCACACACTCGCGATGTGGAACGGTATCTTCGTTCCACATCATCAACTTGTCGGGCTCGCTGCAGGCCGGGCAGACCGCCCCGGCGATAAAGCGTTTTTTGGTAATCACAGGTCCCTCACTCATGCTGCCGCGTCCTCGGTCAGGCCGCTGTGGCGCAAGAGTGCGTCAATCGATGGCGCACGGCCACGGAAGTCGACGAACAGCACCATCGGTTCCTGGGAACCACCTCGTGCCAGGATCGCTTCGCGGAAGGCACGACCGGTCTGGGCATTGAGCACGCCGTCTTCTTCGAACTTCGAGAAGGCATCGGCCGACAATACTTCAGCCCACTTGTAGCTGTAGTAACCCGCCGCGTAGCCACCGGCGAAGATGTGGGCGAAGCTGTTGGGGAAACGGTTGTAGGCCGGTGGACGCATGACCGAAACCTCATCACGTACCCCTTCGAGCACTTGCAGCACGCTGCGGCCGTCGCCGTGAGTGGCGTGCAACTCGAAGTCGAACAGCGAGAACTCCAGTTGGCGGACCATCATCAGGCCGGACTGGAAGTTCTTCGCCGCGAGCATTTTCTCCAGCAGATCCTGAGGCAACGGTTCGCCGGTTTCGTAGTGACCGGAAATCAGTGCCAGACCTTCCGGCTCCCAGCACCAGTTTTCCATGAACTGGCTTGGCAGCTCGACCGCATCCCAGGCCACGCCGTTGATGCCGGATACGCCAGCGTGCTCGACGCGGGTCAGCAGGTGATGCAGGCCGTGACCGAATTCATGGAACAGGGTGGTCACTTCGTCGTGGGTCAGCAGGGCTGGTTTACCGCTGTCGGCCGGGGTGAAGTTGCACACCAGGTTCGCTACCGGGCTTTGCAGCACACCATTGATTGTACGGCGGTGATCGCGGGCGCCGTCCATCCAGGCACCGCCACGCTTGTTGGCGCGGGCATAGAGGTCGAAGAAGAAGCGGCCGACGTGCTGGCCGTTTTCCTTGATTTCGAACAGGCGAACGTCCGGGTGCCAGGTATCGAAGCCGTTCAGCTCGGCGATCTCGATGCCGTACAGCCGCTGGACGATGGCGAACAGCCCACCCAGAACCTTGTCGATCGGGAAGTACGCGCGAAGGGTTTCCTGGGCAACGCTGTAGCGCTGCTCACGAAGTTTTTCACCGTAGAAACCGCTGTCCCAGCTTTGCAGGTCCGGGCAACCCTGTTCGGCGGCGTAGGCCTTGAGCTGCTCCAGATCCCGGACGGCGAACGGCTTGCTGCGCTTGGCCAGGTCGCGTAGGAAGCTGAGTACCTGATCGCTGGATTCGGCCATTTTGGTCGCCAGGCTCAGCTCCGAGAAGCTGGTGAAACCCAACAGTTTTGCCAGTTCCTGACGCAGGTCGAGGATTTCTTCCATGACCGGGCCGTTATCGTTCTGACCGGCATTCGGACCTTGGTCCGACGCACGGGTGCAGTAGGCGGCGTAGACTTCTTCGCGCAGGGCGCGGTCCTGGGCGTAGGTCATCACCGCGTAGTAACTCGGGAATTCCAGGGTGATCAGCCAGCCGTCGAGGTCTTTGGCTTGCGCGGCGGCGGCCATCTGCGCCTTGGCCGAATCGGTCAGGCCAGCGAGGGCGGCTTCGTCAGTGATGTGCTTGGTCCAGGCCTGAGTGGCGTCGAGCAACTGGTTGGAGAAGCGACTGCCCAGCTCCGACAGTTTGCTCTGCACGTCGGCATAACGCTTTTGTTCGGCTTTAGGCAGGTCGATACCCGACAGGCGGAAGTCACGCAGGGCGTGCTCCAGGATGGTTTTCTGCGCCACGTCGAAACCGGCGGCCTCAGGACTGTTCGCCAGCGCTTCATAGGCCTGAAACAGTTCACGGTTCTGGCCCAGCTCGGTGGCGTAGGTGCTCAGGGCCGGCAGGCAGGACTCGTAAGCCTCGCGCAACTCAGCGCTGTTGCACACGGCATTGAGGTGGCTGACCGGGCTCCAGGCGGCGCCCAGACGATCGTTGAGTTCGTCCATCGCCAGCACCAGGCCGGCCCAGGTCGGTTGTTTGGCCTGGGTCTTGAGGATTTCGACAATGGCGGCGCGGTTGTCAGCCAGGATTTTTTCAATGGCCGGTTGCACGTGTTCGGCACGGATCGCCGAGAACGGCGGCAGGTCGTAGGACTGCAGAAGAGGGTTGTTCACGCTCACGGTTGGCACCTTGGCTGGAAAACATGCGGGAAGAAACATGCGCCCATCTTAATTACAATCGACGTTCACCGCAGCTATCGGCAACAGAGAGAAACCCTATCGTGACCCTTCGCAAGTATCAGAACTACACGCCGCTGCTGGGCAAAGGCGCTTTTGTCGACGGCTCGGCAGTGGTGATCGGCGACGTCGAAATCGGCGAAGACAGCTCCGTCTGGCCGCTGACGGTGATCCGCGGCGACATGCATCGCATCCGGATCGGTGCGCGCACCAGCGTGCAGGACGGCTGCGTGTTGCACATCACCCATGCAGGGCCATTCAACCCCGATGGCTTTCCGTTACTGATCGGCGACGATGTGACCATCGCGCATAAAGTCATGCTTCATGGTTGCGCCGTGGGCAACCGGATTCTGATCGGCATGGGCAGCATCGTCATGGACGGTGCGGTGGTCGAGGACGATGTGATCATCGGCGCCGGTAGCCTGGTGCCACCGGGTAAGCGCCTGGAAAGCGGTTTCCTTTATGTCGGGAGCCCGGTGAAACAGATCCGGCCGCTGACGGACAAGGAAAAAGCCTTTTTCACCTACAGTGCAGCGAATTACGTGAAGCTCAAGGACCTGCATCTGGCCGAAGGCTACGACCAGCTCTAAGCCGCTTGATAACGGAAAGCGTCTCGCTATTGCTCAGGAATTTCCATGCATTACCAAACCGTACTGTTCGACCTCGATGGCACGCTGACCGACCCGCGCGAAGGCATCACCCGCTCCATCCAGTTCGCCCTGAGCAAACTGGGTATCGATGAACCGGACCTGACCAGGCTCGAACATTTCATTGGCCCGCCATTGTTGCAGGCGTTCATGCAGTTCTATGACTTCGACGAACCCAAGGCCTGGGAGGCAGTGAACTTCTATCGTGAACGCTTCAAGGTCACCGGCCTGTATGAAAACCGCGTGTTCGACGGCGTCACGCCTCTACTGGAAACCCTCGGTGGCCAAGGGCGGCAGCTGTACATCGCGACCTCCAAGCCATGGGTTTTCGCCCGGGAAATTGCCCGGCACTTCGACTTCGCCAAGCATTTCAAGATGATTTATGGCAGTGAGCTGGATGGCACGCGGACCAACAAGGTCGAGCTGATTGCACACTTGATGACCGAAGAGGGTCTCGACCCGGCCAATACGCTGATGATCGGCGACCGTAAGCACGACCTGATCGGTGCCCGCAGCAATGGGCTGGACGCGGCAGCGGTGGGTTATGGGTTTGGCAGCCGGGAAGAGTTGAGCGCCGAAGCACCGGCGTATCACTTCGAGACGCTGGATGAGTTGCATCAGGCGTTTTTGCATCGCTGATCAAATCCCTTCGCGGGCAAGTCCGCGAAGGTGCCCGTTCAGCCACCGGAATTCGCTGATCCTGCCAACGCCCTCAACGCCGCCTTGCGCTCCCCAACCGGCAACGTGCCTACCTTCTCCACTGCCGCATAAAACCTCACCCAATCACCATCGACCTGCCTGAACAGTGTGGTAAACGCTGGCACCCACTGGTCATACAAACCAAACGGCAGTAATCGGGCGTTGTTCATCGGGGCGTTGATCCATGCATCGTAGCGATTGTTGCCAGCCCATTGGCTGTCACGCAGGGTCCTGTACTCACGGCGCAATTGTTCGAACTCGGCCGCTTTTCGCTCACGCATTTGGTCGGCCGGCAGCGGTAGGGCGTAAAGCCGTTCAAGCCGGGTGCGGGTGTCCAGAATCAATTGGATGAACTGGTCGCGTTGGCGTACCAACGCTCCATTATCCGGCGGCATGTCTCGGAATGCGCGCCATTGGCGAGTGCCTTCCTGTTCGACGAACGTGGCGAAGGACTCGTTGAACTCGGTGTCGTCTTTCACATAAAAACGTTGGTGCGCGAGTTCGTGGAATATCAGCGTCGCCAACCGCTCGTCGCCCCACGCCATCATCGAGCTAATAATCGGATCGTTGAACCAACCGAGCGTCGAATAGGCCTCGACGCCGCCGATCGACACGTCCATACCTTGCAGGCGTTGCAAGGCGGCCTCACCGCGAGCAGCGCTCTGACTGTAAAAACCGCGATAAGCGACGCAGCCGGCGACGGGGAAGCAATGGTTCTGCGGCTTCAGCGAAAACTCCGGCGTGGCGAAGACATTCCAGACTACAAACGGTCGGCCGATGTCGGCGTACAAGCGGTAGCTCTGGTTGTCCGGCAGATGCAGGTATTGGCTGGCGAACGTTCGGGCCTTTTGTGACTGGGCCAGGTGCGCACGCAATTGCCGATCGCGGTCGGGGTCGGCAATCACATTGGCAATCGGCTCCCGGGCCCGCAGCAAGTGCAGCTGACCACTGGCCAATTGGCCGTAATAGCTGACGCTCGCGCAGCCATTGAGCGACAAAAGAAAAACACCCGGAAACAAAATGCGTAAAACGCGATCAAGTAACCCAAGGCTTGGACGCGGCCTGATCAAAATAAAAAAATTCCTGGAAAGTCTGCCCGCAAGACTATCCCGCCTATTGGAGCTCCGCTATGCGCAAATTGATGCTGACGGGAGGCCTGCTGATGCTGGCCGGCTGTGCCGGATTGCCCACCCCTGATCCTTCGCAGGCCTGGATCGATCTTGATCCATTACAACAAGACGCCGCGCTGCAAGCGCTGAAAGTCGATGACAAGGCGTCCATCGATAAGCGCTACTTCCAGGTGCAGCCCGGCAGCCATGAGCTGAAGGTTCGCTATTTGTTCGCGGTCCAGCCAACCAACATTGGCCCCGATGCCGAGCCGTTGTGGCGCGACTGCCAGTTGAATGTGAAATTCAAGGACTTCAACGCCGGGCAGCGGTATCAGCTGCAAGCGGGGAATATCGGCTTTCGGCCGTGGGCAAAGCTTTATGATCAGCAGCGAAAAGTGATTGGGCAGGGTAAGCCAGCGGGCTGCCAACGCACCTGATCGGCGCTATGCTGAATGATCAGTCCTTGGGATATTCATCATGCGCAGGTTGTTGCTGTTGCTCGCTGCAGGTGCCTTTGTCGGCTGCACGAGTCCGTTGCCGGCGGTCAATCCGCAGATGGCCTGGGTCGACTTTGCTACGCCAGTTCCCGGTGGGAAACTGCTGATGGCCGATCGTTTGGACAACCAGCGGTTGAGCGATGGCCGTTACTTTCAGGTCACCCCGGGTAGTCATGAGCTCAGGGTACGTTTTGACTTTGAAGTGTTTGGCGGAGGACCGGGGTTGCTGAACACTCCTCTGGAGCGAATATGCTACCTGACCATCAATTACGACCATTTCGAGGCCGGCCAGCGTTATCTGTTGGAGGCTCGCTCCATAGCGTTCAGCCCCAGCGCCCGGCTGTATAACGCCAAGCGGGAGATTGTCGCCGAAGATCGCGAGAGCTACTGCCTCATGTGAGGCGAATCAACGGTCATTTTTTTGGTAGATGATTTTCTTCGTGCCGCCGTCGCACGTGCCGACCACCATATTCTGATCGTGCACTTCGTCGTTGGTGACGATTTCCAGGGTGTAGGACGAGACGTTATTGGCCTGGATCTTGGCTTCGATCTCAGCCTTAAGTTCCTCACACGATTTGGTTACCGCGAGAGCCGATGTGGCCAGCGTGCAACAAATAACCGCCAAGGCAAAACGTTTCATGGTTGAAGCTCCCTTGAGGCAGCGCGCACGGTGATGCGCTAAAGCTGCTGTCATTTATTCGACCACAATTACGCCAGCCATGTTTTGTTCCAACGCAAAAAAAGATCGCAGCTTTCGACAGCGCCTACCGATCAATCAATAATCCAGGCGCTGCCGACGGCTGCGATCTTTTATCGGTTTAGCTGACCAACGTCGCATCCAGGCTGATTTTCGCATTCAGCACCTTGGACACCGGGCAGCCCTCTTTGGCCTTGTTGCTCAATTCCTCGAATTGCGCCTGGGTCGCCCCAGGGATTTTCGCCTTGAGGATCAGTTTCACTGCGGTGATTGCAAAGCCGCCGTCCACCTGGTCCAGAGTGACTTCGGCATTGGTGTCGATGCTGTCGGCCTTGAGGCCGGCATCGCCGAGAATCATTGAAAATGCCATGGAGAAACAACCCGCGTGGGCCGCACCGATCAACTCTTCCGGATTGGTGCCTTTACCGCCTTCGAAACGGGCCTTGAAGCCGTAAGGGGCTTCTCTGAGTACGCCGGTTTCCGTGGAGATTGAGCCGATGCCAGTTTTCAGGTCACCTTCCCAATGAGCCGATGCTTTCTTTGTGATAGCCATGTCTGCCTCCTCAAGATCCGGCGCGAAACGTCGCGCCTTCGTGGTTTTCGGTTACCAGGGTTCTGAGGATAGACCGTCAGGCAAAGTTCATCTCATCTGATCAGTCCTCTAATTGCACAGGAATTTTGTCTCTCCTATTGAAACTCGGGTATATGCCCTCATTGCAGAGAACACGCTTACAGACTCGGCAGGTTTTCGTTGGGAAAAACCTGCTTACCCATTGGAGAAGCAGGTTTATGAAACGACTGTCTGAGATCAAGTTTTCGACCCTCGATCTGGTGCCCGTGCGCGAGAACGGCAGTGCGGCCCAGTCTCTGCGCAATTCCCTGGACCTGGCCCAGCACGTCGAAAAATTCGGCTACAACCGCTTTTGGGTCGCCGAACACCACAATATGGACGGGATAGCCAGTTCGGCGACCTCGGTCCTGCTGGGCTATCTGGCCGGTGGCACTTCGACTATTCGTGTCGGTTCGGGGGGCGTGATGTTGCCCAACCATGCGCCGCTGGTGATCGCCGAGCAGTTCGGCACCCTTGAAAGCCTGTATCCAGGCCGGATCGACCTGGGCCTGGGGCGCGCGCCCGGCTCCGATCAAATGACCGCCCGCGCCTTGCGTCGCGAGCGTTCCGGCAGCGCCGACGATTTCCCGGAAGACGTGGCCGAGTTGATGCGCTACCTCGGCCCACGCACGCCGGATCAGCGGATCATTGCCATGCCGGGTACCGGCACCAATGTCCCGGTCTGGTTGTTGGGGTCGAGCCTGTTCAGTGCGCAGCTGGCCGGTGAGCGCGGATTGCCCTACGCCTTCGCTTCACATTTCGCACCGCGCTTCATGCATGAAGCGATTCGCGTCTACCGCAACCACTTCAAGCCATCAGCGGTGTTGGATAAGCCTTACGTGATGCTCGGTGTGCCGCTGGTGGCGGCAGACACCGACGAGCAGGCCGATTACCTGGCCACTTCGGTGTACCAGCGGATTCTTGCGTTGATGCGTGGCCAGAGCCTGGTGCAACGCCCACCCGTGAAGACCATGGACGGCCTGTGGCTGCCCCATGAGAAAGAAGCGGTCGGTGATTTCCTGGGGCTGGCGATGGTCGGCAGCCCGCAGAAAATCCGCGCCAAGCTTGAGGTGCTGATCGAACAGACCCAGGCGGATGAACTGATTTTCACCTGTGACCTGTATGAACATGCCGATCGCGTGCACTCCTATGAACTGTTGGCGCAGGTCATGAAGGGCTGACACGGCATCCACAAAAAGCCGACGCCATGGCGTCGGCTTTTCGTTATTGAGGGAAGTCAGCCCTGTTTGTAAACGATTACCTTGGAGCCCTTCTCGCATTTCCCGACGACTTTTCCACCGGCAGCAGTGCCTTTGTCGACGATCTCCAGCGTGTAATTGGAAACACCCTTGGCGTCCAGTTTTGCAGCAATTTCGGCTTTCAGCTCTTCACACGACTTGACCTGGGCAAAGGCTGTTCCCGCAAGGCTCAACAAACCTACCGCCAGAATAAACTTCTTCATGGGTTGCACTCCTTGGTCGGATCAATAGAGGGAGGGCATCCAGCTACCGGATGCGCTCATTCTGTAGCGCTTTGCTGTTTCCTATGGCATTCAGTCGTCGCGCAAGTTCAGACGGCTGGCTCAAACTCAGCTGCTGGCAATCCGGAACCCGACTTTGAGTGTCACCTGGAAGTGTGCAGCTTTGCCGTCTTTGATATGCCCGCGAGTTTCGGTCACTTCAAACCATTCCATGTACTTGAGGCTTTTGTTGGCTTCGGCCAAGGCATTGTTGATGGCGTCTTCAATGCTGCTGGTGGACGAGCCAACCAGTTCGACTTTCTTGTAGGTGTGATGGTCAGACATGGCGTTCTCCTTGAGGTGTGAAATACAGCCTAGCAGTGATTTTTCTTATTTCTTCTGTCGACCAATCCGTAGTGACGTTCAGATTTACTGCACTTTCTCGAACCCCTGAAGTCCCAACCAACACACGTCACTCATCAACAATGCAGGAGAGCCATCATGGCCAACACGTCGTTACGCAACGCCTCATTGCAAAGCATGGAAGCCGAGATCGAGAGTCTGTTGAAATCGTTGGAAAGCTTGAAGGACGACGCCTCGGACGAGTCGCGTAAAACTATCAAGACGTTGAAAAGCAACGCCGAGAACGCGCTGAAACACTCACGCCATCTGCTCACCGATGCTTATGAAGAGGTTAAGGTCAAAACCCGTGAAACCGGGATCGCGACTCGTGACTACGCCCAGGAGCACCCTTGGACTACAGCCGGTGTTGCCGTTGGTGCGCTGGGATTGCTTGCGGCCTATTTATTGTTCAAGCGCGGTCATTAAGGTGTCTGGCGCAGTTCGTTTTTAAGCCACTGCGCCAATTGCCGAGCGCGCCCGTCCGCGGCGCGCTTGGGGAGCCACAACGCCAGTTGCGCCGGGGTTTCACGGAAGCCCCATGGCGCAACCAGGCGACCGGCCTTCACGTCTTCGGCCACCAGCGGCTCGGGCGCGATGGCCACGCCCAGCCCGGCCACTGCCGCTTCCAGCAAATAATACAAATGCTCGAAGCCCTGACCGTACTTCAGCGCCTTGTCGTCGAGGCCGCTTTGCTGTGCCCAGATCGGCCAGGCTTGCGGACGTGAGGTGGTGTGCAGCAAGGGTTCGCTCAACAGTGTGCTTGCTGGTGCGTTTCGTAGCCTTTCGTAGCCGGCAAATCGCGGGCTCATGACCGGGCCGATGCGTTCGCTCACCAACTCGTAGACTTGCATATCCGCCGGCCACGGCGGCTCGGCAAACACCAGCAGGGCATCCAGACCGGGCCGTCGTGGATCGAGATCGCCTTCGCCAGCCGACAGGTGCAAGCGCAGATCCGGCAGGTCCGCATTCAGGCGCCCCAAACGCGGAATGAACCAGCGCGCCAAAAGACTGCCCGAGCAGCCGAGCACGAACGGCGCATCGGCGGTGCTTTGGGTCAGCTCGGCGCAAACGCTGCGCAAACGCTCGAAGGCTTCGCCGCTGGCATCGCGCAATCGAACGCCGGCATCTGTGAGTTTAAGGCCGCGTCCATCCTTGATGAACAGGCTCACGCCGAGGTGTTCCTCCAGTACCTTGAGTTGCCGGCTGACCGCGCCATGGGTGACGTGCAGCTGTTCGGCAGCCTGACTGACGCTGTTCAGGCGGGCAGTGGCTTCGAAGGCGCGAAGCGCGTTCAGCGGGGGGAGGTCATGGCTCATGGGATCTGTGAGTTTTCCTGACAGGTTGCGGCGATCTTATCGGTTTTCAGCGTGGGATGTCAGGGGTAGAGTGAACCCCATCGTCACCTCTCGAATACAACTGGAGCGACCCATGACCCAGACTAATCTGCGCAACGGCCCCGACGCCAACGGCCTGTTTGGCGCGTTCGGTGGCCGTTACGTCGCCGAAACCCTGATGCCGTTGATCCTCGATCTGGCCCGTGAATACGACGCGGCCAAGGAAGATCCGGCATTCAAAGAAGAATTGGCCTACTTTCAGCGTGATTACGTCGGACGTCCAAGCCCACTGTATTTCGCCGAACGCCTGACTGAGTTCTGCGGTGGCGCGAAAATTTACCTCAAGCGCGAAGAGCTGAACCACACCGGCGCGCACAAGATCAACAACTGCATCGGCCAGATCCTGCTGGCGCGGCGCATGGGCAAGAAACGCATCATCGCCGAGACCGGCGCCGGCATGCACGGCGTGGCGACCGCCACCGTGGCCGCGCGTTTCGGCCTCGAATGCGTGATCTATATGGGCACCACTGACATCGAACGTCAGCAAGCCAACGTGTTTCGCATGAAGCTGCTGGGCGCCGAAGTGATACCGGTAGTCGCGGGCACCGGCACCCTCAAAGACGCGATGAACGAAGCCCTGCGTGACTGGGTGACCAACGTCGACAGCACCTTCTACCTGATCGGCACCGTGGCCGGTCCGCACCCGTACCCGGCCATGGTTCGCGACTTCCAGGCCGTCATCGGCAAGGAAACCCGCGAGCAGTTGCAAGCCCAGGAAGGTCGTCTGCCAGACAGCCTGGTGGCGTGCATCGGCGGTGGTTCCAATGCAATGGGCCTGTTCCACCCGTTCCTCGATGATAAGAGCGTCGAGATCATCGGCGTCGAAGCGGCCGGTTACGGCATCGAAACCGGCAAGCACGCGGCCAGCCTGAACGGTGGCGTACCAGGCGTGCTGCACGGTAACCGTACGTTCCTGTTGCAGGACGATGATGGCCAGATCATTGACGCGCACTCGATTTCAGCCGGTCTCGACTATCCAGGCATCGGCCCGGAACACGCCTGGTTGCATGACATCGGCCGCGTCCAGTACACCTCGGTGACCGACGACGAAGCCCTCGACGCATTCCATAAGTGCTGCCGCCTGGAAGGGATTATTCCTGCACTGGAAAGCGCCCATGCCCTGGCCGAAGTGTTCAAGCGCGCACCGACCCTGCCGAAAGATCACCTGATGGTGGTCAACCTGTCCGGCCGTGGCGACAAAGACATGCAAACCGTGATGCACCACATGGAAAACTCTCAACAAGTGCAGTCCAAGCAGGAGAAACACTGATGAGCCGCCTGCAAACGCGTTTTGCCGAACTCAAGGAACAGAACCGCGCCGCCCTGGTGACCTTCGTGACCGCCGGCGATCCGAGCTATGACACGTCCCTGGCGATCCTCAAAGGCTTGCCCGGTGCCGGCGCCGACGTGATCGAGTTGGGCATGCCCTTCACTGATCCGATGGCCGATGGTCCGGCGATCCAGTTGGCCAACATTCGTGCCTTGGGCGCCAAGCAGAACCTGGCGAAAACCCTGCAAATGGTTCGCGAGTTCCGCAAAGGCAACAGCGAGACTCCGCTGGTGTTGATGGGTTACTTCAACCCGATTCACATGTACGGCGTGCCGCGTTTCATCGCTGAAGCCAAAGAAGCCGGTGTCGATGGCCTGATCGTGGTCGACATGCCGCCAGAACATAACGCTGAATTGTGCGACCCGGCACAGGCGGCGGGCCTGGACTTCATCCGTCTGACCACTCCGACGACTGACGATGGGCGTCTGCCGACCGTACTGAATGGCAGTTCGGGATTTGTTTACTACGTGTCTGTGGCGGGTGTGACCGGTGCGGGCGCGGCGACTCTGGAACATGTCGAAGAGGCCGTCACCCGTCTGCGTCGCCATACCGATCTGCCGATCAGCATCGGCTTCGGTATTCGCACACCGGAACAGGCAGCGGCAATCGCGCGTCTGGCTGATGGTGTGGTGGTGGGGTCGGCGCTGATTGATCACATCGCCAACGCCTCGACCCCTGATCAGGCTGTGGAGGGCGTACTCAGCCTGTGCGCGGCCTTGTCCGACGGCGTGCGTAAAGCGCGGGTCAGCTGAAAGTAAGAGAGGAATTAGTGCCTCGCGGCACAGCACATACAGCAAGACCGAGGGCTTCAGGACTACGTTCTGAAGCCCTTTTTGCTGTATGTCTCGATGGGGGCTTGTATTGATACACAGCTAAGCGATCAGGAGACCGGCTGTGGCGAGGGAGCTTGCTCCCGTTCGGCGGCGAAGCCATCATCCTATGGTGTCTGGTCGATTTCGGGGGCCGCTTCACGCCCCAGCGGGAGCAAGCTCCCTCGCCACAGTGATTCTGCTCTTTCGGGGGCCTATGCTTCAGGGCAACTCCAACCCACCCGCAGCCTTGTGCAACTTCCTCAAATGTTCGCCAACCTGTTTCAGGTTCTCTTCGTTGGCGGCCATTTCAGCAGCGCGGCTTGGCTCGAGCAGCGCTCGCACTTCCTTGTCGAGGTCCCCGGTCAGCACTTGAAGCTGCTTCTGACGCAGATTGCTTTCCGACTCCAGGCGCGTCCACTCGTTCGGCTGCGGCAAACCATAGCCACCGGTGCCGAGCAGTTCGGCCGGACGGCTGAGGAAGCCACTGTTGGCGAGAATCTGCTTCAAGGTCGCGTTGGCCTTATCCATGCTGCCGTTGTTCAATTCCTGAGCGCCCAGATAGCGTTGCTTCACTTCGTCCTGGGCCAATACTAATTGTTGGCGGAAGCTCGCCTGCTCCAGTAACAGCAATGCCGCGCTGGTGCGCAGGTCCGCCTGGTCAATCCATTTGCGGCGCTCATCAGCTTTCAATGCCAGCCAGTCTTCGACCTTTTCCTGCTTGATCGGCAAGTGCTTTTTCAGCACCTCGAACATCGCTTGATAACGCTCGCGGAAGGAGTCGAAGCGATAGCCCAGGCGTAACGCTTCGCGAGGGTCGTCGAGCACGCTGGTATCCGCCAGTCCACGGCTCTTGAGTACTTCCAGCAAGCCGTTGGGCATGATGCTGTCGAGCCCTGTCAGCTGGGCATTATTGCTGCCGCTGCGCAGCAGCTTCAGGCTTTCCACGGCGCAGTTGTTGGACAGGAAGAAGTAATTGCCGTCGTAACTCCAGTGCATCTCGGCGGCGTGCTCCACCACGTCTTCGATCTCGCTGCGCGACAGGTTCAGCGGTACCGAGGCCAGGCTGCGCAGTTCGGTCTTGGTGTATTCGTCGATCACCTGGGCCAGCGGCAGCACAAACAGGCGCGATGGATATTTGCCCACCAGCCCATCCCAACTCGACAACTGTACGTCGCCGACGAAGGCGCGGTAAGACAGCACCAGATGTTGATCCAGATCGAGGCGGCAATCCGGCCCGCGAGGCCGACCAGGCGCGCAGATCACCAGTCGCAGCATGCTGTGACCCCAGCGGCTGACCCAGTTCTGGTTGGCTTCTGCCAGCAGATAGTCGACGGCATACACCCGTTCCGGATCGACCTGGCCCAAGGGCTGTTTGGCGAAATCATTACCGGCATTGAGGAAGGCGAATGATCGGGCGCAGGTGTCTTTGGCGGCGGGCGCCCAGCCGAAGTGTTCTTTGTAGTAGCGATACAGCGCAGGGCGACGGCAGGCATAGCTTGGGTCGAGGAGGAAGTACTCCATGTTGACCGCGACGAACTCCTTCGGGCTGCTCGTCTCGTAGATGTCCGGGCTGCGGGCAATCTGCCGGTTGTGCTGTTCGCGCTCGCCGCGCCGACCGACGTATTGTGGCCAGCCGGCCAGATCAAGCAGGCGAGGGTCGTCGCTGAGGGTCCAGCGTCGGTCGGTCTGTCCGCGGCACTGATCCGGGATGCCGATCAGTCCGGAGCTGCTGTTACGTTGTGTGCAGCGCTGGATCAGTGTGCGCTCGGCGTCCGGCCACAGGCGTGCGCGGTCGTAGATGTGGGTGAGCTCGTGCAACACCGTGGCGAGCAGTTCCTGACGCACGGTGCCGTGGGGGCGATAGGTTTTTTTGGTCGCGGCGCTGCCGTCGGTGAGGCTGGCGAGCAGGTTGCGATTCAGGTCGAGCTCGGACACCAGTGATGCCTGGCCATAGGCATTGCTCGGCATGTTGTCGGTCCAGCCGACATCGATGTGCCGGTCCAGCTGCTCGATGAAGCGTGGCGGTAACGCCTGCATGGCTTCATCGAGCAGCGCCTGACTGGCCTGCTGTTGCGCGGGGCTCAGGCCGTCGGTCTTGAGCCGCAATTGCAAGCCGGCCTGGGCCGTGCTGCCAAGCAGCAACACAACCCCGGCCAGCAGCCAGGCGCTTAGTGATTTCACAGTGCGAGGACGGCTTCGGCGAGAACCTGATCACTGGCGTCGCGGGCTTCCGGTACGCGGGTGCGCAAGGTGTCGAAGGCAGCTTCCAGGTGTGCACCACGGATTGCACCCTCGCTGGCGACGAAACTGGCCGCATCGTCGTGGGCTTCACGGACGATCTTCGAATCGCGGATGGACGTGGTGGTATCGGAAGTGAAATCAAGCGTGCGCTGGGAGGCACGAATGATCATGTTGCTGGTGGCTACCAGGGTGTGGGCCTGGGCCACGTCGGCCAATAGCAGCAGGCCAAGGGTGGCAGCAATCAGCGGGCTACGCATGGAGTGACTCCGGAGAAACAAGGATAACTATTGGACGAGAATTGCCTGCGCCAGTTCAAGGTCGCTGGCATGAAGTTTTGGCTGGGTCCGGCGCAGGTAGATCAAGGCCGATTCCAGTTGTGCTCCTCGCAGTTGGCCGTCACTGGCGATGAACGCTGCAGCGTCATCCCGGGCGGCGATCAGCATTTTATGGTCGAAGGGCGCGGAGGTCACCATGCTGGTGGCGTAACCACTGGCTACGGTGCCTTGTGTGGACAGGTTGAAAGCGTCGAAGGCATGGGCCGAACCCGACCAGCAGGCCGCGAGAAAAACCGGAGTGATCAACAGACTTGAAAGAAAACGCATGAGGCTCGATAGCTGAAAGCGAGCCCCAAGGCTAGCGCAATGCCCGGGCTAGAGCCAGCGTCGAAACATCGGGACACGACGGGCGTGTCCCGGTTCAGCACAGTTGCCTAGATCGTCAGGATGGCCTGGGCCAGCTGTGCGTCGGTCGCATTCAGTTGTGGAGCCTGTTGGCGGATATGGTTGAGCGCGCTTTCCAGTTTCACGCCACGGATGGCACCTTCACTGGCAACGAAGCTGGCGGCATCGTCACGGGCAGCACGGACGATTTTGTTGTCGCGAAAGGAGGACGAGACATCCGAAGTCGCGTCGGAGGAAGCCTTCAGGCCATTAACGATGGAGTCGGTGGTCACGATAAAACTGGAGGCGTGGGCATTGGCAGCCATGGCAAGCAGGGCTGCAGCGCTGAGCAGGCGAAGGGGGGACATGAGGTAGCTCCTTTGGATAGACCGATAGAGAGGTGGCAAAGGATCAGACGCCTATCGTCTTAAAGCGTTCGCCACGTTTTATACAGATATTAGGCCTGCGTACATCGGTTAGAACAGTCCCGCTTGTTCATGCAGGCGAGCGCAGACACCCTTAGAATAAACTGTACTGGTTGTTTTTATATATTTAAAAACTGTAACTGTCGGTAGTTTTCTCTTCTGTACGCCCCCAATATGAAGCCCTAAAACGACAAAACCCGTCGTGGTTTCCCACGACGGGTTCTGTTTGTTCAATTCGGGTTGCTGGCGGTGGACCCGGTGGGTCAGAGCCAGCGACGCTAACTTAGCGCCAGAACGGCTTGCTCAGCTCTTCGTAGCGTTGTGCTTCGCTAATCCCGGCGTCAGCCAGCAGACGCGAATCCAGGCGAGCCAGTTGATGGCGGCTGGAGATGCGGCGCTGCCACAGCATCAGGTTGGCGATAACGCGCAAAGGCAGGGAAGCCTGGGTTTTTGCAGCAGTGTCTTCGAAGAACAGTTCGGAACTGAGTGTACGTTCCATGGTTGACATCCTTCCGCTTATGGCGGGATTAGGTAGTGGTTTAACTTTGACTGATGCCAATGATCCTCTCGTTTGGCCAGTCTCTGTAGATACAGTTCACCTGTATTGTGAGAGACCAGTTAACTGTTAAACGGTGGTGTACTGGTCTAAATTGAGGCAACTGTACCTATCGGCACCATTATGGTGCATTTATAGGGCTTTGGCTGGAAAAGGTAGGCAATTACGGTAGGAAAAGACCGGTACAGCAGTACAGTTTTTGATTGAAAGGAATGCTGCAACAGCGAGCTGACGAAACTGTGTTTGCGTCAGCTGCTATCTGTATCAATTACACCGCCAGCATGCGCCCGGTTTCTTCCAGGTTCATGTGCCAGCTCAGTGCGTCACGCAGGATATGCGGGGTATGCCCGCCGACCGCGCAAGCAGCAGTGAAGTAGTCATTCAGGGCTGGGCGATAGTCCGGGTGCACACAGTTGTCGATGATGACGCGGGCACGCTCACGCGGCGCCAGGCCTCGGAGGTCGGCCAGGCCGATCTCGGTCACGAGAATATCGACGTCATGTTCTGTGTGGTCGACGTGGCTGACCATGGGGACCACGCTGGAAATCGCCCCGCCCTTGGCGATCGACTTGGTGACAAAAATCGCCAGGTGCGCATTGCGCGCGAAGTCGCCCGAGCCGCCGATGCCATTCATCATCCGCGTGCCGCAGACGTGAGTGGAGTTGACGTTGCCGTACAGGTCGAACTCCAGCGCGGTGTTGATGCCGATGATGCCCAGGCGCCGCACCACTTCGGGGTGATTGGAGATTTCCTGGGGGCGCAGCACCAGCTTGTCCTTATAGTGCTCCAGATTCCCGAATACATCGGCATTGCGCCGGCTCGACAGGGTGATCGAACTGCCCGAAGCGAAGCTCAACTTGCCGGCGTCGATCAAATCGAAAGTCGAATCCTGCAGCACTTCGGAGTACATGGTCAGGTCTTCAAATGGCGAGTCGATCAAGCCGCACATCACCGAATTGGCGATGGTGCCGATTCCGGCTTGCAGTGGGCCGAGTTTGTTGGTCATGCGACCGGCAGCCACTTCTTGCTTGAAGAAGTCGATCAGGTGGTCGGCGATGGCCTGGGTGTCCACATCCGGCGGCAGCACAGTAGAGGGCGAGTCGGATTGATTAGTGATCACGATCGCGACGATTTTTTCCGGCGGTATCGGGATGGCAGTGCTGCCGATACGGTCATCGACCTTCACCAGTGGAATCGGCGTGCGGGTCGGCCGGTAGGTAGGGATATAGATGTCGTGCAAGCCTTCGAGATTCGGGTTGTGCGCCAGATTGATCTCGACGATCACGTGTTTGGCGAAAATCGCGAAGCTGGCCGAGTTGCCCACCGAGGTGGTCGGCACGATATGGCCCTGCTCGGTGATCGCCACGGCTTCGATCACCGCGATGTCCGGCAGCTTGAGTTGCTGGTTACGCAGCTGCTCTACGGTTTCCGACAGGTGCTGGTCGATGAACATGACTTCGCCGGCATTGATCGCCTTGCGCAGAGTGCTGTCCACCTGGAACGGCATGCGTCGCGACAGTACGCCGGCTTCAGTCAGCTGTTTGTCGAGGTCGTTGCCCAGGCTGGCGCCGGTCATCAAGCTTATTTTCAGCGGCGTGACCTTGGCGCGCTCGGCCAGTGCATGAGGCACGGCCTTGGCTTCGCCGGCTCGGGTAAAGCCGCTCATGCCGACGGTCATGCCGTCCTGAATCAGAGCGGCAGCGTCGGCGGCGCTCATTACCTTGTCCAACAATGAAGGCAAGCGAATACGGTCACGGTACATGATTGTTATCTCGGGCAACGGAAGCAAGGTGCGCAGTCTAGTGAATTCGAGCGGTGCCCGTCCCGCTACCAAGGTCGCATTCGGGGCGTCTATTCCGGTGCTTTCAGGCAAAACACCTTTGCAGGATCGGTAACAGACGCAAACAAAAACGCCCCGACGAGTCGGGGCGTTCAGGTTGCCGAAGGTTTTTACTCGACGGCTTTAACCATGTCTTCGATGACTTTCTTGGCATCGCCGAAAACCATCATGGTCTTGTCCAGATAGAACAACTCGTTGTCCAGGCCGGCATAGCCGCTGGCCATCGAGCGCTTGTTGACGATGATGGTCTTGGCCTTGAACGCTTCGAGAATCGGCATGCCGGCAATCGGCGATTTCGGGTCGTTCTTGGCTGCCGGGTTCACCACGTCGTTGGCGCCGAGCACCAGCACCACGTCGGCCTGGCCGAACTCGGAGTTGATGTCTTCCATCTCGAACACCTGGTCGTAAGGCACTTCGGCCTCGGCCAGCAATACGTTCATGTGGCCAGGCATCCGGCCGGCAACCGGGTGAATCGCATACTTCACGGTTACGCCGCGGTGGCTCAGTTTCTCGGTCAGCTCTTTCAAGGCGTGCTGCGCCCGTGCTACCGCCAGGCCATAGCCTGGAACGATGATCACGGTGTCGGCGTTGGTCAGCAGGAAGGTGGCGTCATCAGCCGAACCGGATTTCACTGGACGGGCTTCTTTGGAGCCCGCCGGGCCAGCATCCGCGGTGTTGCCGAAGCCGCCAAGCAGTACGTTGAAGAACGAACGGTTCATCGCCTTGCACATGATGTACGAGAGGATCGCACCGCTTGAGCCCACCAGCGAGCCGGCAATGATCAGCATCGAGTTGTTCAGCGAGAAGCCGATACCCGCTGCTGCCCAGCCGGAGTAGCTGTTGAGCATCGACACCACGACGGGCATGTCGGCGCCGCCGATCGGGATGATGATCAGCACGCCCATCACGAAGGCCAGGATCAGCATCAGGGCAAAGGCGCTGAAGTTGCCGGTCAGCATGAACGTGACACCCAGTGCCAGCGTCGCCAGACCCAGCAGCAGGTTCAGTTTGTGCTGACCGCTGAACTGTACTGGTGCGCCCTGGAACAGGCGGAACTTGTACTTGCCCGACAGCTTGCCAAACGCGATCACCGAACCGGAGAAGGTGATTGCACCGATGGCCGCGCCGAGGAACAGCTCCAGACGGTTGCCCGCCGGAATCGAATCGCCCAGATGTTTAACGATGCCCAACGACTGCGGCTCGACGACGGCTGCAATGGCGATGAACACCGCTGCCAGACCGATCATGCTGTGCATGAAGGCGACCAGCTCCGGCATTTTGGTCATTTCAACGCGCTTGGCCATGATCGAACCGGCGGTACCGCCGGCCAGCAGACCGACGATGACGTAGCCTATGCCGGCGGTAGCACCGCCTTGCTCAATGGAGAGCGCCGCCAGCTTATAGATGAGACCGATGGTGGTGAGGATCGCCAAGGCCATGCCGAGCATGCCGTACACGTTGCCGCGCCGCGACGTGGTCGGGTGCGACAGGCCTTTGAGGGCCTGGATGAAGCAGATCGACGCGATCAGGTACAGCGTCGTTACCAGGTTCATGCTCATTACTTGGGCGCCTCTTCTTTTACGGCTTTCGGGGCTTTTTTCTTGAACATCTCAAGCATGCGACGGGTGACCAGGAAACCACCGAACACGTTCACGGCCGCCAGAGCTACCGCCAGGGTGCCCATGGTTTTGCCCAATGGTGTTACGGTCAAGGCAGCCGCCAGCATCGCGCCGACGATCACAATCGCCGAAATGGCGTTGGTCACCGCCATCAATGGCGTGTGCAGTGCAGGTGTAACGTTCCAGACCACGTGATAACCGACATAAATCGCCAGCACGAAGATGATCAGGTTGTAGATACCGGGGGAGATAAGCTCTTCCATCGTCTGAATCCCTGCTTAGGCGTTTTTGCGGATGACTTGGCCGTCGCGGCACATCAGGCACGCGGCGACGATGTCGTCTTCTAGGTTCACTTCGAACTGGCCTTCCTTGTTGAAGACCAGCTTCAGGAAGTCCAGCAGGTTGCGTGCGTACAGCGCCGAAGCGTCTGCCGCCACCGCACCGGCCAGATTGGTCGGGCCGACAATGGTCACGCCATTCGAGACCACGACCTGGTCCGCCACGGTCAGCGGGCAGTTGCCGCCCTGCGCTGCGGCGAGGTCGACAACCACCGAGCCTGGCTTCATCTGCGCCACGGTTTCGGCGCTGAGCAGCGTCGGCGCCTTGCGACCCGGGATCAGTGCCGTGGTGATGACGATGTCAGCCTGCTTGGCGCGTTCGTGTACGGCCAGGGCCTGACGCTGCATCCAGCTGGCCGGCATGGGGCGCGCATAGCCGCCGACGCCGACGGCGCATTCGCGCTCTTCATCGGTTTCGTACGGCACGTCGACGAATTTCGCACCCAGGGATTCAATTTGCTCCTTCACCGCAGGACGCACATCGGACGCTTCGATCACGGCACCCAGACGTTTTGCCGTGGCAATCGCCTGCAAACCGGCCACACCGGCACCGAGAATCAGCACGCGCGCCGCTTTCACAGTGCCCGCGGCGGTCATCAACATCGGCATGAAGCGTGGGTAGTAGTGAGCGGCCAGCAGCACGGATTTATAGCCGGCGATGTTCGCTTGGGAGGACAGCACATCCAGGCTCTGGGCGCGGGAGGTGCGTGGCGCAGCTTCCAGCGCAAACGCGGTAATGCCGCATTCGGCCAGTTTGGCGATGGTTTCATTGCTGAACGGGTTGAGCATGCCGACCACTACGGTGCCGCTCTTGATCAGCGTCAGTTCGCTGTCGCTGGGGGCGACCACCTTGAGAATCAGCTCGGCACCAAACGCATCGTTGGCGCTGCCAATGGTTGCGCCTGCCGCTTCATAAGCACTGTCGACAACGCTGGCGTTAATGCCGGCGCCGCTTTGTACAGTGACCTTATGACCCTGGCCGATCAGCTTCTTGATGGTTTCCGGGGTTGCAGCAACCCGTGTTTCACCCGTCTGGGTTTCGAGAGGAACACCAATGTGCACGTCAAATCTCCTGCGTGATCTTATTGAGTAAACCCAGGCACTTCGGATGGTGCGGCTGGGGCGGCCGATCAGCACGACCCCACCAAATCAGGGCGGGGCGCGGCATTTTGCAGGCGAACTTTGTGCCCTTCAAGGGATTATGACGGGTGACGGAAAATTAACTACAAGTCACCCCGTGACCGAATGTCGCACCTTTCCGTTAAATCCCTTGCAGGCCGTGGCTTCTAAGGATTTTTGCCAAAATTCAAGAATTTACACATCCGCACGGTGAATAGGTTGTCATTGCCTGCCAATAGAGGCTCAAAGCCACGTACTCAAACGCTTGTGGGACGTTTGTGCTGTTTGTCGGTACAGTCTGTCAATATGCGACAAATACTTATATCTGTAGTGCTTTTGTTTTGCTGACTACGCGGTCAGCTAATGGCTATGAGCCTTTATCCTTCTAGGTTGTAGCTGTGTGCCTGATTCACCAGCCAATCGCGAAATGCCTTTAAAGAGGCTGATTCGACCTTTCGATCAGGAATCATCAGGTAGTAGGCCTTGATGCTCGATAGTGCTTGGGTATTGGCAATGACCAGACGCTTCTCTGCCAATTCGCGCTGAATCAGGAATGGCGGAATCAGCGCGATCCCCATGTCATGCATCGCTGCCTGGGCGAGCATGGAGAATAGCTCGTAACGCGGCCCTGTCATGTCTCGCGGGATATTCAGGTTCTGGGAGTTGAACCATTGGCGCCAGGCATAAGGGCGAGTGGTCTGTTGCAGCAAGGGCAGCTCGGCGATTTCACCGGGGCTCAGGTTGGTTTTTTGGCCCAGCAGCGTGGGGCTGCACACCGGCATCGGGTTCTCGCCCATTAACCTGTGGGATTCGGTACCTGGCCAGTCCGCGTCGCCGAAATAAATGGCGGCATCGAAGTCGGTGTCGGCAAACAGGAAGGGGCGCGTACGGTTGGTGAGGTTGACCGTCACCTCCGGGTGTTTGTGCTGGAAATCCTTGAGTCGTGGCAGCAGCCACTGAGTGCCGAAGGTCGGAACCACCGCCAGTTCGATCGAGTTGGCGCCTTGCTGGCCCATCACTGACAAGGTGTCCCGTTCAACCGCGTCGAGTTGGGTGGCCACCCTGCGGCTGTAGGAAAGCCCGGCTTCTGTCAGCTTCACTCCGCGCCGTGAACGCCGGAACAGCTCGACATTGAGGAACTCCTCGAGGCTGGCTATCTGTCGGCAAATCGCTCCCTGAGTGAGAGAAAGCTCCTGGGCAGCCTTGGTAAAGCTCTCGTGGCGCGCTGCCGCTTCAAAGCTGATCAGGGCTGTTGTGCTGGGGATCTTCCTGCGCATGTACGTCAACCTCACTAATGCATTGCATAAAGGCGATTTTGCAACGTTTCGAAGTGAGAAATTAGCACAACAGTATGCGAAAACCTCGTTTGCCGGGACGCCGAACCCGGCCTAGGATCAATCCACGTTATTTGACCCGATTCGAGAGGACTCACTCATGGGCGGTAAAGCTAGCTTCAACTGGATCGATCCCCTGTTGCTGGATCAACAGCTCACTGAAGAAGAACGCATGATTCGCGACACGGCCGAGCAGTTTGCTCAGCAGAAGCTCGCACCGCGTGTTCTCGAAGCTTTCCGTCATGAGAAGACTGACCCGGCGATCTTCCGTGAGATGGGTGAGGTGGGTCTGCTGGGTGCGACCATCCCTGAGCAATACGGTGGCAGCGGCCTGAACTATGTCAGCTACGGCCTGATTGCCCGTGAGGTCGAGCGTGTCGACTCCGGCTATCGCTCGATGATGAGTGTGCAGTCTTCGCTGGTCATGGTTCCGATCAATGAATTCGGCACCGAAGCACAGAAGCAGAAATACCTGCCGAAGCTGGCCACGGGTGAATGGATTGGTTGCTTCGGTCTGACCGAGCCCAGCCACGGCTCCGACCCGGGCGCGATGATTACGCGTGCACGCAAAGTGGAAGGTGGCTACAGCCTCACCGGCAGCAAGATGTGGATCACCAACAGTCCGATCGCTGATGTATTCGTGGTTTGGGCTAAGGACGATGCGGGTGACATTCGTGGCTTTGTGCTGGAGAAGGGCTGGAAAGGTCTGAGCGCTCCGGCGATACACGGCAAGGTCGGCTTGCGAGCATCCATCACCGGCGAGATCGTCATGGACAACGTGTTTGTTCCTGAAGAGAACATTTTCCCGGATGTCCGTGGCTTGAAAGGCCCTTTTACCTGCCTTAACTCGGCGCGTTACGGTATTTCCTGGGGTGCACTGGGCGCTGCCGAGTTCTGCTGGCACACCGCTCGCCAGTACACCCTGGATCGTCAGCAATTTGGTCGTCCATTGGCGGCCACTCAGTTGATTCAGAAGAAGCTGGCCGACATGCAGACCGAAATCACTCTGGCGCTGCAAGGCTGCCTGCGTCTGGGACGAATGAAAGATGAAGGTACTGCTGCGGTCGAGATCACTTCGATGATGAAGCGCAACTCCTGCGGCAAGTCCCTCGACATCGCCCGCATGGCGCGCGACATGCTGGGTGGCAACGGTATCTCCGATGAGTTCGGTGTGGCTCGCCACCTGGTCAACCTGGAAGTGGTGAATACCTATGAAGGTACGCATGACGTCCATGCGCTGATCCTCGGTCGCGCGCAGACCGGCCTCCAGGCGTTCTATTAATAGGAGAACGGCCATGGGCGCGCTTTCGCATCTACGGGTACTGGATTTGTCGCGGGTGCTCGCCGGGCCTTGGGCCGGGCAGATCCTTGCGGACCTTGGCGCTGACGTCATCAAGGTCGAGCGCCCGGGTAATGGCGATGACACGCGTGCCTGGGGGCCTCCGTTCCTTAAGGACGCTTATGGCGAGAACACCAGCGAAGCGGCCTATTACTTGTCCGCCAACCGCAACAAGCAATCGGTGACCATCGACTTCACGCGACCAGAGGGGCAGCGGCTGGTGCGTGAGTTGGCGGCGAAGTCGGATATCCTCATCGAGAACTTCAAGGTCGGTGGTCTTGCGGCATATGGGCTGGACTACGAGTCGCTAAAGGTGGCCAATCCGAAGCTGATCTATTGCTCGATCACCGGGTTCGGTCAGACCGGCCCGTATGCCAAGCGTGCGGGTTATGACTTCATGATCCAGGGCTTGGGCGGTCTGATGAGTTTGACCGGTCGCCCCGAAGGAGATGAAGGTGCAGGCCCGGTGAAAGTTGGCGTGGCGCTGACAGACATTCTGACTGGACTCTATTCAACGGTAGCGATCCTGGCTGCGCTGGCTCATCGGGATCATGGTGGCAGCGGTCAGCACATTGATATGGCATTGCTGGACGTTCAGGTGGCGTGTCTGGCGAACCAGGCGATGAACTACCTGACTACGGGCATTGCGCCTAAGCGCCTGGGCAACGCCCATCCGAATATCGTGCCTTATCAGGACTTCCCTACAGCCGATGGCGACTTCATCCTTACCGTGGGTAATGATGGGCAGTTCCGCAAATTTGCGGAGGTGGCCGGGCAGCCGCAGTGGGCGGATGATCCGCGTTTTGCGACCAATAAGTTAAGGGTGGCAAATCGGGCGGTGCTGATCCCGCTGATCCGCCAGGCGACCGTGTTCAAGACCACTGCTGAATGGGTGACGCAGTTGGAGCAGGCAGGCGTGCCGTGTGGGCCGATCAATGATTTGGCCCAGGTGTTTGCCGACCCTCAGGTTCAGGCTCGAGGGTTGGCTATTGAGCTGCCTCATGCTTTGGCCGGGATCGTACCTCAAGTTGCGAGCCCGATACGCCTGTCCGAGACGCCAGTGGAGTACCGTAGCGCACCTCCTTTATTGGGTGAGCACACACTGGAGGTTTTGCAGCGGGTATTGGGTCTGGATGCCGGTGCAGTCGCTGCTTTCAAAGAGGCGGGGGTGCTCTGAAGTCCTCTTCTATATAGAGGGAGTGGTTTTGCTCTCCTCTATAGAAGGAAAACGGGCGGTTTGCCGGCTTTCTGCAAGCTATTGATAGAAAAGCCAAATTAGAGGTTGACGGCAGATTCTGGACGTCTATAATTCGCCCCACTTCCGGCGCAGTCGAAACGGAAAACTCCTTGGTAAACAATGAGTTACGCAGTTTTTGACAGCGGTTACGCTTCAGTTCATCGAAGCCAGAAGGAGTTGGTAAGGCAGGGTATTGTCGCCTTATTGACGGTTCGATCTTCTCGGTCGAAAGCGGAGAAAAAGAGGTGTTGACAGCAGCGACTAACGCTGTAGAATTCGCCTCCCGCTAACGAGAGATCGGAAGCGCAAGTGGTTGAAGTTGCAAAGGAAACTTTGAAAACTTCTGAAAATAACCGCTTGACAGCAACAGAGGCTGCTGTAGAATGCGCGCCTCGGTTGAGACGAAAGCTCTTAACCAACCGCTCTTTAACAACTGAATCAAGCAATTCGTGTGGGTGCTTGTGGAGTCAGACTGATAGTCAACAAGATTATCAGCATCACAAGTTACTCCGCGAGAAATCAAAGATGTAACCAACGATTGCTGAGCCAAGTTTAGGGTTTCTTAAAAACCCAAAGATGTTTGAACTGAAGAGTTTGATCATGGCTCAGATTGAACGCTGGCGGCAGGCCTAACACATGCAAGTCGAGCGGCAGCACGGGTACTTGTACCTGGTGGCGAGCGGCGGACGGGTGAGTAATGCCTAGGAATCTGCCTGGTAGTGGGGGATAACGTTCGGAAACGAACGCTAATACCGCATACGTCCTACGGGAGAAAGCAGGGGACCTTCGGGCCTTGCGCTATCAGATGAGCCTAGGTCGGATTAGCTAGTTGGTGAGGTAATGGCTCACCAAGGCGACGATCCGTAACTGGTCTGAGAGGATGATCAGTCACACTGGAACTGAGACACGGTCCAGACTCCTACGGGAGGCAGCAGTGGGGAATATTGGACAATGGGCGAAAGCCTGATCCAGCCATGCCGCGTGTGTGAAGAAGGTCTTCGGATTGTAAAGCACTTTAAGTTGGGAGGAAGGGCAGTTACCTAATACGTAATTGTTTTGACGTTACCGACAGAATAAGCACCGGCTAACTCTGTGCCAGCAGCCGCGGTAATACAGAGGGTGCAAGCGTTAATCGGAATTACTGGGCGTAAAGCGCGCGTAGGTGGTTCGTTAAGTTGGATGTGAAATCCCCGGGCTCAACCTGGGAACTGCATTCAAAACTGTCGAGCTAGAGTATGGTAGAGGGTGGTGGAATTTCCTGTGTAGCGGTGAAATGCGTAGATATAGGAAGGAACACCAGTGGCGAAGGCGACCACCTGGACTGATACTGACACTGAGGTGCGAAAGCGTGGGGAGCAAACAGGATTAGATACCCTGGTAGTCCACGCCGTAAACGATGTCAACTAGCCGTTGGGAGCCTTGAGCTCTTAGTGGCGCAGCTAACGCATTAAGTTGACCGCCTGGGGAGTACGGCCGCAAGGTTAAAACTCAAATGAATTGACGGGGGCCCGCACAAGCGGTGGAGCATGTGGTTTAATTCGAAGCAACGCGAAGAACCTTACCAGGCCTTGACATCCAATGAACTTTCCAGAGATGGATTGGTGCCTTCGGGAACATTGAGACAGGTGCTGCATGGCTGTCGTCAGCTCGTGTCGTGAGATGTTGGGTTAAGTCCCGTAACGAGCGCAACCCTTGTCCTTAGTTACCAGCACGTAATGGTGGGCACTCTAAGGAGACTGCCGGTGACAAACCGGAGGAAGGTGGGGATGACGTCAAGTCATCATGGCCCTTACGGCCTGGGCTACACACGTGCTACAATGGTCGGTACAGAGGGTTGCCAAGCCGCGAGGTGGAGCTAATCCCATAAAACCGATCGTAGTCCGGATCGCAGTCTGCAACTCGACTGCGTGAAGTCGGAATCGCTAGTAATCGCGAATCAGAATGTCGCGGTGAATACGTTCCCGGGCCTTGTACACACCGCCCGTCACACCATGGGAGTGGGTTGCACCAGAAGTAGCTAGTCTAACCTTCGGGGGGACGGTTACCACGGTGTGATTCATGACTGGGGTGAAGTCGTAACAAGGTAGCCGTAGGGGAACCTGCGGCTGGATCACCTCCTTAATCGACGACATCAGCTGCTCCATAAGTTCCCACACGAATTGCTTGATTCATTGAAGAAGACGATAGGCTGACCATGTGAGGTGGCCTTGAATCGTTAAAGCTTAGAAATGAATATTCCGTTGTGAATATTGATTTCTAGTCTTTTGATTAGATCGTTCTTTAAAAATTTGGGTATGTGATAGAAAGATAGACTGAACGTTACTTTCACTGGTAACGGATCAGGCTAAGGTAAAATTTGTGAGTTGTTCTTAATTGAGCATGCGAATTTTCGGCGAATGTCGTCTTCACAGTATAACCAGATTGCTTGGGGTTATATGGTCAAGTGAAGAAGCGCATACGGTGGATGCCTTGGCAGTCAGAGGCGATGAAAGACGTGGTAGCCTGCGAAAAGCTTCGGGGAGTCGGCAAACAGACTTTGATCCGGAGATGTCTGAATGGGGGAACCCAGCCATCATAAGATGGTTATCTTGTACTGAATACATAGGTGCAAGAGGCGAACCAGGGGAACTGAAACATCTAAGTACCCTGAGGAAAAGAAATCAACCGAGATTCCCTTAGTAGTGGCGAGCGAACGGGGACTAGCCCTTAAGTTGATTTGAGATTAGCGGAACGCTCTGGAAAGTGCGGCCATAGTGGGTGATAGCCCTGTACGCGAAAATCTCTTGTCAATGAAATCGAGTAGGACGGAGCACGAGAAACTTTGTCTGAATATGGGGGGACCATCCTCCAAGGCTAAATACTACTGACTGACCGATAGTGAACTAGTACCGTGAGGGAAAGGCGAAAAGAACCCCGGAGAGGGGAGTGAAATAGATCCTGAAACCGTATGCGTACAAGCAGTGGGAGCCCACTTTGTTGGGTGACTGCGTACCTTTTGTATAATGGGTCAGCGACTTATTTTCAGTGGCGAGCTTAACCGAATAGGGGAGGCGTAGCGAAAGCGAGTCTTAATAGGGCGTCTAGTCGCTGGGAATAGACCCGAAACCGGGCGATCTATCCATGGGCAGGTTGAAGGTTAGGTAACACTGACTGGAGGACCGAACCGACTACCGTTGAAAAGTTAGCGGATGACCTGTGGATCGGAGTGAAAGGCTAATCAAGCTCGGAGATAGCTGGTTCTCCTCGAAAGCTATTTAGGTAGCGCCTCATGTATCACTGTAGGGGGTAGAGCACTGTTTCGGCTAGGGGGTCATCCCGACTTACCAAACCGATGCAAACTCCGAATACCTACAAGTGCCGAGCATGGGAGACACACGGCGGGTGCTAACGTCCGTCGTGAAAAGGGAAACAACCCAGACCGTCAGCTAAGGTCCCAAAGTTATGGTTAAGTGGGAAACGATGTGGGAAGGCTTAGACAGCTAGGAGGTTGGCTTAGAAGCAGCCACCCTTTAAAGAAAGCGTAATAGCTCACTAGTCGAGTCGGCCTGCGCGGAAGATGTAACGGGGCTCAAACCATACACCGAAGCTACGGGTATCACTTAGGTGATGCGGTAGAGGAGCGTTCTGTAAGCCTGTGAAGGTGAGTTGAGAAGCTTGCTGGAGGTATCAGAAGTGCGAATGCTGACATGAGTAACGACAATGGGTGTGAAAAACACCCACGCCGAAAGACCAAGGTTTCCTGCGCAACGTTAATCGACGCAGGGTTAGTCGGTCCCTAAGGCGAGGCTGAAAAGCGTAGTCGATGGAAAACAGGTTAATATTCCTGTACTTCTGGTTATTGCGATGGAGGGACGGAGAAGGCTAGGCCAGCTTGGCGTTGGTTGTCCAAGTTTAAGGTGGTAGGCTGGAATCTTAGGTAAATCCGGGATTCTAAGGCCGAGAGCTGATGACGAGTGTTCTTTTAGAACACGAAGTGGTTGATGCCATGCTTCCAAGAAAAGCTTCTAAGCTTCAGGTAACCAGGAACCGTACCCCAAACCGACACAGGTGGTTGGGTAGAGAATACCAAGGCGCTTGAGAGAACTCGGGTGAAGGAACTAGGCAAAATGGCACCGTAACTTCGGGAGAAGGTGCGCCGGTGAGGGTGAAGCACTTGCTGCGTAAGCCCACGCCGGTCGAAGATACCAGGCCGCTGCGACTGTTTATTAAAAACACAGCACTCTGCAAACACGAAAGTGGACGTATAGGGTGTGACGCCTGCCCGGTGCCGGAAGGTTAATTGATGGGGTTAGCTAACGCGAAGCTCTTGATCGAAGCCCCGGTAAACGGCGGCCGTAACTATAACGGTCCTAAGGTAGCGAAATTCCTTGTCGGGTAAGTTCCGACCTGCACGAATGGCGTAACGATGGCGGCGCTGTCTCCACCCGAGACTCAGTGAAATTGAAATCGCTGTGAAGATGCAGTGTATCCGCGGCTAGACGGAAAGACCCCGTGAACCTTTACTATAGCTTTGCACTGGACTTTGAATTTGCTTGTGTAGGATAGGTGGGAGGCTTTGAAGCGTGGACGCCAGTTCGCGTGGAGCCATCCTTGAAATACCACCCTGGCAACTTTGAGGTTCTAACTCAGGTCCGTTATCCGGATCGAGGACAGTGTATGGTGGGTAGTTTGACTGGGGCGGTCTCCTCCTAAAGAGTAACGGAGGAGTACGAAGGTGCGCTCAGACCGGTCGGAAATCGGTCGTAGAGTATAAAGGCAAAAGCGCGCTTGACTGCGAGACAGACACGTCGAGCAGGTACGAAAGTAGGTCTTAGTGATCCGGTGGTTCTGTATGGAAGGGCCATCGCTCAACGGATAAAAGGTACTCCGGGGATAACAGGCTGATACCGCCCAAGAGTTCATATCGACGGCGGTGTTTGGCACCTCGATGTCGGCTCATCACATCCTGGGGCTGAAGCCGGTCCCAAGGGTATGGCTGTTCGCCATTTAAAGTGGTACGCGAGCTGGGTTTAGAACGTCGTGAGACAGTTCGGTCCCTATCTGCCGTGGACGTTTGAGATTTGAGAGGGGCTGCTCCTAGTACGAGAGGACCGGAGTGGACGAACCTCTGGTGTTCCGGTTGTCACGCCAGTGGCATTGCCGGGTAGCTATGTTCGGAATAGATAACCGCTGAAAGCATCTAAGCGGGAAACTAGCCTCAAGATGAGATCTCACTGGGACCTTGAGTCCCCTGAAGGGCCGTCGAAGACTACGACGTTGATAGGTTGGGTGTGTAAGCGCTGTGAGGCGTTGAGCTAACCAATACTAATTGCCCGTGAGGCTTGACCATATAACACCCAAGCAATTTGCTGATCCGAAAGGACACCAGATTGCGGTGTGTGAAGACGCAATGAACCGAAAGTTCGCAAGCATTCACAAAAACCGCAGAAACTATCGCATACCCAATTTGCTGAAGCGTCGAAAGACGGTTCGGTACCCGAATTTCTTGACGACCATAGAGCATTGGAACCACCTGATCCCATCCCGAACTCAGAAGTGAAACGATGCATCGCCGATGGTAGTGTGGGGTTTCCCCATGTGAGAGTAGGTCATCGTCAAGATTAAATTCCGAAACCCCTATCTGCGTATGCAGGTAGGGGTTTTGTTTTAGTAGAAGTCACCAATTTTGCTGGCACGTTACCGCTGTAACGGGCTGGTCACAGAATTTCTTGACGACCATAGAGCATTGGAACCACCTGATCCCATCCCGAACTCAGAAGTGAAACGATGCATCGCCGATGGTAGTGTGGGGTTTCCCCATGTGAGAGTAGGTCATCGTCAAGATTAAATTCCGAAACCCCTGTCTGCTTATGCAGACAGGGGTTTTGTCTTTCTGGGCTTATAGAAGTCTAAGTCTGAAGCGGGTCAAATCCAGGTCTGCGTGTCTCGCTACTCCTTCGAGCCAGTAGCATCAGATATAGACCCCCCCTCATCGTTACACCACAGCCAAAACACCCAACACCGCGATCATGACGTGCGGTAAGCCCAATAATCCGTCCCTTCTAGCACGCCGTTCGGCGGTTATCTGACGAGTTTTGTACAAATCCTTAAGTTTTCTCCCGCTCGTGCCGAAAGACTGGTGAGACATGCGTGCACCAAAGTAGAGCGGCTTCAGAATGCCGTCTGCGCTGTTACATGGAATGTTGCAACCCGGAACGCATCCCCACTTTTGGCATAAGAAGTCCCATGAAATGAATCTCAAGTTCAGCCATAAAATCCTGCTGGCCGCTTCAGGCGTCGTGGTGTTGGCGTTTGCGTTGTTCACTTTGTACAACGACTATCTGCAACGAAACACCATTCGGCAAAACATCGAGTCCTCCGTTGAGCAAGCAGGCGACCTGACTGCCAGCAGCGTGCAGAACTGGATGAGCGGCCGCGTGCTGGTCCTGGAAAACCTCGCGCAGAACGTCGCCCATCAGGGTGCCAACGCTGACTTGCCAGGGCTGGTCGATCAACCGGCCCTCACCTCGAACTTCCAGTTCACCTACGTCGGGCAGGCCAATGGTCTGTTCACCCAGCGCCCTGACGCGAAGATGCCGGACGGCTACGACCCGCGTCAGCGCCCCTGGTACAAACAAGCCGTGGTCGCCGACAAGACCATGCTGACCCCGCCTTATATGGCTGCGGTCGGCGGGCTGGTGGTGACCGTTGCCATACCGGTGAAAAAGAACAGCGAACTGCTGGGCGTGGTCGGCGGTGACCTGAGCCTGGAAACCCTGGTGAAAATCATCAACTCGGTGGACTTCGGTGGTATCGGTCACGCATTCCTGGTCAGTGCCGACGGTCAGGTGATCGTCAGTCCGGACAAAGACCAAGTGATGAAGAACCTGAAAGACATCTATCCGGGTTCCAGTGTTCGCATCGAGAAAGGCATCCAGGAAGTCGTACTGAACAAGCAGGACCGCATCCTCTCGTTCACACCGGTGAGCGGTTTGCCGAATGCCGAGTGGTACGTTGGTCTATCGATCGACAAGGCCAAGGCCTATGCACCACTGAGCCAGTTCCGCACCTCGGCGCTGATCGCGATGTTCATCGCTGTGACGGCCATTGCCGTGCTGCTGAGCTTGCTGATCAACGTGCTGATGCGTCCGCTGACCACGATGGGCCGTGCGATGCAGGACATCGCTCAGGGCGAGGGCGACCTGACCCGTCGTCTGGTCGTAGAAAGTAAAGACGAGTTCGGCGAGTTGGGTGGATCCTTCAACCAGTTCGTGGAGCGGATTCACGCATCGATTTGCGAAGTGTCCTCGGCGACCCGCCAGGTTCATGATCTGTCGCAACGGGTGATGGCATCGTCTAACGCTTCTATCATCGGCTCCGACGAACAAAGCGCCCGCACCAACAGCGTGGCCGCGGCGATCAACCAATTGGGCGCCGCCACCCAGGAAATCGCCCGCAATGCCGCTGATGCTTCGCAACACGCCAGCGGCGCGAGCGAGCAGGCCGATGACGGCCGTCAGGTGGTGGAACAAACCATCCAGGCCATGACCGAGCTGTCGCAGAAAATCAGCCTGTCCTGCACGCAGATCGAAACCCTGAACGCGAGCACCGACAACATCGGCCACATTCTGGATGTGATCAAAGGCATCTCCCAGCAGACCAATTTGTTGGCGCTCAACGCGGCCATCGAAGCGGCCCGTGCCGGTGAGGCCGGTCGTGGTTTTGCGGTAGTGGCGGATGAGGTGCGCAACCTGGCTCATCGCACCCAGGAGTCGGCGGAAGAGATCCACAAGATGATCAGCTCGCTGCAGATCGGTTCTCGCGAGGCGGTGACTACGATGAACGCCAGTCAGGTGTCCAGCGAGCAGAGCGTCGAAGTAGCGAACCAGGCCGGCCTGCGACTGGTCAGCGTGACCCAGCGCATCGGCGAAATCGACGGCATGAACCAATCGGTGGCCGCGGCGACCGAAGAGCAGACGGCCGTGGTCGAAACCCTCAACGTCGACGTCAACCAGATCAACCTGCTGAACCAGCAGAGCGTGGCCAACCTCAATGAAACATTGAAGGATTGTGATGCGCTGTCCCAGCAGGCCAATCGTTTGAAGCAACTGGTTGATAGCTTCAAGATCTGATTGAGGTCAGTAGGATCGCGTTATCGTTCTTCGCGTGAAAGCCTCGCTCCTACAAGAGCTAACCTGTAGAAGCGAGGCTTGCCTGCGATAGCGGTAGATCAGTCACCGCTGAACCGAAGTGCTACACAAACAGCTTCACCACATTCCCCATCGCATCATCGGCAAACCCCTGAACGAACTGCTTGAACCCTGGCAGGGCCTCGGCGCCGCCCTGGGCCGGCTCGGCAATGATCGTCCAGGTCGCCCGCGACTTGTCTGTACCCAGGGATTCCACACTCATCGCTGCCCACAAATTGGCCACGCCCAAGGTGTTGTAGATCGTGGTCCAGGTCATGTTCAGCGCCTGGTCGTTGCGGGAGTTGAGCTGCTCGACCACCAGGTTGCCGTCCTTAAAGAACTTCTTGCGCAGCGACGACACACCTTCGCCGGTCATCTCGATGTGCGACAGCGCCGGAATGAATCGGTCGAAGCCGGCAAAATTGCCGACCACTGCCCAGACTTGCGCCGCGTCGGCCGGTACTTCCACCGAAGACACAACGTGGCAGCCTTGAGGGTTTTTGATCAGGGTATCGGGTTGCAGAGTATTCATGTTTTTTGCTCCGTGCGGGGTTAGGGTGAATCAGATGAAGTTGATTTCTTTGAGGTAGTCGCAGCCGCGTCGCAGCAGCGCCGGGGATTTTTCCGGGTAGTGCGCGCCCATCTGCCGTACACCGGCCTGGGCGTTGTCGTGGCCGATCATCGAGATGTCGCCGATGTCTTCCTCGAAGCCGTTGAGGTAGAAACCCAGCACGCCAAACAGCGCGTTATCACTGTCGACCCGGCCCAATTGCTGCTGCCAGTCGGCGACGCTGACCATCGAGAACTCCCGACCGGCTTCGCGAAAGGAAGCCACGTAGGTGTCCCAGCTCAGGGGTTCGGGGTTGTGCAGGTTGAACACCGCTTTTTCGGCCTGGTAACGGCTGGCATGGAAGGCGATGAAACGGGCGAGAAAATCCACCGGCATCAAGTCGAAATTCAGTGCGAACTCCGGTACCTGACCGAGCTGGATCGAGCCCTTGAGCATCAGCATCAGGCGATTCTTGTGTGGCTGGCAGACGCCGGTGAGGCTGTTGAAACTGATATTGCCGGGGCGATAAAGATTGACCCGAACCCCACGCTCCCGCGCCCTTTCGAGGATCCGCTCGCCGACCCATTTGGACAGGTTGTAGCCGTTCTTGATGTAGATCGGCGGTGTCTGCGCGGCGGGCAACTCCAGCACCCGGCCATCGTCGGAAATCGTGCTGGACGCCGAGAGCGTCGAGACGAAGTTGAAGATCTTCTTGCTGCGTCCTTCACACAGGCGCAGACACTCGAAAATCGGTTCGACGTTATCCTGCGCCAACGACTCGTAATCGAGGACGTGATTGACGTTGGCGGCGTTGTGCACCAGTGCGCCGAACTCTCGATCCAGCCGTTCGTAAACCGCTTCGCTGAGCCCCAGTTGCGGGCGAGTGATGTCTGCCGCGTAAACCTGCACCCGGCTCAGGTCCAGATGCTCCAGGCGGTTTTCCCGCAACGCATCCGCAAAGCGTTGCGCCGCCGATTGCCCACCGCCATCGCGCACCAGGCACGCCACTTCGCTGGCGCCCCAGGCCAGCAGCGCTTCGACGATATGCACACCGACAAAGCTGTTGGCCCCGGTGACGATCACCTTGTGCACATCGCCCATTCGGCTGATCGGCAGCGGCTCGATGTCCAGTTCACGGAAGGCATCGGCCAGGGCTTTTTCACTCAACACTTCCTCGGTCCCGGAGCCGCGCACCAACGTCGCCAGCTTCGCAATCGTCGGCAGTTCGATGAAGCGGTTGATCGAGATACTGCGGCCGAACTCCTCACGCAAACGCAGGAGCATGCGCGACAGCAGGATCGAGTGCCCACCGAGGTTGAAGAAGCTTTCGTCGGTGGAAATGTCGCTGGCGGGTAGCTCCAGCAGCTCAGCCCAGATTTCCAACAACAGCGCTTCATCGGCGCTGGCGGGCAAACACCGTGGGCTGTTTTCGGTCACGTTGACGGGCAATTCCAGCAGCGCTTTGCGGTCGACCTTGCCGTTGCTGGCGAACGGCATGCTCGCCAGTTCAGTCCAGGCGATCGGCTGCATGTAGTCCGGCAGAAACTGCATCGCATGGGCTTTCAAGGCTTCGCGAGCGGCACCGGGTTGCGCTTCCTGGGGTTGCGCGAGAAAGGCCAGAATCCGTCGATGACAATCGATGACCACCGCCACCTGACGGTATAGCTGGCTGTCGCGCAGGCAGCGTTCGATCTCTTCCGGCTCGACCCGAAAGCCGCGAATCTTCACCTGATTGTCTCGCCGTCCGCACAGCTCGATACCGTCGGCGGTCCACTTGGCCATGTCGCCGGAGCGGTAGGCGCGCAGGCTCTGGCCGTTCGGCAGGTGCAGGTTCAGATAGCGTTCGGCAGTCTGCTGCGGATTGTTCAGGTAACCCAGGCACACCCCCGGGCCGACGATGTACAACTCACCGACGGTTTGCTCGGTCACCGGTTGCAAATCCTCATCGAGGATCAGCACCTGACTGTTGGCAATCGGTGCACCGAGGGTCCGGTTGCTGTCGCCGGTACGCAGTTGCCGCGCGGTGATCAGCACCGTGGCTTCGGTCGGGCCATAGAGGTTGTAGAGATTGCCTTGGCGGGTCAGTTGCTGAACTACGTAGGGTTCGCAGACATCGCCGCCGGTCATCACATGATCGAGGACCTGCAACTGATCCAGCGGCAGGATGCTCAGCAAGGCTGGCGGCAAAAAGGCATGGCTGAGTTGTTGGTGGCGGATCAGCTCGACCAGTTGCAGCGGGTCGCGACGTTGGTCCTCGTTGGGCACGATCAGCTCTGCACCCTGCAGCAGGGTCGGGAAGATATCGATCAATGACGAGTCGAAACTCAACGATGAAAACTGCAACGCCCGGCTCTGTTCGGTCAGCTGCACGTAGTCGGCGTACCACGCGGTGAAGTGCGCGAGGTTGGCCTGGCTGAGCAGCACGCCTTTGGGGTGACCTGTGGTGCCCGAGGTGTAGAGCGCCATGCATGGCGCGTCGAGATCGGGGCGTTGGCGCATCAAGGGTTGATCGAGGTTCACGTCGCCGCTGTCGATACGGCTGATGTCCAGCCCCGGCATCGTCTCGCTGAGTGGATGCTCTCCGTCATGCAGCAACAACACCGCTCCAGCGTTTTCCAGAATGTACTGCTGACGTTGCAGCGGGTGGCTCGGCTCCAGCGGCAGGTACACCGCACCGCTGCCGAGGATCGCCAGAATCCCCGCATACAACGCACTGCATTTTGGCAGGCAAACTCCGACCACCAGAGGCCCTTGATGCTGATCGAGCAACGGTTGCAATCGCTGTTGGATGGCGCGGCTGTGGGCGTGCAGTTCTCGATAGGTCAGCGACGTGCCGGCGATGTTCAGCGCCGCACGCTCGGCAGACTGAATAAAGCGCTGTTCAAGCCGCTCGATCATCGGGATCTGCCCAAGTTGCAGAAGTCGTGGTTCTGCCGTGTTGTTGAGACGGTGGACGAAGGCCAGGTGCTCTAAAAACAGCAGGTTTTCCACCTGTTCGAAGTGCGCGGAAATCGTCGGCTCGGCCTGCAGGAAATAGTCGGCATCCCGGGAGAAGCGGCTGACCAGCAGCGCCACATGATCGACCAGCTCGGCCACCGCTCGCAGGCGCAATGCCTGGCCGTTGCCGGACAACTCTTCGGCGACCGGCACGCGACTCAACGGCGTCGAGTTGTACGTGCACAGCAGGTCCAGCGGTGGCAGCCCGCTAGTTCCCGACACCCCGACACCCACTTGCAGCATCAGGTGCGGCGCATTGCCGAAGTCCCGAAATGGCAGGCTCGCATCGTCGATCAGCAAATCAAATAGGCCTGGCGGTGGTTCTTCCACATTCGCAAGTCGCGCCAGTGAATGACCGTGTTGTTCGAGCTCCAGCGCCAGTTCGGTCAGGGCCTGGCTTTGCCCGATGAGCAAAATATCGAGACGTCTCATGATGTTCTCCTCGTTAAACCAGGTAGTCGCTCAGGGCGCTTTGCACGCACGGTGAATCGAGCAGCGAACTGCTGCGAAAAAACCGCACGATGTTGGCGACCAGCGGGTGATGGCGATTGATCGGGAAGGCCAGCCCCGACATTTCGCTCTTGAGGGCCTGACGTGCTGCGTCGCTGATCTGCAAGGCGTCGATCAGGCGGAAGTCGAAGGACTTCTGGATGTCGTTGGTCAGGTAATGGCCGATGAACACCGGCAGGATGTGCGCGATGCACTGGCGATCGTCTTCGCTTGCGGTGTGCCAGTAGATGCGCACCAACCGCGACCAGAACCCGGAATGACGGCCCTCGTCCAGCAAGTGGTCGGCCATCAGGCCTTTGATCGATTGCTTGACCGTGTCGTCCTTGGCGAACGCCGCCACATCGCCGGTCACGGTGTTCTCGGCGATGGCCACGCAGATCAGTTCCACGGCACTGCGCAGGTGCTCCGGTGCGAGGGCCACGGCCGCCGGGATGGCACGGCTCAGTTCGATTTCATCCGGCAGTTCGATGGGGGTGATGCCGGTCATGGCGACGGTCTGCTGCATGAAGTCCATGGCCACCAGGGCGTGGTAATCCTCGTCCACCACCACGGTCATGGCGTCGTAGCGACAGGCGAACGGGAACGCCACGCTGAAGCGGTTTTTAGCGATGCTGCGGGCGGTCTTGTCGACGATCTCGGTTTCGAAAATCACCACGTCATTGATGAACTTGTAGAGCGTCTGTACCAGGGCGAAATCCCGTTGTTCCGGGCATTCGCGCAGGAAGGTTTCGCTCAGCACCAGCGGCTGGCGGCTCAGCGGATAGATCAGCTTGTCGTCGTTCTCCAGCACACGCCGGGGGCGGGTGCGAATGGTTGCGCGGCTTTCCCAGGCGTCGGCGAAGGATTGGTAGTCGGCGGCGTTCATGCGTTCACCTCGGCAACCGGTTCGCTCATGCTCAGGCGCAAGCCGTCCCACAGCGCGATGCGACTTTCCACGGCGGCGATGGCGCTGGCGTATACGTCTTCTTCGCGCTGCGGATCGCCATTGACCAGGCGTGCGAGGAGTTTTTCCGCCGCCGGGCCGTGGTCTTCGGAGTCGACTTCGATGTGCCGTTCCAGGTAGTAACGGAAGGTCGGCGCTTGTTCGATGCCAATGCCCCAGTCGTCGAGAATCCGCTGGAACATCTGCGGGATGACACTCTCGCGGCCGTGCAGAAACGCCGCCGCCACACTATGCCCCGGCGCATGCAACGCGGTGTGCAAGGTGTGGCGTACGAACTGTGCGGCCGCCGGGTCGACGTCCACGCTTTGCAAGGCCACGTCGTAGCTCACGCCTTCTTTTTGCAACGCCACGAAGCGTTCGACGGCGACCGTGCTTGCACCGACTTCGCGCATCGCATCCAGGTACAACTCGAAATGGCTGTAGTGACCTTGGGCGGGACGATCATCGGACTCTTCACCGAGCACGATCTCGTTGATCAGACGCGCGGCCTGCGGATCTCGTGGCGGTAGCCAGGGCAGCTGAACGCAGGTCAGTTCCTGTTGCAGGCGTTTGGTCAGCGACATGAAATCCCACACTGCGAACACATGGGTTTCCATGAAGCGTTGAAGCACCGATAACGAATGTATTTCAGAAAAGATCGGGTGCGCACTAAGTTCTGCTTTCTTCTGATTAAGACGATCTTTAGTCGGTTTCATGAGCGAGCCTATAAGTGATCTGGAATACCGTTGAGGGGGTGTTGATCAATAAGTAACGGTTGCTTGAAGTTTTCTATTGGCGAGCGGGTGCCTCAATTGAATTGATGCTTATTAGGGTTATGCAATCGCTGAGTAGTGCTTGGCCCCGGTGTTTGTGGGCGGCGGAGAAAAACTAATGCATGAATAAAGTGTCGGGCAAGTGTTTTTTTAATTAATTGAAAGTTTAACTTTTTCGAGTGCGACAAGTTCCAATAAGACTTTTATATAAAGTTTTATTTGGGCGTAGTTGCTCCTTTCGGCGTATATAAGCCAAAATTCAAATAAAGAGTGAATGCCTCACTCGAAGCAACTTTCTACTTGGGTCATTGATGTGATCTGAGGGGGTGGAAGTTGGCTGGGAGCGACGCCGGTTCTTCCTTTCCCGTGACAAGACTCCTTCCGTTGGTTCTTGTGGTGCGGGTGACTGCTCCGGGGTGCGGTGCGTCGCCCGTCATTATTCGTTGGCAGCTCAAGAGTGAGCGTAATTCACGGCGCTCGCTATCACCCCTGCATGATCTGATAGGTGCAATTATCGGGCTCGTGGGTGACAGGGCTTTGGGAGTGGGCATGAAGTCGCTGCACACCGGCGCGGTGTGGGCGAAAGGGGGATTTGTAAGCAGATTTGTTCGTCGAGCAGTCCAGGGGCGGATCAACCAGAAATCGCGGCGAGCCGTTCAATGGCTCGCTCGGGGTTGTCACCGCGGTTTACTTCGAGGTTTTCCTGCGCTGCGCCTCAGGGCTTGCGAGGTAGTGCGTAATGACTTCGACACCCCGGTTGAGGTGGTTTTCGAGCAACATCACCGAGTGCTCGATATCCCGGTCCTCGGCGGCCCGCAACAGCGCTCGGTGATCCTCCTGGGACAGTTTGCCCAGGCCCATGGCTTCCAGGTTGAATCGCAGGAAGCGTTCCTCTTCGTTCAACCCGTCTTCGACCAGCTTCAGCAGCCGCTGGTTGGGGGCTTTGTTGTAAAGCGCCATGTGGAACAGGCGATTGAGCCGGCCGATCTCGGTGTAGTCGTGTTCCGTTTCCAACTCGTCGATGTAGTGTGCAGCCTGTTTGAAATCGGCGTCTTCAAGCAGGGGGATCGACCGACGCAAGGCTTCGGACTCCAGCAGGATCCGCAACTCATAGGTCTCTGCCGCATCGCCCTGAACCAACGGTGCGACCACCGCGCCTTTATGGGCGATCACGTTGAGCAGCGCTTGCGCTTCAAGCTGGCGCAAGGCTTCGCGCACCGGCATGCGGCTAACGCCGAACAGGTCAGCGAGGTCTTGCTGACGCAGGGCGGTGCCGCAAGGAATGCGACCGTCGAGAATGGCCGCGCGCAGGGTTTCTTCGATCACCGAGCGTGCCAGATGAGCGGGAATCGGCCCGTTGACCTTGATGCTGCTGAGAGGGTTGGGCTTCTGTGTCACGACAAACGCACCCTGATTGGCTGAAGTATTTGGATCCAAATGGACACTAGTGACTGCCTGACGGGTTGTCAAACAGTCAAAAGGCGCAGTCTTCGGCAGCTCCTGCAGACTTCGGCACAGGAGTTGCCGAAGGCTGCGATCTTTTTATTGCACCCGTAATGCGAAGTTTAGCGTGTTGGCGGTGATCTCACCGTGCCATTGTCTTTTAGCAGACTAACCCTCACCATCAAGCCAGATTTCCATCTGCCTGATCTGGATGCCTCGCATTGGCGGTACGTTTCGCGATCCCTCGGACTTTGCGCTGGCTAGGCTGCGCACTGCTGCTGGCCGGCGTCATGCTGGGCGGGCTGCATGCCGACTGGGATTTTTCGCTGATCAGCCGTCGTGCGCAGGCATTGTACGGGCCTTTGGGTGAAGGGCGGCAGCGCATTGATGCCTGGCAGCAGTTGCTGGCCACGCAAAAACAAGTCGGCGAGCTGGAGCAGCTCAACGTGGTCAACCAGTTCTTCAACAGGCAGATGCGCTACGAAGAAGACATCGACCTGTGGCACGAGGTCGATTATTGGGAAACCCCCATCGAAGCCTTGTGGAAGGGCGCCGGCGATTGCGAAGACTACGCTATCGCCAAGTATTTCAGTCTGCGTCATCTTGGCGTCTCCAGTGACAAGCTGCGCATTACCTACGTCAAGGCTTTGCGCCTGAACCGCGCGCACATGGTGCTGACCTACTACGCGAGCCCCGAGGCCATGCCTTTGGTGCTCGACAGCCTGATCGATGCAATCAAGCCCGCCAATCAGCGAACCGATTTGCTGCCGGTCTACTCTTTCAATGCCGAAGGGTTGTGGCTGCCGGGTGCCAAGGGCAACAAGAAGGTCGGAGACACCAAACGCCTGTCTCGCTGGCAGGACGTGTTGAAGAAAATGCAGGCCGAAGGTTTCCCGGTCGAGACGATTAACTAGGAGCACGCGCTCAGATGTCTTTGTTCAAACAGCTGTTGATCGCTATTTGTCTGTTCCTGGTGGTCGCCTTCACCGGCAGCTTCATGGTCAGTCTGGAAAGCTCTCGCACCCAGTACGTCAACCAGTTGCGTTCTCACGCCCAGGACGCCGCGACGGCATTGGCGCTGTCCCTGACGCCGAACATCGACGACCCGGCGATGGTCGAGTTGCTGGTCAGCTCGATCTTCGACAGCGGTTACTACGCGAGTATCCGCGTGGTCGATCTGACCAACGACAAGACGATTGTCGAGCGCAGCGGCATCCCCGCGGTCACCAACGTGCCCGACTGGTTTGTCAAACTGATCGGCCTGGAACCGGCCGGTGGCGATGCGATTGTCAGCCGTGGCTGGGAGCAGGCCGCGCGGGTCGAGGTGGTCAGCCATCCGATGTTCGCGTTGGCCAAGCTGTGGCAGAGCGCGTTGGGCAGCCTCGGCTGGTTGCTGCTCTGCGGCGCGGTGAGTGCGGTGCTGGGCGCGTTGTTGCTGCGTCGGCAACTGAAGCCGCTGGACTACATGGTCAAGCAATCCCATGCCATTGCTCGCCGGGAATTCTTAAGCCTGCCAGAACTTCCGCGCACCCCGGAACTGCGCCGGGTGGTGCAGGCCATGAACCAGATGGTCGAGAAGCTCAAGGCGCTGTTCCAGGAGCAGGCCGAACGCAGTGAAAAGCTGCGGGCCGAGTCCTATCAGGACAACCTGACCGGCCTGGCCAACCGGCGCTATTTCGAAATGCAATTGAACGCGCGTTTGAACAACTCGGAGCAGGCCAGCTCCGGTTATTTGCTGCTGTTGCGGGTGAAGGATCTGGCCGGTTTGAACCAGCGGCTGGGCGGTCAGCGTACCGATGAATTGTTGAAAGCGGTCGGCGAGCAGTTGTCCCGCGAGTGTGCCAAGTACCCGGAAACCCAGAACCTCGTGACGCGTATTCGTGGCGGGGAATTCGCCGTGCTGGCACCGGGGCTGGTGCGTGAAGAAGCGCTGCAACTGGCGAGTAATCTCGAAAGTGCCTTGGGGAGCCTGCATGCGACGGGCGCCACGGACGTGGCTTCGGTGGCTTCGATCGGGTTGGCGCCGTTTGCCCATGGCGACTCGCCGCAAGCGGTGATCGGGTTGGCGGATCAGGCACTGGCCCAGGCAGAAAGCCAGGGTGAACCGAGCTGGGCATGCCTCGAACAGGGCGCGCCGGCGCGGGGCGGCGACGATCACCACGCCTGGCACACCCTGCTGGATCAGGCGCTGAACCAGCAGCGTTTCGAGCTGTATTTCCAGCCGGTGGTGGCCAGCCACGACACAGAGTTGGTGCTGCATTACAAAGTGCTGTCGCGCCTGCTCGACGAGCAGGACCAGACCATTCCCGCCGGGCGTTTCTTGCCATGGCTTGAGCGTTTCGGCTGGACCGCGCGACTGGACCGTTTGATGCTGGAGTTGGTGCTCGAGCAGATGGTCGACCATGAGGAGTCGCTGGCGCTGAACCTGTCTTCGGCGACACTGGCGGACCCGCAGGCGCTGAACGCAGTGTTCGATATCCTGCGTCAGCATTCGAATCTTGGCGAACGACTGACCCTGGAAATCGGCGAAGAGCAACTGCCCGAGCAGGCGGTACTGGAGCAGCTGACGCGGCGTTTGCGTGAGCTTGGGTTCTCGCTGAGTCTGCAGCGTTTTGGTGGGCGCTTCAGCATGATCGGCAACCTGGCGCGGCTGGGGCTGGCGTATCTGAAGATCGACGGCAGTTACATCCGCGCGATTGATCAGGAGAGCGACAAGCGTCTGTTCATCGAGGCGATTCAGCGAGCGGCGCACAGCATCGATTTGCCGTTGATTGCCGAGCGGGTCGAGACCGAAGGGGAGTTGTCGGTGATTCGCGAGATGGGGTTGTACGGGGTTCAGGGGCAGTTGTTTGGTGAGCCGAAGCCTTGGCAGTAGCCCGCTCATCATTCCCACGCAGAGCGTGGGAATGATCGGCGTCAGGGGTTAAATCAACCCCGTCTCATCATCATCGATCAACTGGCTCAACCCGCCCAACGCCTCACGTGCCTGGGTCCGGTCCATGAGCTTGGCTTGCGCAGCCGGCGGCAGGTCGGTGACGCGGATCACGCCTTTTTGGGTCAGCACCTGAATCAAGTCGTCGAGTACCCGAATCATCTCCAGGTCGCTCTGCTTGAGCTGTTTGAGGCTGGTCTCCACCACTTCGTGGGCATACCAGGCCTGGATTTCATGGTGGTCGGCCGGCAGCGTTTCCGTGGCCTCGGCGTAGGCCGTGGCTTCCACGCGCACTAACTGACCTTGCGCATCGCGTTGCACGTAAAACATTAAGCATCCCTCGGAAATGGACCAGCGTCGTGCTGTCAGCAGCATAGGCCAACGCAGGCGAGTATGCGGTGCGACGACGAAATCGTCACCCGTGAGGTGTGGGCATACATGACGGCCGCCCGGTTGGGGCGGCCGTCAGCCTGCGTATCAGCTGTTGTTGTGATCGATCTTGATGGTCGGGTCACTACCGGCAATCAGCGAGTTGATGCTGGCGCTGGACCAATTGTTACCTTCCAGTTTGATCGTCACGTCCGGGGTGGTCGCTGCGGCATCGGCGCCGTTGAACTTGCCGGCGGAGCTGACTTGCAGGGACGACACGCCGTCCACGGTGGTGATCTTCAGGAAGTGGTCAATCGTGCTGCCGCTTTCACCCTGCAACAAATCACGCAGGTCGATGCGGTCGCCTTCGCTGGCCTTGAAGTCCTTGATCACGTCGCTGCCGGTGTCGCCAGCCTTCCAGATGAAGGTGTCGGCACCTGAGCCGCCAATCAGGATGTCGTTACCTTGGCCGCCGATCAGCGAGTCATTGCCGGTGCCGCCGAGCAGGATGTCATTGCCCTTGCCGCCGTCGAGGAGGTCGTTGCCGCCCTGGCCGAAGAGAATGTCGTTGCCCGCGCCACCCAGCAGCGTGTCGTTACCATCGTGAGCGCCAGACACGTCGAACGCGGTGTAGTGCTCGGTGATGTACTGGTGCACGTTGCTGGTGGTGACTTTGCTGACGTCGACGCCGGTTTGCTGGGCGACGAACGCCTGCATCGCCTGATAACCCTCGCCGGCAATGCCATTGAAGCTCACCAGATCGCCGAACAGGAGGTCGTTGCCGTCACCGCCGCTGACCGTGTCGGCACCCGGCATTGTCGCTTCGGTATGGCCGATGATCGAGTTGGCCAGGTCCTTGGGGTCGATGTTGGTTTGTGGCGTTTGATCCGAATCGTACGGCTTGAGGTCGGTGAGGGTGACGTCCTTGTTCAGGCCGATGGCCTCCACCGTAGACACGTTGTTCAGCAACGTGAAGCTGCTGCCGGAATTGTCGATGGTAGTGGAATCGGTGTTGCTACCGGTGCCGTCGCGATAGGACAGCTCGTAGGTGCCGTTACCCTCGGCATGCAGGGTGCCCAGTTCGGAACTGCTCCAGCGGCCAGAGTTTTTCAGAGTCTGCAGCGTGACGTTGCCGGCGCTGTCGATGCTCAGGTAGTGAGTGCTGTCCAGATAGTTGGAATAGGTCTGCCCCAACTTGTAGTTGGTGGTGGTGATGACATCATCGAGCTTCACGTTGCCGTACAAGGTCGGGTTGGTCTGCTCGCCGCTCTGGTAGTAGGTCGGCTTGCCATCGGTGATGAAGTACGTGAGGTTCTTCGCACCGGTGTTGGCAATGGCGTCAGCACTCTGGAACCAATTGGCCGTGGTTTTGAACACGTCCTCGTAGTTGGTGCCGCCGCCCGACGACATCGAATCCAGAACGGATTTGAGCAAGGTCAGCGCGTTCGGGTCGTTCAGGTTCACCGACACTGATTTGTTGACCTGAGTATCGAAGTCCACCAGGAAGATATTCACGGTCCCGGAGTTGCCGCCCAGGCTTTGCTTGAGGGTGTTGAACACCGCCGTCAACGAATCCTTGGCGGCATTGATCGACGTGCTGCTCATGCTGCCCGAGCTGTCGACCATGAACGCGATGTTGTAATTGGTGCCTGGCACCACGGTCAGCCCGCCGATGTCGGCGATCATGATGTCGTTGCCGTCGGTGCCGGTGATCGTGTCGTCGGCCGCCGTGGCGGTCACGGCGTTGTAGACCGCCGGGTATACCGTGACCGGAATCTGCGCGGTGCTCAGTGCCGAACCGCCGAGTGCTTCGGTGGATGTCGAGGTCACGGTCAGGGTGAACTGGCCGTTGTAGTACGGCGGCGGGGTGACGGTCAGGCTGCCGAGGTTCCAGCCGGTAACGTTGGCTTCGCCATTGGTGGTGGTGAAGGTGTGGCCCGCGCCATCGCTGAGCACGGAGCCCGCCGGCATGCCGCTGATCTTCACGCTCAGGCTTTCAGAGCCGTCGGTGTCGGTCAGTGCGGTCTTGATCGCGGACAGGTGAACGCTGGTGCCTTCGGCGCCTTCGTTGAGTTTGTAGCCGTTGTAGTAGCCTTCGCCATTGGTGCCGTGCAGGTCGGAAACCGTCACGCCAGAGGCGGCCAGATCCGCCACGCCGGTGTACAGCGGCACGCCGGCGCTGCTCAGGTCGACCGCTGTACCGCCGTTGACCGACAGGTTGACGTCATAGCTGCCGGGCCCACTCTGGTTGTGGTGGTAGATGTCCAGGGTGTAGTAACCGCTGGTGGTCGGGGTGAACGAACCATTCAGCTTGCCGCCTGCACCCCAAGTCGTCGCGGCCACGTTCTGGCCGCCGATGGTCACCAACAGGCTGTCATCGCCGGTACCGCTGAAGGTGTACGTCTTGCCGGCTTCCAGGTAGATCAGGCCGGAGGTTTTCGAGGCCGTGCCGGCGGTGACGCCGCCGTCGGACTGAACGTTGGTCACGGTGCCGGTGGAGTTCGGCGTGCCTGCGGCGTCGATGACCGATTTCAGCGTGCCGGACGGCGCGCCACTACCATCGGTGCCCAGGCCCGACAGGCCGGTCCAGACTTCCTTGATCAGTCCGGTGGACTTGACGCTGTTGTCCGCGACGCTCAGGGATGGCGCGTCGGCAACCGGCGTGATGTCGATTTTCACCGTGCCGGTGTTGCCCAACAGTTGACCGTCGGTGGGCTGGAACTTGATCTGCGCGTAGTCCGCCTGGTTATTGCCCACGCCGCTGCCGTTGTAGCCATCAACACCCGATTCGTTGGCATCCGGAGTGAAGCGCAACTTGCCGGCGTCGATGTCGGCCTTGCTGATGGTCTGGTTGGTCGTTACGTCTTTCCAGGTCGTACCGTCCAGGTACTGCAATTTGCCGTCGCCCGGCAGCTGAGTGATTTTCACCCCCAGGTTGGCGGTCGGGCTGTCGACATCGCTGACGCCGAAGGTCGACCAGCCGAGGATCAACGGTGTGTCTTCGGTGCCGGTGACGTTAACTGGCGCGGCGGTCGGTGCGTCATTCACGGCCACCACGTTGACCGTGGTGGTTGCGGTGTTGGAGTAATTGCTGCCATCGGTCACCGTCACGGTGATGATCCGCGGCACGGTGCTTGGATCCTCACTGCTGTTGGTGAAGCTGATGTTTTTGATCTGCTGCATGTAGTCGGCCAGCGTCGCGTTGCCCGACAGGGTCAGGGTGACCGTACCGTCCTGGCTGTTGGCGTTGATGCTGATGCCATTGACACTGTTGCCGAGGTTCAGCGCATCGCCCGGCTGACGGTTGGTCAGCACGATAGTGGCGCCGGTCAGCATCGTGCTGTCCGGGTCGGTGATGCTCAGGTCGGTGTCGCCGATCGAGACGCCCTGGCCGGTGGTGCCTTCGGTGAAGGTCACGTTGTAGTTGGCCCCGGTGGCGCCGCTGGAGTTATTGGCGTCCAGGTCGAGAACCGGCGCGGCATCGTTGTCGATGATCGAGGTGCTGACGCTGCCGTTGGTGCTGCTGACCGCGAGGTTTTCGAAGTTGCCGCCGGTGGCCGAGTCGATCTTGACCACGAAGTTCTCGGTACCCTCGGTGAGCTTGTCGTCCAGCGTCGCGACGTTGAAGCTCGCGCTGCTGGCACCGGCCGGGATCTTCACGGTGTACACGCCGGTGAAGTCCGAACCGTCGGCGGCGGTACCGCTGTAGACGATTTTCAGGGTCACTTCGGTCTGCGCCGGGTGGGTCAGGCTGACAGTGTAACTGGCGGTCTGGCCTTCGGTCACCGAGGTACTGCCGCTGATGCTGACTTCGGTTTTGTCGATCGTGTCGGTGACGGTGGTCACTGCCGGGGCAGTGCTCGGCACCAGGTTCTCGAAACTGCCACCGGTGGCGGTGGAGATGGTGGCCTGGACCGTGCCCGCATCTTTGTAAACGTCATCGGATGGAGCCGGGACGGTGACGGTGCCGGTGGTTTTACCGGCATCGATGGTGATCACGGCGCCGTTGCTCAGGGTTACGGTGACCGGTGTGCCGGCGGCGTTGGTCAGGGTCGCGGTGTAAGTGATCTGGCCACCTTCGGCTACCGAGTTGGATGCGCTCAGGTTGAGGTTGGTGGTGTCGACGGTGTCGGTCACGGTGGTGCTGACCGGCGTTTTGTCCGCCACCAGGTTCTCGTAGTTGCCACCGCTGACATTGGTGATCGAGTTGGTCAGCGGAGCGTGGCCGGTCAACGCGTCGTTCGGCGCGGCGGTGGTCACGGTACCGGTGGTTTTGCCGACGTCGATGGTGATGGTCTGGCCGTTGGCCAGGGATACGGTGACCGGGCTACCAGTCACTGGTGCACCGACGGTTGCGGTGTAAGTGACGGTGCCGCCTTCGGCGACGTTCGCAGTCGCAGTCAGCGAAACGGTGCTGGTGTCGATCGTGTCGGTAACGGTGGTGACCGCCGGGGCAGTGCTCGGCACCAGGTTCTCGAAATTGCCACCGGTGGCGGTGGAGATGGTGGCCTGGACCGTGCCCGCATCTTTGTAAACGTCATCGGATGGAGCCGGGACGGTCACGGTGCCGGTGGTTTTACCGGCGTCGATGGTGATTACGGCGCCATTGCTCAGGGTCACGGTGACCGGAGTGCCGGCGGCGTTGGTCAGGGTCGCGGTGTAAGTGATCTGGCCACCTTCGGCTACCGAGTTGGATGCGCTCAGGCTGAGGTTGGTGGTGTCGACGGTGTCGGTCACGGTGGTGCTGACCGGCGTTTTGTCCGCCACCAGGTTTTCGTAATTGCCGCCGCTGACGTTGGTGATCGAGTTGGTCAGCGGAGCATGGCCGGTCAATGCGTCGTTCGGCGCGGCGGTGGTCACGGTACCGGTGGTTTTGCCGATATCGATGGTGATGGTCTGGCCGTTAGCCAGGGACACGGTGACCGGGCTACCAGTCACTGGCGCACCGACGGTTGCGGTGTAAGTGACGGTGCCGCCTTCGGCTGCCGAAGCGGTGGCATTCAGGGTCACTGTCGTGGTGTCGATCGTGTCGGTGACGGTGGTCACTGCCGGGGCAGTGCTCGGCACCAGGTTCTCGAAATTGCCACCGGTGGCGGTGGAGATGGTGGCCTGGACCGTGCCCGCATCCTTGTAAACGTCATCGGATGGAGCCGGGACGGTCACGGTGCCGGTGGTTTTACCGGCGTCGATGGTGATCACGGCGCCATTGCTCAGGGTCACGGTGACCGGAGTGCCGGCGGCGTTGGTCAGGGTCGCGGTGTAAGTGATCTGACCGCCTTCGGCGACCGAGTTGGATGCGCTCAGGCTGAGATTGGTGGTGTCCGGGGTGTCGGTCACCGAGGTATCCGCCGACTTGCCGTCGACTTCCAGCTTCTCGTAGTTGCCGCCCTTGGCATCGTCGATCTTCACGCTCAGGGAGTTGCCGCCGGCTAACGCGTCGTTGGGTGCAACAAAATTAACAGAGCCGCTGCTGGCGCCGACTGGAATGGTGATGGTCTGGCCGTTGGACAGGGTCACAACCACTGGCGAACCAGTCACTGGAGCAGTGACGGACGCGGTGTACACCACGGTGCCACCCTCGGCGACGTTCGCGGTCGCACTCAGCGAAACAGTGCTGGTGTCGATGGTGTCGTTGACGGTAGTGACCGCAGGCGTATTGCTGGTTACCAGGTTTTCGAAGTTGCCGCCGGTGGCGGTGGAGATGGTGGCCTGGACCGTGCCCGCATCCTTGTAAACGTCATCGGACGGGGCCGGGACGGTCACGGAGCCGGTGGTTTTACCGGCATCGATGGTGATCACGGCGCCGTTGCTCAGGGTCACGGTGACCGGTGTGCCGGGGGCGTTGGTCAGGGTCGCGGTGTAAACGATGGAACCGCCTTCAGCCACCGAGTTGGATGCGCTCAGGCTGAGGGTTGTGGTGTCCGGTGTGTCGGTCACCGAGGTATCCGCCGACTTGCCGTCGACTTCCAGCTTCTCGTAGTTGCCGCCCTTGGCATCGTCGATCTTGACGCTCAGGGAGTTGCCGCCGGCCAAGGCATCGTTCGGCGCGGTGAAGTTCACGCTGGCGCTGCTCGAGCCGACCGGGATGGTGATGGTCTGGCCATTGGACAGGGTCACGACCACTGGCGAACCGGTGACCGGTGCCGATACGGACGCTGTGTACACCACGGTGCCGCCTTCGGCGACGTTCGTGGTCGCAGTCAGCGAAACGGTGCTGGTGTCGATGGTGTCGGTGACGGTGGTGATTGCCGGGGCAGTGCTCGGAACCAGGTTCTCGAAATTGCCGCCGGTGGCGGTGGAAATGGTGGCCTGGACCGTACCGGCATCTTTGTAAACGTCATCGGATGGAGCCGGGACGGTGACGGTGCCGGTGGTTTTACCGGCATCGATGGTGATCACGGCGCCGTTGCTCAGCGTGACGGTGACCGGAGTGCCGGCGGCATTGGTCAGGGTCGCGGTGTAAGTGATCTGGCCACCTTCGGCTACCGAGTTGGTCGCACTCAGGCTGAGGTTGGTGGTGTCCGGTGTGTCGGTCACCGAGGTATCCGCCGACTTGCCGTCGACTTCCAGCTTCTCGTAGTTGCCGCCCTTGGCATCGTCGATCTTGACGCTCAAGGAGCCGCCACCCGCCAACGCATCGTTGGGTGCAACAAAATTGACAGAGCCGCTGCTGGCGCCGACCGGAATGGTAATGGTCTGGCCGTTGGACAGGGTCACAACCACTGGCGAGCCGGTGACTGGCGCTGACACGGACGCGGTGTACACCACGGTCCCACCTTCGGCCACGTTCGCGGTCGCAGTCAGCGAAACAGTGCTGGTGTCAATGGTATCGGTGACGGTGGTGACCGCTGCCGCTGGGCTGGTTGCCAGGTTTTCAAAGTTGCCGCCTGCGGCATCCTTGATGGTCACTTCGACTTGGCCAGCGTCCTTGTAGACGTCGTCCTTCGGCGCATCGACGGTTACGGAACCGGTGGTTTTGCCTGCTTCGATGGTGATGACGGCGCCGTTGCTCAACGTCACGGTCACTGGCGTGCCGGCGGCGTTGGTCAAGGTTGCGGTGTAAACAATGGAACCACCTTCGGCCACCGAGTCGGTCGCGCTCAGGCTGAGAGTCGTGGTGTCCGGCGTGTCGGTCACCGAGGTATCCGCCGACTTGCCGTCGACTTCCAGTTTCTCGTAGTTGCCGCCCTTGGCGTCGTCGATCTTCACGCTCAAAGAACCGCCGCCAGCCAAGGCATCGTTCGGTGCGGTGAAGTTCACGCTGGCGCTGCTCGAGCCAACCGGGATGGTGATGGTCTGGCCATTGGACAGGGTCACGACCACCGGCGAACCGGTGACCGGTGCCGATACGGACGCTGTGTACACCACGGTGCCGCCTTCGGCGACGTTCGTGGTCGCAGTTAGCGAAACGGTGCTGGTGTCGATGGTGTCGTTGACGGTAGTGACCGCTGCCGCTGGGCTGGTGGCCAGGTTTTCAAAGTTGCCGCCTGCGGCATCCTTGATGGTCACTTCGACTTGGCCAGCGTCCTTGTAGACGTCGTCCTTTGGTGCATCGACGGTCACGCTGCCGCTAGTGGCACCGGCGGCGATGGTGATGACGGCACCGTTGCTCAGGGTCACGGTGACCGGTGTGCCAGCGGCATTGGTCAGGGTCGCGGTGTAAACGATCGAACCGCCTTCGGCTACCGAGTCGGTCGCGCTCAGGCTGAGGTTGGTGGTGTCTGGGGTGTCGGTCACCGAGGTATCCGCCGACTTGCCGTCGACTTCCAGCTTCTCGTAGTTGCCGCCCTTGGCGTCGTCGATCTTCACGCTCAGGGAACCGCCACCCGCCAACGCATCGTTGGGTGCAACAAAATTGACAGAGCCGCTGCTGGCACCGACCGGAATGGTAATGGTCTGGCCATTGGACAGGGTCACAACGACTGGCGAACCAGTCACCGGAGCAGTGACGGACGCGGTGTACACCACGGTCCCACCTTCGGCGACGTTCGCGGTCGCAGTCAGCGAAACGGTGCTGGTGTCGATGGTGTCGTTGACGGTAGTGACCGCAGGCGTATTGCTGGTTACCAGGTTCTCGAAGTTGCCGCCGGTTGCGTCCTTGATGGTTGCTTCAACGGTGCCGGCGTCTTTGTAGACGTCGTCCTTCGGCGCATCGACGGTTACGGAACCGGTGGTTTTGCCTGCTTCGATGGTGATGACGGCGCCGTTGCTCAGGGTCACGGTGACCGGAGTGCCGGCGGCGTTGGTCAGGGTCGCGGTGTAAGTGATCTGGCCACCTTCGGCTACCGAGTTGGATGCGCTCAGGCTGAGATTGGTGGTGTCCGGGGTGTCGGTCACCGAGGTATCCGCCGACTTGCCGTCGACTTCCAGCTTCTCGTAGTTGCCGCCCTTGGCGTCGTCGATCTTGACGCTCAAGGAGCCGCCACCCGCCAACGCATCGTTGGGTGCAACAAAATTGACAGAGCCACTGCTGGCGCCGACCGGAATGGTAATGGTCTGGCCGTTGGACAGGGTCACAACCACTGGCGAGCCGGTGACTGGCGCTGACACGGACGCGGTGTAAACCACGGTGCCGCCTTCGGCCACGTTTGCGGTCGCAGTCAGCGAAACGGTGCTGGTGTCGATGGTGTCGGTGACGGTGGTGACTGCCGGGGCAGTGCTCGGCACTAGGTTTTCGAAATTGCCACCGGTGGCGGTGGAGATGGTGGCCTGGACCGTGCCCGCATCCTTGTAAACGTCATCGGATGGAGCCGGGACGGTCACGGTGCCGGTGGTTTTACCGGCGTCGATGGTGATCACGGCACCGTTGCTCAGGGTCACGGTGACCGGTGTGCCGGCGGCGTTGGTCAGGGTCGCGGTGTAAACGATCGAACCGCCTTCGGCTACCGAGTCGGTTGCGCTCAGGCTGAGGGTGGTGGTGTCTGGGGTGTCGGTCACCGAGGTGTCCGCCGACTTGCCGTCGACTTCCAGCTTCTCGTAGTTGCCGCCCTTGGCGTCGTCGATCTTCACGCTCAGGGAACCGCCACCCGCCAACGCATCGTTGGGTGCAACGAAATTGACAGAACCGCTGCTCGCGCCGACCGGAATAGTGATGATCTGGCCATTGGACAGGGTCACGACGACTGGCGAGCCAGTGACCGGCGCCGACACGGAAGCCGTGTACACCACGGTGCCGCCTTCGGCCACGTTCGCGGTCGCAGTCAGCGAAACAGTGCTGGTGTCAATGGTATCGGTGATGGTGGTGACCGCTGCCGCTGGGCTGGTTGCCAGGTTTTCAAAGTTGCCGCCTGCGGCATCCTTGATGGTCACTTCGACTTGGCCAGCGTCCTTGTAGACGTCGTCCTTCGGCGCATCGACGGTTACGGAACCGGTGGTTTTGCCTGCTTCGATGGTGATCACGGCGCCATTGCTCAACGTCACGGTCACTGGCGTGCCGGCGGCGTTGGTCAAGGTTGCGGTGTAAACAATGGAACCACCTTCGGCCACCGAGTCGGTCGCGCTCAGGCTGAGAGTCGTGGTGTCCGGCGTGTCGGTCACCGAGGTATCCGCCGACTTGCCGTCGACTTCCAGTTTCTCGTAGTTGCCGCCCTTGGCGTCGTCGATCTTCACGCTCAAAGAACCGCCGCCAGCGAGGGCATCGTTTGGCGCAACGAAGTTGACAGAACCGCTGCTGGCACCGACCGGAATGGTGATGGTCTGGCCATTGGACAGGGTCACAACCACTGGCGAGCCGGTGACTGGCGCTGACACGGACGCGGTGTAAACCACGGTCCCACCTTCGGCCACGTTCGCGGTCGCACTCAGCGAAACAGTGCTGGTGTCGATGGTGTCGTTGACGGTAGTGACCGCAGGCGTATTGCTGGTTACCAGGTTCTCGAAGTTGCCGCCGGTTGCGTCCTTGATGGTTGCTTCAACAGTGCCGGCGTCTTTGTAGACGTCGTCCTTCGGCGCATCGACGGTTACGGAACCGGTGGTTTTGCCTGCTTCGATGGTGATCACGGCGCCATTGCTCAACGTCACGGTCACTGGCGTGCCGGCGGCGTTGGTCAAGGTTGCGGTGTAAACAATGGAACCACCTTCAGCCACCGAGTCGGTTGCGCTCAGGCTGAGGGTGGTGGTGTCTGGGGTGTCGGTCACCGAGGTATCCGCCGACTTGCCGTCGACTTCCAGCTTCTCGTAGTTGCCGCCCTTGGCGTCGTCGATCTTGACGCTCAAGGAGCCGCCACCCGCCAACGCATCGTTGGGTGCAACAAAATTGACAGAGCCGCTGCTGGCGCCGACCGGAATGGTAATGGTCTGGCCGTTGGACAGGGTCACAACCACTGGCGAGCCGGTGACTGGCGCTGACACGGACGCGGTGTACACCACGGTCCCACCTTCGGCGACGTTTGCAGTCGCAGTCAGCGAAACGGTGCTGGTGTCGATGGTGTCGTTGACGGTAGTGACCGCAGGCGTATTGCTGGTTACCAGGTTCTCGAAGTTGCCGCCGGTTGCGTCCTTGATGGTTGCTTCAACAGTGCCGGCGTCTTTGTAGACGTCGTCCTTCGGCGCATCGACGGTTACGGAGCCGGTGGTTTTACCCGCTTCGATGGTGATCACGGCGCCATTGCTCAACGTCACGGTCACTGGCGTGCCGGCGGCGTTGGTCAAGGTTGCGGTATAAACAATGGAACCACCTTCGGCCACCGAGTCGGTCGCGCTCAGGCTGAGAGTCGTGGTGTCCGGCGTGTCGGTCACCGAGGTATCCGCCGACTTGCCGTCGACTTCCAGCTTCTCGTAGTTGCCGCCCTTGGCGTCGTCGATCTTCACGCTCAAAGAACCGCCACCAGCGAGGGCATCGTTTGGCGCAACGAAGTTGACAGAACCGCTGCTGGCACCGACCGGAATGGTGATGGTCTGGCCATTGGACAGGGTCACAACCACTGGCGAGCCGGTGACCGGTGCCGATACGGACGCGGTGTACACCACGGTCCCACCTTCGGCGACGTTCGCGGTCGCAGTCAGCGAAACGGTGCTGGTGTCGATGGTATCGGTGACGGTGGTGGCTGCCGGGGCAGTGCTCGGCACCAGGTTTTCGAAATTGCCACCGGTGGCGGTGGAGATGGTCGCCTGGACCGTGCCGGTGTCTTTGTAAACGTCATCGGCAGGGGCGGCGACGCTCACGCTGCCAGTGGTCGCGCCTGCAGCGATGGTGATCACGGCCCCGTTGCTCAAGGTCACGGTGACTGGCGTGCCCGCCGGATTGGTCAGGGTCGCGGTGTACAGAATCTGACCACCTTCGGCCACTTCGGTGGACGCCGACAGGCTCAGGCCGGTGTCGTCTTTCGAATCGGTGATGGTGGTGAGTGCCGGCTCGGTGCTCGGGGTCAGTTGTTCGAAATTACCGCCGGTGGTGCCGGTGATCGTAGTGCTGACGGTGCTGCCGTTGTTGTAGACGTCATTGGCCGGGGTTTCGACGGTCACGCTGCCGGTGGTCTTGCCCGCTTCGATGGTAATGACCGAGCCATTGCTCAAGGTCACGGTCATTGGCGTGTCAGCAGGGTTGGTCAGGGTGGCGGTGTAAGTGATCTGGCCGCCTTCGACAACGGTGCCGGTGGCGCTGAGGGTCAGGCCGGTACTGTCGATCGAGTCGGTAATGGTGGTGACGGCCGGCGTGGTGTTCGGTACGAGGTTCTCGAAATTGCCACCGGTGGCACCGGTGATCGTAGTGCTGACGGTGCTGCCGTTGTTGTAGACGTCATTGGCCGGGGTTTCGACATTCACGGAGCCGGTGGTTTTTCCGGCTTCGATGGTGATGGTCGAACCGTTGGACAGGGTCACGGTGACCGGCGTCTGCGCCGGGTTGGTCAGGGTGGCGGTGTAAGTGATCTGGCCGCCTTCGACAACGGTGCCGGTGGCGCTGAGGGTCAGGCCGGTACTGTCGATCGAGTCGGTAATGGTGGTGACGGCCGGCGTGGTGCTCGGTACGAGGTTCTCGAAATTGCCACCGGTGGCACCGGTGATCGTGGTGCTGACGGTGCTGCCGTTGTTGTAGACGTCATTGGCCGGGGTTTCGACGGTCACGCTGCCGGTGGTTTTGCCCGCTTCGATGGTAATGACCGAGCCATTGCTCAAGGTCACGGTCATCGGCGTGCCAGCCGGGTTGGTCAGGGTGGCGGTGTAAGTGATCTGGCCGCCTTCGACAACGGTGCCGGTGGCGCTGAGGCTCAGGCCGGTGTTGTCGATCGAGTCGGTAATGGTGGTGACGGCCGGCGTGGTGCTCGGTACGAGGTTCTCGAAATTGCCACCGGTCGCACCGGTGATTGTGGTGCTGACGGTGCTGCCGTTGTTGTAGACGTCATTGGCCGGGGTTTCGACATTCACGGAGCCGGTGGTTTTTCCGGCTTCGATGGTGATGGTCGAGCCGTTGGACAGGGTCACGGTGACCGGTGTTTGCGCCGGGTTAGTCAGGGTGGCGGTGTAGGTGATCTGGCCACCTTCAGTGACGCTGCCGGTGGCAGTCAGGGTCAGGCCGGTACTGTCGATCGAGTCGGTAATGGTGGTGACGGCCGGCGTGGTGCTCGGTACGAGGTTCTCGAAATTGCCACCGGTCGCACCGGTGATCGTGGTGCTGACGGTGCTGCCGTTGTTGTAGACGTCATTGGCCGGGGTTTCGACGTTCACGGAACCGGTGGTTTTTCCGGCTTCGATGGTGATGGTCGAGCCGTTGGACAGGGTCACGGTGACCGGTGTTTGCGCCGGGTTAGTCAGGGTGGCGGTGTAGGTGATCTGGCCACCTTCAGTGACGCTGCCGGTGGCAGTCAGGGTCAGGCCGGTACTGTCGATCGAGTCGGTAATGGTGGTGACGGCCGGCGTGGTGCTCGGTACGAGGTTCTCGAAATTGCCACCGGTCGCACCGGTGATCGTGGTGCTGACGGTGCTGCCGTTGTTGTAGACGTCATTGGCCGGGGTTTCGACGTTCACGGAACCGGTGGTTTTTCCGGCTTCGATGGTGATGGTCGAACCGTTGGACAGGGTCACGGTGACCGGCGTCTGCGCCGGGTTGGTCAGGGTGGCGGTGTAGGTGATCTGGCCACCTTCAGTGACGCTTGAACCCGCTGTCAGCGTAACGGTAGTGGTGTCGACGGTGTCGGTGACCTGGGTCACGGCCGGAGCAGTCGGCGGGGTGACCACGATACCGCTGCCACCCGTGGTGCCAGTGACGGTCACGTCGATTTGGGTCGGATCGTTATAAACAGTGTCGTTCGGCGCCAGAGGAACGTTGACGGTACCGGTAGTCTGGCCGGCTGTGATCACGATCACCGCGCCGTTGGACAGGGTGATGGTCAGGTCGGTCAGCGGTGCCTGGGTCAGGGTCGCGGTGTAAACCAGTACACCACCGGCCTCGGTGATGGTCGGCGTGGCGCTCAGGCTCAGGGTCGATTCGCGCAGAGCATTGGAGCTGGTATTGGCGGTCTGGCCGCCAGTGGTGTTTTGTGTTGCCAAAGCCGCAGTGGCGAGGCCTGCGGTAGGGAAGCCAATGGTCGGGTCGACCCGGGCAGCGGTTGCCTCCAGAGCCACGAAGCTGTGGCCGCCACCGGCAGAGCCGCCCGCGCTCGCGGCGGTCGGGCCGGCAGCAGTGGCTTCAAGCGCGGTGGTTGGGTCGACACCGGCAGCGATGGCTTGCTGCAATTCGTCAACTGATGGCGCGGCTTGTGCAGTGGCTTGTGCAAGGTCGGTGCTGGAGTCCGGATTGCTGCCACTCCACTGAGTGTCGCGGCCCAGGTCCAGGGTTCGCCCGTCAGCCAGTTCAAGGGTAATGGCGCCGGCGGCACCGGTGTCCACTTGGTCGCCCACAAACAACCGGTCGCCTTCAACGAGTACGCGGCGGATGCCCTCTGGGGACACCGCGAAAACCTGACCAACAATGCTTTTGACGATGGCAACAACACTGCTCATTGAAGACTCTCCGGGTGTCACGTTCAGTTGACTTCCATGAACCGCTCGGGCGTGTTCGCCGATCGGGCTGGACGTTCTTACAAAATTCGATACATAGCTTTGACGCGTAACCGTCAATAATTTGGCTATATTTTTTCGAAATTAACTTTATGCCAAACTATTGACCTTATGGGAGTCATCCTAAACAATCGTCAAGGTAATGTCACATTGATATTTAAGCGGCGACCTGTCCTACAGCGTGTGATCCAGTTCCGATTTTGAACTTTCCGACATACGGTCATTCCGGTTGCCACCATGCGATGCAGCGCCATGTTCTGCAGTGATTCAAGACAAGAAGTCCCGGGAATTCCAACTATGCGTTTGCACCTGTTCAAGGTTCTACCCTTCGCCTTTGCCGCCAGCGTTGTTCAGGCGCAAACCCTTCCGCAGGCCATGCAACAGGCACTGGATGTCCATCCGGAAATCCAGGCAGGGGTCAATAGTCGGCTGGCCGCGGATTATCAATTAAAGGCTGCAAAAGGTGGATACCTGCCACGGGTCGATCTGCTGGGCGGTTATGGTCGCGAAGGCACCGACAGTGTCTCCACCCGTGCCGCTGGCGGCAGCAACCACTGGGAAACGCTGAACCGGAGCGAGTCAAGTTTACGTCTGTCACAGATGGTTTTTGACGGTTTTGCGACGTCCAGCGAAGTGGGGCGTCAACAAGCCACCGTTAATTCCCGTGCTTATTCCTTGATGGGCACCTCGGAACGCACCGCGTTGACCGTCGCTCAGGTTTATCTCGATGTGCTGACCCGCCGCGAATTCGTGCGCCTGGCCGAAGACAACCTGAAAAACCACGAACGGATTTTTGACCAGATCAAATTGCGCACCCAGCGCGGTGTGGGCAGCGGCGCCGATCTCGATCAGGCCGAAGCACGCATGGCCCAGGCCCGCAACAACCTGATCACCGAGCAGACCAACCTGGCAGACGCCCAGACCAACTTCCTCAGTGCCGTCGGCCAAATGCCCGATCAACTGGAGCGGCCTGCCGATTTTATGGCGCTGTTGCCAGCCAACCTGAATGAAGCCCGGGCGCAGATGCTGGAAAACAGCCCGATCCTGCGTTCCGCCGAATCGGATATCGCTGCTGCCGAGAAACAGTACGAAGCCGCCAAGTCGAGCTTCTACCCGCGCTTCGATGCCGAACTGGGTCGCACCGCCGACAACGACCTCGATGGTCAGAACGGTCACAACAACGAATGGCAGGCCATGCTGCGCATGCGCTTCAATTTGTTTGCCGGTGGCAGCAACAAGGCCGATCTGGAATCCAAGTCCTACCTGTCGAACCAGGCGCTGGATATTCGCAACAACGCCCTGCGCGTGTTGAATGAAGAACTGGGCCTGGCCTGGAATGCCCTGAACAACGCCAACGCCCAGGTGCCGATCGCCCAGCAATATGTCGATCGCAGCGCCAGCGTGCGCGGCGCGTATCAGAAGCAATTCAGCCTCGGCGAACGGACGCTGCTTGACTTGCTCGACAGTGAAAACGAGCTGTTCACCGCTTCCCGTCGGCTGGTCGAGATCAAAAACATTCAGTTATTTACTCAGTACCGAATCAAGGCGACCATGGGCGAATTGCTCAAAAGTCAGGGCGTGGTCGCACCGTTGGCATCCGTTGTGCAGAATGACGTGAAGCCCAAGGTCCAGCTGCCTGGGATGAATTGAGTCCTGCCCCATTTCAACTGTTAGCCAAGAGTGTCGAGCGTGGAATCAGAAGTCAGTCGAGTTCAACTCATTCATGATCCACGCGCGCTGCATGACGATCCGTTACTGGACGGCCTGCTAGCCCTCTGCACTTTGCACCAGAAGCCGGCCAGCGCGGCGATGCTGACCACCGGCTTGCCGTTGCCCAAACAGCGCCTGAGCGTCGAACTGCTGCCTCGTGCGGCCGCTCGCGCCGGGCTGCAAGGGCGGGTGCTGCAACGCAAGCTGGAGCAGATTCCGGCGATCGCCATGCCGGCGCTGTTGCTGCTCAAGGACGGACGCAGTGCGGTGCTGCTCGGCTGGCACGGTGAAGACCAGGCCCGCTTGCTGCTCAGTGAAAGTGATGGTGGCGAAGTCTGCGTCAGTCGTGAACTGCTCGCCGACGACTACATCGGCAAAGTGTTCTTCGCCCAACCCCAGCACAAATTCGACGTTAACCACGGCACGCTGATCCCGCGCGCGCGTTCGTGGTTTCGCGACACCCTCAAGCGTTCGCGCTGGCTGTACGTCGACGCCATCGCTGCCAGTCTGCTGATCAATATCATCGCCATGGCCGCGCCGCTGTTCGTGATGAATGTCTACGACCGCGTGGTGCCGAACCAGGCCGAATCGACCCTTTGGGTGCTGGCCATCGGCATCACCGGCGCTTATGTGTTCGACCTGATTCTCAAGAGCCTGCGCAGTCTGTGCCTGGACCTGGCGGGCAAGAAAACCGACCTGATCATTTCAGCGACGCTGTTTGAGCGCATCGTCGGCATGGCCATGAAGTACCGCCCGGCGCGGGTCGGCAGCTTCGCCCAGAACATCCATGAATTTCAGAGCCTGCGCGACTTCCTCGCGTCGCTGACCCTCACCAGCCTGATCGACCTGCCGTTTACACTGTTGATCTTCCTGGTCATCGCGATCCTCGGCGGGCATCTGGTGTGGATTCCGGTGCTGGCGTTCCCGATTGCGCTGCTGATCGGTTATGCCTTGCAGAAGCCGCTGGTGGCGACCATGGAGCGAACCATGGCCCTGGGCGCCGAGCGCCAGTCGAGCCTGATCGAAACCCTCGCCGGCCTCGATGCGGTAAAGGTCAACAATGCCGAAAGCGAACGCCAGTATCAGTGGGAGCAGACCATCGGCACCCTCAGCCGCCTTGAGCTGCGGGTGAAAATGCTGTCCGGTCTGGCGATGAACATCACCTTGCTGATTCAGCAATTGGCCGGGGTGATCATGATCGTCTTCGGCGTGTACCAGATCATTGCCGGCAACCTGAGCATGGGCGGTTTGATCGCCTGTTACATGCTCAGCGGTCGCGCCCTCAGCCCGCTGGCCTCGCTGTCCGGTCTGCTGACCCGCTACCAGCAAGCCCGCGTGACCATGACCTCGGTCGATCAGATGATGGAGTTGCCTCAGGAGCGCAATTTCGACGAGCGCCCGCTGAGCCGCAAGGTCCTGCAAGGCGCCATTGAATGCCGTCAGTTGACCTTCACCTATCCGAATCAACAGAACCCCGCGCTGAAGGGCATCAACCTGATCATCAAGCCGGGCGAGAAGATCGGCATCATCGGTCGCAGCGGCTCGGGCAAAAGCTCCCTGGCCAAACTGCTGGTGGGCCTCTATCAGCCGGACGACGGCGCGTTGCTGGTGGATGGTGTGGATATCCGCCAGATCGACGTCAGCGAACTGCGCCACAACATTGGCTACGTGCCCCAGGACATCCAATTGCTCGCCGGTACGTTGCGCGACAACCTGGTGTCGGGCGCGCGCTATGTCGAAGACGAATTGGTGCTGCAAGCCGCGGAGCTGGCCGGCGTCCACGAGTTCGCCCGCCTGCACCCGCAAGGTTATGAACTGCAAGTCGGTGAGCGTGGGCAGAACCTGTCCGGCGGTCAGCGCCAGAACGTGGCCCTGGCCCGAGCGTTGCTGCTCAACCCGCCGATCCTGTTGCTGGACGAACCCACCAGCGCCATGGACAACACTGGCGAAGAGCGCCTGAAACAACGCCTCGCTGCCGTGGTGGAAAACAAGACCGTGGTGCTGGTGACGCACCGGGCCTCGCTGTTGTCGCTGGTGGATCGCCTGCTGGTGATCGACCGCGGGCAGATTCTCGCCGATGGCCCGAAAGCCGCCGTGATGGAAGCGTTGAAAAAGGGGCAGATCAGTGTTGCTTAAGTCCGGGGTCAAAGAATCCATCCGCCGCTACTTCAAAGGTTCCGCGTCGCTGCAAGGCCAGCCCCTTCCCGAGGTCAACAAAGCGCTGATCGAGGACGCCCCGCGCGTGGTGCGGTTGACGATCTGGGCGATCATCGGCTTCTTCGTGTTCCTGATGCTGTGGGCCAATTTTGCGGTGATCGATGAAGTCACCAAAGGCGACGGCAAGGCGATTCCGTCGTCGAAGATCCAGAAAATCCAGAACCTTGAGGGTGGCATCGTTTCCGAGCTGTTCGTCAAGGAAGGGCAAATCGTCGAAGCTGGCGCGCCGCTGATACGTCTGGACGACACACGGTTTGCCTCCAATGTTGGCGAAACCGAGGCCGATCGGCTGTCGATGCTGTTGCGTGTGGAGCGCTTGAGCGCCGAGGTCGATGACCGTCCGTTGAATTTTCCCGCCGATGTGCTCAAAGCCGTACCCGGCCAGGCCGCCAGCGAACAATCGTTGTACATCAGTCGTCGTCAGCAATTGCACGATGAGATCGGTGGCTTGCAGGAGCAGTTGATCCAGAAGCAACAGGAGCTGCGCGAGTTCACCTCCAAACAGGCCCAGTACCGCAGCGGTCTGGCCTTGCAGCGTCAGGAAATCGCCATGTCCGAGCCGTTGGTGGCTCAGGGCGCGGTATCCCCGGTTGAGGTATTGCGACTCAAGCGTGCCGAGGTCGAAACCCGCGGCCAATTGGACGCCACCACCCTGGCGATCCCTCGCGCCGAATCGGCGATCAAGGAAGTGCAGCGCAAGATCGATGAGACTCGCGGCAAATTCCGCAGCGAAGCCCTGACTCAACTCAACGAAGCCCGCACCGATCTGAACAAGGCACAGGCGACCGGCAAGGCGCTGGAAGACCGGGTCAGCCGGACGCTGGTGACATCGCCGGTGCGCGGCATCGTCAACAAGTTGCTGGTGAACACCATCGGTGGCGTGATCCAGCCGGGCAGCGACCTGGTGGAAATCGTGCCGCTGGACGACACCTTGCTGGTGGAAGCCAAGATTCGCCCGCAAGACATCGCCTTCCTGCATCCGGGGCAAGACGCCACGGTGAAGTTCACGGCTTACGACTACACCATTTATGGCGGGCTGAAAGCCAAGCTGGAGCAGATCGGTGCCGACACCATCACCGACGAAGACAAGAAGACCACGTACTACATCATCAAACTGCGCACCGAGCGCAGCCACCTCGGGACGGATGAAAAGCCGTTGCTGATCATTCCTGGAATGGTGGCGTCGGTGGATATCATTACTGGCAAGAAGACCATACTGAGTTATTTGCTCAAGCCGATTATCCGGGCTCGCGCCGAGGCGTTGCACGAGCGGTAGTTTTCGGGTGAGGCTGATGGCCTCTTCGCGGGCAAGCCTCGCTCCTACAGGACGCGGGGCTTCTGTAGGAGCGAGGCTTGCCCGCGAAAGCGTCCTCAAAGACACCACACTTCAAAAGCCATATCGTTATTCGCTAACGGTATTTAAATTTAAATTCTTATACCTATAAAGTCACTTCCCTGCGTACCTGCCGACCAATCGGCGCGCCGCACGACACGAACCAACACGGGACCTCCGTGAGTTTCTGATCGACGCGCGCCCTTGAGCGCGCCGTGCGTGGGAGTGATTTTTATGCCAGCTGTCTCTTTTTCCCCAAAGCCTGAGCCAACAAGCGCCGCCACCCTCGCGTCGCAAGCCTTCGAAATCCGCCCGTTCAGCGGTGCCGTCGGTGCCGAAATCATCGGCCTGGATTTGTCCCGCCCAATCAATGACCAGGACTTCTCCCGAATCCACCGTGCGCACCTGGATCATCATGTGGTGGTGTTCCGCGACCAGCGCATAACCCCCGAACAGCAGATCGCCTTCAGCCGCCGTTTCGGCGTGTTGCAGATCCATGTACTCAAGCAATTCCTGCTGGCCGGGCATCCGGAAATTCTCATCGTTTCCAACATCATCGAAAACGGCCAATCCATCGGCCTCGGTGATGCCGGCAAGTTCTGGCACTCCGATCTCTCTTATAAAGAACTGCCGAGCCTGGGCTCGATGCTGCATGCCCAGGAGCTGCCCTCCGAAGGCGGCGACACGCTGTTCGCCGACATGCACAAAGCCTGGGACAGCTTGCCCGAGGCGCTGCGTAAAGCCGTCGAAGGTCGTTCGGCCGCGCATTCCTACACGGCGCGCTACAGCGAGAGCAAATTCGAGGGCAACTGGCGTCCGACCCTGACGCCGGAGCAACTGGCTCAGGTCGCTGAAGTTGTTCATCCGATCGTCCGCACCCACCCGGAAAACGGTCGCAAGGCGTTGTTCGTCAGCGAGGGCTTCACCACCCGCATCGTCGGTTTGCCGGAAGACGAGAGCAAACAATTGCTCGACGAGCTCTACGCCCACAGCGTGTTGCCGCAAAACATTTACCGCCATCAATGGCAGGCCCACGACCTGGTGTTCTGGGACAACCGCTCGCTGATTCACCTCGCCGCCGGATGTCCCAGCCATCTGCGCCGCAAGTTGTATCGCACCACCATCCAGGGCGACGCGCCTTTCTGATTTCGGAGAACCCTCATGTCCAAACGTCTTCCATTTGCACCGTTGGCCGCCGCTATCGGCCTGGGTTTCAGCCTGCTCGCCGGCAGCCTGGTGGCGCCGACCGTGGCCCACGCCGAGGGTGAAATTCGTATCGCCGAACAATTCGGTATCGTTTATCTGCTGCTCAACGTGGTGCGCGATCAGAACCTGATCGAGAAATACGGCAAGCAGGAAGGCATCGACATCAAGGTCGACTGGACCCAGCTCTCCGGCGGCTCGGCGGTCAACGATGCGTTGCTCTCCGGCTCCATCGACATTGCCGGTGCCGGCGTCGGGCCGCTGCTGACCATCTGGGACCGCACTCACGGCAAACAGAACGTCAAGGCCGTGGCTTCCCTGGGCAACTTCCCTTACTACCTGGTGAGTAATAATCCGAAGGTCAAAACCATCGCTGACTTCACCGAAAAGGACCGCATTGCGGTGCCGGCGGTCGGGGTGTCGGTGCAGTCGCGCTTCCTGCAATACGCAGCGGCCAAGCAATGGGGCGACAAAGAGTTCAATCGCCTCGACAAGTACACCATCGCCGTTCCGCACCCGGATGCCACTGCGGCACTGATCGCTGGCGGCACCGAGTTGACCGGGCACTTCTCCAACCCGCCCTTCCAGGATCAGGCGCTGGAAAACCCCAGCGTGCACGTGGTGCTGAACACCTATGACCTGCTCGGCCCGAACTCGCCGACCGTGTTGTTCGCCACCGAGAAATTCCGCAACGAGAACCCGAAAACCTATAAAGCCTTCATCGCGGCGCTGACCGAAGCGGCCGAGTTTGCGCAGAACGATAAAGGCGCGGCGGCCGACACATACATCCGTGTCACCAAGGCAAAAATCGACCGTGCGGCATTGCTGAAAATCATCGACAACCCGCAGTTCGAATTTACCGTCACGCCGAAAAACACTTACCCACTGGCCGAGTTCCTCTACCGCGTCGGCGCGATCAAAAACAAACCGGATTCGTGGAAGGATTACTTCTTCCAGGATGCCAAACCGCTGCAAGGGAGCTGATCGACATGAACGCCCCCTTGCAAGGCCACACGGCCAGCAATCCGATCGCGGCCGCGCAAGCGCTGCTGTCGGTCGACCAGGTCAGCCTGGAATACCGCACGCCTGCGCGTGTGGTTCGAGCGACCCATCAGGTCAGTTTCGAGATCGATCCGGCGGACCGCTTTGTGTTGCTCGGTCCGTCCGGCTGCGGCAAATCGACGTTGCTCAAGGCGGTCGCCGGGTTCATCCCGCCCTGTGAGGGCGAGATTCGCCTGCAAGGCCAGCGGGTCGATGCGCCGGGGCCGGACCGGATCGTGGTGTTCCAGGAGTTCGATCAGCTGCCGCCGTGGAAAACCGTCAAACAGAACGTGATGTTTCCGCTGCTCGCTTCCAAAACCCTCAAGCGCAAAGAGGCTGAAGAGCGGGCGCTGCATTATCTGGACAAGGTCGGTCTGGCGGGGTTTGCCGATGCCTATCCGCATACCTTGTCCGGCGGCATGAAGGCTCGGGTGGCGATTGCCCGGGCGTTGGCGATGCAACCGAAAATCCTGTTGATGGACGAACCCTTCGCCGCCCTCGACGCGCTGACCCGGCGCAAGATGCAGGAAGAGTTGCTGCTGCTCTGGGAAGAGGTGCGTTTCACGCTGCTGTTCGTCACTCACTCCATCGAAGAGGCGTTGGTGGTGGGTAATCGGATTCTGCTGCTGTCGCCTCATCCGGGGCGGGTACGAGCCGAAGTCCACAGCCATCAATACGATTTGCACAGCCTCGGCGGCGTGGCGTTCCAGGAATCGGCACGGCGGATTCATCGGCTGTTGTTCGATGAAGGCCAGTCACCGGAAACCGCGCGTGAGCTGGATTTCGCCGATATTCGCATCGCTTATTGAGCCATTGAGAGGAGTGCCCGATGAGCCCGCTATCATCCGCGCGTAAAGAGTACGAAACCATTTTGCAGCCGCTGACGAGCGTCCCTCTGGAGCGTGAGTTACCCCTCGGTCAGCGTCTCTGGCAACAGGGCTGGTTGCGTAAAAGCCTGATCCTGATTGTGCTCGCGCTGCTCTGGGAAGCCGTTGCCCGTTACCAGAATAACGACCTGCTGCTGCCAGGTTTTCTGCAAACCGCCAGCGCGCTGTACGACGGCCTGCTCAGCGGTGAGTTGTTGGGCAAGGTGTGGATTTCGCTGGTGGTGTTGTTGAAGGGCTACCTGATCGGGATTGTGCTGGCGTTTGCCCTGACCACATTGGCGGTGTCGACGCAATTGGGTCGCGATCTGCTGAGCACGCTGACCTCGATGTTCAACCCGTTGCCGGCGATTGCACTGCTGCCGCTGGCGCTGCTGTGGTTCGGGCTGGGGCAGAACAGTCTGATTTTTGTACTGGTGCATTCGGTGCTCTGGGCGTTGGCCTTGAACACCTATGCCGGGTTCCTTGGCGTTTCGGAAACCCTGCGCATGGCGGGGCGCAATTACGGCCTCAAGGGCATGCGTTTCGTGTTGTTCATCCTGATCCCGGCCGCGTTGCCGTCGATCCTCGCCGGTTTGAAAATCGGCTGGGCGTTCGCCTGGCGCACGCTGATCGCCGCTGAACTGGTATTTGGCGCCACCAGCGGCAAGGGTGGGTTGGGGTGGTACATCTTCCAGAACCGTAATGAGCTGTACACCGACAAGGTGTTTGCCGGGTTGGCGGTGGTAATCCTGATCGGTTTGCTGGTGGAGAATCTGGTGTTTGATACGTTGGAGCGGGTGACGGTGAAGCGTTGGGGGATGCAGCGGTGATCTTTTGATCTGCTAGCATTGCGTCTGAATCAATCCAGACCAGCTATGAGTGCTCAGCATGCAACTCCCGGACATGAACCTGTTGGTCGCCCTCGACGCCTTGCTCGACGAGGGCAGCGTGGTGGGCGCTGCGCGACGGATGAACCTCAGCCCGGCGGCGATGAGCCGGACGCTGACGCGGATTCGCGAGGCCATCGGCGATCCGATTCTGGTACGCGCCGGCCGTGGCCTGGTGCCGACGCCCAAGGCGCTGGAGCTGCGCGAGCAAGTGCGGGACCTGGTGGAACAGGCCGCTTTGCTGTTCCGTTCTGCCGATGACGTGGACCTGGGCAGCTTGCGCCGGCGGTTCAGCATTCGCGCCAATGATTTCTTTGTGGGCGTCTATGGCGGCAAGCTGTTCGACACGATGGAGCGCCAGGCTCCGCATTGCGAACTGCGCTTTGTCCCCGAGGGCGACGGGGACGATGAAGCCTTGCGCGAAGGACGCATCGATCTGAGCGTCAGCAACAATCGACCGCTGATGCCGGAAGTGAAGGTGCAAAACCTGTTCTCCACCCACTTTGTCGGACTGGTGCGCGAAGACCATCCGCTGTTCGATGACGAGATCACCGCCGAGCGTTACGCCGGCTTTTCCCATATCAGCATGTCCCGTCGCGGGATCGCCCGTGGGCCGATCGACACGGCGCTCAATGCCTTGGGGCTGGAACGGCGGGTGGCGGTGATTGCGCCGAGTTTCCATGCGGCGATGTTCGCCTTGCCGGATTCCGACCTGATCCTGCCGGTGCCCAAAGAAGCATTGCTGAGTGTGCGGCGCCTGGGCTTGAAGCTGCGCTCGTTCACCCTGCCGATTCCGCTACCTACCCTCATGCTGACCCAGGCCTGGCACCCGCGCTTCGACAAAGACCCGGCGCACCGCTGGATGCGTGAAACGCTCAAGGCTTGTTGCGACGAGACCTGGCTGGCGGCACAGCCGGTTTGAAGATCAAGGGATCGCATCCTTTAATCATTGCGTTTAGTGCACTTATAAGCTGCCAATAAGTCAATTTTCGTAAGGCATCGCACTTCCTAAAATGCTTCGGTATTCCCCTTCCGGAGCGTGCAGTACATGACTTCCCTCCCGGTCGCGGCGCCTCTCGCTGCGACTACTCCAGCGACCGCCGTCGCACCGCCGGTCTTCGGCCCGCGAATCATCATTGGCCTGGTGGGTGTGTTGCTGGCGGTGTTGGTGTCAGGCCTGAACGAGATGGTGACCAAGGTCGCCCTGGCCGACATTCGCGGTGCGTTGGCCATCGGCTACGACGAAGGCACCTGGCTGGTCGCCAGCTACACCGCGACCTCGGTGGCCGCCATGGCGTTTGCTCCTTGGTGTTCGGTGACGTTCTCGTTGCGGCGTTTCACCTTGTGCGCCATCAGCGTCTTCACTCTGTTGGGCGTGCTGTGCCCGTTTGTCCCGAATTATGAAAGCCTGCTGGTCATGCGCACCCTGCAGGGCCTGGCCGGTGGTGCGTTGCCGCCGATGCTGATGACCGTTGCGCTGCGGTTCCTGCCGGCCAATGTGAAGCTCTATGGTCTGGCCGGTTATGCCCTGACGGCAACCTTCGGCCCTGGTCTCGGCACGCCGCTGGCCGGGTTGTGGACCGAGTACGTCGGCTGGCAATGGACCTTCTGGCAAATCGTCGTGCCGTGCCTGATTGCCATGGCGGCGGTGGCTTACGGTCTACCCCAGGATCCGCTGCGTCTGGAACGCTGCAAGTCATTCAACTGGCGTGGCTTGCTACTGGGGTTTCCGGCGATTTGCATGTTGGTGATCGGCATCCTGCAAGGCAATCGGCTGGACTGGTTCGAGTCGAGCCTGATCTGCGCACTGCTCGGCGGCGGGCTGCTACTGCTGGTGCTGTTCCTGATCAACGAGTGGTCGCAACCGATTCCGTTCTTCAAGTTGCAGATGCTCGGCATCCGCAACCTGTCGTTCGCATTGTTGACCCTGGCCGGCGTGTTGGTGGTGTTGCTCGTGGTGGTGATCATTCCCTCCAGTTACCTGGCTCAGGTCCAGGGCTATCGCCCCATACAGACTGCGCCAATTATGCTGTTGGCGGCGTTGCCACAGTTGATCGCGCTGCCGTTGGTGGCGGCGCTGTGCAACCTGCGTTGGGTCGATTGCCGCTGGGTGCTGGGGATCGGCCTGAGCATGCTGGCGCTGTCTTGCATCGGCGGCTCGCAGCTGACGTCGGCGTGGATTCGTGACGATTTCTACGTCCTGCAATGGCTGCAGATTTTCGGTCAACCCATGGCCGTGCTGCCGCTATTGATGCTCTCCACCGGCAGCATCACCCCGATGGAAGGACCGTTCGCCTCGGCCTGGTTCAACACGGTCAAAGGCCTGGCGGCAGTGATCGCCACCGGTGTGATCGATGCGCTGACCACCGCAAGGCTGCATTTCCACTCGAGCATGCTGGTGGACAACCTCGGTAACTCGCCTCTGGTTGATAGCGCCAGCGCGAACCTCGCTCACCGTCTGCATCAGCAGGCTGTGGTGCTGACTTCTTCCGATCTTTATCTGTGCATGGCCGGCGTCGCGGTGGCGCTGATCCTGCTGATTTTCTGGCTGCCGACGCGGATTTATCCACCGCGCGCGCCAACTTGAACGCTTCACTGAAACAGAAGGTTTTTATGACGACTCAATCAAAGCAAAAAATCGCTGTCGGCGTTGCCGCAGCGATGGTGGTCGGCGTGTTGATTTACCTGCTGGCGCCGGGCTTGTTCGGCAAGCGTACACAGCAAAGCACTAATGATGCCTTCGTCTCGGCGGACTTCACCCTGGTGGCGCCGCGTGTGGCGGGATTCATCAAGGAAGTGCTGGTGGAGGACAACCAACAGGTCAAGGCCGGGCAACTGCTGGCGTTGATCGACGACCGCGACCTGCGCGCTGCCGCTGAGGCTGCCGACGCGCAAACCCTGGTGGCCAGGGCGCAGCTGCAAAACGCCCGGGCGACCCTGGAACGCCAGACGTCGGTGATCGCTCAGGCCCAGGCTACGGTGGTTTCGGCGAAGGCGGAGATGGCTTTCGCCGAGCATGAACTGAACCGCTACAACCACCTCGCCGGGGTGGGTGCCGGCACCGTGCAGAATGCCCAGCAGGCGCGCACGCGCATCGATCAGGCCACCGCTCGGTTGGCCAATGCCACAGCGGCGCTGGCGGCGGAACGCAAACAAGTGGAGATCTTGACTGCCCAGCGCGATGCCGCCGAAGGTGGACTGAAACGAGCGCAAGCGGCGCTGGAAATGGCCAGTTACGAACTGTCCTATACGCGCATCGTTGCCCCCCAGGACGGCATGGTCGGCGAGCGCGCGGTGCGGGTCGGCGCCTATGTCACGCCGGGCAGCAAGATTCTGGCCGTGGTGCCGCTGGAGCGGGCGTATGTGGTCGCCAATTTTCAGGAAACCCAATTGACCGACGTACAGCCGGGGCAGGACGTGCAGGTGCATGTCGACAGTCTTGGTGGCGAAGCCCTGCAGGGACGCGTCGAGAGCATCGCACCGGCCACCGGCGTGACCTTCGCGTCAGTCAAACCGGACAACGCCACCGGCAATTTCACCAAGGTTGTGCAACGGATTCCGGTGAAAATCATCCTCGATCCAGGCCAGCCATTGGCCGAGCGGTTGCGGGTGGGGATGTCGGTGGAGGCGAGTATTGATACTGCCAGCGCTACGGCCGATGAGCATGAGGTCGCACAACGATGAACTTCGCTAATCACACATCCCCGTGGCGAGGGAGCTTGCCCCCGTTCGAGTGCGCAGCGCTCGCAAATTTCGGGTCCACTGCGCGGCCCAACGGGGGCAAGCCCCCTCGCCACAGAGCTAGTATTCGCTCTGTCGCTATTGTGTTGAACCTGCTTTCGTTGAGTGCCTGCACCGTCGGACCGGACTTCCAGCGCCCTCAGCCGCAGCAAGTCGCCCAATGGTCGAAACCGGCCAAAGCCGCCGCCAGTCAGGTCGTTCCCAACGAGATGGACGAACGCTGGTGGGAAGTGTTCCACGATCCGAAACTCTCGGCCCTGACCCAACGCGCCCTGACCGACAACCTCGATTTGAAACTCGCCAGCAGCCGCTTGCAACAAAGCCGCGCCGCGCGCCAGGTAATCACCGCCGAGCGCTATCCCAACACTACCGCCACTAGTAGCTACGGGCGCAAACGCAACAGTGGTGAAGGACTGAACGATCCGTCGGGCAATAACGGCGACTCGGCGTACAACCTGTGGGATGCAGGCTTTTCCGCTTCCTGGGAACTGGATTTCTGGGGTCGTGTGCGCCGCGAAACCGAAGCCGCCGATGCCACCCTGGAGGTGGCGGAAAACGATCGCCGTGGCGTGCTGCTGTCGGTGCTCGCCGAAACGGCTCAGGACTATATTCAACTGCGCGGTGTGCAAAGCACCTGGACCGTCACCGAGCAGAATCTCGACGTCGCCCGGCATAGTTTGAAACTCTCGCAACTGCGCTTGGCCGACGGTGTAGCGACGGATCTGGACGTCGCCGAAGCCGCCGCGCAAGTCGCGGCCATCGAATCACGTTTACCGGCGCTGGAGCAGCGTCAGTCGCAACTGATCAACGCGCTGAGCCTGTTGATGGGCGAACCGCCGCAAGCGTTGTCCGCCGAGTTATCCACAGACGCCCCGGTACCGCAAACCCCGCGACAGGTCGCCATCGGCTTGCCGTCGCAATTGGCCGAGCGCCGCCCGGATATCCGCCAGGCCGAAGCCCGACTGCATGCCGCGACCGCCAGCATCGGTGTGGCCAAGGGTGACTTCTATCCGCGAATCACCCTGTCGGGCAACATCGGTTCGCAAGCCCTGCAACTGAGCGATTTCGGCTCCTGGGGCTCGCGCTCGTTCAGCATCGGTCCGCAATTGAGCTTGCCGCTGTTCGACGGCGGTCGGCTGCGGGGCGTGTTGCATCTGCGCGAAGCCCAACAACAGGAAGCGGCCCTGGCTTACCAGCAAACCGTGCTGCGGGCATGGCATGAAATCGACAATCAACTCACCGCCTACAACGCCAGCCAATTGCGCCGCGACAGCCTCGCCGAAGCCGTGCGCCAGAACCAGATCGCCCTGCGCACCGCGCAACAGCAGTACGTCGAAGGGGTGGTGGATTTCGTCAACGTCCTGACCGTGCAAGGCGAATTGCTGGCGACCCAGCAACAGTGGGTCGAGAGCTCGACCGGGGTGTCGTTGGCGATGGTGGGGTTGTACAAGGCGTTGGGTGGGGGATGGGAGTCGGTGTATCCGGTGGCAGGGGCCGTTACCAATAATCCGGCTTGATCGCGGGTGCCTTATGAGTAGCCACACGAACTGGAAACTGGTGCGACTGCAGCTCTTCTGAGGTTACGACACGTCGCATCCAGTGTGAGTGCTCCTTTAAAGAGCCTGGTGATGGACGGTTTAACTCGGCTCGATGAGGAAGAATGACTCCAACTCTTATGTCTGGGAAATCTTCTCGAATTGCTCTCAGGGCTGGAGTCATATCGGTGTCGCTGGATACCAGGACTAGCTGTTCGATTTGCTCATGGAAATGGAGCTTGGCCTGCCTTGCCGCAGTGCGATACATGCTGATTGCGATGTGGACATCCGTTTCTTTTTCTTCAAGCTTCCAGATGTCGATCTTGTCTTGGCGAGAGGCGGCGGTCTTTCTGTCAATGAAGCGAGGTGCTTTAGCTGGCTCAAGTTTATGGCGACCATAGTGAACGGCAACATTAGTCGCTTTTAAAGCACGCACATAGGTGTCTTGAGCTTCTTTGGACACTCTGCCGCGAGTGGCAAGTTCTGGTTTGACAGATGAGGTGAAGTAATCAACCGAGATGAGTGAATTTTGTGGGTTCTCGATGTGGGCGACATGGCCCAGCAAGCCTTTCAGATTGAGCCATTTGTATGGGGTACCCGCGAGCAATCCATAGAACACGTTGTAGCCATCAACAAAGAAAGCGGTACGCACAAACTCAATCCTCAGAAACGAAAAAACCGGCCTAGGCCGGTTTCTTCACCACCAACTGCCAGTGAACTTAATCTCTGCGTACGGGGTTCAGTAAAACGATCCTAAGTCGAGTTAGCGATGACGTCAACCGTTGACTGACCAAGGCATCACTCGGAGGGACATCCCCAGCGCCGGCAAGCCAGTTTTGTGCATTTGTCTGGTTGATGGTCAAGCCATTCCTGGACCCATCTATTAATGATTGTTACGGCGGAAAGGGTAGATGTCCCGTTGCGTTTGTAGGGGATGAAGTGTCTATTGCCGATTTCGTTTTTGATCGAATGGTCGTTCCTGATTTCTTGTGGGATTTATTACCGATACTCATCGAGCTCGGAAATCAACGACCGCTCTGAAAATTTTGTCCTTTTTGAAACATTACATTTCCAACCAATGATGGCTATCTGCTTGACGCGCCCCCCCGCTGTCGTAGACTCCGCTCATCCGTCAGGGAGTTACGGTTATGCGGCGTTTTCGTGTTTGGGTTGCGGGATTAACCTTTGTAACGTGCGTAGTACAGGCGCAAACGCCTGCGCCAGACGATCCGTTGTTGGAAAGCAACGCGGTCGGCGGTAACGCGTCAGCCAGCAGTGAGGCCCGTGGTGTGTTGCGAGCCCGGGATCAGGCGGTGCTCGCCAGTGAGTTGTCCGGGCGGATTGTCGAGTTGCCGTTCAGTGAGGGCGAGTCGTTCAAAAAGGGCGACACCCTGGCGCGGTTTGACTGCTCGGCTTATCAGGCTCAGCTCAACGCGGCACAGGCCGCCAATCGTGGCGCCGGTGAGGAGCTGGCCCATAATCGGCAACTGGCGGCGTTGAATTCGGTGGGGCGCTTTGAAGTGGCGCGGGCCGAGGCCAAGGTCAGCGAAACCCAGGCGCAATCTCAGGTTTATCAGGTTCAGGTCAAACGCTGCAGCGTGGTCGCGCCGTTCGATGGCCAGGTCGTCGAGCGCAAGGTCAAGCGCTACGAAAGCGTTGCCGCCGGTGCGCCGTTGCTGGATGTGGTCGATAACCGCACCCTGGAAATTCACCTGTTGGTGCCGTCACGCTGGATGGGCAAGCTCAAGCCCGGCCAGACGTTCAGTTTTGTCCCCGATGAAACCGGTCAGCCGCTGGATGCCACGGTCAAGCGCCTCGGCGCGCGGATCGACGAAGGCAGCCAGACCTTGCTGCTGGTGGCGACACTGCCCAACGCCAGCGGCCTGTTGGCCGGCATGAGCGGAACGGCGCGTTTCGCGGAGCTCAAGTGAACGCCCCGGTAACGGGCGGCGCCGAGCAGGTGTTCGCCAGGTTTCTAGACCTCGAACGCCAGACCCGCGCGGCTCGTAATTCTTCGCAACTGGCCTACAGCCTGGTCAATGACGGTCAGTCGCTGTTCAGTTTCCGCCATGCCGCATTGTTGATCGCCGGCAAGGTGCAGGCGGTGACCGGTGTCAGTGCGGTGGAGCCGAATGCGCCGTTCGTGGCGTTTGTCGAGCAAGCGGTCGCGCAGTTGTTCAAGCTCGAGGTGCTGAAACAGGCACGGGTGATCGCGCCCGATCTGCTCAGTGAATCGATTCAGGCCGATTGGCAAAGTCTGTCGGCCGCTCAGGTGTTCTGGTTGCCACTGATTGATCATCAGGGCGAGATCTTCGGCGGGCTGTGGCTGGCGCGGGATGTGCCGTGGAACCCTGCCGAGCAGGTGCTGTTGTCGCAACTGGGCGACACCTACAGCCATGCCTGGCTGGCGCTGCAACCGCGCAAACCCTGGCGACTGCGCTGGACGCGCAAGCGTCAGGTGGCACTGGTCGCCGTGTTGTTGCTCGGGTTACTGATTCCGGTGCGCCAATCGGTGTTGGCGCCGGCTGAGGTCGTCCCGTTGGGCGGTCGGGTGGTCGCGGCGCCGCTGGACGGGGTGATCGCCGAGTTCCTGGTCAAACCCAACCAGACGGTGAAGACCGGCGACCTTCTGCTGCGCTTCGAAAGCACCACGCTCAAGGCTCAGGCTGATGTGGCCGAGCGCGCTCTGGGCGTTGCCGAAGCGGAACTCAAGGCCAATTCCCAACGTTCCTTCGCCGATGCCGAATCCAGTTCGAAAATCGATCTGCTGGCCGCACGTGTCGAGCAGAAACGCGCCGAACGGGATTACGCCCGTGAACTGCTCAAACGCAGCGAAGTGCGTGCCGAGCGGGATGGCATCGCGGTGTTCGCCGATGCCGAACGCTGGACCGGCAAACCGGTACAGACCGGCGAGCGCTTGATGGAACTCGCCGACCCGAATCAGGCCGAGTTGCGCATCGAATTGGCCGTGGGCGATGCGATCGCCCTGGAGCCTGGGGCGCAGGTCGCACTGTTTCTCGACAGCGATCCACTGCAGCGGCACCAGGCCAGGCTCGAACGTTCGGCCTATGAAGCGCAGCCAACAGCTGGCGGGCAACTGGCTTATCGACTGGATGCGACATTCGACGGCGCACCGCCGCGCATTGGCTTGCGTGGCACGGCGAAAGTCTTCGGTGACCGTGCGCCGCTGGCGCTGTACCTGTTGCGTCGACCGCTGGCCGGGTTGCGTCAGAGCGTAGGCCTTTAGATGAGCCTGCCGAGCCTGCGGGCAGACCTGCAATTGTCGACGGCGGCGCCGGCCCTCGACGGGTCACCATGCTGGACCCTGGCCGACCCGGTGCGTGGACGTTATTTCAAACTCGGCGCGGCGGCGATGCGCTTGCTGCGTCATTGGTCCCTGGGTGATCCCGAGCAGGTGCTGCGTGCCGCCAACCGCGAGCCAGGGCTGCCGCTGGACGGCGCGGCGCTTGAGCAATTGCTGGAATTTTTGCGCGGCCACGACCTGATCAGCGCCCTTGACCCATCGCAGCGCGCCAGTTACAGCCTGAAGGCCGCGGCTCAGCGCCAGAGCCTGTGGAAAATCCTGCTGCATCAATACCTGTTTTTCCGGATTCCGCTGTGGCGTCCGGACGCCTTTCTCAATCGCGTCTGGCCGTGGCTGGAGCGTTTCGGCCCGCGCGCATTGCGCTACGGATTGCCCGCGACGCTGGGGCTCGGGGTGTTTCTGGTGTCGCGGGACTGGCAGCGATTCATCGCCACCTTTCCGCACCTGTTCAGCCTCGGTGGCGCGCTGGCGTTCGCGGTGGCGTTGTTTTTCGCCAAGCTGTGCCACGAATTCGGCCACGCCTTCATGGCCAAGCGCGCCGGTTGTCGGGTGCAGAGCATGGGCGTGGCGTTCATGGTGCTGCTGCCGATGTTCTACACGGACGTCAGCGACGCCTGGCGGGTCAACGATAGACGTGCGCGTTTGCTGATCGGCGCCGGCGGGGTGCTGGCGGAACTGGTGCTGGCCTGTATCGCGCTGCTCGCCTGGTCACTGCTGCCCGATGGCCCCGGGCGCACGGCGGCGTTCATGCTCGCCAGTGCGACCTGGATTACTACGCTGGTGATCAACCTCAACCCGTTCATGCGTTTCGACGGCTACTTCTTGCTCAGCGACTTCTGGGAAGTGGACAACCTTCAGGGACGTGCCTTTGCCTTGTGTCGCTGGCGATTGCGCGAGTTCCTGTTCGGCTACGCTGCCCCGGCGCCGGAGCCGTGGGCGCCGAGGATGCAGCGGCGGTTGTTGATCTGGGGATACGGCTCGTGGCTATGGCGCGCGGCGTTGTTTTTCGGGATTGCGCTGGCGGTTTATCACCTGTTCTTCAAGGTATTGGGGATCTTCCTGATGCTGGTGGAGCTGGTGTGGTTCATCTTCCTGCCGATCCTGAGCGAGTGGCGGCAATGGTGGAGTCGTCGCGAACAGGCGCATACGCCTCGGGTACTGCTCAGCAGCCTGACATTGCTCGGGCTGTTGTTGCTGCTGGCGCTGCCGTGGCGCAGCGCGGTGGAGCTGCCGACGATGCTGGAGGCGGGACACACCAGCGCCTTGCACGCGCCGGTGGCGGCGCGGGTAAAAACGGTGAATGTGCATGACGGCCAGGTTGTCGCCCAGGGCGAGGTGCTGATCGAGCTGGAATCACCGGACCTGGACTCACGCCAGGCCATCGTCCGCCGCGAGATCCAGATTCAGCAGTTGCAGATGCGTCGTCAGGCCAGCCGTAGCGAAACCGCGGCCGACGCCGGAATCGTCCAGCAGCGCCTGGCGGAAGCGGTGGCTGAATACCGCGGCCTGGTCGCCCAGCGGGAGCGACTGCTATTGCGCGCGCCCCACGCCGGCAAGGTGCGCGACCTGTTGCCGCAGTTAACGGTCGGTCGCTGGCTTTCGACTAAAGATCCTTTGGCTCGGGTGGTCGAAGACGGCGCGCGGTTGCGCGGTTATCTGGCTGAAGCCGAGCTCTGGCGTGTTGCTTCGGGTGCTCGCGGGCGGTTCATCGCCGATGACCCGATGCACCCGGCGATTGCCGTGCAATTAAGCGAAATCGATACCAACGGCGCGGCCTATGTCGATCAAGAGGCGCTGACTTCCGATCGTCACGGGCCGATTGCCGTACGCCGGGATGAGCATCAGCGCGCCGAGCCGGTGCAGGCGCAGTATGGCGCGCGGTTGAGCGTCCTCGAAGAGACGCCGACGCCGGTGCAACCTTTGCGCGGCATTGTGGTGTTGCAGGGCAGCGGCGAATCGTTGTTGGGCGTTGCCTGGCGGCGCATGGCAGCCCTGGGGGTCAGGGAAAGCGGTTTCTAGGGAGAACAGCGATGGCGAACAGCGATTCAGTGGCAGCGGACGGTCTGGTGGTCAGGCCTTCGCGCGCCAGCGATGGACCTTTTCTGCACAGCCTTTACCAGGCGGCGCGGCCGGATCTGCAATGGATCGACGGCGAGCAGGAAGTGGTCCAACAGGTGGTTGCCCAGCAATTCACCGTGCAGGAACAAGGACTGGGGGAAAACTTTCCCGACGCCATGCATTACGTGATCGAGAAACTCGACACAGCCATCGGCGCGTTGACCACCGACTTCGGTCCCAATGAAATTCGCGTGCTGTACCTGGCGTTCATCCCCCAGGCCCGAGGCCGGGGTTACGGGCGGACGGTGCTGCAAGGCGTGCAAAAAGCCGCGCAACAAATCCGCTGCCCTGTGGCGACGGTGGTCTGGGCCAACAATCCCCATGCGCGCCAGCATTACCTGGCGCTGGGGTTTCAGGTTGAAGAGCGCAACCCGGCGGCGGAGCGGTTGGTGTGGTACCCGCAGGGTTAAGAGCAATACAAAAAACCGTGGTGAGGGGCTCACCACATAAGCCCGCTCCCACAAAGTCTCAGTTGAAGGCGATGTAGAAATAACCCACGTCGGGATCCCGCCCCATGGTCGGTACTCGCGAGACGAAAATATTTTCCACCTGACCCAGTTCCGGCAACTCCAGCGCACACAAGCCATCGACAAAATCGGTGGGTTGCAGGCTGTTGAGCTCGACGCTGAACGGCATGCGCTCGCTTTTGGGCATCTGTGAATGGGGCGTTTCTTTAAGGGTGTCGATATGGATCGGCAATTCACTGCCATCGGGCAGCCGCAGCGTCCCGGTCTTGCCCAGCAGTGCCTGAAAGTGTTGGCTTTGAACCTGTTGCAGCATGGCATCCCTCCATCAAGCAAAAGTGGCCGGGGGATGTGCATCCCCCGGTCAGACCCTCAGTTACGTGAAGGGAATAATCCGTTCAGGGCGATGCTGAAGTTGAGCACCAGGAACGGGTTCATCACCGTCATGGGCAAACCATTGCCGGCGGACGAGATTTCCCCCGTCACCGTGCTGGTGACACCCTTGAGCGGTACAGCCGCAGCACCTTGCTGATCGGAGTAGATGCTCGCCGAGCCTGGCCCGCCGCCCGAGGCACCGATGTAGGAGTTGGTTGCGGTCGGGTTGGTGACCGGGTTGCTCGCCGGGCTGGCCAGTTGCAGGGTGGTGGTGGCCGTGAGCCCGGACAGGGCGTGGGTGTGGTTGGGCAGGTTATTGATGGTTGCGGTGACGTTTTCGGTCCCGGAGACCTCGCCGATGACACGCGGGGTCAGGCCCAGGCCGTTGCCTTGGGCAATCGGCATGCGGCCCTGCAGGTTGGGCAGCATGAAATTGGTGGTGCCATTGCCTCCATAGTAGGTTCCCAGCAGTGAGAACAGCGCCTGGTATTGCGAGATCCCCAGCGTCTGGCCATAGCACAGGGCCCAGCCGTTGGGGGCGAAGTTAAAGGCGAAAGGTTGGATAGTGCCCATGAATACTTCCATAGTTCCTCATCCCTCAGGTTAGTGTCTGATATGTCACATCGCAGGCCCGGTTATCCGGGCGGATCGCAGTGATCAGCCGACTCCGTTCATCTCCGTGGCTGGGTCACGCCACGCCAAAGCGTAGACGCTGATCGGAATGATTGCCGGACGTCGTCCGTCGTAAAGCCAGCATCGACGACGGGCCTGAGCCTGTCCTACAGTGCTTGAGAAAATTGCGTATTCACTGGTCGAAGTTCATTAGGTCGAGGCACATCAGGTTGAAACAAGGGGAGGCAATGGAGGCGCGCAGAGAAACACCGCTGGGTGACACTCAGGATCCGCACGCGACACCGGGCTCATGGGCGGCTGCCCGTCGCTTATTGCGGTGGGCGCGGGAGCACTGGCTGCTGCCGATCCTGGCATTGGCTGCGCTGGTGCGTTTTTACGACCTGACGGCGGCGGCGATCTGGGGTGACGAAGGGTCCAGCCTGTTGTTGAGCCAGTACTCTCTGGCCGGGATCTGGGAACATGCAGCCCATGATGTGCATCCGCCGCTGTATTTCATACTGCTGCACGGCTGGATCGGGCTGTTCGGCGACGGCATTTTTTCGATTCGTTGCCTGAGCGCGCTGCCGGGGATTGCCACGGTCGGGCTCGGTGTCTGGCTGGTGGACCTGCTCGCGACCCGCCGCGCCGCGTTGCTGGCCGGGGTTCTGCTGGCGCTGTTGCCCACGGCGGTGCGGTATAGCCAGGAAGTGCGGATGTATTCGCTGTTGGGGATGTGGCTGATCGGCGCCACGATCGCCCTGGTGTACTGGATAAAACGGCCACAACGCACGCGCTATCTGGTGATCTACACCCTGCTGATGACAGCGGCGTTCTACACCCATTACTTCACCGCGCTGTGCGTGCTGTGTCACTGGTTGTATCTGGGCCTGATCCGTGTGCAGCCAGGGTACCGACTGCGACACATTCAGCGCTCGGGCTGGTGGCTGGCCAATGTGGCCATCGTGCTGTTGTACTTGCCGTGGGTGCCCAGCCTGATCGATCTGATCCAGCACTTGGATCTGCTCAAGGCCAATGGTGATGTGGGATGGGAGCCCCCCGTCATGCTCGACTCATTGCCGTCGATGATCTGGTCGCTCCTGATCCAGGACGATGGCGAGAACCTGCCCACGCTGATTTTTATCGCGCTGCCACTGGCATTGGTGGCCCTGGCGGGCGTGGCGCTGGCCCGCGACCGCAGTGTGTTCCGTGGCAGTGTGCTGGCGGTGATCTACACCGCGGTCCCGTTATTGCTGGTGTTTGCGGTGTCGTTCATCTCGCCGGTGTTCATCGAGCGTTACCTGACCGCTTACGCCTTGGGTCTGCCGATGGTTGTCGCGCTGGCCGTCGATCGCTTGTACGCAGACTTCAAGGTCTTGGCACTGGCCGTGCTGCTGCTGTTTACCGGTGTCGAGCTGGTGGGGGTGAAGAACAATGCCACGGTGGATACTGAGGATCAGATCAGCGTCATGGCCAAACACGTGAACCAGCACTTCATGCCCGGCGACCGAATCGTCACCAGTGACATGCTCTGGTACCTGAGTTACGTCTATTACAACCAGACCAACGCCAAACCGATGCTGTACACGCCACCATTGGCCGATGGCCGGTCGAGCCGGCCGAACGCCTACGGTTTCGGTACGCTGGTGACCAATGACATCTACCTGGATAGCCTCGATGCCTTGCCCAAAGGCACTGGTCGGGTATGGCTGGTCGGTACCCTCGAGGGGGCGGACGAGTTCGCTCCATTGCCCGCGGGCTGGCAACGCGTCGACGAAGCCCGGGGAGGAGGCGCCGTGGCACGCTTGTATGTGCTGAAGTAATCCGTGGTTTCAGGGCTTAAACGATTCAACTTTTAAACGGTTATATAAATTGCGTTTTCCAGTCGATTTAGCTCCAATTTGATATCAAAACACCACTAGCTGTAAGGCCATTCCTGGTCTACGCTCCGTCGTACAAAGGACTGAATGACGGGTGAATGGATTGCAGCAGTTCCACTTTATCTCCGGCTTGCCGCGCTCGGGCTCGACCCTGCTTTCTGCCATTCTTTTGCAGAATCCGCGTTTCCATGCCGGCATGACCAGCCCCGTGGGCGCACTCTTTTCCGGCGTTCTGGAGCAATGCAGCGCCGGCAGCGAATTCGGCGCGGTGATCGACACCGACCTGCGTCGCCGCCTGTTGCGTGGCCTGTTCGATTCTTACTACGCCGACAAGGCCGACAAACCGGTGGTGTTCGACACCAACCGCTTGTGGAGTTCGCGCCTGCCGGCGATCAGCGATCTGTTCCCTCAAGCCAAGATCATTGCCTGTGTGCGCAATGTCGCCTGGGTCATGGACAGCATCGAGCGCCTGTACCGCGCCAATCCCTTCGAAAACACCAAGCTGTTCGGCGATGCGGTTGAGCGCAACACGGTCTACAGCCGCTGCGAAACCCTGGCCCAACGCAATCGGTTGGTGGGGTTTTCCTGGGCCGCCCTCAAGGAAGCCTATTACGGCGAACACGCCGACTCACTGCTGATCATCGATTACGACCTGCTGAGCCAGGCGCCAGAGCGGGTGATGCGGCTGGTTTACGACTTCATCGGTGAACCCTGGTTCGAACATGATTTCGATCATTTGGCCTACGACGCGCCGGAATTCGACCAAGCCCTTGGCCTCTCGGGGCTGCACAAGGTGAAGGCCAAGGTTCAATTGCAGTCCAGGCGCACGATCCTGCCGCCGGATTTGTTCAAGCAATACGCCGAGTTGTCCTTTTGGCTCGATGGCTCAGCCAGCGCCGCCAATGTCATTCGTATGAAAGCCGACGCCGCGATCAGTTGATCGCGGCGTTTTCATTGGTCTGTCAAAAAGTTCGAGTCCGGGTGAGCAGCATGTGGTGGAGCAAAGGCAAGTCGCGGGTTACCGAAGGCGCACGAGCGCTGGCCACGCCAATGATCATGTCCCTGGAGCCGCGCATGCTGTTCGACGGCGCGGTGGCCGCCACAGTGGCCGATACTGCCCAGGCTGACACCCATACCACGGCCGACGCGGTCAAGGCACCGACTGCCGACAAGTCGGTCGCCAGCAAGGACACCCACGGCCAGGCCGATGCCACGCCAACCCCGACACCTGTCGCGGTGCCAGGGCAAAGCGTGGTGTTCGTCGATTCGCGGGTCAAGGACGCCAACAGCCTGCTTAAAGGCGTCGCGCCGGGCACTCAGGTGGTTCAGCTGGACGCGAGCAAGGACGGCTTGCAGCAGATTGCCGACTACCTCGATACCCATCAGGGCATCAGTTCGGTGCAGATCATCGCCCACGGCAACGCAGGCGATCTGTGGCTGGGTAATAGTTATCTGTCGGCCGATAACGTCGCGGCCCGCAGCGCCGTGCTGGCGGAAATCGGCAAGGACATGAACGTCGGCGGCGACATCTTGATCTACGGCTGCTACACCGCCGAAGGCGAGCGCGGCTTGAGTTTCGTCGACTCGCTGGCGCAACTGACCGGCCGTGATATCGCCGCTTCCAGCAACCGCACCGGGGTCGGTGGCGACTGGAATCTGGAAATTGCCACCGGCAACATCGAAAGCGCCAACGTGCTCTCGACCACGGCCATGAGCGAGTATCAGTGGGGCCTGGCCACCTGGACCGCCACCAACAACGCCAACACGGGCGTCGGCTCGCTGCGTGCCGCCCTCGCCTCGGCGCAGAACGGCGATATCGTCACATTCAGCACCGGCATGACGGTGCAGTTGACCTCCGAATTGCTGATCAACAAGAACGTCTACGTTGATGGCGACTTGAACAACGACGGTGTGGCAGATGTGACTCTTGATGGTCAGTACAAGACCCGAGTGGTTGAAGTGGCGTCTGGCAGTACTGTGACGCTCGATGGCCTGGTGATCACCCGTGGCCTGGTGGCGGGCAACGGTGGCAACGGTGGCTACGGCGCCACGGGCGCAATGGCCGGGGGGATTTTCAACGCCGGGAACCTGACCCTGAAAAACGTTACCGTGACCTCCAACGCCGCTTCCGGTGGTGGTGGCGGCGGCGGTGTCACGGGCGCTTTTTACGGCGGTGGCGGCGGCGGTGGTGGCGGTTTGGGCGGCCAGGGCGGCGGGCACGGCGGTTCGGCAGGGCCGGGCACCGGCACATTGGGCGGCCAGGCGGGCAGCGGCGGTGTCGGTGGTTATGGCGGCGGTTATGACGCCACCCACATGGGCGGTCGCGGTGGTTCCACCACTGGCGGTGCTGGCGGGGTGGGCGTTTCCTATTACAGCAACGGCGGTAACGGTGCGACGGCCACCAATGGCACGATTTCCATTGGCGGTGGCGGCGGCGGGGCCGGTTGGGACAAGGTAGGTGGTGCTGGCGGCAACGCGGTAGGCGGGATCTACAACGCCAGCAGCGGCACCATAACCGTCATCGGCACGTCGACCATCAGCAACAACATCGGCGCCGGTGGCGGTGGTGGCGGTGGTGGTGGCCAAGGCAGCAATGCCAGTAATGGCGGCATTGGCGGCCGGGGCGTCGGTGCGATCTGGAACAAAGGCACGCTACTGATCACGGCTGCCAACTTCGCGGCCCTGGCCGGTAATGCCGCAGCCAGTGGTGCAGGCGGTACCGCGCAGGGCGGAGGTTCAACCGGCACCTCGCCGACCTCTTTCTCGACTATCTACAACGACGGTGGCGTACTCAACACCGCGTATTCGCCACCGCCGACCGCGACCATTGTGGTCGCCGACACCACACTGAGCATCGGCGAAACGTCCTTGGTGACGATCACCTTTTCCGAGGCCGTGACCGGTTTCACCAACGCGGACCTGACTATCCCCAACGGCACCCTGAGCGCCGTCAGCAGCAGCGATGGCGGCATCACCTGGACGGCAACGTTCACCCCGTCCGCCAGTATTTCCGATACGACCAACGTCATCACCCTGGACAACACCGGCGTGATAAACGGCCTGGGCACCGCCGGCGTCGGCACCACCAACTCCAATAACTACACGGTCGACACCGTACGCCCGACCGCGACCATCGTGGTGGCGGACAATGCGCTGAAAGTCGGCGAAACCTCGCTGGTGACCATCACCTTCAATGAAGCGGTCACCGGTCTCACCAACGCGGACCTGACGATTGCCAACGGTACGCTCACGGCGGTGAGCAGCAGCGATGGCGGCATCACCTGGACGGGAACCTTCACCCCAACCGCCAGCATCACCGATACGACCAACCTGATCACTCTGGACAACACCGGAGTCAGCGACCTGGCGGGCAACGCCGGTAGCGGCACCACCGACTCCAACAACTACGCCATCGATACGGTACGCCCGACCGCCACGATTGTGGTGGCCGATACAACGCTGACCGCGAGTGAAACCTCGCTGGTGACCATTACGTTCAGCGAAGCGGTGAGTGGTTTCACCAACGCCGACCTGACCATCGCCAACGGCACGCTGAGCGCGGTGAGCAGCAGCGATGGCGGCATCACCTGGACCGCGACCTTCACGCCGTCGGCCAGCGTCAATGACACCACCAACCTGATCACCCTGAACAATACCGGGGTCAGTGATCTGGCGGGCAACACCGGCAGCGGCACCACCAATTCGAACAACTACATGATCGACACCGTCCCGCCGACCGCGACCATCGTGGTCGCCGACAACGCACTGAAAATCGGCGAAACCTCACTGGTGACCATCACCTTCGATCAGGCCGTGAGCGGTTTCACCAACGCGGACCTGAGCATCGCCAACGGTACACTCACGGCGGTGAGCAGCAGCGACGGCGGCATTACCTGGACGGCGACCTTCACCCCGACCGCCAGCATCACCGACGCGACCAACCTGATCACCCTGGACAACTCTGGCGTGCAGGCGGCCGCCAGCGGTAACGTGGGCATTGGCACGACCGACTCCAACAACTATGCGATCGACACCGTGCGCCCGACGGCCACTATCGTGGTCGCGGACTCGGCACTGAAAATCGGCGAAACCTCGCTGGTGACCATCACCTTCAGCGAAGCGGTGAGCGGTTTCACCAATGCGGACCTGACCATCGCCAACGGTACGCTCACGGCAGTGAGCAGCAGCGACGGCGGCATCACCTGGACCGCAACCTTCACCCCGAGCGCCAGCATCAACGACACCACCAACCTGATCACCCTGGACAATACCGGGATCAGCGATTTGGCGGGCAACGCCGGCAGCGGCACCACCGATTCCAATAACTACGCCATCGACACCGTGCGCCCGACCGCCACGATTGTGCTGGCCGATACGACGCTGACCGCGGGCGAAACCTCGCTGGTGACCATTACCTTCAGCGAAGCGGTGAGCGGTTTCACCAACGCCGACCTGACGATTGCCAACGGTACGCTCACGGCGGTGAGCAGCAGTGACGGCGGCATCACCTGGACCGCGACCTTCACCCCGACCGTCGGCGTGAATGACTCGAGCAACGTCATCACCCTGAACAACACCGGGGTCAGTGATCTGGCGGGCAACACCGGCAGCGGCACCACCAACTCCGGCAACTACACCATCGATACGGTGCTGCCGACGGCGACCATCGTGGTGGCCGACAACGCGCTGAAAATCGGTGAAACCTCACTGGTGACGATCACCTTCAGCGAAGCGGTGAGCGGTTTCACCAACGCTGATCTGACCATCGCCAACGGTACGCTCACGGCGGTGAGCAGCAGCGACGGCGGCATCACCTGGACGGCCACGTTCACACCGACCAGCGCCATCACCGACGCGACCAACCTGATCACCCTGGACAACACCGGCGTGCAGGCGGCCGCCTCCGGTAACGTGGGCAGCGGCACCACCGATTCCAACAACTATGCGATCGACACCGTGCGCCCGACGGCCACTATCGTGGTCGCGGACACGGCACTGAAAATCGGCGAAACCTCGCTGGTGACCATCACCTTCTCCGAGGCGGTGAGCGGTTTCACCAACGCGGACCTGACGATCGCTAACGGCACGTTGACCTCGGTGAGCAGCAGCGACGGCGGCATCACCTGGACGGCGACCTTCACACCTTCGGCGAGCATCAACGACACCACCAACCTGATCACCCTGGACAACACCGGGATCAGCGATTTGGCGGGCAACGCCGGCAGCGGCACCACCGATTCCAATAACTACGCCATCGACACCGTGCGCCCGACCGCCACGATTGTGCTGGCCGATACAACGCTGACCGCGGGCGAAACCTCGCTGGTGACCATTACCTTCAGCGAAGCGGTGAGCGGTTTCACCAACGCCGACCTGACGATTGCCAACGGTACGCTCACGGCGGTGAGCAGCAGTGACGGCGGCATCACCTGGACCGCAACCTTCACCCCGACCGTCGGCGTGAATGACTCGAGCAACGTCATCACCCTGAACAACACCGGGGTCAGTGATCTGGCGGGCAACACCGGCAGCGGCACCACCAACTCCGGCAACTACACCATCGATACGGTGCTGCCGACGGCGACCATCGTGGTGGCCGACAACGCACTGAAAATCGGTGAAACCTCACTGGTGACGATCACCTTCAGCGAAGCGGTGAGCGGTTTCACCAACGCTGATCTGACCATCGCCAACGGTACGCTCACGGCGGTGAGCAGCAGCGACGGCGGCATCACCTGGACGGCCACGTTCACACCGACCAGCGCCATCACCGACGCGACTAACCTGATCACGCTGGACAACACCGGCGTGCAGGCGGCCGCTTCCGGTAACGTGGGCAGCGGCACCACCGATTCGAACAACTACGCCATCGATACCGTGCGCCCGACGGCCACCATCGTGGTCGCGGACTCGGCGCTGGCGGTGGGTCAGACATCAGTGGTGACCATCACCTTCTCCGAGGCGGTGACCGGCTTCAGCCTCGCCGACCTGACGGTGAGCAACGGTACCCTGAGCAGTCTGAGCACCAGCGATAACATCACCTACACCGCCACCCTCACACCGGCAGCGAGCATCACCGATGCGACCAACCTGATTACCCTGGACAACACCGGGGTGACCGATGGGGCCGGCAACACCGGCAGCGGCACCACCGACTCCAACAATTACGCCGTCGACAGCCAACGCCCGACGGCCACCATCGTCCTGGCGGACGCCGCCCTCAGTGCCGGAGAAACATCGTTGGTGACGATCACCTTCTCCGAGGCGGTGACCGGTTTCACCAATGCCGACCTGACCATCGCCAACGGTACGCTCACGGCAGTGAGCAGCAGCGATGGCGGCATCACCTGGACCGCGACCTTCACCCCAACTGCCGGCGTGAATGACACGAGCAACGTCATCACCCTGAACAATACCGGTGTGACCGATGTGGCCGGCAACACCGGCAGTGGCACCACCAACTCGGCCAACTACACCATAGATACGGTGCTGCCAACGGCCACCATCGTGGTGGCCGACAACGCGCTGAAAATCGGTGAAACGTCGCTGGTGACCATTACCTTCAGTGAAGCGGTGACCGGTTTCACCAACGCCGACCTGACCATCGCCAACGGTACGCTCACGGCGGTGAGCAGCAGCGATGGCGGCATCACCTGGACGGCCACGTTCACCCCGACCGCCAGCATCACCGACGCGACCAACCTGATCACCCTGGACAACACCGGCGTGCAGGCGGCCGCCTCCGGTAACGTGGGCAGCGGCACCACCGATTCCAACAACTACGCCATCGACACCGTGCGCCCGACGGCTACCATCGTGGTCGCGGACACGGCGCTGCAAATCGGCGAAACCTCGCTCGTGACCATCACCTTCAGCGAAGCAGTGAGCGGTTTCACCAACGCCGACCTGACCATCGCCAACGGTACGCTGAGCGCGGTGAGCAGCAGCGATGGCGGCATCACCTGGACGGCGACCTTCACGCCTTCGGCGGGCATCAACGACACCACCAATCTGATCACCCTGGACAACACCGGGATCAGCGACCTGGCGGGCAACGCTGGCAGCGGCACCACTGATTCCAACAACTACGCCATCGACAGCCAGCGTCCGACGGCCACCATCGTGTTGAGTGATTCGACCCTGAAACCGGGGGAAACCGCCCTGGTGACCATCACCTTCAGCGAAGCGGTGACGGGTTTCGACAACAGTGACTTGAGCGTCGCCAACGGTACCTTGAGCGCGGTCAGCAGCAGCGACGGCGGCATCACCTGGACCGCGACCTTCACCCCGACTGCCGGGGTTACCGACGCCAGCAACATCATTACCCTGAACAACAGCGGCGTGTCGGACGTGGCCGGCAACACTGGAGCGGGCACCACCAACTCGGCCAACTATGTGGTGGAAACCCAGGTGCCGACCGCCACCATCGTCGTTGCCGACAGTGCCCTCAAGGCCGGTGAAACATCGCTGGTGACCATTACCTTCAGCGAAGCGGTGAGCGGTTTCACCAATGCTGACCTGACGGTCGCCAACGGCACCCTCAGCAGTGTTTCTTCCAGCGATGGCGGCGTGACCTGGACGGCGACTTTCACGCCTGCCGCCAGCGTCACGGACACCACTAACCTGATCCGCCTGGACAACAGCGGTGTGACCAACGTGTCGGGCAACAGCGGCGTCGGCGTGACCGACTCCAACAACTACGCCATCGACACCGTGCGTCCAACCGCGACCATTGTGGTCGCGGACAATAAACTGGGTATCGGCGAGACCACCACGGTGACCTTTACCTTCAGCGAAGCGGTGTCCGGTTTCGACCTGTCCGACCTCAGCGTGGCCAATGGCGTGTTGTCCAACCTGGCCAGCAGCGACGGCGGAGTGACCTGGACCGCCACACTCACGCCGACCGCGAGCGTCAACGATGCGACCAACCTGATCCTGCTCGACACCGGCAATGTGCTCGACGCCGCGGGCAATGCCGGCGCCAGCATCGCCATCTCCAACAACTACGCACTTGATGCGACCCGTCCGACCGTCAGCATCGTGGTTGCCAATCCGGTGTTGGGAATTGGCCAGACGACACTGGTGACCTTCACGTTCAGCGAAGCGGTCAGCAACTTCGATTTGTCGGACTTGAGCGTGACCAACGGTGAACTGACCAATCTGGCCAGCAGCGATGGCGGCAAGGCCTGGACCGGGACCTTCACGCCCACCGCGAACATTACCGACCCGAGCAACTTCATTGCGCTGGACACCAGCAATGTGACGGACCTGGCGGGCAACCTGGGCGCCAGCGTCGCGGTATCCAATAACTACACAATCAACACCGTACCGACGCCACCCCCCTTGGTGTTGACACCGGTGGTCGTCGCCGATCCGCCGAACGTGCCATTGCAACCGATCATCTTCACCCCACCCACTGGCGATCTCGGCTCGCCGCTGACCTTTGCCCCGTTGTTTGAACAACGGGTGATGGGCAATGGCATTCGGCCTCTGGGCGACATTTTCATAAACCACGGGGCGCTGACGCCGAGTTTTATTGCCCAGGTATTCACCAGCAGCGACAACGGCGGCGATGGCTCAGGCCACGGCTTCCTCGGCTTTGGCGGGGGCGATGGCGGGGTCTTCGGCAGCAGCACGCTGTCGAGCCTGTTCAATCAGGCCACCAGTAGCGAGGGGGATTCGCTGAACACCTTTGGTAATCAGTCAATCAGGGCGGGGGATGTTTCCCAAGGGCTGCGCGGCGTGTTTGGCGCACCGAGTCTTGGCCAGCAATTACAACAGCTCAAAGACACCGAGCAACGGCAGGTCGACAGCCTGGCCGCGGCTTTGCAACAGGTCGGCATCAGTGAAATGCAGGCCTGAAAAAATCATTAAAGCAGTGCGGCACCGGGGGCAATACAAGGATGAAAAGAAGTCATAAGTTGTTCGGCGCCAGCCTGCTGGCGCTGGCGATCAGCGGATGTGCAGTCACCAGTCAACCGATCGAACGCAGCGTCAGCCAACAGCGCGCCAAAAGCGATCTGCAAAACATGTACAAGGGTCAGGAGCCCCTCAGCGGCCCGCTGACCCTGCACCAGGCCATGGCCCGCGCGGTGAAATACAACCTCGAAGGCCGGCTCAAGATCATGGAAGAAGCCCTGGCCAAGCGCCAACTCGACCTCGCCAGTTTCGACATGCTGCCGCGCATGGCGCTGGATGCCGGTTACGTGGGGCGCAACAACGTCAACGCCTCCAGCAGCCAGAGCGTGCGCACCGGCACCCAGTCTCTGGAACCGTCGACCTCCCAGGACCGCGACCGTGACGTGGCGGACCTGACCATGGTCTGGAACGTGCTCGACTTCGGCGTCAGCTACATCAGCGCCAAGCAGCAGGGCGATCAGCGGCTGATCGTGCAGGAACGTCGGCGCAAGGTGATCAACACCATCGTCCAGGACGTGCGCTCGGCCTATTGGCGAGCCGTGGCCGCCGAACGTTTGCTCAAGCAAATCGACAGCCTGATGGCCCGGGTCGATACCGCCCGTGAGAATAGCCAGAGCATGAGCCAACAGCGTATCGGCGATCCGATCCAGTCGTTGGCTTATCAGCGCTCGCTGATCGAAGCCACCCGGCAACTGGAAGAGCAACGCCGCGCGCTGTCGCTGGCAAAAACCGAGTTGGCGACCCTGATCAACCTGCCACTGAATACCGAGCTGACGCTGGCGACCCAGGATGATTACGACATTCCGGAACTCAAGGTCGACCTCGCCAGCCTGGAGCAGGAAGCCCTGACCAGTCGGCCGGAGTTGCGCGAGCAGGATTACCAGACCCGCATCAGCGCGGCCGAAACCCGCAAAGCCATGCTGCGCCTGTTACCAGGGCTGGAGTTCTCCGCTGGCGGGCATTACGACAGCAACTCGTTTTTGGTGGAACAGAGCTGGGCGGATTACGGGGTGAAAGTCACCTGGAACCTGTTCAATGTGATTTCCGCACCCGCCGCGATCGATGTCGCCAAGGCCGGCGAAGAAGTCGCCGCGGCACGTCGTCAGGCGATGTCCATCGCAGTGTTGGCCCAGCTCTACGTGGCCAACGCCAACTACCGCGAAGCACTGCGGCAGTTCCAGACCAATCAGCAATTGTCGAACATCGACGGGCAAATCATCGGCCAGCTGCGCAACCGCTATCAGGCGGCCGGGCTGGGCGAACTGGATCTGATCCAGGGCGAACTGAACACGTTGCAGGCCGATCTGCGTCGCGACCTGTCCTACGCTGACCTGCGCAACGCTTACGGGCAAATCTTCGCCAGCGCCGGTCTCGATCCGCTGCCGGACGAGGTGCAATCTACCGAAGTCCAGTCCATCGCCACCGCACTGGCCAATCGCGAAGCGGCGTGGGCGGCGGGCAACATCTCAGTACCGCCGGTGGCCCATGCCCCGGTCCGCTAACCTGCTGGCGCCGACGGCGAGCATCAGCCGCGCCCAACGGGAGGCCCGCAACGGCCATCGCGGCGCGGCGATTCTGCTGACCGGTTTACCGGCGGCGGGCAAGTCGACATTGGCCCAGGCACTGCACGCCGAGCTGTTCGAACATGGCGTGCAGAGTGTGGTGCTCGATGGCGATGGACTGCGGGTCGGGCTCAATCGCGATCTGGGGTTCACCGACAGTGATCGCCTGGAAAACATCCGCCGCGCCAGCGAAGTGGCGGCGCTGTTGGTCGAGAATGGGCAGATTGTCATCCTCGCGATGATTGCGCCCTTGGTGGAGTTGCGCGAACTGTTTGCCCGGCGGCTGGGCGAGGATTACCGCGAAGTCTGGTGCAGCGCCTCTTTGACGGTGTGTGAACAGCGTGATCCCAAAGGTCATTACGCCCGGGCTCGACGGGGTGAGTTGGCGGGCTTCACCGGTGTTTCCGCGCCTTACGAACCACCGCCGTGTGCGTCGCTGGTGCTCGATACGGGCGCGCAATCGGTCGAGGCCTGTCTTGACCGTTTGCTGACCTGGCTCGGCGAATGCGCGGTGCTGCCAAAACGATGAGCCGGCCGGCATTCTCCCGATTGCCGGTGACGGTGGATTTGCCGTTGCTGTTGCAGGCGCTGGCGGCGATCGGTGAGGACGACTGGCACGGTCACTTCAACAGCGCTTACTACACCGGCGACTGGAGCGGCGTGGCGCTGATTTCCGCGGCCGATGCCTTGACCGAGCTGGCGCCCGGAAGCGGTGAACCTCGAGTGCGCGAACCCTGGCGACGGGATGGTCGATGGCAGCAAGGGCTGCGGGATCTGCCGCTGGAGATTGTCTGCGCGCGCCTGTTGCGACTTGGCCCGGGCGGGCGTATCCATGAGCATCGTGACTATGACCTGGGCGAGCCGGATGCGGACTTGCGTCTGCACATCCCGCTGCTCAGCCCACCCCATGTGGACTTCATGCTGGACGGCCAGCGCATGCCGATGACCGCTGGTGAATGCTGGTATCTCGACCTCTCGCGGCCCCATCGCGTGGACAATCGCGATACCCGGGCACGGATTCATCTGGTGCTCGATTGCCGGCCCGGCGCCTGGCTGGAGCAGGCGATTATCGACGGGCTGGCAACCACGCCGTCGCCGCTAATCGGTGATCAAGCTTTAGAGCAATTCAAGGCACTGCTGGCCGGCGAACCGCAGCTGTGCAAGACCTTGCAGGGTTTGCGGGACAATGAAGCCTTTGTCGCCCGCACTCTGGTGCTGGCTGCCGAACATGGCCTTGTGTTCACCCGCGAAGAATTGCGTGCGGCGATGCGCGATGGTCGCCGCCAGTGGACTGAACAATGGAGCGCCTGAACCTCGAAGGCTGGTTGCCAATTCGCGTGTGGCAAGAGGCTGGGCAATGGCAAGTCGACTGGTGCTGGTTCGGTGACACGCGGCTGCATCAGCCGTTTTTTCGTGACGCCGTGGAGGATGCGCTGCGACTGCCGTTCAATCAGGTATTCCGTCGAAAAACGGCATTGTCGACCCTTGCGGACTGGCAGGCTTGCAGTCCCGGCCTGACACCGAGCGCCTTTATCTTTCACGCCTCCCGTTGTGGCTCGACCCTGGTCAGCCAGATGCTGGCGCGACTCGACAACCACATTGTCATCAGCGAACCCCCGCCACTGGACGCGTTGCTACGCAGCGATTTGCCTGCTGTCGAGCGCCGTGTGGCGATCAAAGGGTTACTGTCGGCCTACGGGCAATGTCGACGTGGCGTGGAGCAACGGTTGGTGATCAAACTCGACGCCTGGAACATCGGTGAACTGCCGTTACTGCGCGAGTGCTTCCCTGAAACACCGTGGCTGTTTCTTTATCGCGATCCGCTGGAGATTGCTGTCTCGCATCTGCGTCGCCCGGGCGTGCACATGGTGCCGGGGATGATCGGCGCCAGTGTGCTGGATGACGAATCTCCATTCAGCGGCCGTGAGGATTACATCGCTCGGCGGTTGGGGCAATTGCTGGCGTCGGGGTTGGCGCAATGCCAGGCATTTGGTGGCTGGGCGGTGAATTACAGCGAACTGCCGCAGGCGATGGCGGGGCGGTTGGCGGCGTTCTTTGCGTTGGACATCGAGCAGCGCCGGCAAGTGTTTGCAGCGGTGGGGCAACATGCCAAGCAGCCGTCGCAGGTGTTTGTCGGCGACGGCGATGACAAGCGTCGCGAAGCCTCGGCGTTGCTTCGTGAACGGGTGGAGCGCTGGGCGCGGGAGCCGTATGAGGCGTTGGAACAATTGCGCAAAATATAATCTTTTTGTGGCGAGGGAGCTTGCTCCCGCTCGGCTGCGTAGCAGTCGCAGATGTTGGGGCCGCTTCGCGACCCAGCGGGAGCAAGCTCCCTCGCCACAGGTTATCGGTGGATCAGGATTTTGACGACAAATCCGCCATCCCCTTGAGCAATTCGATCGGCAGCGGGAAGACGATGGTCGAACTCTTGTCACCGGCAATCGAACTCAGCGTCTGCATGTAGCGCAACTGCATGGCCCCCGGCTGACGCCCGAGCATTTCGGCAGCCTGCATGAGTTTTTCCGAGGCCTGCAATTCGCCTTCGGCGTGGATCACCTTGGCCCGGCGTTCCCGTTCGGCTTCGGCCTGTTTGGCGATGGCGCGAATCATCGATTCGTTGAGGTCCACGTGCTTGATCTCGACGGTGGCCACCTTGATGCCCCAGGCATCGGTCTGGGCATCGAGCACTTGCTGGACGTCGACGTTCAGCCGTTCCCGTTCGGCCAGCAATTCATCGAGTTCATGTTTACCGAGCACCGCCCGCAACGTGGTCTGAGCCAGTTGGCTGGTGGCCATGAGAAAGTCCTCGACCTGGATGATCGCCCGTTGCGGGTCGAGCACGCGGAAGTACAGCACTGCATTGACCTTGACCGAGACGTTGTCGCGGGTGATCACGTCTTGTGGCGGTATGTCGAGCACCACGGTCCGCAGGTCGACACGAACCATTTGTTGAACCGCCGGAATCAGCAGGATCAGACCCGGGCCCTTGACCTGCCAGAAGCGTCCGAGCTGGAACACCACGCCGCGTTCGTATTCGCGCAGAATGCGGAAAGTCGACCCCGCCAGTGCAATCAGCAATAACAGCAGCGCGGCAAAACCCAATTGCAGACCCATGACTATTCTCCACCCGGTGCCGCGTCAGTCGCGGCCACTTGCAGCAGTAGACCCTTGCGCGCCACCACCCGGACCTGTTGTCCCGGTTTCAGTGGTGTGGCACTCATGACTTGCCATTGTTCGCCTTGCAGGTGCACCCAGCCGACATAAGCGTTGCCAGCCTGCAACGACGTTATCGGCGTCACGCTGCCCAGCAATTCGGCATCGCCACTGAAGTTGCGGCGCGGTCGGGTTTTCAAGGCGCGGATCAGCAGGAAAATCAGCAGCAGTGCGCTGATCAGCCCCAGGCCGATGATCAAGGGAACAGGCACTTCGGCATCGGTCAGAATCAGTGCGCCGATCACGAACATCACAATGCCGCCAAAACCGACCACGCCGAAATTGGGCAATGCCGCCTCGGCGATCATAAACGCGATGCCAAAGGTGATCAGCCAGATCCCGATCGGGTCGGGAACCAGCACTACAACGGTGTCCGCTGCGAAAACCGGTCCGCTCAGGGCCAACAGCAGCGCAATTACACAGCAACGAATGTTCACTTGACCCTCCGGGAGAGTCATCCGTCCGCGAGCCGTTCGTGGCTCTGTGTACAAGTCTAGTTGAGCCTGTGACTGTATGAATTTTGACCAGTTGTTGACCGCATCCGACGGGCGGATTTCCCGCCGGATTCCACCCGCGGGCCTAGACTTTTAATGGAGAGAAAAAATTCTAACCATCGTCCGCCATTCGTTGTTGCGGACACCGAGGTGCATCATGCGTATGGCAAAAACCGTGCAGACCAGCCTGGACAAGGCGCACTGCGAATATGACATCGTTTCCCATCCGCACTCGGCCAGCAGCCTTGAAACGGCGCGGCTCGCAGGCATTCCTGCTGAACGGGTGGCCAAATCGGTGATCCTCGACGATCGCCACGGGCATTACTTGATGGCCGTGCTGCCCGCCAGCCGTCACCTGGACCTGAGCAAAGTCCGTGGCAGCAGCGAATGGCAAGTCACCCGGGAAAGCAACCTGCCGCACCTGTTCGACGATTGCGAACGCGGCGCCGTGCCTGCATTGGGCGAATCCTATGGCCTGGACATGGTCATTGACCCGATGCTGACCCGGCAGAAAGACATCTACCTCGAAGCCGGCAACCACAACAACCTGGTACACATGAGCGTGCCTGAATATCTGAAAATGGTGCCGCATGCCGAGGTTTGCGAGTTGAGTCAGTCGGCCTAGTGTCGACATAACTGCCGTCATCGCGGGCAAGCCTCGCTCCTACATTCGACCGCGCGTCCCTGTAGGAGCGAGGCTTGCCCGCGAATGGCCGCGCCACAGTCACCCATCCAATACGCGATCACAAAGGAGCGCCACATGGAATCCCCCACCCACAGCCTCCCGGCCCTGTTCAAACAACTCGGCCTGCCTGACGACCCCGAAAGCATTGATAAATTCATCGCTACCCACTCGCCGCTCAAACCCGAATTGCACCTGGCGGACGCGTTCTTCTGGAGCGAGAGCCAGGCAGAGTTACTGCGTGAGGAAATTCTGGATGACGCGGATTGGGCGGAGGTGGTGGATCAGTTGGATGTAATGCTGAGGAAGGGGCGGGGGGTGTAAAAAAATCTGGAGAGAAATGGCGAAATGTAAAAAAAACTGGTGAGTGGTAAAAAAAACTGGGCAGAAACTGAGTTTGTTAGCTTTTTCCGCGTCTGGCCGTTGCTCGCCAATTTGTTTCAAAACTTGACCAACTTTCCCCTCGAATGCCATATTGATAGTTAGCAAACTAACAGTGTGTGCATTCCCTCGTGCCAAAGAACCTCGCCGCTCTCCAGATGAACATCAGCAGCTCCATGGTGGTGGCCGCCAGGCATTGGCGGAAGATCTGCCAGACCACGCTGGTCAACTATGGAATCTCCGAAGCCTGCGCCGTCCCGCTGTTGATGATCGGGCGTTTGGGCGAGGGTGTGCGGCAGGTGACGGTCGCGCAGGCGGCGGGGATGGAGAGCCCGTCTCTGGTGCGGCTGCTGGATCAGTTGTGTCATGCCGGTTACGTCTGCCGTACCGAAGACGCTCATGACCGGCGCGCCAAATGCCTGAGCCTGACCGCGACCGGTCGCGAGTTGGTGCAGGCGGTCGAAGCCGAGTTGGTGCGTTTGCGCCAGGACGTGCTCGAAGGCATCGACCAGAGTGATCTGGAAGCGGCACTACGGGTACTCAAAGCCTTCGAAGCGGCCAATCATCTGCCGGTGGTTCACCCTTGAGCGGTTTTTTCACCGGCGTGCCCCCGGCGCGGGACTGGTTCTACGGTGTGCGTACGTTCGCGGCCTCGATGATTGCGCTGTACATCGCCATGCTCATGCAAATGCCTCGTCCGTATTGGGCGATGGCCACGGTGTACATCGTTTCCAGCCCGTTCCTCGGCCCTACCAGCTCCAAGGCGTTGTATCGCGCGGCGGGTACCTTGCTCGGTGCCGCGGCGGCGGTGTTGTTTGTGCCGATGTTCGTTCAGAGCCCTTATGTGCTGGTGGTGGTCATCGCGTTGTGGACCGGGATTTTGCTGTTCCTGTCCTTGCACCTGCGCACCGCCAACAACTACGCCTTGATGCTCGCCGGTTACACCTTGCCGCTGATCGCCTTGCCGGTGGTGGCTAACCCTTTGGCGGTGTGGGACGTGGCCGAGGCGCGGACCGAAGAGATTTTTCTCGGCATCGCCTGCGCGGCGGTCGTCGGCGCCATGTTCTGGCCACGGCGGCTGGCGCCGGTGTTCAACGACTCGGTGAACAAATGGTTTGCCGATGCTTCGACCTACAGCCTGCGTTTCCTTAGCCGCAATGTGCAGCCGGAGGAAGTCAGCGCCTTGCGTTCATCGATGGTGGGGAACTTCAACAGCCTGGAATTGATGATCGGTCAGCTGCCGCACGAGGGCGCGCGAGCGCAAACGGTGCGCAACACCAAGGAGCTGCGCGGGCGGATGATCCATCTGTTGCCGGTGATCGACGCCCTCGACGATGCGCTTTATGCCCTCGAGCGGCGCACGCCGGAGCTTGTGGATAAGTTCGCGCCACTGCTGATCGCAACCAGCGAATGGCTTGACCACAAAGACGCTGATCTCGACCGCTGGCAGGCCCTGAAAAACCGGCTCGAAGCGCTGCAGCCAAGTGCCGAGGCGCTGGACGATCGCAAGCAGTTGCTGTTTTCCAACGCGCTGTATCGCCTCGGCGAGTGGATCGACCTGTGGCAAGACTGTCGCAGCCTGCAATACGCCATACAGTGCGAGAGTCAGGACAACTGGCGCGCGGTGTATCGGCACTGGCGCCTGGGGCGACTGTCACCGTTTCTCGACCGTGGTTTGATGCTCTATTCGGCGGCTTCTACGGTCACCGCGATCATCGTCGCCTCGGTGCTGTGGATTCTGCTCGGCTGGACCGACGGCGGCAGCGCGGTGATCCTGGCGGCGGTGGCGTGCAGTTTCTTTGCGTCGATGGACGACCCGGCGCCGCAGATCTACCGGTTCTTTTTCTGGACCGCGATGTCGGTGCTGTTCGCCGGCCTTTATCTGTTTCTGATCCTGCCGAACCTGCATGACTTCCCGATGCTGGTGCTGGCGTTCGCCATCCCGTTCATTTGCGTCGGCACCCTGACAGTGCAGCCGCGTTTTTATCTGGGGATGTTGCTGACCATCGTCAACACCTCGTCGTTCATCAGCATTCAGGGCGCCTACGACGCGGATTTTCTCAGTTTCACCAACTCCAACCTGGCTGGGCCCATGGGGTTACTGTTCGCGTTCATCTGGACCCTGATCGCCCGGCCATTCGGTGCGGAACTGGCGGCCAAGCGCCTGACCCGTTTCAGCTGGCGCGACATCGTCGGCTTGACCGAGCCGGCCACGCTGGCCGAACACCGGCACATGGGCGTGCAGATGCTCGATCGCCTGATGCAGCATTTGCCGCGACTGGCCATGACCGGCCAGGACACCGGCATCGCCCTGCGCGAAGTGCGCGTGGCCCTGAATCTGCTGGACCTGCTCGCCTATTCGCCGCGAGTGCCGGGTGCGCAGCAAGCGCTGCTGCGCCAGGTGGTGGCTGAAGTCGGCGAGTACTTCAAGGCCTGCCTCGAGGCTGGCGAACGTCTGCCGGCGCCGAGTCCGTTGCTGATGACCCTCGATCGCACCCGCCGCGCCCTCGGCGGCCAAGGTGATGACGAAACCCGTCTGCATTTGCTGCACGCCTTGAGCGGCTTGCGTCTGGCGCTGTTGCCGGGCGTCGAGTTTGTCGGCACGGGCGAACTCGAAGAACCGCTTCCCCATGGCATCGATGGAGCGCCTTTATGATCGGTGATCTGGATATCAGCGGGGTGTTCCTGCCCACGCTGCTGGTGCTGATGGGCATTACCTACGTGTTGTTCCTGTTGGTGCACGGGGTGCTGACGCGCCTGCACTTTTACCGTCTGGTCTGGCACCGGGCATTGTTCAACGTGGCTCTCTACGCTGTGCTGCTCAGCGCCGTGGACTCACTCAGTCGATACCTGATGACATGAAAAAACCTTTATTGACCCTCGGCCGTGTGGTCCTGACGCTGTTGATCGTGACCTTCGCGATTGTCGTGGTCTGGCGCATGGTCATGTATTACATGTTCGCGCCCTGGACCCGGGACGGGCACATCCGTGCCGACATCGTGCAGATTGCCCCGGATGTATCGGGGCTGATCCAGCAAGTGGAGGTGCGCGACAACCAGTGGGTGAAACGCGGCCAGGTGCTGTTCAGCATCGATCAGGACCGCTTCAAGCTGGCCCTGCGCCAAGCCAAAGCGGCGGTCGCCGATCGTCAGGAAACCTTGGCCCAGGCCCAGCGCGAGGCCAAGCGTAACCGTGGCTTGGGCAATCTGGTCCCGGCCGAGCAACTGGAAGAAAGCCAGTCCCGGGTGGCGCGCGCCGAAGTGGCGTTGATGGAAGCGCAAGTAACGGTGGACAGCGCCCAGCTCAACCTTGACCGCTCGGTGATCCGCAGCCCGGTGGATGGCTACGTCAACGACCGGGCGCCACGCTCCCAGGAGTTCGTCAGCGCCGGGCGGCCAGTGTTGTCGGTGGTGGACAGTAACTCCTTCCATATCGACGGCTATTTCGAAGAAACCAAACTGGACGGCATTCATGTCGGCCAGAGCGTTGATATTCGGGTGATCGGCGACCGTGCGCGCCTGCGCGGGCATGTCGAAAGCATCGTCGCCGGCATCGAAGACCGTGACCGCAGCAGCGGCAGCAACCTGTTGCCCAACGTCAACCCGGCGTTCAGTTGGGTGCGGCTGGCCCAGCGGATTCCGGTGCGAATCGCTTTCGATGAGGTGCCGGAAGATTTCCGCATGATTGCCGGGCGTACGGCCACCGTGTCGATCATCGACGATCAAATCGGGGGGCCGGCGAAATGAGCAGGGCCTCGGGTTTGGCGGTTGCCGGATTGGGCTTGTTGCTGTCGGCCTGTCAGGTAGTGGGGCCGGATTATCACTTGCCGGACGAGGCCGCCGTGCACCGTGAAGACTTTCAGGGCGACCTGGCGGTGAACGGCAAACATGTCGTCTCGGCACCGGTGCCCGCCGATTGGTGGCGGTTGTATCAGGATCCGCGTCTGGACCAATTGGTGCAGCAGGCCATGGCCTCCAACACCGATTTGCGGGTGGCGGCGGCGAATCTTTCGCGGGCTCGCGCTCAGGTCGACGAAGCGCAGGCGGCGGGCGGTTGGAGCGGCGGTGTGAAGGTCGGCGCCCAGCGTTTGCAGGAGTCCGGCGAAGCGTTCTTGATACCGGAAAAAGTGCCCGTGGCCAACGTCGGCGATATCGGCATCACGACCTCGTATCAGTTCGACTTGTTCGGCACCTTGCAGCGCGGCATCGAAGCGGCCAAGGCCAATGCCGATGCGACCCAGGCGGCAGCGGACACCGCGCGCATCACCCTGGTGGCCGATGTGGTGCGGGCTTACACCCAGGTTTGTGCGGCCAACGAAGAGCGGGAGATCGCGCAGCATTCCCTCGACCTGCAAGCCCAGAGCACCTCCCTGACCCAGCGCTTGCGCGATGCCGGGCGCGGCGATGAAACCCAGGTCACCCGTTCGCAAACCCAATTCAAATCCTTGCGCGCCGAATTGCCGCGTTATGAAGCCGCACGTCAGGCCGGGTTGTTCCGCTTGTCGATGCTGCTGGCCAAACCGGTCGAGCAACTGCCGGCGGGCACCAGCGACTGCGCCGAGCTGCCGAAAGTTACCCAATTGTTGCCGGTGGGTGACGGCGCCACTCTGCTCAAACGCCGACCAGACGTGCGCCAGGCCGAGCGCAAGTTGGCGGCGGCCACCGCCGGCATCGGCATTGCCACCGGCGAGTTGTACCCGGACATCAGCATCGGCGCGACCGTGGGCACGGTCGGCACCCTGGAAAACCTTGGCAAACCGTCGACCAATCGCTGGGGCTTCGGTCCGTTGCTGACCTGGACCGTACCGTCCAACGGCTCCCGCGCGCGAATCCGTGAGGCCGAGTTCGCAACTCAAGGCGCGCTGGCGCATTTCGATGGCGTGGTGCTCAACGCCATCCGCGAGACTCAGACCGGCCTGGCGCAATATTCCGCGCAACTTCAGCGTCGCGATGCGTTGGCGGACGCCGAACAGTCGGCGCAATTGGCGGCGGACCAGACCCACCGCTTCTTCCAGGCCGGTCGCGCGTCGTTCCTGGCGGACTTGCAAGCCACCCGCACCTACACCGATGCACGGGCGCAACTGGCCTCGGCCAATACTCAGGTTGCCATGAGCCAGATCGACTTGTTCCTCGCCTTGGGCGGTGGCTGGGAAAGCGGACGAACGCAAGGCTCACAACCCGGCAAACCCTGAGGCCGTTGCTATGCTTTGATTTGATGGGGTCGCGCGGCGAACCCGTCGATCAAGGCTTGCGTTGGTCATGGGGATCTAATAATGAAAAACCCTTACGCTCCCGGCTTCTGGTGCGCCATTGCGGCATTGGTTTTGCTGTCGGCCACCTATTTCTATGGCGTCATGCTGGCCCACCAGATCGACAAGGCGCTGATATTCCTCGACAGCGCGGCGGCACTGATCGCCGTGATGGCCATCGTGGTGGTCGCCTGGGCTTCGCTCCAGAACCAGCGCATCAAGAAACGACAACTCGAACAAGGCAAAACCCTGGTACTGATCTGGGACACCAAGGTGGCGTTGCGTCGGGTAGAAACGGTGTTCGACCGATATTTCTGGGGCAGTTACTGGCAACCGGGGCGCACGTTTCAGGAAGTCATGGGCGAACTGACCGGCACGCCGCTGGAAAAAAGCCTCGAAACCTTGAAGAAGCAATGCCAGGCGCTGGACAAGCAAGTGGCCGACGAGGGCTGGCACTGGCTCAACAATGCCCGAGAACTGTCCGATGTCGCCAACGCCATGGCCCGCGAACGCTATCAACTGGATTTCTGTGACCCACGCGCGGAAGTGACTGGCGGGGCGGTGATCAATCGGGATTTTGAAGTGCTGGTGTATACGTGGACCGCGCGGCTAAAAAGTTTTGATCATCAGCTTGATGAGATCGAGGTTCAGTATTCGTAAGGTTGTATTGGCAGGGCTGCTCGCGAAGGCGATTGAACGATCGCCGAAACTCTCCCCTGCCAGTTGTCCACAGGCCGCCGCAGCCCATGGACACTCTTTCACCTTTAATCATTGGGCCGTCCCACGGCGCAAATGCTAATCTCCTCGCCACTTTCAGCGCAGTCGTGACCGCGACCCGTTATGGGTTCAGGGAAGACGACCACACTTTCAACAATGGACATTGATCGGGTACTTCATGAATAAATCAGCAGGCGTGCTTCTAGGAATTGTCGTGGCCATCGGTGCAATCAGCGCGGGCGGCGCCTGGTACACCGGCAGCAAACTTGATGGGGTGCTGAACAGCTCGATCGCCGACGCCAACAAAGAACTGCATGCCGCGCTGGCAGGTTCCAACGGCACGGCGTCGCTGGAGCTGGTGTCGCTGGAGCGTCATGTGTTCAGTAGTACCGCGCACTACCGCCTCAAGGGCGAGGGCGAGATGTTTGGTGAAGCACCGATGGAGATGCTGTTCGTCGACCGCATCGAACACGGCCCGCTGCCGTTCTCGCGCCTGGTATCGTTCAAGTGGTTGCCAGTCCTGGCCACCAGTCACTATGAGCTGGAAAAAACCCCGCTGACCGAAAAGTGGTTCGCCGCCGCCAAGGACAAATCCCCGGTCAAGGGTGTGGTCAACATCGGCTACGACAACTCCACCAAGGGCTCGCTCGAATTCCTGCCGCTGGAAGCGGCACTGGATGACAAGTCCAACCTGACGTTCTCCGGGTTGAAACTCGACGTGGCCGCCAGCGCCCAGGCGCAAAAGGTCAAGGCCGACGGTTACATGGACAGCCTGAAGCTGACCACTGTGGCTGAAGACCAGACCCCGGTTCAGGTCGAGCTCAACGGCTTGACCCTGGCCAGTAACCTGAACAAAAGCACCTACGGCTATTACGTCGGTGACAACACCCTCGAGCTGACAAACAGCAAAACCACCTTTGGCCCCAAGCAATCGGTACTCGGTTTCAAGAACTTTGAAATGAAGAACCAGACCGGGGAATCAGGCACCAACGCTTCGGGGCGTGCCGATTACAAGGTCGGTGAAGTGTCCTTGAACGGCAAGGTTATCGGCTCTGCGCAGATGGCCATGAGCCTGAAAAACCTCGACATCCCGTCGACGATGTCGCTGATGCAGATCTACCAGACCAAACTGCAACCGTACGAGCGGGCCGCCGCCGAAGCCACTGCCGCCGGCCTGCCAGCGCCGCCGCTGAACCTGACCCCGGCCGAAGAGGCACAGGTCAAGACCGGTCTGGAGAAACTGCTGGCCGCAGGTCCCCAGGTGGCCCTGGAAAACCTGTCGTTCAACACCAGCAACGGCGAAAGCCGCGCCAACCTGGTGCTGGACCTGACCAAACCGCAATCCATGGACCTGCCGCCGGACCAATTGGTCAAGCAGTTGATCGCGTTGCTGGAACTCAACGTACTGGTGTCCAAGCCAATGCTCATTGATTTGCTCACCGTGCAGTCGCAAATCGACGGTCAGACCGATGCCAAGCTCATCGCCGATCAGGCGAGCGCAACCGCCGACATGTTCAGCAGCATGGCGGTCGGTACGCAACTGGCAAAACTGGACGGTAACAACGTCGTCACCAAGTTGCATTACGCCAACAATCAGGTGGACTTCAACGGCCAGAAAATGACCCTCGAAGAGTTTGTCGGTTTTGTGATGAGTAAGCTCGGCGGCACTGGCGACGTCACCATCCAGTAAAACCGCAGGCTTCAGCGCAACGCCCGGCCTCTGCAACACGCAGACGCCGGGCGTTTTGCTGTCTGGGGTTCCTGTGGCGAGGGGGCTTGCCCCCGTTGGGCCGCGAAGCAGCCCCAAAAACTCTGATGCACCAAAGATTTTGTGAGTGCTACGCATTGAAACGGTGCGGTGCGGCGTTCCGACAAGCCCCCTCGCTACAGGTTTCGCACTCTCACGAATCTGAAGAAATATTGTGTCTTGAATTATTGACTACGCTTGCATGCAAGACTGCTTCGATAAAGCTTGGCCGGGTCTTTCGATCCGGCTTTCCGTCACAAGTGGGCAAGGGGCATTGCGACCCGGCTGGCCATGTAAGGATGCTGACGAATGCCGCGTATTGCTGGTCCCTTTATTCACCGTGGGCTGCGCCCCTTGTTTCGCGTTGCGCTGTGCGGCCAATTGTTGTGGCCGGTGCTGGCGCTCGCCGATACCCCTTACGATCAAATGGTTCGCGATGCGCGGGCCGGCAACTACACGCCTGCGCTGACGGTGTTGCGCCAGGTGCCGGTAAGCCAGGCCTCCACTGGCCAGATCAGCGATCACTTGCAGATCGCCAGTTGGGCCGGTCTGGATGCCGAAGTGGTACAGGTCTATGAAACCCAGGGACGTGATCGAGCGTTGCCGGTCCAGGCCCTGACTGCCACCGCGCGGGCCTATCGCAACCTCAAGCGTTGGGACTCGGCGACCCAGGTGTACAACAAGGCCCTGGCTCTTGAACCGCAAAATGCCGACCTGCAGCTGGGCCTGGCGATGACCCAGGCCGACGCCGGTAAACCTGACGAGGCGGTTGCCCGCGCCAGGGCTCTGGTGGCGGCGAAACCGGATGATCCTGGCCGCCGTCTGGCTTTGGCCTACGCCTTGACCCGCGCCGGTGCCACTTACGATGCGTTGTTTGAGTACGACCAGGCCTTCACCCGCGCCGGCAGCAAACCCGAAGTCGCTCGGGAATACGTGATTGCCCTGCAACGCGCTCGTTTGCCGGAGCCGGCCTTGCGCCTGGCGCGTCAGCGGCCGGGGTTGATTGATCCGGTCACGCAACGCCGTCTCGAAGGTGACCTGGCCGCCGAACGCGTGCGCCTGGCCGAACTCGCCACCCGCAGCGAAAAAGAACGTTATGTGATCGCCGATCGGGCCCTGGCCGATTACGACCAGTTACTGGCGACCTGGACGCCGGACCCTGCGGCCCACGATGACGTCATCCGCTGGCGAATCGACCGCATGGGCGCCCTCAAGGCCCGTGCACGCACCGCCGATGTGATCACCGAATACCAGAAGCTGCTCGCCGAAGGCGTGAAGATTCCGACCTATGCCCTGCGTTGGGTGGCGTCGTCCTATCTGGATCAGCGTCAGCCGGAAATCGCCACCGATTTGTATCGCCAGGTGCTGGTGGCGCCGGATGCCGATGTCGGCGATCGCCTGGAAGACAGCACCGCGCTCTATTACTCCCTGCTCGAAAGCGACAAGGCCGATGATGCGCGCAAGGTCGCCGAGGACCTGGCCAAGACCCAAAAGCCACGGGTCGAGCTCAAGGGCTTGCCGGTGGGCAACCCCAACGATGAATGGATGGACGCGCAGCAACTCGCCGCCCAGGCCGGCACCTACGGCGCCGACCTGCCATCGGGCGAGCAGCGTTTACAGGCGTTGGTGGATCAGGCGCCGGGCAACATCGGCCTGCGCCTGGCCCAGGCCGATCTGTACCTGGCCCGGGACTGGCCACGACGCGCCGAGAATCAGCTCAAGGAAACCGAGAGCATGGCCCCGCGGGATATCGGGCTGGAAGTCGCTCAGGGCCACACTGCCATGGACCTGCAGGAATGGCGGCAGATGGATGCGCTGACCGACGATGTGGTCGCGCGTTTTCCGGACAACCGTCAGGTGCAGCGTTTGCAGCGTCAGCGTGCGGTCCATGATATGGCCGAGCTGCGAGTGCAGGCCTACGGCGGCAAGAGTTATGGCGGCGGCAACGGCGATGTCGGGGCGGTCAACGGCAGCCGCGATTTCGGCATCGAAACCACGCTGTACAGCCCGCCCATCGATGAAGACTGGCGCCTGTTCGCCGGTGCCGGCTACGCCACTGGCGATTTCCAGGAAGGCACCGGCCACCATCGCTTCCAGCGTGTCGGGCTCGAACGCCGGACCCGTGACATGTCCCTGGAAGCGGAAGTTTCCAACCATTCCTACGGCTTTGGCGATAAACAGGGCGCGCGCCTGGCGATTGCCCGAGACATCGACGATCACTGGCAGTACGGCGGCAGCCTCGAATACCTGTCGGCACAAACGCCGTTGCGAGCGTTGAACAGCGACATCACGGCCAACGGCGGCAGCGGCTTTATCCGCTGGCGCGCCAATGAAAGCCGTGAGTGGAGACTGGCGGTCAGCCCCTCGCACTTCAGCGACGGCAACAACCGTATCGAAGCTGTGCTCACTGGTCGCGAGGGCATTTATCGCGCGCCGGGGCTGCAAGTCGACCTCGGTCTGGAAGTCGGCAGCAGCCATAACTCCAAGTCCGACGACGTGCCGTACTTCAACCCCAAATCCGACTTAAGCGTGCTGCCGACGGTGAACGTCAATCACGTGCTCTACCACCGCTACGAAACTTCCTGGAGCCAGCAGTTCCAGGCCGGTGCGGGCACTTACAGCCAGCGCGATCACGGCACCGGCGGTATCGCCCTGCTGGGTTACGGCCAGCGCTACAGCTGGAACGACGTATTCGAGGTGGGCGGCCTGCTGAGCGTGATCAACCGGCCATTTGACGGTGACCGGGAAACCGATCTGCGCCTGCTCGTCGACCTTACTTACCGCTTCTAGAAGAGTTTGAAGATGCCTTTTATTTCGCGTTTCATCCTCCTGCTGGGAGTGCTGTTGATCAGCGCCTGTGCCCAGCAAGCTCCGACCTTCGTACCGCCGTCCGAACGTACAGTGTCGGCCAATGAAAAGCCGTGGCCGAAAAACCATGTATTGGGGATCGCTTACCACGATGTCGAAGACCGCGACCCCGATCAGGCGGTGGTGGCCGTGCGCACCGAGCGCATGATCGAGCAACTGGCATGGTTGCGGGAGAACAACTACCAACCGGTCACCGTTGACCAGATCATCGCCGCTCGCAATGGCGGCCCTGAATTGCCGCCACGGGCGATCCTGCTGAGTTTCGACGACGGTTATTCGAGCTTTTACACCCGCGTGTTGCCGGTGCTGCGTGCCTATAACTGGCACGCCTTGCTGGCGCCGGTCGGGGTGTGGATCGACACGCCGCCGAACCAGCCAGTCGACTTCGCCGGCACACCGCGCAAGCGTTCGGATTTCCTGACCTGGGAGCAGATCCGCGAGATTTCCCGGTCCGGCCTGGTGGAAATCGCCGCCCACACCGACGCCAGCCACAAAGGCGTGTTGGCCAACCCGCAAGGCAACCTGCAGCCGGCGGCCGCGACCCGGCGCTATGACGCCGCCACCGGTCGCTATGAAACCGAAGCCCAATTCCAGGCCCGGATGCGCGCCGACGTAGCGGCCATCTCGGAGAAGATCCGCAAGGTCACTGGTTACAAACCGCGAGTCTGGGTCTGGCCGTACGGCGTGGCGGATGGCACCTCGCTGCAAGTGATCAACGACCAGGGTTATAAGATGGCCCTGACACTGGACGACGGCCTCGATGCCCTCGACAACCTGATGAGCAGCCCGCGCTTTCTGGTGGCCTCGGACCCGGATGGCGAACACTTCGCCAACAGCGTCGTCGCGGTGCAGGCCGAATCGCCGATGCGCGTGGTGCATGTGGACCTGGACAACGTCTACGACCCGGACCCGGCCCAACAGGAAATCAACCTCGGCAAACTGATCCAGCGCATGGCCGACATGGGCGCCAACACGGTGTTCCTGCAAGCCTTCGCCGACCCTGCGGGCGATGGCCTGGTGCATTCGCTGTACTTCCCCAACCGCCACCTGCCGATGCGTGCCGATATCTTTGACCGTGTGGCCTGGCAGCTGCGCACCCGGGCTCACGTCAAAGTTTTCGCGTGGATGCCGGTGCTGAGTTTTGCCCTGGATTCGAAGTTGCCGCGAGTCACTCGCTGGGACCCGAAAACCGGCACCACGTCGATTGATCCGGACCAGTACAAGCGCTTGTCGCCATTCGACCCGAACGTGCGGCGCATCATCGGTGAAATCTACGAAGACGTGGCCCGCCTGACCTCGGTCGACGGCATCCTCTATCACGATGACGCGGTGCTGTCGGACTTCGAAGACGCTGGCCCCGAAGCCCTGAAAATCTATGCCGCCAACGGTCTGCCCGGTTCGATTGCCGCCCTGCGCGAGGATCCGGCCACCCTGCAACGCTGGACGCGGTTCAAGAGCCGCTACCTGATCGATTTCACCCATGAGCTGACCGCCAAGGTTCGCGCCATTCGCGGCCCGCAAGTGAAAACGGCACGCAATATTTTCGCCGAGCCGATGCTCAACCCCGAGAGCGAAGCCTGGTTTGCGCAGAATCTCGACGACTTCCTGGGCGCCTACGACTGGACGGCACCGATGGCCATGCCACTGATGGAAAAACAGAGCCATCAGCAATCCGGCCCCTGGCTTGAAGCACTGGTGGCGACGGTCAAATCGCGCCCCGGCGCCCTCGACCGCACGGTGTTCGAATTGCAGGCCCGCGACTGGACGAAAAATAAACACGCCGACATCGACGGCGGGCAGTTGGCTGACTGGATGGGCCGCCTCAAGCGTCAGGGCGCCACCAGTTTCGGCTACTACCCAGACAACTTCCTCGAGAACCAGCCGGACCTGAAAGCCGTGCGGCCGGCGCTCTCCAACAAGTGGAATCCATAACATGCTGGACAGACTTCTGGCCCTATTGGTTCTGGCGATCGTCCTGGGGGTTCCCCTCGGGCTGATCTTTCTGGTCACCGGGCAATTCCTGATGGACTTCGTGTTCTTCTACCCACTGTTCATGTCGGGGCTGTGGATCGCCGGCGGCCTGTATTTCTGGCTGCACTGGGAGCGGCACTGGCCGTGGCAGGACGACACCTTGCCGCCACCATTGGCCGGCGAACCGCTGATCTCGATCCTGATCCCTTGCTACAACGAAGGCGACAACGCCGCCGATACCATCCACGCGGCGCTGGCCCAGCATTACCCGAACATTGAAGTGATCGCGATCAACGACGGCTCCAAGGACAACACCGCCGCGGTGCTCGACGCACTGGCGGCGCAGGATCCGCGTTTGCGGGTGCTGCACCTGGCGGAGAACCAGGGCAAGGCCGTTGCCCTGCGCATGGGCGCCATCGCGGCGCGCAGCGAGTACCTGGTGTGCATCGACGGTGACGCGCTGCTGGCGCCGAACACCGCGGCCTATCTGGTGGCGCCGATGCTCGACAACGCGCGACTGGGCGCCGTGACCGGCAACCCGCGAATCCGCACCCGTTCGACCCTGATCGGTCGGGTACAGGTCGGCGAGTTCTCCTCGATCATCGGCCTGATCAAGCGTACCCAGCGGGTGTTCGGGCGGATCTTTACCGTCTCTGGGGTGATCGTCGCCTTCCGTCGTACGGCCCTGAACCGGGTCGGCTACTGGAGCCCGGACATGATCACCGAAGACATCGACATCAGTTGGAAGCTGCAACTGGATCACTGGAGCATTTTCTACGAGCCCCGCGCGTTGTGCTGGATCCTCATGCCGGAAACCCTCGGCGGCCTGTGGAAGCAGCGCTTGCGCTGGGCCCAGGGCGGCGCCGAGGTGTTGTTCAAGAACATCCGGGGCATCTGGCAATACCGCCATCGTTACCTGTGGCCGCTGCTGTTCGAATACTGCCTGTCCACCGGTTGGGCCTTCACCTTCCTGTTGTCGGTGATTTTCTGGGGTGTCGGCAACTTCGTCGAAATGCCGCCCGCCATTGCCGTCCATCACCTGATGCCGCCGGCCTTTACCGGGCTGCTATTGGCGGTGGTCTGCCTGGTGCAATTCGCGGTCAGCATCATGATCGATCGCCGTTACGAAAAAGGGCTCGGCAGGACCATGTTCTGGGTGGTCTGGTACCCGCTGGTGTTCTGGTTCATCAGCCTGCTCACCACCCTGGTCAGCTTCCCCAAAGTACTGTTTGGCCAACATCAGAAGCGCGCGCGGTGGGTCAGTCCGGACCGGGGCATCAAGCCGCTGGATGACGATGAAGAGGAGGTCATCAAATGAAAATCATCAGAACCCGGCAGCGGCCATTTTTGGTCGTTCTCGATGTTTTCTTCACCGTGCTGGCCTGGATCGGGCTGCTGTATTTGCTGGCGCGGGGTTTGTGGCCGCTGATCGATACCCATGACGGCCCGCGCATCGATGGGTCGTTTTTCGACGCCCTCGGCACATTGCAGATCTACCTGTGGGTGGCGCTGTTCAACGCGGTGATCCTGATTGGCTGGGCGCGTTATCAACAGCGCAAAAGCAAGAGCTTCGCCCAGCGCCGTTTGCCGGCGCCGGTGGTGGACGATCAGGGGCTGAGCAAAAGCTTCAAGCTCACCGGCGACCGGCTGGAGAAACTGCGCGCACCGGGCTCGATGACCATTCACAACGATCAGGAAGGCGATGTCAGTCACGTCGTTACGCACTTTACCCCGGTCGACCCGTCTCAACTGCCGCCGCCTTTGGCGCCATTGGAACATCCACTCGTGATCCGCCTGCCGGCCGAAGATGATGACAACCGCGAGCCGATAAGCCATCTCTAGGTATATGTTCATCTGTGGCGAGGGAGCTTGCTCCCGCTGGAGGCCGAAGGTCTCCCGATGCCATTAACCGCGCTGTCGTTGATAGAGCGCGGTCACCGATTTTGCGTCTGCTTCGCAGACGAACGGGAGCAAGCTCCCTCGCCACTAAGTCGCCGTCAGCTCAGGTCCCGAACCAGGCGCCACGCCTCGTCCATCGACAGCGGTTGTTTCATCCGTTCGGCGAGCATCGCCATGGCCCGTTCCTGATCGCAGGCAACGGCTGCCGCTACCACGCCGTTTTTGGCGAACAGGCCAATAAACGGTGGATGCTCTGGGTCGCCTTTGAATTCAACCTCGTCCCAGGCCTCGGCGTGTCCGAGGTAGTCGTAGTTTTTGCCGAAGTGCCAGGTCCAGAAATACGGCACGTCGAGGTAGCGTTCGTCGCCGCCGAGCATATTCGCCGCTGCAATCCGCGCCTGTTGCTGGGCCAGGCGCCAGTGTTCGATCCGTTGGGGCTGGCCATTGAGCGGGAAGGTCGCGATATCGCCGACGGCCCAGAGCCCGTCGGTCACGCGCATGCCGCCGTCGACCTTCAATGACTGATCTTTTTCCTTCGGCAGATCGGTAAACGGGGTGGTCGCCGGGGTGACGCCAATGCCGACCAGCACCAGATCCGCCGGCAAGCGCTGGCCGTTGTCCAGCAGCACCGCTTCGACTTTGCCTGTGCCTTCGATCTTCGCCGCTTCGCCATCGGTATGAAACACCACACCATTGGCCTCGTGCAGGGCACGAATCGCCTTGCCGACGGCCTCGCCGAATTGCGTCTCGAAAGGGATGGCATGGCGGGTCAGGACGGTGACATCCAAGCCGTACTGACGCAGGGATGAAGCGGATTCCAGACCAATGAAGCTGCCGCCGACAATCACTGCCCTTTGACCCGGTTTTGCGGTGGTCAGAATCTGCTGCGCCTGCGCCTTCGAGCGCAACACGAACACCTGCGGCAGATCGGCGCCTGGCAGCGACAGGGATTTTGGTATGCCGCCGGTGGCAATCACCGCGGCGTCATAGCTCAACGATTGACCATCGGCCAGGCGCAGGGTCCGGTTCGGTGCATCCAGGCCCATCACATCGCTGTTTATCCGTTCAATGCGCTGTTCACGATAAAAGTCCTCATCGCGCAGCGGCGGAACTTCGTCCGGTGGCATTTCCCCGGCAATCACGAATTTGCTCAATGCCGTACGGTCGTATCCGGCTTCGGGCTCACGGTCGATCAGTAGCACCCGACCGCCGAAGCCTTTCTCCCGCAGCGCCGCCGCGCAGGCCGTCCCCGCTGCACCGGCGCCGATGATCGCAAAGGTCCGCTTATCATCCTCCGGCGGTGTGCTGGGGCCGGGCATCGGCTGGTCGTCGACCCAGACCTCATCGTCGCGCAACTCCAGCGGATAGCGCCGCAGACTGTCCAGGGAAGGTGGCTCGCACAGCGCGCCGTCTTCGAGCCGATAAGCCGCCTTGTGCCACGGGCAGATCAGTCGGCCCTCACACAGCGCACCTTTGGCCAAGGGAGCCCCGGCGTGGGGGCATCTGCCCTGATAGGCGCGCAATTGATCGCCGACCCGCAGCAAGACGATTTTCATCTTGTCGATCCGGACTTCAAGGCCACGCTCGAGGGGCACATCGGCGAAACGGGCGACGCGGTGCAGTGCCATGATCGATCTCCAGGCAGGTATTTCACTTAGGAGTTTGGCGCTTATTCCGAGGTTCAGCCAATTCCCACTGCCACCGCACGAACGGTCCGGCTATAGTTTGCGTGCCGACGACGGCCCCACCCCGCACAAGGTGCTCCGGTATGACCCGATTGACCTCTTTGAACCCTTGGCTGGCGGCCGTTGCAGTCGCCCTTTGCGTGCAGTTACCGGCGCAGGCCCAGGAGCGTTTCACCCTCAGCATCCCCGGCGTTTCGGACAATCGGCTGTTCACGTCGGCGGAGGCCAGCGATGCCAGCGGTTGCGGTGGCAAGAATCAGTCTCCGGCCCTGAGCTGGAGCGCCGGCCCCCAGGGCACCCTCAGCTACGCCATCGTCATGCACGACCCGGACGGTCAGAAAGGCCTGGGCGTCGATCACTGGATTCGTTACGGCATCAAGGCCACGACGCGGCAGATCCCGGCCGGTGTCGGCACTAAATCCACCCTCGAAGGCGTGGGTGGCACCAACATCAAAGGCACCACCACCTACATCGGCCCGTGCCCGCCCATCGGTGACAGCACCCATCACTACATCATCCAGATCTACGCCCTGGACCTGGCGCCAGAAGCCTTGCCCGCCGGCCTGACCCGCGTGCAGTTGCTGGAACAGATCAAAGGCCATGTGCTGAAAAACAGCAGCGTGGTGCGGCGTTATCACCGCTGAAGATTTTTCACGTCGGCTTAACCCGAACCCGGCGGGCTGTCCGTCTCAGAGGATGAATGAGTCAATTTCCTCCTGAGGTCAGCCCCCATGTCCCTTCCTCTGCATGTCCTCCGCCCGGCCGCCCAGGGTTTCGCCGCCGGGTTGCTGCTGGCCGTTGCCGGTTGCGGCGGTTCATCCACACCACCCTCTGAGACGGGCAACCCGGCAGCGGTTGCGCCCCCAGCTCAAAATGCGCCGAAAACTGAAGCATTAGTGCGCGAATCGGCCATGGCGGACACCGCGATGGCCAAGCGCAGCGCACGACCGGGCCCGTTGGTCGCTTTTGCACCAGTGCCCGCGGGTGAAACTTATCCACAGGGCTACCGGGATGAGCAGCGCGAGCAATATCAGGCGCTGGCGGATAACCCGATTCACAGCGTGGCCGAAGCGCCGGTCTCGACCTTCAGCGCCGATGTCGATACCGGCGCGTACGCCAATGTCCGGCGCCTGCTCAATCAGGGGCGTTTACCGCCGGAAGGAGCGGTGCGGCTGGAAGAAATGGTCAATTACTTCCCCTACGATTACGCCTTGCCCACTGATGGCTCGCCGTTCGGTGTGACCACCGAGCTGGCGCCGTCACCCTGGAACCCGCATACCCGGTTACTGCGCATCGGCATCAAGGCGTCTGATCACGCGGTGGCGGAACTGGCCCCAGCGAACCTGGTGTTTCTGGTGGACGTGTCCGGCTCCATGGACCGTCGCGAAGGCCTGCCTCTGGTCAAAAGCACCCTGAAATTGCTGGTCGATCAACTGCGCGAGCAGGACCGGGTTTCACTGGTGGTCTACGCCGGAGAATCCCGTGTGGTGCTGGAGCCGACTTCCGGACGGGAAAAAGCGAAAATTCGTACCGCCATCGATCAATTGACGGCGGGCGGCTCGACGGCCGGCGCGTCGGGTATCGAACTGGCTTACCAAATGGCGCAACAGGCGTTTATCCCCAAAGGCATCAACCGCATCCTGCTGGCCACCGACGGTGACTTCAACGTCGGCGTCAGCGACTTCGACAGCCTCAAGCAAATGGCTGTGGATAAACGCAAGACTGGCGTGTCCCTGACCACCCTGGGTTTTGGTGTGGATAACTACAATGAACACCTGATGGAACAACTGGCCGACGCCGGCGACGGTAACTACGCCTACATCGACAACCTGCGCGAAGCGCGCAAAGTGCTGGTGGATCAACTCGGCTCAACCCTGGCGGTGGTGGCGAAAAACGTGAAGCTGCAGGTGGAGTTCAACCCGGCTCAGGTCAGCGAATATCGGCTGTTGGGTTATGAGAACCGCGCCTTGAAGCGTGAGGATTTCAGCAACGACAAAGTCGACGCCGGAGAAATCGGCGCAGGGCACACGGTGACGGCGCTGTACGAAATTGTGCCCAAGGGCGAGAAGGGCTGGCTGGAACCGCTGCGCTACGGCAATTCCGGGGCAGAAGTTTCCGCAAAAACCGGAGAATTGGCGATGCTGCGGGTGCGTTATCAGTTACCGGAAGGTGGGAACAGTCGCTTGATCGAGCGGCCAATCCTGAAGGGGGAGGCCGGTAAACTCTCGGCCGCCAGCGATGACCTGCGCTTTGCCGCCTCCGTCGCTGCCTTTTCCCAGCAGCTCAAGGACGGGCGCTACACCGGTGATTTCAGCCTGAAAGACACCGAAGCCCTGGCCCGTGGCGCACGGGGTGATGACCCGTTTGGCCTGCGTGGTGAGTTCGTGCAATTGGTGGAATTGGCGCAGAGCCTGCGAACCTCCACCGCCTCGAATCAACCGCCCAACGACAACCGGATAGAGTGAAAGCTGACATGTCCGATCCTGCAATCAGCTCAACCGCCAGCAGCGATGAATCGCTGCTGGCGCGCTACCGCTCTGGCGACGGGCCGGCGTTCGAAGTTTTGTACGCCCGCCACCGCCAGGGCCTGTATCGATTCCTTCTCGGCCTCAGCGGCAAACCCGAACTGGCCGAAGAGGTGTACCAGGAAACCTGGCTGAGCCTGATCCGCAGCGCCAGTCAGCCACAAGGCCGGGCGAACTTTCGTACCTGGCTCTACCAGATTGCCCGCAACCGACTGATCGATCACTGGCGCAAACATGGCATTCACAACCCCTTGTACGACAGCTACGACGAACAGGCCCACGCCCTGATCGACGACGCAGCCGACCCTGAACAACTGCTGAGCCTGAGCCGCGACGGTCAACGCCTCGAAACCGCCCTGCAAACCCTGCCCGCCGACCAGCGCGAAGTGTTCCTGCTGCGCGCCCACGGCGACCTCGACCTGCCACAGATCGCTACCCTCACCGAAACACCGCTGGAAACCGTGAAAAGCCGCTTGCGCTACGCCCAGCAAAAACTGCGTCGGCTGCTGGCCGAGGAGGTACTAACATGACTGACGCCAAACAAACACCGCCATCGTCCGACGATGAAGTGCTCAAGCATTTCCGCGACCACAGCAGCGGCGAACCACCGGCGCACCTCGACGCCTTCATCCTCGCCACCGCGCACCGCGAAGCCCCCGCGCCGAAGCCGAACCTGTGGCAACGCTGGCTCCGCGCCTGCCAACAGCCCCGTTGGCAAGTCGCGTTCGCAAGCCTGGTCGGGATTGCGCTGATGCTGGCGCTGGTGCAACGCACGCCCGAACAACTGTCGAGTTACGACTTCGCGCCTGCGCCGAAAGCGTCCGCACCAGCCGCCAAACAGGAAGCCGCTGCCCGCTCCCAGGCCGCACCGGCCGAGGCTTTGTCCGCGCCCGCACCGGCTGCGCCGATGGCGGATTTTTCCGCACCTATGCAACGCGAGTCGATCAACAGCGAAATGGCCGACGAAGCCAAACTCAGCAAACGCGCCGCCGCGCCGGTTAAGTCACTGGATGATCAATTACGTGAAGTGATGCGCCTGCAAGACGCCGGTCAGACCCAAGCCGCCGAAGCGTTGATGACGACATTGCACAAGCGCTTTCCCAAGGAAAACCTGGCGGCCAAACTCAAGGATTTGCAGAAAAAATGAGCTGAACAGCGGTCGCCGATTTGGCATCGACACCCGAAAGCGCGCACTATCAGCCCATAGCCGATGCGTTGGAGGATGCCGTGGCCCAAAAAATCGACCGCATCGCCCAAATGCTCAACTGCCCGGTGAAGGGTGAGGAACTGAGGCGAGCAGTGACTGAGAGTCGTAAGGAGTTTCTGCTGGCGAAGCAGGCAGAAGAGGATCTTGAGGAAGACGTTCTTGATGATGAGTTGATCGAGGACGAAGACGACGATGATGAGTACGACGAGTTTGATTGGACGACAGAATGAAAAAACCGCTTTGGCGGTTTTTTTGTGCCCACAAAAAAGCCCCAGACCCTAAGACCTGAGGCTTTCTCGTATCTACATATGGTGCACCAGGCGGGATTCGAACCCACGACCCCTGCCTTCGGAGGGCAGTACTCTATCCAGCTGAGCTACTGGTGCAATGCGGGCGCCATGATACTCATATGCGCTGCGGGCGTCCATGCCGCTGAATCGCCTGCGTTTTTCCAAAGCGTAACCTGCGTTTGCTACGTTGATCAGAAAAAATAGGCAAACGCGGCGTTTTCGTTCTTTTTTTCGAACAGCCTATTGTCCTTTACCCCCTTTGATCCTAGGATTCGTTTGAGATTTCAAACGCTCTTGTCTGGGTGCTGAACCGCACGAGTTCGATCAGTGCGCTATTTATGTGCTTCAGCCCGGTGAATGATTTCCCTGACGGCAGCCTATAAGGCGCCTTTCTACAATCATAATTCGCTCCGCGCTGGCCGCGGTGCTGTTAAGGAAAGCCGACATGCAGCTTAAAGACACCCAGTTGTTCCGCCAGCAAGCCTTTATCGATGGCGCTTGGGTCGATGCGGACAACGGTCAGACGATCAAGGTCAACAACCCGGCAACGGGCGAAATTCTGGGTACTGTGCCGAAAATGGGCGCTGCCGAAACCCGCCGTGCGATTGAAGCTGCTGATAAAGCGCTGCCGGCCTGGCGTTCACTGACCGCCAAGGAGCGCGCGAACAAGCTGCGTCGCTGGTTCGAGCTGATCATCGAGAACCAGGATGACCTGGCTCGCCTGATGACCCTGGAACAGGGCAAGCCATTGGCTGAAGCCAAGGGCGAGATCGTTTACGCCGCTTCCTTTATCGAGTGGTTCGCCGAAGAAGCCAAGCGCGTCTACGGTGACGTGATTCCGGGCCACCAGCCAGACAAGCGCCTGATCGTGATCAAGCAGCCGATCGGCGTGACCGCTGCGATTACTCCGTGGAACTTCCCGGCTGCAATGATCACCCGTAAAGCAGGCCCGGCCCTGGCCGCCGGTTGCACCATGGTGCTCAAGCCTGCATCGCAAACTCCGTTCTCTGCATTCGCCCTGGCTGAACTGGCCCAGCGTGCCGGTATTCCGAACGGCGTGTTCAGTGTGGTGACCGGCAGCGCCGGCGACATTGGCAGCGAGCTGACCGGCAACCCGATCGTGCGCAAACTGTCGTTCACCGGTTCGACCGAAATCGGTCGTCAGCTGATGACCGAGTGCGCCAAGGACATCAAGAAAGTCTCGCTGGAACTGGGCGGCAACGCGCCGTTCATCGTGTTCGACGACGCGGACCTGGATAAGGCCGTCGAAGGCGCGATCATTTCCAAGTACCGCAACAACGGCCAGACCTGCGTCTGCGCCAACCGCCTGTACATTCAGGATTCGGTCTACGACGCGTTCGCCGAAAAACTGAAAGTGGCTGTGGCCAAACTCAAGATCGGCAACGGTCTGGAAGACGGCACCACTACTGGCCCGCTGATCGACGAAAAAGCCGTGGCCAAGGTGCAAGAGCACATTGCTGACGCCGTCGGCAAAGGCGCCACCGTGCTGGCGGGTGGCAAAAGCATGCAAGGCAACTTCTTCGAGCCGACCATCCTGACCAACGTGCCGAACAACGCTGCCGTGGCCAAGGAAGAAACCTTCGGTCCATTGGCGCCACTGTTCCGCTTCAAAGACGAAGCCGACGTGATCGCGATGTCCAACGACACCGAGTTCGGTCTGGCCTCGTACTTCTATGCGCGTGACCTGGGCCGTGTGTTCCGTGTGGCTGAAGCCCTGGAATACGGCATGGTCGGCGTCAACACCGGGTTGATCTCCAACGAAGTCGCGCCGTTCGGCGGCATCAAGGCGTCGGGCCTGGGCCGTGAAGGCTCCAAGTACGGCATCGAAGATTACCTGGAAATCAAATACCTCTGCCTGGGCATCTAAGCCCGAAGGGATAGGCCCGGCAAGGCATTGCTTCAAACGCAAAGGGCACGAGAGCGCTGTCCCTTTGCGCGCTTCAAACGGAATTTTCTCTGTGGCCGGGAACGCTGTGGCAGTCGATCATCGCATGCTGCCGTAGTTGCTTCCCCGCCGCTTAATCCTTGAACCACGCCGACCGATGAGCGGCGAATGAGGAATGTATGAGCAAGACTAACGCTGAGTTGATGGCCCGCCGTACCGCTGCCGTACCCCGTGGTGTTGGCCAGATTCACCCGATCTTCGCCGACCACGCGAAGAACGCCACCGTGACCGACGTTGAAGGTCGTGAGTTCATCGACTTCGCCGGCGGTATCGCCGTGCTGAACACCGGTCACTTGCACCCGAAAGTCATCGCCGCCGTGACTGCGCAGCTGAATAAGCTGACCCACACCTGCTTCCAGGTGCTGGCCTACGAGCCGTACGTGGAAGTGTGCGAAAAAATCAACGCCAAGGTGCCGGGTGATTTCGCCAAGAAAACCCTGCTGGTGACCACCGGCTCCGAAGCTGTGGAAAACTCCATCAAGATCGCCCGCGCCGCCACTGGCCGTGCCGGTGTGATCGCGTTCACCGGCGCTTACCACGGTCGCACCATGATGACCCTGGGCCTGACCGGTAAAGTCGTGCCTTACTCGGCCGGCATGGGCCTGATGCCAGGCGGCATCTTCCGCGCGCTGTACCCGAACGAACTGCACGGTGTGAGCATCGACGATTCGATCGCCAGCATCGAGCGCATCTTCAAGAACGACGCCGAGCCGCGTGATATCGCCGCGATCATCATCGAGCCGGTGCAGGGCGAAGGCGGTTTCTACGTCGCGCCTAAAGAGTTCATGAAGCGTCTGCGCGCCCTGTGCGACCAGCACGGCATTCTGTTGATCGCTGACGAAGTGCAAACGGGCGCTGGCCGTACCGGCACCTTCTTCGCCATGGAACAGATGGGCGTCGCCGCCGACCTGACCACCTTCGCCAAATCCATCGCTGGCGGCTTCCCGCTGGCCGGTGTGTGCGGCAAGGCCGAATACATGGACGCCATCGCTCCAGGCGGCCTGGGCGGCACTTACGCCGGTAGCCCGATCGCTTGCGCCGCGGCCCTGGCCGTGATGGAAGTGTTCGAAGAAGAGCACCTGCTGGACCGTTGCAAAGCGGTTGGCGAGCGTCTGGTGACTGGTCTGAAAGCCATTCAGGCCAAATACCCGGTGATCGGCGACGTGCGTGCCCTGGGTGCGATGATCGCTGTCGAGCTGTTCGAAAACGGCGACAGCCACAAGCCGAACCCGGCTGCTGTAGCCGCCGTTGTGGCCAAGGCTCGCGACAAGGGCCTGATCCTGCTGTCGTGCGGCACCTACGGCAACGTTCTGCGCGTGCTGGTACCGCTGACCGCGCCGGACGAGCAACTGGACAAAGGCCTGGCGATCATCGAAGAGTGCTTCGCCGAGCTCTGATCCGTTTGTGAACTGATCGACAAAAAACCCGCTTCGGCGGGTTTTTTTATGCCCCTTGAAACACATCAGGGGCAATTGGGCTGTATCGAATGGCCAGCATTGACTAAGGTGCAAGCATTGCCGTTGGAGTGTGCAGATGACTGCTGTGGTGTTACCCGCTGTACCGCGAGTGTTGATTGCCGAGGCGGACCCTTGGTCCCGCGACCTGCTCAAGCAGGTGTTGTTGAATGTGCGCTGCGATGCGCGGCTGGACCTGTGTGCCGATGGCCAGGAAACGCTGCAGTTGTTGGCGGAAAATCCTTATGACCTGGTGATCGTCGACTGGGAGTTGCCCGGCGTCGATGGCCTGAGTGTCTTGCGCAGCGTTCGTCAGCGCAAACGTAATCCGCCGTTGCCGTTCATTCTGATGAGCAGCCGCAACGACAGCGCCAGCGTGCGTGAAGCCTTGCCCCTGGCGCCCACGGCGTACCTGACCAAACCCCTGGACATGGAAAACCTGACCCAGCGCCTGCAGGATTTGCTGCTGAGCGCGGGTGAAGAGGTGTCTTGCGAGGTGCCGTCATTGGCGCCGGGAATGACCTTGTCGGTGTATCTGGAGCGGCGGCGCGAACTGGCCGACGGCGCGCCGCTGATGACCGATGTGCAGGTGGCGATCAAACGTAGCCTCAATCCCGATGGCCTCGATCTGGTGCGGCTTGAAGACGAGATCCGCACGGATCCGCAAGTCACCGCCGTGCTGATCGCCGCCGCCAACAGCGCGGCCCAGCATCATGGCGCCGCCGTGCAAACCCTGTCCCAGGCGTTGCATCGCTTGGGGACCGGGCAAAGCATGAACCTGATTCTGGGCCTCGCCCTCAAACGCAGTGCCCGGCTCAGTGATCCGCAACTGGCGGACTATGCCGAGCGCTATTGGGAATTGTCCCTGCACACCGCGGAATACGCGCGAACGCTGGCGCGCTTGCTGGATCTGGATCAGGAGCGCTGTTATTGCGCGGGCATGCTGCACCGCCTCGGCGACCTGGCGTTGCTGCGCTGTTTGCAGGAGTGGAAGCAGGCCGGTGGTGAGCTGGATGAATGGGAGGAAGTCGGCGATGCCCTGGCCGAATTCGGCGCGGCCTACGGTTCGGCGCTGCGTACCCGCTGGCGCCTGCCGCTGGAGCTGCGTGAGCTGATTGCGGCGGTTTATCAGCTCGGTGGCGGGGTTTACTCCCGCGAAGCGCTGGTGATGAACATGGCCGCGCAACTGGCGCGCCTGACCGAGCATGAGGGGATCGAGGCATTGGCCAAGAGCCGCACGGCGCGGTTGCTCAAGATCGGATTGCCGGAGCTGATGCGCTTGCGCAAAAAATAGGCTTTGTAGATCGTTCCCACGCAGAGCGTGGGAACGATCTACATGGGCTCAGCCAGAGATTATCCGGTTCTTGCCCTGGCGCTTGGCCTGGTACATCGCGGCATCGGCGCGGGCGAACAGGCTGTCGAGATTTTCATCCTCGGGCGTGAGGCTGGTCAGGCCCTGGCTGACAGTGATGCCGAACGTCTGGTCGTCATGGCTGAAACTCAACCGTTGAATCTCCCGTTGCAGGCGCTCGGCCACTTGCATGGCCATGTCCGGTGCACATCCGGGGAACACCGCGGCGAATTCCTCACCGCCGATCCGCCCGAACAGATCACCACGCCGCAGGGCCGCGCGACCGCTCTCAGCGATGCGTTGCAGCACCTTGTCGCCTTCCGGATGGCCGTAGGTGTCGTTGATCACTTTAAAGTCATCGATGTCCAGCAGCAGGAAGGCCAGCGGCTTGCCTTGCTGGCGTGCCTGCTCGAATTCGTGATTGGCACATTCGAAGAAGTGTCGGCGGTTGCTGCTTTGGGTCAGCACGTCGGTGGTGGCCAGGCGGTGGAGCTCGGTTTCCATCTGCTTCTTTTCGGTGATGTCTTCGGCAATGCCGACGATGATCACTGGCTGACCCGGTTCGGCCTGGCGGTTGATGAAGCACTTGTCGCTGAGCCAGCGCACTTGGCCGTCGGCGGCGATGATGCGGTACTCGCGGTCTTCAACGGCGCCGTTGACCAGCACTTGCGCCAGGCTGCGCTCGGCGTAGTCCAGATCGTCGGGATAAACACTGTCGCGCCAGTGGTTGTAGTCGGACAGCAACAGGCCGGCGGGGCGGCCGAAGATCCGGTCATAGGCCGGGCTGACGTAGAGCACCTGACGGGTTTCCCAGTTGAATGCCCAAAGCACGGCGTTGACGCTGACCAGCAGCGAGCTGAACAGCTGTTCGCGTTCGCTCAGGCGCGCCACTTCGCCCTGCGCATGCATCAGCGCCATCAGCGTTTGCGCGGCCTCGGGCCACTGCGGAAGGGATGTGTCTTGTAGGTTTTTATTGACCATCGGCACAAGTCTCAAAGGGCGTGCCGCTATTTCGACAGCGGCCAACACAAAGCCCGCCGGGGTGGCGAAGTGTCTTTGAGATAGGAGATTTGGGGCGAAGTTCCCGCTTTTCGTGGCGAGGGAGCTTGCTCCCGCCGGGCGGTATTGGCGACGCGTTTTTTCAGTTAAAACGCGTCGTCAGGTATTGCGGCTGCTGCGCAGCCGAGCGGGAGCAAGCTCCCTCGCCACGGTGCCCTTGATTCAGGGTCAGGCAGTGGCGGGGCGCAGGGAGTAGGTTTTCAGTTGGTCGGCGAAGTCGCGCAGGGATTGAATCCCGCTGGCCTCGGCCTCGTGTACCCAATCCTTGATGGCGGCCAGCATGTCGTGACCATTTGAGCTGGTCTTGACCCAGATCTGCTGCAGGGCCAGGCGTTTCTCGTAAATTACCTTCAGCGCCTGGCTGTGCTCGAGCATGGTCTGGATGCGCAGGTGGTGCTTGTCGTCCAGCAGGCTGGTTTCCCGCGAGAGCAGGCGTTTGGCCCGGTGGAACTGATGGCGGACCGAGTGATCGACCTTTTCCAGCTCTTGCTTGACCAGCGGCGCGATCACCAGCTTGCGGTACTGGGCCATGATCTGGAAGCGGTTGTTGAGGATCGCCATGGCGGTGTCCATGTCCAGGTTGCCTTTGCCTTCGACACGGTGGGCGATCGGCGCAACCCGCTGGACCTTGGCCAGGCGCAGGAAGCTGAAGACCTGGATCCAGGCCCAGCCGAGGTCGAACTCCCACTTCTTCACCGACAGTTTGGCCGAGTTAGGGTAGGTGTGATGGTTGTTATGCAGTTCTTCACCGCCGATCAGGATGCCCCAGGGCACCAGATTGGTCGCCGCATCGCGGCATTCGAAGTTGCGGTAGCCGATGGCATGGCCCAGGCCATTGACCACGCCGGCGGCCCAGACCGGGATCCACATCATCTGGATGGCCCAGATGGTGATGCCGATGGTGCCGAACAGCAGCAGGTCGATGACGCCCATGATCGCCACGCCCAGCAGCGGGAAACGGCTGTAGAGGTTGCGTTCGATCCAGTCTTCGGGGCAGTTCTTGCCGTAGATGCGCAGGGTCTCGGGGTTTTCCGCTTCGGCGCGGTACAGCTCGGCACCTTTGCGCAGAACGGTGGACAAGCCCTTGATGACCGGGCTGTGCGGGTCATCGACGGTTTCGCATTTGGCGTGATGCTTGCGGTGGATAGCGGTCCACTCGCGGGTGTTCTGCGCCGTGGTCAGCCACAGCCAGAAGCGGAAGAAATGTTTCAGGCCGGCATTCAGCTCAAGCGAGCGATGGGCTGAATAGCGATGCAGATAGACCGTGACGCCGACGATCGTGACGTGGGTCATCAGCAGGGTGACTGCCACCAGTGACCAGGGCGATAAGCCAAGAAAACCTTCGTACCACATAGCCTATAGGACCCTCGATAAAGAAAAAAACAGCCGTCGCATTATCACTTAGCCCACAGATAAAACCAGTCGCCCTTTCAGATAAGAGTGGCCGGATGTTTCTTTAATCTATAATTCCAGTCTTTTTTGTAGGGACATGGACGCTCGAATGTCAGCCACATATCGCGATGCCTTGCGTGCAGCGCTACTTTATCTGGTGCTTTCCGTAGTCTGGCTTCAGTTCAGTGGTTATTTATTGAACAGTTTCTTCGATAACTCCACCGACCTGCTGCGCTGGCAACTGATCAACGGTTATGCCTGGGTGGCCTTCAGTGCCGGGCTGATTTTCATCGCGCGGGCACGTTTGTTTCGCTGCCTGGGCGTCGGCGCCAAATTGCGTGAGCGTAATGCCGACCGGGAGCGTTTGCGACAGGCGGCCGCGGTGTTCGATTGCACCCGCGAAGGGGTGCTAGTCACCAATAACAAAGGGCTGATCGTCCATGTGAACCGGGCGTTCATGGAAATCACCGGCTACCAGTGTGAGGAAGTGTTGGGTCAGCGACCGAGCATGTTCAAGTCGGGCCATCACCCGCCGGGTTTCTACCAGTCGATGTTCGCGACACTCGACAGCCTCGGCGAGTGGAGCGGGGAAATCTGGAATCGTCGCAAAAGCGGCGAGATTTACCCGCAATGGCAGACGATCCGCCTCGTTCATGACGATCAGGGGCGGCTCAGCCAGTACGTTGCGGTGTTTTCCGACATCAGTGCGATCAAGAACTCCGAGCATGAACTGACGCGCCTGGCCCACCACGATCCGCTGACCGATCTGCCCAATCGCCTGCTGTTTACCGACCGTGCCGGGCAGGCTGTGGCCTCGGCGCAGGCCCATAAGCGCGGTTGTGCGTTGCTGATGATCGACCTTGATCACTTCAAATTGATCAACGACAGCCTCGGTCACAGTGTTGGTGATCAATTGCTCAAGGGCGTGGCTGAGCGTCTGAACACCTTGTTCGGCCCGGGCATCACCCTGGCGCGGCTCAGTGGCGACGAATTTGCCCTGTTGGCTGAAAATTGCCCGCAACCGGGGCATGCCGCGGCGCTGGCCCAGCGGGTCATCGATGGTCTCAAGGAGCGGTTTGAGATTGACCGGCATTCGTTGTTCATCAACGCCAGTGTCGGCATCAGCCTGTTCCCCAGCGATGCGTTGAGCGCCGAGCAACTGTTGCGCAATGCCGACTCGGCACTGTTCAAGGCCAAGAGCGCCGGTCGCGACAGCTATGCCCTCTACACCGAAGAGCTGACCGCGCATGCCCAGCAACGTGTCGAGATTGCGTTCGAATTGCGCCGAGCACTGGAGCAGCAAGAGTTGCGGGTTTATTACCAACCCGTGCACGACCTCAAAACCAGCCGTCTGATCGGCGTCGAAGCCCTGGTGCGCTGGGAGCATCCACAGCGCGGGCTGGTGTCACCGGCTGAGTTCATCCCCATTGCCGAACGCACCGGGTTGATTGCCGAGATCGATGCCTGGGTCATGCGCCAGGCCTGTCAGCAAATGTGCCAGTGGCACGCCGCAGGCGTGGTGTTGTCGTTTGTTGCGGTGAACGTTTCTTCGCGCCTGTTCGCTCGCCGTGAGTTGTACCAGCAGGTGGCTCAGGTGCTGCACGACACCGGCCTGGATCCGGCATATCTGGAGCTGGAAGTCACCGAAAGCGCGGTGATGGAGGATCCGGAAGTGGCGCTGGAGCAGATGCATCGCTTGCGTGAGTTAGGCGTGCGGCTGGCCATCGATGACTTCGGCACGGGTTATTCGTCGTTGCTGCGACTCAAGCGTTTACCGGTGCAAAAACTCAAGATCGATCAGGGATTCGTCGCAGGCTTGCCGGGTGATGAGGACGACGCGGCAATCGCTCGGGTGATCGTTGCGTTGGCGCAAAGCATGGGAATGCAGGTGCATGCCGAGGGGATCGAGCAGGTCGAGCAGGCGGCTTTCCTGCTCGAGCACGATTGCGATCTGGGGCAGGGGTACTGGTTTGGGCGGCCAGTGCCGGCGGCTTCCTTGGATTGGGTTCGGGCGCCGCTGATTGGATGAGTGCCTGAGCTGCTTCTTGTGGCGAGGGGGCTTGCCCCCGTTGGGGCGCGTAGCGGCCCCAAATCTTTGCGTCTGCTACGCAGCCGAACGGGGCGGTGCGGCGTTCCGACAAGCCCCCTCGCCACAGGGTTTTGTGTAGCCCTGAAAATAGTAGATCCCCCGCAATCCCTTGTCCCATCAAATAATGCATTCTGGTTATATAAACATTCTTAAATAGTCTTTTTAAGAATATCTGCGCCTATCTACTATTGCTCTCACGCCGTACGCAGTGCCCGCCACTGCCAGGCATATCTCATTAAAGGAGCAGCACCATGAGCGCATCCCTACGCAGTGTTGACGGGCAGGACGAAGCCACCATTTTGCGCGAGATCCAGAGCGCGTTGCGCGATCTGCGCTTTGGCGCGGTGGAAATCACCGTGCACAACGCCCAGGTGGTACAGATCGAACGCAAAGAGAAATTCCGTTTGCAGCATCCGGGCAACAAGTCGAGCTGAAGCAAAGATCAAAAGATCGCAGCCTTCGGCGGCTCCTGCGGGAGCGTCGAAGGCTTCGATCCTTGAGTCAGGCAACCCGTTCCAGACCATAAGAAAAAGCCACCACACCAAGAATTCCAGGAGCTTTCACCATGTCGTCGATTCGCCATTTTGCGTTGGCCGCCCTGGCCAGTGCCCTTTTTGCTGGTTCCGCGGTTGCCAAGGATTACGAACTGCTCAACGTGTCGTATGACCCGACCCGCGAGCTGTATCAGGACTACAACGCCGAGTTCATCAACTTCTGGAAGAAAGACCACGCTGGCGACAACGTGAAGATCCAGCAGTCCCACGGTGGCTCAGGCAAGCAGGGCCGGGCGGTGATCGACGGTCTGCGGGCCGACGTGGTGACCCTGGCCCTGGCCGGCGACATCGACGAAATCGCCAAGCTCGGCAAGAGCCTGCCGGCTGACTGGCAGAAGCGTCTGCCGGAAGCGAGCACGCCTTACACCTCGACCATCGTGTTCCTGGTGCGCAAGGGCAACCCGAAAGGCATCAAGGACTGGGGCGACCTGACCAAGAACGGTGTGGAAGTCATCACCCCGAACCCGAAAACCTCCGGCGGTGCACGCTGGAACTTCCTCGCGGCCTGGGCCTATGGCCTGAAAGCCAATGGCGGTAACGAAGCCAAGGCCAAAGAGTATGTGCAGACCCTGTTCAAGCACGTGCCTGTGCTGGATACCGGTGCTCGCGGTTCGACCATCACTTTCGTCAACAACGGTCAGGGCGACGTGTTGCTGGCCTGGGAAAACGAAGCTTTCCTGGCCTTGAAAGAAGACGGCGGCGCCGACAAGTTCGACATCGTCGTGCCTTCGCTGTCGATCCTTGCCGAGCCACCGGTGGCCGTGGTCGACAAGAACGCCGAGAAAAAGGGCAACACCGAAATCGCCGAAGCGTACCTCAAGCACCTGTACAGCCAGGCCGGCCAGGAAATTGCGGCGAAAAACTTCTATCGTCCACGTGACAAGGACGTAGCTGCCAAGTACGCCAAACAGTTCCCGACCCTGGAACTGGTGACCATCGACAAGGACTTCGGCGGCTGGAAAACCGCCCAGCCGAAATTCTTCAATGACGGTGGCGTGTTCGACCAGATTTACCAGGCGCAGTAGCCTGAAATAGATCTGCCAACGGGCCCCGATCTTGCCGTCGGGGCTTAGTGCGTTTTCAACCAAGGACTTTTATGTCGCGTCGTATCTCCCCCGTCATACCCGGCTTCGGGCTGACGCTGGGCTACACCTTGGTGTACCTCAGCCTGATTGTGCTCATTCCACTGGCGGCGATGTTCGTGCATGCCGCTCAACTGACCTGGGACCAGTTCTGGGCAATCATCTCGGCACCTCGGGTGCTGGCCGCGTTGAAGCTGAGCTTCGGCACCGCGTTGTACGCCGCGATCATCAACGGCGTGATCGGCACGCTGCTGGCCTGGGTGCTGGTGCGCTACACCTTCCCGGGGCGCAAAGTCATCGATGCGATGATCGATCTGCCCTTCGCATTGCCCACTGCCGTGGCCGGTATCGCATTGACCGCGCTGTACACCCCCACCGGCCTGGTGGGTCAGTTCGCGGCGGACCTGGGTTTCAAGATCGCGTATACCCCCCTCGGCATCACCCTGGCGCTGACTTTTGTAACACTTCCATTCGTAGTACGTACGGTACAGCCTGTACTGGCCGATATCCCCCGTGAAGTGGAGGAGGCGGCGGCGTGCCTGGGGGCAAATCCGTTGCAGGTTTTCCGCCATATTCTGATGCCGGCGCTGCTCCCGGCCTGGCTGACCGGTTTCGCCTTGGCCTTTGCCCGTGGGGTCGGCGAGTACGGTTCGGTGATTTTCATCGCTGGCAACATGCCGATGAAAACCGAAATTCTGCCGCTGCTGATCATGGTCAAACTCGACCAGTACGATTACACCGGCGCCACCTCCATTGGTGTACTGATGCTGGTGGTTTCCTTTGTCCTGTTGCTGCTGATCAACTTGTTGCAGCGGCGCATCGAAACCCCATAAGGAGGCGCGAAAAATGTCCCAATCGTCTATTGCAGCGGCCTCCTCGAACGCCGCCCGCCGTGGCAGTGCAGCTTCGCGGCGAATCCTCATCGGCCTCGGCTGGCTGATCTTTGCGCTGTTTCTGTTGTTGCCGTTGTTCATCGTGGTGTCCCAGGGCCTGAAGCTGGGCCTGGGTGCGTTCTTCACCGCGATCTTCGAACCGGACGCTTTGTCGGCCCTGAAACTCACGGTGATTGCGGTGTTGATTTCGGTGCCGCTGAACCTGGTGTTCGGGGTCAGCGCCGCATGGTGCGTGAGCAAATATTCGTTCCGCGGCAAGAGCATGCTGGTGACCCTGATCGACTTGCCGTTCTCGGTGTCGCCGGTGATCGCAGGTCTGGTCTACGTGCTGATGTTCGGCGCCCAGGGCTTGTTCGGCCCATGGTTGCAGGATCACGACATCCAGATCGTCTTCGCCTTGCCGGGCATCGTGCTGGCGACGATTTTCGTCACCGTGCCGTTCGTGGCCCGTGAGCTGATCCCGCTGATGCAGGAACAAGGTACCCAGGAGGAAGAGGCCGCGCGTTTGCTTGGCGCCAATGGCTGGCAGATGTTCTGGCACGTCACCGTGCCGAACATCAAATGGGGCCTGATCTATGGCGTGGTGCTGTGTACCGCGCGGGCCATGGGTGAGTTCGGGGCGGTGTCGGTGGTGTCCGGGCACATTCGCGGGGTGACCAACACCTTGCCGCTGCACGTCGAGATTCTCTACAACGAATACAACCACGTGGCCGCGTTCGCCGTGGCGAGCCTGTTGCTGATCCTGGCGCTCTTCATCCTGCTGCTCAAGCAGTGGAGCGAAAACCGTATTAACCGCCTGCGCGCCAGCGCCGCGGAGGAATAAGTCATGTCGATCGAAGTGCGTAACGTCAGCAAGAACTTTCACGCGTTCAAGGCGCTGGACAACATCAGCCTGGACATTCAAAGCGGCGAACTTGTGGCGCTGCTGGGGCCGTCCGGCTGCGGCAAGACCACATTGCTGCGAATCATCGCCGGCCTGGAAACCCCGGATCAGGGCAACATCGTGTTCCACGGCGAAGACGTTTCCGGCCACGACGTGCGTGATCGCAACGTCGGTTTCGTGTTCCAGCACTACGCCTTGTTCCGTCACATGACGGTGTTCGACAACGTTGCGTTCGGCCTGCGTATGAAGCCGAAAAACCAGCGTCCGAACGAAAGCCAGATTGCGGTGAAAGTCCACGAACTGCTGAACATGGTGCAACTGGACTGGTTGGCCGATCGCTACCCGGAACAACTCTCCGGCGGCCAGCGTCAGCGCATCGCGTTGGCCCGCGCCCTGGCGGTGGAACCGAAAGTGCTGCTGCTCGACGAGCCTTTTGGTGCACTCGATGCCAAGGTCCGTAAAGAATTGCGTCGCTGGCTCGCGCGGCTGCACGAGGACATCAACCTGACCTCGGTATTCGTGACCCACGACCAGGAAGAAGCGATGGAAGTTGCCGACCGGATCGTGGTGATGAACAAGGGGGTGATCGAGCAGATCGGTTCACCGGGCGACGTCTACGAAAATCCGGCCAGCGATTTCGTCTATCACTTCCTCGGCGATTCGAACCGTCTGCATTTGGGCGAAGACCGGCACGTACTGTTCCGTCCACATGAAGTGTCGCTGTCGCGGCATGAACTGGAAGACCACCACGCCGCTGAAGTGCGGGATATTCGTCCGTTGGGCGCCACCACGCGGGTGACGCTGAAGGTCGAAGGCCAGAGCGAGTTGATTGAAGCTGAAGTGGTGAAGGATCACGACAGCCTGGTTGGATTGACGAAGGGTGAGACGTTGTTCTTCAAACCCAAGGTCTGGCAGAAAGTCGCCAACATTTAAGGGCCAAAGCATCGCGAGCAGGCTCGTTCCAGCAGTGGATTGGTGTTGACCACAAACTCTGACGGCAACCCAAAGTCCTTGCTCGCGATGGCGTCTCCAAGAACACCCCACCCAATCTGTAATAACACCAACTGACCTTGCTTCGATCGGTTCTACCCCCGTGATTTTTTTGCCTCAAACCCTACCTAGACTCTGACTTGCCAGGAGGCAGTGAGAGTCCATGACGGACCGGTGTTATCTCCTGGCGCCCTGATGCCAAGGAGATAAAGCATGAGAATGGAAGTCAGTCGGCATGGCCCGTTTGGCTGTGCCTTGTTGAGCGCTTTGTTGGGCTCGTCCGCCATTGCCGCCCCCTCACTGTCGCCGCAGATACCCTTTGATGTCACGGTTACCCAACCGGTTTCTCTGCCCAGCCTGCAGGCCGATTTCGATGACTTGTCGTGGCAGACCTTCATCGCCCTGAGCTGGCCGGCGCTGGACAATGGCGATCCAAATACCGGCACCCCCATCGGCAAGCAGGATGGGGCCACGGTGTGGGAAAGCTGGAAAGAGAGCTACCAGATATTCCGGGCCAAGGGCCAGACACCGCTGCCCTGGAATGCCCCGGCAACCCTCCCCGAAGCGTGCAAGTCGCTCAAGCCTGGTCGTCTCCTGCAGCAAATGGGCAAGGTGCCCGATGTGCTGAATGAGTTTATCCAGCCCTTCGAGAGTGGCCCGCTGGTGGATCAGAACGGCGTCTATACGCGCAACGAAATCGTGGTCAACCAATCGATGTTCGACGGGATCGTCAACAACGGGCTGTACAGCATCGAAGGCCAGCAGAAGTTTTTCGCCGCGAGCCCGAGCAACGCCGTGGCTTTCAGCTGTGGCTCGGCTGAGACGAAGCAGGTCGGTGCGGTGATGGTGAAGGCGTCGTGGAAAGTGCTTGGCCCCAATGATCGCCGACAGGATTTCCACACCGTCGATGCACTGGTCTATACACCGGGCAACAACGATCCGAGTCATGGGCCGATTGTCGAGGAGTCGTGTGTATCCGAGCCGGTCGGGCTGGTGGGGTTGCACATCGTTCATAAGACCGCCAATGCCGCGCAGTGGGTCTGGTCAACCTTTGAACATGTGAAAAACGTACCGGAGAAATCCACGCCTCCTGAGCAGCGGGTGGGCCCGTACCTGTTCTACAACGTCAACAGCAAGAGCGACGTCAACCAGCCTCCGCCACGGCCGTGGAACCCGGCAGTCAAGGCGACGCCCTCGCAGATCGAGCGTGACGCGCCGCTGACCGACGCCACCAAAAAGCTGAACACCACGTACCAGGCCCTGCTGCGAACGGTCAATCCGCAGAGCGTGTGGGCGAACTATCAATTGATCAGCACCCAGTGGCCGTCAGCCCCTCCACAGCCCAATTGCCAGATATCGGCGACCAACCCACTGGGCAGTCCCGCGCCCTTGTTCCTGGCCAACGCCACGCTGGAAACCTATATCCAGGGCACCGTGCCCCAGGCGTCTTCCAGCTGCATGGCGTGTCACGGCAATGCGGCCACCCATGTCACCGAATCCCCGCGCACCAGCTTCGCGGATTTCACCTACCTGCTTGAACGCGCACAGTCCACGGGTGGACAAGGAGTCAGCCATGAGCAGTGATCTGCAAAACTTCATTGGCCTTTCATCGGCCCTCACCGGCATTCCCGCCGATCGACTGGCGCCGGCCATCGACCAGGTGGGCTTGCCGCCGATCTTTCTCGAGTTCATCACGCCGCGCATCACGCCTGATGTGCTCAACGCCTTGCTGACTCAGTACGCCACGATGGCGGCGGACCTTGAGCCTCCGGACCGGATCGCCCAGGCGGTGCTGATGGATGGGGCGCAACCGGCGACCACGCAAACCGCCCGAGCAGCGCGTTCAATCATGAAACTGTGGTTGTTGGGTGTCTGGTATCAGCCCTATGCCACCGGGAGCTACAAATCGACCGACTCGATGGTGGTGTCCGATCAGGCCTACATCAACAGCTGGGCCTGGAAAATTGCCCAGGCACATCCCATGGGATACAGCGAGATGTTTTTCGGCTATTGGAACACCACGCCGCCGAGCCTTGAGGATTACACCGGGGTACCCGCCAGCGGACAGCAAGGAGCCTTGTCATGAGTACCGAACAAGCGGACGTAGTGATCGTTGGCGCGGGGCTGGCCGGCAGCATCATCGCTTATCAACTGGGCATGGCCGGGGTGGATGTGCTGGTGCTCGAATCAGGCCCGGAAATCCCGGCCAACCGTGCTCAATACCTGGAGCGCTTCTATACGGCCACGCTGAAAACCCCCGAAGCCCCTTACCCACCGGTGACGAGCCTGGACACGCCGCGTGATCCGGCCAACGAGAACGCCCCGCGTGCGACCATCGCCGATTTGATCCTGGGCTGGGACAAGCCGGCGATCAGCTATCTGGTACAGAAAGGCCCGATGCCCTTCACCAGCACCTATGAACGGGTCGGCGGCGGCACCACCTGGCATTGGGTCGGGACATGTCTGCGCATGGTGCCGAACGATTTTCGCCTGAAATCAAAATACGGCGTCGGGGTGGACTGGCCTATCGGCTACGACGATCTGCAAAGTGCCTACTGCCGGGCCGAGGCGGAAATCGGCGTGGCGGCCAATGTCGCCGACCAGGCCTATCTGGGCATGACCTTTCCCGAAGGTTATTCATTCCCGATGCACAGCATTCCGTTGTCGTTGGTCGATGGCAGTTTTGTCACGGCCGTGACGGGGCAGATGTTCGACGGCTTGCCGCTGGTGGTCAGTCCGACGCCCGCCGGGCGCAATTCCCAACCTTACGCGGGGCGCCGGGTGTGTGCCGGCAACACCAACTGCACACCGATCTGTCCGATCCAGGCCAAGTACGATGCGACAGTGACAATGAACAAGGCCCTGGCCACCGGCAAGGTCAAGGTGTTGTACCGAACCGTGGCGAGCAAAGTGACCGTCGGGGCGGACAGCAATATCAACGGTATCGAATTCATTCAGTATCAGCTTGGCGACGGCCCGGTCACTGGAACCGGCATCGCTATCGGGCAGCGTTATGTGATCGCCGCCCATGCCATCGAGACACCCAAGTTATTGCTCAACTCGGTCAGCGCTGCCTGGCCCAAAGGTGTGGCCAACAGCAGTGGGCAAGTAGGGCGCAGCCTGGCCGATCACCCGATCTACCTGGCATGGGGGCTGATGCCTGAAGGCAAGGCGGTTTTTCCGTACCGGGGTCCTCTGTCCACGGCGGGCATCGAGAGTTTGCGTGACGGTGACTTTCGCAAATCTCGAGCGGCGTGGCGCATCGAAATCGGTAACGAGGGCTGGAACTGGCCGGCCACCGATCCTTACACCACCGTGGCTGACTTCATCGACGGGGCGAATCACAGTCAAACCAACCCGCTACCGCCGGCCTTGAAACCACAGCAAGTGCTCTATGGGACAGCGCTGGTTCAAAAGCTCAACGACCTGTTCATCCGTCAGTTCCGGATCGCGTTTCTGGTGGAGCAGGTCGAGGACGATCCCGATCACCCCACGTGTTACATCGTGCCGTCGACCGAGTACAAGGACCGGCTCGGCATTCCCCGGCCGGAAATTCACTATGACCTGTCCAAATACACCAAGGAGGGCTTCAAGCAGGCGAAGAAGTTGGCGACTCACATCATCACCGAACTGCTCGGCGCGGTGGAGCTGACGAAGCCTCTCACGCCCGGGACGTTCACCTACGATAATGAGCCCTACAGTTTCCAGGGCGCCGGGCACCTGATGGGGACCTATCGCATGGGCGATGATCCAACCAAATCGGTCGTCGACAAATACCAGCGCAGTTGGGACCACAAGAACCTGTTCCTGGTGGGCGATGGTGTCTTCCCCAGCACCGGCACTTCGAACCCGAGCCTGACGATTGCTGCGTTGTCGTTCCAGGCCGGGGATACGCTGGCCAACGACCTGAAGGCTGCGACGGTGGAGGTTCTGGCCAATCTGCCCTGGCAGGGCACCGGTGTACAGATCAACGGTCTGGTGCCACGTCTGGCTCGTTGTGTCCTTGGCTTATGGTGCGCCAGCCCGGCGGGTGGCTGGGTGGATGGAAAGGGCAATCCGGACTACATCGCCAAGTTCGGCTATACGCTGATGGGGGCCGCCGAAGGTGCTTTGATCGGCCGTGTTGGTGACTTTGGCATTCCCTTCCTGATCGGTGATCTGGCGCAGATTCCGGCCGGCCAGCAAGGCGAGCTGCAGTTGTGTATCAATGATGACCTGCTAGGCCTCTACGGTGCGGGTTTGAAGGACAACCTCGGTGCACTGACGGTTCGGGTCGAGTTCGGCACGCTGTGAAACCTGGAGCGGTAACGGTATCAATCCGTTACCGCTCTTTTTCTCAGGCGGCGGAGCGTTGATTGCGCAAGGCCACTGGCCCGGCGCGTTCTTCGATGGCTCGTTTCAGCTCGGTCCGAAGCCCCAGCAGGAAGCCTGCTTCCACCACCACAAACAACGGCCCGACAATCAACCCCGTCACATCATCGACAAACGCCGGTTTGCGCCCCTCGTAATGATGACCGACAAACTGTATCGCCCAGCCCACCACAAACATCCCGATGCCGGCGCCAAGCCAGACGAATTTGCTCTGCTGCGCAAGCATATGCCCCAGCCAGACCGACAGACCCAGCAATACCGTCATCAGCACCCCCAGCCGTAGTTCCAGGCGCAGGTAAAACCACGCCGACATCAGTGACACCAGCACTGCCGGTGACAGCCAGCCCCCGGCCCATTGCGGACGCGACAGCAACACCGCGACCGCCACGACGATCAGGGGAATGCCCACGAAGTGGCTGGCGATATTGCGCGGATCACGGTGGTAGGCGGCGTATTGACTGAGATGGTCAACGAGGCTTTTCATTGTTATTCCTCCTGTAGAGTGATTGATGATGCCCCGGGTTCATCTCTCGCTCTGTCAGCCAGGCGACAATCTCCAGGAGTTTTCATGGACATGCAGGTTTGGCGTTCACGCCTGATGACGGGGCAATGGTTCAGTCACTTGCCTGTTTCCTTACAGGATAGTCTGCTGGCAATCGCCAGGATTCGGCGCCTATCGCCGGGGCAACTGCTGTTCAAACGCGGTGATCCCCCGTGCGGGTTGTATGCGGTGCTTGAAGGTTCGGTGCGCATTGGCGCGGTGAATGAGCAGGGCAAGGAAGCGCTGCTGAGCCTGGTGGAGCCGCCGCACTGGTTCGGCGAAATCTGCCTGTTCGATGGTCAGCCGCGAACCCACGACGCGTTCGGCACAGGCCAGTGCATTCTGTTGCACATCCCGCAAACAGCGCTGCTGGCATTGCTCGACGAACACCCGGTGTACTGGCGGCAACTGGCATTGCTGATGAGCCACAAACTGCGCCTGACCTTCATCAACCTCGAACAGCTGAGCCTGATGCCGGCCCCAGCACGCCTGGCCCATCGCTTGCTGATGATCGCCGAGGGCTATGGTGAAATCGACCTGCCGCGCCGCGTTCTGCAACTGCCGCAGGAGCAACTGGCGTCGATGCTGTCGCTGTCGCGCCAGACCACCAACCAGATCCTCAAGGACTTGCAGGGGCAGGGGATTCTGAATCTCAGGTATGGCGAGATCGAGATTCTGGATGCGCGGCGGTTGCGGGCGTTGGCGGTGGTTTGATGTGCACTTGCAGGCGCTGTCGATTTTATTGATGGGCTTTGTCCACGAACGCGCCTAGCCTGTGAAGACGACAATCGAGGTGTGCCATGCGTGTGCTGTTAGTGGAAGACGAACCCGAGACCGCCAGCCTCCTGGCCAAAGGCCTGAGCGAAGCGAGTTATGCGGTGGATGTAGCGCTCAATGGCATGGACGGCCGACGCTTTATCGAATCTGGCGAATATGAATTGATCATCCTCGACGTGATGCTGCCGGGGCTCAACGGCTGGCAGTTGCTGCAGCAGATCCGCAAGCTCGGCGATACGCCGGTGCTGTTGCTCACCACCACGGACGGCATCGAGGACCGGCTGCGCGGGTTGGAGCTGCATGAGGATGATTACCTGCTCAAGCCGTTTACCGTCAGCGAGCTGGTGAAGCGGGTGCGCAAGCTGTTGCGGCGGGATCGGGGGCGGTAGCGGTTTCAGTGGTGCTTGAGAAATTGCGATGGGGCCGGAAATCTCAACACGCCTTGCGGATCTATTACCGCAACCCATCCCGAAACTGCCCCGGCGTCATTCCCGTCCAGCGCTTGAACGCGCGGCTGAAGCTGCTGGTGTCGGCGAATCCCAATAGATAACTGACCTCGCTCAACGAGCATTGCGGGTCGCGCAGGTGCAGCAGCGCCAGGTTTTCCCGACTTTCGTTGAGCAGCGTATCGAACCGACAACCTTCGTCCGCCAGGTGTCGTTGCAGGCTGCGCAAGCTCAAGTGCAGTGCTTCGGCGATGCGATCGGCCGACGGTTCGCCCTCAGGCAGTTGCTCTTCAATGGCGTCGCGAACCTTGCGCTCCCAGGTCAGGGGCTTGAGTTGCGCCAGGGTGCGTTTGAGCACGGTCTCGTTGTGTTCGGCCAGTTCCGGGTTGGCGTCGTCCAGGTGGCTGTCGAAATCCACCAGGGCGAATTCCAGTCGGTCTTCCTCGGCGGCGAAATACACCGGCGAACGGAACACTTTGTGCCATTGATGCGGGTCGGCAGGTTCCGGACGGCGCAGATAAACCGCCAGCGGCGCGTAGTCGCGGCCCAGCCGGTTACGGCAGGTGCGCACGTAAATCGCCGCGAATGCGTCGATGGCTTCGAAGGCTGGCGCGGGGTTGCCTTGGGGGATTTTCAGGCGGAAGCGGTAGCGATCCTCGGCGCGGGTCAACTCCAGGTCCAGCGCATCGCTGACCACCTGGTGATAACGCACGATGCGCTCGAACACTTCCCGCAAGCTGCCGCTGGCCACCAACGCATACCCGAGCGCATGGAACGTGGTCGGGCTGACAAACCGCGACACCCGCAAGCCAATCGCCGGGTCGCCACTGACCTGCACCGCGATTTCCCACAGGCGTGTGGTGCCGGACAACGGGTAACGGGCGTTCGGGTCGTCCATCAACTGCGGATCGAGCCCCGCCTGTCGGCACAGGGCGGTGCTGTCGAGGCCCAGCGCATCGAGCTGCTTGCGCAGGGCGCGGGTCCAGCTGGCGAGGGAGGTCGGTTCAGTCATGTCGATTGGCGCGTCCGGTCAACAGGTTGGCGTTCACGGCTACCGCTGTGTGAAGCATCACAGGGCAGGATGCGAACATCAATAACCAAAGGATGGAAGCATGGACGGTACTTCTGCAAGTCCCCAGCGACTGAATGCAGCACAACGATCAGCGCATATTCGCCAGGTGGTATTGGCCAAGGGCGTCGAGTTGCGTCGGCGCTACCCGATTCTCAACCATCAGGACGCCTTGGGTGCGGGCATCCTGGCCTTCGCCCTGGCCGGGATGATCGGTTCGGCAGTGCTCTATATCAACGGATACATGGACTGGTGGGCATGCTTGTTGGTCAACGCGTTTTTCGCCTCGTTGACCCATGAACTTGAGCATGACCTGATCCACAGCATGTATTTTCGCAAACAGCGGGTGCCGCATAACCTGATGATGGGCCTGGTGTGGCTGGCGCGGCCGAGCACCATCAATCCGTGGATCCGCCGCCATTTGCACCTCAACCACCACAAGGTGTCCGGCACTGAAGCCGACATGGAAGAGCGGGCGATCACCAACGGTGAGCCCTGGGGTTTTGCGCGGCTGTTGATGGTTGGCGACAACGTGATGTCGGCGCTTATCCGCATGCTGCGGGCCAAGACCTGGGCGCACAAGTTCAGCATCCTCAAGCGCTCCCTGAAAGTTTACGCACCGCTGGCGCTGATGCATTGGGGGGCGTGGTATGTGTTCCTCGGTTTTCACGCCGCCAACGGCATCGCGCATCTATCGGGGGCGCCCATCGAATGGTCGGCGACGACATTGGCGGTGATGCAAGTGATCGACATCGCTGTCGTGGTGATCATCGGTCCGAACGTGTTGCGCACGTTCTGCCTGCACTTTGTCAGCTCGAACATGCACTACTACGGTGACGTCGAGCCGGGGAATGTGATTCAGCAGACTCAGGTCTTGAACCCTTGGTGGCTGTGGCCGTTGCAGGCGTTCTGCTTCAACTTCGGCAGCAGCCACGGGATCCATCATTTTGTGGTGAAGGAGCCGTTTTACATCCGCCAGATGACGGTGCCGGTGGCGCATGAGGTGATGCGTGAGATGGGGGTTCGGTTCAATGATTTCGGGACGTTTGCACGGGCGAACCGATTTGCGCACAAGGCGACCACAGAACCCCGTCAAGTGCATCCCGCTCAGGTTTGAGCAAGGCACCCGGAAACTCAAAGGCGAAAAACGCTCGTCATCAATTTGACCCAAAGGGACGCTAAGTTGTGACGCAAGCAGCGAGGGGTCGGCGATTGCCGAAGATGATTCGTATATGTGATTTAGGTCTAATAAAGTAATTAAATATTCCTTTATTGGATAACCGATTTCGCCAATCATCGGCTTCAGGATTGTTGATCAGCGCAAACAGATTTTGAGTTTCCGGGGCCGTCTCCTTGGCAGGGTGCGGCCCCTTTTTTATTTCGGGCAAACACATATTCGATATTGGTCTTAATAAATAGCTTCTTATTCCTTAACGAATATAACTCTCCTCCCTATACTCGATCAGGAACAGACACACAGCAGGAGAGCTCCCCCATGCGCAACGAATCAATTCGCTACCTGATTGTGCCGGGCTGGCAAGGATCGCCAGAAGATCATTGGCAAACCCACTGGCAGAACAGTCTGCCAAACAGCGCGCGGGTGGAGCAGGCCGATTGGCTGACGCCTCGTCGTGAAGACTGGGTCGCAGCGTTGGCCGAGGCGATTGCCGCCGACAGCACGCCTGTGATCCTGATCGCCCATAGCCTGGGTTGCATCACCGTTGCCCATTGGGCAGCCACCGCGCCGCTGCAATTTTTGCGTCAAGTGCGCGGCGCCTTGCTGGTCGCGCCGGCGGACGTCGAGCGCCCGGCCTGCGCGCCGGCCCTACGCAACTTTGCGCCGATCCCGACCCATTTATTGCCGTTCCCGAGCCAGGTCGTCAGCTCTGACAACGACGCCGCCGTGAGCGCGCCACGCGCGCTTGAACTGGCGCGTCAGTGGGGCGCCGAGGCGGGGATTTTATCGGGGGCCGGGCACATCAACGTGAAGTCCGGTCACCGGCGCTGGGAGCAGGGTTTTGCCTACCTTTATCGGTTGCAGAATCGCATGGAACAGCACGCCCTGCGTCGCGCTTGAACCTCATTCTTTTTCTTTAAAAATCGCCCCCGTCTCCCGGCGGTTTTGGGCGGGAGTCTGCCATGAGTTTGCATGAAACCTTCGGTCAGCCATTGCTGACCTTTCCCGATGCGGAGAAAAGCCCGCTGAGCATCCGCGCCAAGGCGCTGGTGTTTGTCGATCCGCGTTCCCGGCAATTGCGCCAGGAGCTGGAACAATTGGCGCCACGTTCGATCTCGGTGTTGATTCGCGGTGAAACCGGCAGCGGTAAAGAACTGCTGGCGCGGCACATCCATCGCGCCAGTGATCGTGGCGGGTTGTTCGTGTCCGTCAATTGCGGCGCGATCAGCCCGACTTACGCCGATGCTGAACTGTTCGGCTATGCCGCCGGCAGTTACAGCGGTTCGGCCAGCAGTCGTGCCGGCTGGTTCGGCTCGGCCAACGGCGGCACCTTGTACCTGGACGAGATCGGCGACCTGCCGCTGCCGATCCAGATCAAGTTGCTCGCAGCCCTGGAAAACCACGAAGTGACCCGCGTCGGTGCGCACCAGCCGAGCCCGGTGGACGTGCGTCTGGTGGCGGCCACCAGCATCGATCTGGCCCAGGCAGTGGCGGCCGGAAAATTCCATGAGCGGCTTTATCACTACCTCAGCGAGGGCCAGCTCGAACTGCCGGCCTTGCGTGAGCGGGTGGGCGATATTTTATCGCTGGCCGAATACTTCCTCGGCATCTACAGCCAGCGCCTCGACCTGCCGGTGCCATTGATCAGCGAAGCCGCGCAGCATCTGCTGGAGCAACACAGTTGGCCGGGCAACACCCGAGAGCTGGAGAACGTCATTCACTTTGCGCTGCTGGTGAGTACGGGCGATGAGATTTTGCCGGAGCATTTGAATCTGCCCGAGGCGCCTGCATCCTTGCTACAGATCGAGCAGCAACTGAAAAAAATCCTCGGCAGCGGCTCCGCCGCCGAAAAAGAGGCCTTGAAAGACCTGCTCAAAGCGACGGGGCTTCTGTAGGAGCGAAGCTTGCTCGCGAATCAGACAACTCGGTCTGTCTGGAGGACGGCTTAGTGGGCAAGTCGCGCTCCTGCAGGGTCGTGCATGGATTTATGGAAGGGGGGCTGTATGAATAAAATGGAATATGAAAGTGAATAAAAGATATTGTTCGGGAATAAAAAATCCCGGTATCGTCCGCGTCACGCCAGCGATAGCACTTCACTGGCACCTAAACATTTAGCCGTCGTCGATGACGACCGTGATTTTCGATAAGGACACTGCATGAAAAAGGTTCTGTTGTTCACCGCATTGGCGGCTGCCCTGACCGCGGGTCTGGCCCAGGCTGGCGAGAAACTGGTGGTTGCGGCGACGCCGATTCCACATGCCGAGATTCTTGAACTGATCAAGCCTACCCTCGCCAAAGAAGGCGTGGACCTGGAAATCAAAGTCTTCACCGACTACGTTCAGCCGAACGTGCAGGTCGATCAGAAGCGTCTGGACGCCAACTACTTCCAGACCCTGCCGTACCTGAAAAGCTTCAACGAAGGCAAAGGCACGAACCTGGTGACTGTGATCGGCGTGCACGTCGAACCGTTCGGCGGCTACTCGAAGAAAGTCAAAACCCTGGCTGAGCTGAAGGACGGCGCAACCATCGCCATCCCGAACGAAGGCAGCAACAGCGGCCGTGCCCTGATCCTGCTGCAGAAGGCTGGCCTGATCGAGTTGAAAGACCCGAAAAACGCTTTGGCCACCCCGAAAGACATCGCCAAGAACCCGCACAATTTCAAGTTCAAGGAACTGGAATCGGCCATGCTGCCGCGTGTTCTGGACCAGGTCGATCTGGACATGATCAACACCAACTACGCGCTGGACGCGGGCCTCAACCCGGCTAAAGACGCGCTGGTGATCGAAGGTGCCGATTCGCCTTACGTGAACTTCCTGGTGGCACGTCCGGACAACAAGGACAGCGTTGCCATCCAGAAACTGGCCAAGGCCCTGACCAGCCCGGAAGTGAAGGCGTTCATCGACAAGAAATACAGCGGCGCGGTACTGCCGGCGTTCTGATTGATTGCAGTCTCGAACCCTTCAAGGTTTCAAACGCCGACGGCTTTCGATAGCGTCGGCGTTTTTGCGTGTTCGTATTATCTGTGGCGAGGGAGCTTGCTCCCGCTCGGCTGCGAAGCAGTCGTAAACCCAGCCAGTACTTTATGACTGATACACCGCGCTGGATGGGTTGGGAGTCCTTCGGCCTCCAGCGGGAGCAAGCTCCCTCGCCACAGGGAACCTGCTCTCGGTCTAGGCCTCTCTGGCCTTCAACGCCCTGCGCAGCGCCACCAGCAATTTCACGATGTCCTGCGGATCCAGCCGCGGCGGCACTTTTACGTCAGCCATGTTCTCTTCCTTGTGATGGTTCGGCCGGGGGAGTCTGGCCAAAAGCTGCACGTCCTTGGAGGGGCATTTTGAAAAAAAGATCCCTCCTACAGCGCAAAGGAAAATAACCGTCCCCCGCTGCCGTCGCAAATCCGCAGAATAGTTTTTTGCGTGATATCAATATGCTTTAACGGTATTTAAATTCCTCTTTTTATACCTTTAAAGTTGGCGCCTGCCGGGTGGTTATCCACTGCCCATGGACTGCGCCATCGTCGCTTACCGAGCGGCGTACAGGATGTTCAATGACCTTCGATTACGCATTTATCCTCAGCACCGTGCCGGCGTTTCTCAAAGCCGTTGGCGTGACGCTGCAGGTCGGCTTCATCGCCATCGGCACTTCATTGCTGGTGGCGCTGGTCAACGCGACGATTCTGGTGTTTCGCACGCCTTACCTGCAGCGCCTGGTCGGGCTGTATGTGGAGTTGGCGCGTAACACGCCATTGCTGATCCAGTTGTTCTTCGTCTACTTCGCCTTGCCGGCCCTGGGCATCAAAGTCTCGGGCTTCGCCGCAGCGATCATCACCATGACCTTTCTCGGCGGAGCCTACCTCACCGAAGTCTTGCGTGCCGGCGTGGATGCGGTGCCCCAGGCGCAACTTGAGTCCGGTCGTTCAATAGGCTTGTCCCACGGGCAATTGCTGCGCTACGTGATCTTGCCGCAGGCCGGCATCCTCAGCCTGCCGTCGCTGTTCGCCAATTTCATATTCCTGCTCAAGGAAACCACGGTGGTCTCGGCGGTGGCGGTGCCGGAGATTCTCTACACCACCAAGAGCTACATCGCGCTCTATTACAAAACCTACGAAATGCTCGCCGTGCTGACGTTGATCTGCGTGCTGTTGTTTTTGCCGTTGTCGCTGCTGCTCAGCCGTCTGGAAAGGAGGCTCCAGCATGGCCAGTTCGGGTCTTGAGTTGCTCATGGTGTCGTTGCCGCAATTGGGCAAGGGCGCTGCACAAACCTTGTCGATTTCATTCCTGAGCATCGCCTTCAGCACCGTCGGCGGGGTGCTCTACGGCGTGTTGCGCACGCTGAATTCGACATGGCTCAACGCAATGCTGCGGGTTTATCTGGAATTGTTCCGGGCGATCCCGGTGCTGGTCTGGTTGTATTTGTTGTTCTTCGGCCTGCCGATTTTTTTCGGCCTGAGCATTCCGAGCTTCTGGTGCGCGGTGCTGGTGCTGTCGCTGTGGGGCGCCAGCGAAGTCGGGGAAGTGGTGCGCGGCGCCTTGCATTCGTTACCGCGCGGCCAGCGAGAAGCGGGATTGTCGATTGGCTTGAACGGCCCGCAACTCTATGGCTACGTGCTGCTGCCCCAGGCGCTGAAACGCATGACGCCGCCGACCATCAACGTCTACACGCGGATCATCAAGACCAGCTCTCTGGCGGTGCTGATCGGCGTGGTGGACGTGATCAAGGTCGGCCAGCAGATCATCGAGCGCACCTACGAATCGGTACTGATCTACGGCGCGCTGTTTCTGTTTTTCTTTTTCATCTGCTACCCGCTGTCAGCCGCTTCCCGCGTGCTGGAGCGGCGCTGGACGCAAGCATGAGCGCATTGATCGAGTTCAAGGGTTTCAACAAGTTTTTCGGCGAGCAGCAGGTGCTCAACGGCATCGACCTGAAGGTGAGAACGGGCGAAGTGATCGTCATCCTCGGCCCCAGCGGCTGTGGCAAAAGCACCTTGCTGCGCTGCCTCAACGGCCTGGAAGTCGCTCACAGCGGCAGCTTGAATTTTGCCGGGCGTGAGTTGCTGGACAAGGGCACCGACTGGCGCGAAGTGCGTCAGCAGATCGGCATGGTATTCCAGAGTTATCACCTGTTTCCGCACATGAGCGTGCTCGATAACGTGCTGCTTGGCCCGGTGAAAGTGCAGAAGCGCGACCGCCGCGAAGCCCGTGCCCAGGCCGAAGCCTTGCTGGCGCGCGTAGGCCTGTTGGACAAGCGCGACGCGTTCCCGCGTCAGCTCTCCGGTGGTCAGCAGCAACGCATCGCCATCGTCCGTTCGCTGTGCATGAACCCCCAAGTCATGCTCTTTGACGAAGTCACCGCCGCCCTCGACCCGGAGATGGTCAAGGAGGTACTCGAAGTGATTCAGGGGCTGGCCCGCGAGGGCATGACCCTGCTGATTGTCACCCACGAAATGGCCTTCGCCCGCGCCGTGGCCGACCGCATCGTGTTCATGGACGCCGGGCGCATCCTTGAGCAACAACCCCCCGAGATTTTCTTTACGAACCCGCAAACCGCACGAGCGCAGCAGTTCCTGGAGAAGTTCTCCTTCGTCGCCGCACTACCCAAAACGACTCAAATAAAGGAATTGGAACTGCCATGAAAACTGCCAAGTCTTCTCTGCTGCTACTCCCGCTGTTCGGCCTGGCGCTGCTGGCCGGTTGCAACAAAACCGAAGAGCCGGCCAAGCCGAAAGTCGCCAGCGTCAGCAGCGCACCGGCCGGTTACCTGGAAAAGATCAAAGCCCGGGACAAGCTGATTGTCGGCGTGTTCACCGACAAACCGCCGTTCGGTTTTGTCGATGAAGCCGGGCGCTACGTGGGGTTCGATACCGACATTGGCCGCCAATTCGCCAAGGATCTGTTGGGCGATGAAAACAAAGTCGAGTTCGTGGCGGTGGAGCCGGCGAGCCGGATTCCATTCCTGCAAAGCGACAAGGTCGACCTGATCCTGGCCAACATGACCGTCACCCCGGAGCGCAAGGAAGCGGTGGACTTCACCAACCCGAACCTCAAGGTGGCGGTGCAGGCGCTGGTGCCGCAGGCGAGTTCGGTGAAGACCCTCGATGACCTGGCGACCCGCACGACTATCGTGACCACGGGCACCACAGCCGATGTCTGGCTGACCAAAAATCACCCGGACTGGAAACTGCTGAAGTTCGAGAAAAACTCCGAGTCCCTGCAAGCCCTGGCCAATGGTCGCGGCGACGCTTATGCGCAGGACAATCTGGTGCTGTTCAGCTGGGCCAAACAAAACCCGGGCTACCGTGTACTGGAGCAGAAGTTGGGCGCCGAAGCACCGATCGCCCCGGCGGTAAAGAAGGGCAACATCGAACTGCGTGATTGGGTGAATGCGGAGTTGGCGAAGCTGGGTGAGGATAAGTTTTTGCTCAAGCTGTACGACCAGTACGTGCGTAAAGAGCTGAGCGATGACACCAGGCCTGAGAGCGTGATTGTCGAGGGTGGGAAGTGGCAGGGGTGATTGGCTTCAGCTGATCGTTCCCACCTGTGGTGAGGGAGCTTGTTCCCTCGCCACAGAGCGAGGGAACGATCAGTGTGTCTCAGTCGGGCCAATACCACACCGGCTCATCCAGCATCCGCTGCCCGACCATCCCGGTCTGGCCGAAATCTTTCTCCAGCACAATGCAATTGCATTCCGGGTCTTGCTGCAATGCCGAGATCAAGCGCCGCGCATGGGACACCACCCACACCTGGCACTGTTCGGACGCTCGAATAATCAACCGCGCCAACGCCGGCAACAAGTCCGGATGCAGACTGGTTTCCGGCTCATTCAGCACCATCAGCGTCGGCGGCCGGGGTGTCAGCAATGCCGCGACCAGCAACAGATAGCGCAACGTCCCGTCCGACAACTCGGCGGCGGACAGTGGCCGCAACAACCCTTCCTGATAAAACTCGATTGCAAATCGGCCACCTTGCAGCAGTGCGATGTTCAGCGTCGCGCCGGGGAACGCATCGCTGATCGCCGCCTGCAAGGCTTCGGGATCGCCGATTTCGCGGATGGTCTGTAATGCCGCCGCGAGGTCGCGACCGTCGTGGTGCAACACCGGCGTGCGAGTGCCCAGTTGTGGTTGTCGCGCCGGAGCTTCGGCATCGCTGCGAAAGTGATCGTAGAAGCGCCAGCGGCGGATGAATTCACGCAGCTGCAAGACTTCCGGCGAGGTACGCAAGCTACCAACCTGATCGAACAGGCTGTCGAAATTCGGCGTGTGCTGGGACAGCACCTCCCAGCCGCGTCCGGCCCGTGTGCGAATCATCGGGCCGTCGCGATCCACCAGCAGGCTGGCCGGGCGATAGAACGGCCCGGACCAGATGCATTCCCTTTTGATTTCCGGGTCCAGAGAAAACGCGGAAAGACTCGGTTCCGCAAGGCCCAGCGCGATCGAGTAGCTGAAGTCTTCGCCGGCAAACCCCAGGCGCAGGCGCTTGACGCCGTGTCGCATGGTTGCCTGGACCGGGATTTCACCAGTGCGCATGCGCTGGGTGATGGTTTCCGGCCCGGCCCAGAAGGTCGAATCCAGCCCACCCTCGCGTGCCAAGCCATTGACCACTCCACCCTGAGCAGTTTCCGCCAGCAGACGCAAGGCGCGGTAGAGATTGGATTTACCGCTGCCGTTGGGGCCGGTGATCAGGTTCAGCCGTTCGAGCGGAATCACCAATTTATTGATCGAGCGGTAGTTGGCCACCGCGAGGGTTTTGAGCATGGGGAGCTTCCTGCAGCAGGGGCCGCCAGTTTGTCTTATCGTCGGCGACTGTGATCGTCTGTGACGAGGGAGCTTGCTCTTGCTGGGCTACGAAGCGGCTCAAAAAAGTTAAACGAGGTGTGTCAGGCAAAACGAGATAGCAGGTTTGCGTCTGTTGCGCAGCCGAGCGGGAGCAAGCTCCCTCGCCACAGGATAGTCCCCAGGCCATAAGGTACGTAGCAAACCCGTGCACCTGTTGAACCCTGTTCTAAGCTCACAGTCGTATCGTCACTGGCACGTACGTACAACGCAAAGGAGTCTGCATGGCGGGTCCCGGATTGAAATTAATGGTTGGCCTGAGCCTCTTCGCCTTGCTGACCGCCTGTGGTGAAAAAAAGCCCGTCGAGAAGGACCGTCCGCGAGTCTTCGTGCAAGAGGTCAAGCCAACCGATTACGCCGCCGCGGTGACACTCACCGGTGATGTTCAGGCCCGAGTCCAGACCGAGTTGTCGTTCCGCGTGGGCGGCAAGATCATCCAGCGCATGGTCGATGTCGGTGACCGGGTGTCGGCCAAACAAGTGCTGGCCAGGCTTGACCCCAAAGACCTGCAAACCAATGTCGATTCGGCCCAGGCCCAGGTGGTTGCCGAGCAGGCGCGGGTCAAACAGACTGCCGCCGCCTTCGTTCGCCAGCAAAAACTCCTGCCCAAGGGCTACACCAGCCAGAGCGAATACGACTCCGCCCAAGCGGCCTTGCGCAGCAGCCAGAGCGCATTGAGCGCGGCTCAAGCGCAATTGGCCAACGCCCGCGATCAACTGAGCTACACCGCGTTGATTGCCGATGCGCCAGGCGTGATTACCGCGCGCCAGGCCGAAGTCGGCCAGGTGGTGCAGGCCACGGTGCCGATTTTCAGCCTGGCCCGGGATGGCGAGCGTGACGCGGTGTTCAACGTTTACGAATCGCTGCTGACCGAGCCGCCGTCGGACCGATCGATTGTGGTCAGCCTGCTCGACAATCCGAAGGTCAAGACCACGGGCACCGTTCGGGAGGTCACGCCAGCGGTGTCCGCGCAGACCGGCACGGTGCAAGTCAAAGTCAGCCTCGACGGTCTCCCTGAAGGCATGCAGCTCGGCTCGGTGGTGAGCGCCACGGCCAAGCCAGTGGGTAAAACCGCAGTGGAACTGCCCTGGGCGGCCCTGACCAAAAACCTCAGCGACCCGGCCGTGTGGCTGGTGGACGCCGAGGGCAAGGCGCAGTTGCACACGGTCACCGTTGGCCGTTACCTGACCGGCAAAGTCATTGTCAGCGCCGGCCTCACCGGTGGCGAAAAAGTCGTCACCGCGGGCGGCCAGTTGCTGCACCCGGGCGTACGGGTGGAGGTCGTCGAAAATACCGATCAGACCCCAACCACAGGAGCCCAACCATGAAGCACCTGTTGCTGTTGTCCGCCGCTGTACTGCTGGTCGCCTGTTCCAAGGAAGAAGCGCCGCCAGAACCGGTGCGGCCGGTGTTGTCTGTGGAAGTGAAAGCGCTCCATCAAGAGGATCTCGGCCGGTTCGCCGGCAGCATTCAGGCCCGTTACGAAAGCAATGTCGGTTTCCGGGTGCCGGGGCGTATCGCCAGCCGCAATGTCGATGTCGGCGCCGAAGTCCAGAAAGGCGCCTTGCTCGCCACCCTCGACCCCACCGATCAGCAGAACCAGTTGCGCTCGGCCCAGGGTGATCTGGCGCGTGTTCAGGCGCAGCTCATCAATGCCCAGGCCAACGCCCGGCGTCAGCAGGAGTTGTTCAATCGCGGGGTCGGTGCCCAGGCACAACTGGACATCGCCCAGACCGAACTGAAAACCACCCAGGCGTCCCTCGATCAAGCCAGGGCCGCCGTCAACCAGGCGCAGGACCAACTCAACTACGTCGAGCTGCGCACCGATCACAAAGCCATTGTCACCGCGTGGAATGCCGAAGCCGGGCAAGTGGTGACCGCCGGCCAGCAAGTGGTGACCCTGGCGCAGCCGGACATCAAGGAAGCGGTGATCGACTTGCCCGACACCCTGGTCGATGATTTGCCGGCCGACGTGGTGTTCCAGGTCGCCTCGCAGCTGGACCCGAGCATCACCAGCACCGCCATCGTGCGTGAAATCGAACCCCAGGCCCAAAGCGCGACCCGTACCCGTCGCGCCCGCCTGAGCCTGACCGATACGCCGCCGGGCTTTCATCTCGGCACGGCGATCAGCGTGACCCTCAGCTCTGAAATCAAACCACGCCTCGAACTGCCGGCGAGCGCATTGCAGGAGGTCGATGGGAAAACACGGATCTGGGTCGTCGATCCACAGACGCAAACCGTTGCCCCAAGGGAGGTCAGCCTGGTCAGCCGGACCGACGACACGGTAGTCGTGGCCAACGGAGTGAAGTCCGGCGAGCGGGTGGTCAGTGCCGGTGTGAATAGCCTCAAACCGGGGCAGAAAGTGAGAATTGACGAGGGCAGCCCGCAATGAAAGGGAGTTTCAACTTATCCGAGTGGGCCCTCAAGCATCAGTCGTTTGTCTGGTATTTGATGTTCGTCGCGCTGTTGATGGGCGTGTTCTCCTACCTGAACCTGGGCCGCGAAGAAGACCCGTCGTTCACCATCAAAACCATGGTGATCCAGACCCGCTGGCCCGGCGCGACCCAGGAAGAAACCCTCAAGCAGGTCACTGACCGGATCGAGAAAAAACTCGAAGAACTCGACTCGCTCGATTACGTGAAAAGCTACACCCGCCCCGGTGAATCGACGGTCTTCGTTAATCTGCTCGACACCACCAGCGCCAAGGACATTCCGCAAATCTGGTATCAGGTGCGCAAGAAGATCAACGACATCCGCGGCGACTTCCCGCAAGGCCTGCAAGGGCCGGGCTTCAACGATGAGTTCGGTGACGTGTTCGGTTCGGTGTATGCCTTTACCTCTGACGGCCTGTCAATGCGCCAGCTACGCGATTACGTGGAACAGGTGCGTGCCGAAATCCGTGAAGTGCCAGGGTTGGGCAAGGTCGAAATGATCGGCGAGCAGGATGAAGTGCTGTACCTGAACTTCTCCACCCGCAAACTCGCCGCCCTCGGCATCGATCAGCGCCAGGTGGTGCAGAGCCTGCAATCACAGAATGCCGTGACCCCGGCGGGAGTGATCGAGGCCGGCCCTGAGCGGATTTCGGTGCGGACCTCGGGGCAGTTTGCCTCTGAGAAAGACCTGGCCAACGTCAACCTGAAGCTCAACGACCGCTTCTACCGCCTGGCCGACATCGCCGACATCAGCCGTGGCTATGTCGATCCTGCCACCCCGGAGTTTCGTTTCAACGGCCAGCCAGCCATCGGCCTGGCAATCGCCATGAAGAAGGGCGGCAACATCCAGGCATTTGGCAAGGCGCTGCATCTGCGTATGAACGAGCTGACGGCCGACCTGCCGGTGGGCGTTGGCGTGCACAACGTTTCCGATCAGGCCGAAGTGGTGGAAGAAGCTGTTGGCGGTTTCACCAGTGCGTTGTTCGAAGCCGTGGTGATCGTGCTGATCGTCAGCTTCGTCAGCCTTGGCGTGCGCGCCGGGCTGGTGGTGGCGTGTTCGATTCCGTTGGTGCTGGCGATGGTCTTCCTCTTCATGGAATACAGTGGCATCACCATGCAGCGGATTTCCCTCGGAGCACTGATCATCGCCCTCGGCCTGCTGGTGGACGACGCGATGATCACGGTGGAGATGATGGTCACGCGCCTGGAAATGGGCGAAACCAAAGAACAGGCGGCGACCTTCGCCTACACCTCGACGGCGTTCCCGATGCTCACCGGCACGCTGGTTACCGTCGCCGGTTTCGTGCCGATCGGTTTGAACGCGAGCTCCGCCGGTGAGTACACCTTCACGCTGTTCGCGGTGATCGCGGTGGCTATGCTGGTGTCATGGATCGTCGCCGTGCTGTTCGCCCCGGTACTCGGTGTGCATATTCTGAGCAGCAATGTGAAACCTCACGACGCAGAGCCAGGGCGCATCGGTCGGGCGTTCAATGGCGGCCTGCTGTGGGCCATGCGCAATCGCTGGTGGGCCATCGGTATCACCGTGGCGCTGTTCGTGCTCTCGGTGTTTTCCATGCAGTTCGTGCAGAACCAGTTCTTCCCGTCCTCGGACCGCCCGGAAATCCTCGTCGACCTGAACCTGCCGCAAAACGCCTCGATCGCCGAAACCCGCAAAGCCGTGGACAAGCTTGAAGCGACGCTCAAGGGCGACCCGGACATCGTGCGCTGGAGCACCTACATCGGCGAGGGTGCGATCCGTTTCTACCTGCCTCTCGACCAGCAGTTGCAGAACCCGTACTACGCGCAACTGGTGATCGTCAGCAAAGGCCTGGAGTCACGCACGGCGCTGACTGCTCGTTTGCAAAAGCGCTTGCGTGAAGACTTCGTCGGCATCGGCAGTTACGTCCAGGCCCTGGAAATGGGCCCGCCGGTGGGGCGTCCGATTCAATACAGGGTCAGCGGTAAAGACATCGATCAAGTGCGCAAACACGCGATCGCCCTGGCCACTGAACTGGATAAAAACCCGCACATCGGCGAGATCATTTACGACTGGAACGAGCCGGGCAAAGTGCTACGCATCGACATCGCGCAAGACAAGGCGCGGCAACTGGGGCTGTCGTCGGAAGACGTGGCGAACCTGATGAACAGCATCGTCGTCGGCTCGCCGGTGACGCAGGTCGATGACGACATCTACCTGATCGACGTGGTCGGCCGCGCTGAAGATGCCGAGCGCGGCAGCCCGGAAACCTTGCAGAACTTGCAGATCGTCACCCCCGGCGGCACTTCGATACCGCTGCTGGCGTTCGCCACGGTGCGCTACGAACTGGAGCAACCGCTGGTATGGCGTCGTGACCGCAAACCGACCATCACCATCAAGGCTGCGGTGCGCGACGAGATTCAGCCGACCGACCTGGTGAAGCAGTTGCAACCGGACATCGACAAGTTCGCCGCCGGTTTGCCGGTGGGCTACAAAGTCGCCACTGGCGGTACGGTGGAGGAAAGCGGCAAGGCCCAGGGGCCGATTGCCAAGGTGGTGCCGTTGATGCTGTTTTTGATGGCGACCTTCCTGATGATCCAGTTGCACAGCGTGCAGAAGCTGTTCCTGGTGGCCAGCGTCGCGCCGCTCGGCTTGATCGGCGTGGTGCTGGCGCTGATTCCGACCGGCACGCCCATGGGCTTCGTGGCGATCCTCGGGATTCTGGCGCTGATCGGCATCATCATCCGCAACTCGGTGATTCTGGTGACCCAAATCGATTCTTTCGAGAAGAGCGGTTATACGCCGTGGGACGCGGTGGTGCAGGCCACGGAACATCGGCGTCGGCCGATTTTGTTGACGGCAGCGGCGGCGAGTATGGGGATGATCCCGATTGCCCGGGAAGTGTTCTGGGGGCCGATGGCCTACGCGATGATTGGCGGGATCATCATCGCCACCTTGCTGACGCTGCTGTTTTTGCCGGCGCTGTATGTGGCCTGGTACAAGGTACGCGAGCCGAAGAAACAAGCGCCGTAACGATCAGTCGGCTCGACGCCAAACGCTGGCCAACCAAGGCTGCTGCTCCCGCGGCAGCCCCGCCGGCCGGTAGTAATGCTCCAGCTCCACAAACCCCGCCTCGGTCAGCATTTGTTGCCACGCCGCCAGGTCGTAATACGCCCCATAACGCGGTCCGTTCCAGCCTTCCTGATTCTCGCCACGGGGATTGGAACTGAACAACACACCGCCCGGCTTCAATGCCGCGCGCAGTTGCTTCAACACCCTGGGCAACTCCTGACTCGGGACATGAAACAGCACCGCATTGGCAAAAATCCCGTCAAACCGCTCGGCTGGCAGATCGAGCTTCAGGAAGTCCTGCTGCCAGACCTCACACCCGCTGTCGTCCCGGGCCATCTGCGCAAGCTTTTCCGAACCGTCGAGCCCGATGGCGATGTGGCCCAGGCGGGTGAAGGTTTTCAGGTCGCGGCCGGGGCCACAGCCAAAGTCGAGAATGCTGAAGGGCGCCTCACCCTGGATGTGCCGTAGCAGGGCATCGATGTTCTGGCTGACATCGTGATCGCGAGTGCCTTCACGGAAGTCCTCGGCCACCGCGTTGTAATGGCCCAGGGTGGTAGAGGTGATCTGCTCCAGGTCGGCGGGAGTCTGTTTCATGGTCGGCTGCACAGAAAAAGAAAGAAGCACTGACTATAAGCGCTTTCGCACTTTTGATCTTGATTCAGCGCTTGTTCAACCCCCGCGCCAACCGATCCCCACCCAACTGAATCACCGCCACCAACACCACCAGCAACACAATCACCGTCAACATGATCTGGCTGTCAAAGCGCTGATACCCATATCGATAAGCAATGTCGCCCAACCCACCAGCGCCAATCGCCCCGGCCATGGCCGATGAGTTGATCATGGTCACCAGCGTAATGGTGAAGCCGCCGACAATCCCCGGCAGCGCCTCGGGCAGCAGCACATGCCAGACGATATGCCAGCGTCGGCAACCCATTGCCTGCGCCGCTTCGATCAACCCGTGGTCGACTTCCCGCAGGCTGACTTCGGCGATGCGTGCGAAGAACGGCGTAGCGGCAATAGTCAGCGGCACCACCGCTGCCCAAACGCCATAGGTGGTGCCGACGATCAACCGGGTGAACGGAATCAGCGCCACCATCAAAATCAGAAACGGAATCGAGCGGAACAGGTTCACGAACGCGCCCAGTGCGCGGTTCAGCGCCGGTGCTTCGTAGATCCCGCCTTTGGTGCTGGTGACCAGGATCACCGCCAGCGGAATACCCACCAACAGCGCGATCAGTGACGACACGCCGACCATCAGGAAGGTGTCGATGAAGCCTTGCAGCAATCGATCAAACCACATAACCCAGCACCTCCACCTGTTGCGCCCAATGACTGGCGCGCTGACGCAATTCCTCGGCACCGAGGGACGAACCGGTCACCGCCAGCAGCAATTGCCCCAGCGCATGGCCCTGAATCCGTTCCACGCCCCCTTGCAGCAAACGCACACGACCACCGAGGGCGCTGAACAGCGCCGCCAGGTCTGGCTCGTCGCGGGTATTGCCAGTGAATTGCAAGCGCAGGACCACGGCAGCGTCCGAAGACTGCGGCTGTGCCTGCAAGCGGCTTTGCAGTTCGTCCGGCAGGCCATGTTGCAGCGGTGCGAGCAAGGTCTTGCTCACTTCATGCTGCGGGTTGCCGAAGACTTCCCAGACCGGCCCTTGCTCGACGATTCGCCCGTGCTCCAGCACCACGACCCGATCACAGATATCGCGGATCACCGCCATCTCGTGGGTGATCAGCACGATGGTCAGGCCCAGGCGCTGATTAATCTCGCGCAACAGGCCGAGGATCGATTGGGTGGTCTCTGGGTCGAGGGCCGAAGTGGCCTCGTCGCACAGCAGAATCTCCGGGTCATGCACCAACGCACGGGCGATGCCGACACGTTGTTTCTGCCCGCCGGAAAGCTGCGCCGGATAAGCCTTGTGCTTGCCTTGCAGGCCGACCAGTTCGAGCAATTCACGGACCTTCTGCTCGCGTTTTTCCTTGGGAACACCGGCGACTTTCAGCGGCAACTCGACGTTCTGCCAAACCGTCTTGGCCGACATCAGATTGAAGTGCTGGAAGATCATGCCGATGCGTCGGCGCAGCGCCACCAGACGGTCTTCATCGAACTCGCCGATGTCCACCTGATCGATCAGCACTCGCCCGCTGCTCGGTTGTTCGAGGCGGTTGATGGTACGGATCAGAGACGACTTGCCGGCACCGCTGCGCCCGATGATGCCGAACACTTCGCCGCGTTGGATTGCCAGGTCGATACCGTGCAGGGCCGCCACCGGACCTTGCTGGCCATTGTAGGTTTTACCCAGGCCGATGAAGCGCACGTGGGCGCGGTTCAGCTCGGGGTGGAGCTCGGTGCGTTCAGCACTGTGTGGCTCTGGAGTCTCCAGTCGCCGTTGGATGGCGGCCGTCATGCTCAGCTTTCCCAGCCGGCTTGATAGAGCTTGCCGTGGGCTTTATCCAGCGCTGCGCGAACCGCTGGCGAGTGCTGATAGATGTCGACGAATTTGATCAGCCGTGGGTCGGTTTTGCTTTTCGGCTGGATCACGAACTGGATCACGTATTCCTTGTGATCGAGACCATCGAACAGCAGGGCGGAACTGGCATCGAAGGTTTTCGACAGGCGAATGTAGGCCGGATAACCCTGGACCAGATCGGCGTCGTCGTAGGCGCGTACCAGTTGCACGGCTTCGACCTGAAGGATTTTGATTTTCTTCGGGTTGGCGATGATGTCCTCTTCGGTGGCCTTGTAGCCGACGCCCGGTTTGAGCGTGATCAACCCGGCCTTGGCCAATAGCTGCAGGCCGCGACCGCTGTTGATCGGGTCGTTGGCGATGGCCACGCTGGCGCCTTCTGGCAACTCGGCGAAGCTTTTGTAGTTCTTCGAATAGAGGCCGACGTTGTTGATGATGCCCGGGGCGAACGGCACCAGATCAAAGCCGGCCGCGGCCTTGGCGTTTTCCAGGAACGGGATGTGCTGGAAATAGTTCACGTCGATGTCGCCCGAGGCGAGGCTGACGTTGGGAGCGATCCAGTCGCTGAATTCCACCAGTTCGACTTTCAGGCCTTGTTTGCTGGCTTCCTCTACGGCGGCTTCCAGCGGAATGGCGAAGGCGGCGGTGGTGCCGACCTTCAACGGCGCGTCGGCGGCGAAGGTGATGGAGCTGAAGAGGCCGAGGGCCAGGGCCAGTGCTTTGACTGGGTGGGATAAGAGTTTTTTGGTCATGATGATTTTCCAGTCAATTGTTTAATGTGCATGCTTTTGTGGCGAGGGAGCTTGCTCCCGCTGGGCTGCGAAGCGGCCCCAAAGCCATTCAATGAGTTCAGTCAGTTGAAACTCGCCAGCAGGTTTTGCGACTGCTGCGCAGTCGAGCGGGGCGATGCGGCGTTCCGACAAGCTCCCTCGCCACAGGTTTTAGTGTCGGTAGTGGGAGCCCGTGTGTTGCTCAGGCAAATGCGCGTCACGCTGAAACAGTTTTTCCCGCAGGCTGCCGTCGTCGTAAGCGGTCTTGTATGACCCTCGGCGCTGCAACTCCGGAATCACCAGCTCAATGAAATCCACATAGCTTTCCGGGGTGACGATCCGTGTCAGGTTGAAGCCGTCGAGGCCGGTTTCGGCGATCCATGATTCCAGCTCATCGGCCACTTGCTCAGGCGAGCCGACCACGGTGATGTAGCGGCCACCGAGGGCGTGTTGTTCCAGCAGTTTGCGGCGGGTCCAGTCGTTGTTTTGCAGGTTCTTGGTGGCAGACTGGATGGCGTTGCTCTTCACGTACTGGATCGGTTCGTCGAGTTCGTACTCGGAAAAATCGATCCCGGTGGACGCCGAAAAGTGCGCGACGCCGGCCTCGGCGCTGGCGTAGCTCAGGTATTCGGCATGCTTGGCCCAGGCCAGCGCTTCGGTGGCGCCGACGATCACGTTCAAGCCCATGAACACCTTGATGTCCCAAGGATTGCGCCCGGCCTCGACGGCGCTGGCGCGAACCTTGTCCACTTGAGCCCGGGTCGCCGGTTTGTTCTGGCCGCTGATGAACACGCACTCGGCATGCCGACCGGCGAACAGCAAACCGCGATCGGAGCTGCCGGCCTGGAACAGCACCGGCGTGCGTTGCGGCGACGGCTCGCAGAGGTGATAACCCTCGACCTGATAGAACTCGCCCTTGTGCTCGACCTTGTGCACTTTGTCTGGCTGGGCGTAGATCCGTTGCTCGCGGTCGTTGAGCACCGCGCCGTTTTCCCAGCTGCCTTCCCAGAGTTTGTAGAGCACTTGCAGGTATTCGTCGGCCTGGTCGTAACGTCGGTCATGTTCCACCTGCTCGCTGAGGCCCATGGCCTTGGCGGCACTGTCCAGATAGCCGGTGACGATGTTCCAGCCGACCCGGCCGCGACTCAGATGATCAAGCGTCGACAGGCGTCGGGCGAACAGATACGGCGGCTCGTAGGTCAGGTTGGCGGTCAGGCCGAAGCCGAGGTTCTTGGTGACCGCGGCCATGGCCGAGACCAGGAGCAGCGGGTCGTTGACCGGCAACTGGATCGACTCTTTGAGCGGCACGTCGACCGAGTTCTGGTAGACGTCGTACACGCCGACGATGTCGGCGATGAACAGACCGTCGAACAGTCCGCGCTCCAGCAGTTGCGCCAGTTCGGTCCAGTATTCGATCGTCTTGTACTGGGTGGACGTGTCCCGTGGATGGGTCCACAGGCCATGGTTGATGTGCCCGATGCAGTTCATGTTGAACGCGTTGAGCAGGATCTTCTTTTTGCTCATCAAATGGTCCCCCGCAACGGCGGGTTTTCATCGTTGAGGTAGTAATTGCCCACCGCGTGATACTTCCAGCGCACCGGATCGTGCAGGGTGTGCACCCGGGCGTTGCGCCAGTGCCGATCGAGGCCGTGCTCAATCAGGGTCGCCTGGCTACCAGCCAGTTCGAACAACGTGCTGCCGGCGGCGAGGGAGATCTCAGTGCTGATGGCCCGGGCTTCGGCAACCGCAATCGACGCGGCGGCGACGGTCTCGGCATTGGTGTCGGCCTGGGCCCGGTCGAGGAATTCGCCGGAGCGTTCCAGCAAGGCTTCGGTGGCGTGCAGACGAATACTCAAGTGGCCGAAACTCTTGATGGTCAGCGGGTCTTCGGTGGCTGTTTCATGCGTGGCGTCGATCCACGGTCGGGTTTTGGTGCGCACGAAATGCAATGCATCTTCATAGGCTGCGCGGGCAATGCCGGTGTCGATCGCGGCGTGGAGAATCTGCGCCAATGGGCCGACAGTGGTCGGGCGTTCGAATGCGCTTTGAAATGGAATCACGTCTTCGGCGGCAACGTAGACATCCTCGAACACCACCGAACCGCTGCCGGTGGTGCGCTGGCCGAAGCCGCTCCAGTCGTCGATGACCGTCAGGCCTTTGCTGTTGTGCGGGACGAAGGCCAGCTGCTGCACGCCGTTTTCATCCACTACTGAGGTGGGGATGCGCTGGGCGTAAATGGCGCCGGTGGCGTAGAACTTGCGGCCGTTGATGCGATAGCCGTCACCGTTGCGGGTCAGGCGGGTGACGCGGTCATGGGCGGTTTTGGTGCCCAGTTCCGCCAGTGCATTGCCGAAACGCTGGCCGGCCAGCACTTCGGCGTACAGGCGTTTTTTCTGCTCATGGCTGCCGTTCACACGGAGCACTTCGAGGGCGTAGAAATGGTTCTGCGGGATCTGCCCCAGGGAGCCGTCAGCCTGGGCGATCAACGCGATCACTTTGGCCAGGGTGGCGTTGGAAACCCCGGCGCCGCCGTATTCCTTTGGCACGCTGATGCCCCAAAGACCCGAACGGGAAAACACTTCCAGTTCCGGGTGCGGCAAACGACGTTCGCGGTCGCGCAGGGCGCTGTCGCGTTTGAAGTCGTCGGCCAGGTCACCGGCGACGATCAGGGCTTGCTCATCGCTGGTAATGACCGCGACGTTTCGAGAAAGAGACATGTGTTTCTCCAGCGATCTGGTCGTTAAATCCAGGAGTGGCGAGCCGGCAACGTGCCGTTCAAGTGATATGCGCCAACCGCGTGATACTTCCAGCGCACCGGGTCGTGCAGCGTGTGCACCCGGGCATTGCGCCAGTGGCGGTCGAGGTTGAACTCGGCGAGGGTGGCGCGGCTGCCGGCCAGCTCGAAGAGTTTTTCGCTGGCCAGCAGCGAGATCTCGGTGGTCAGCACTTTGGCCTCGGCAACGGCAATCGAGGCGCGTGCCGCAGACTCGGCGGTGAGCGGCGCGGCGTTGACCTGATCGAGCACTTGCCCGGCCTTGCGCAGCAGCGCTTCGGCGGCGTGCAGTTCAATTTTCAGCTTGCCGATATCGGCGATCACGTAGAGGTCGTCGCTGGCCCGTTCGACCTTGGCGTCGATCCAGGGCCGGGCACGGGTTTTCACGAATTCGATGGCGTCATCGATAGCGCCCCGGGCGATGCCGGCGTCGATGGCTGCTTGAATCAGCTGCGATACGGCGCCCTGAGTGTTCGGGCTGTCGTTGATCCTCCAGTTATCCACCACCAACTCGGCGTCGACCCGCACGTTGTTGAGCAAAATGGTGCCGCTGGCGGTGGTGCGCTGGCCGAACCCCGACCAGTCATCGACGATGCGCAGGCCCGGGGTGCCACGACGAACGAAGGCCAGCACTTGCTTGCCGTCGTCGTTCAGCGCCTTGACGGCCACCCAATGGGCGAACAAGGCGCCGGTGGAGTAGAACTTCTGCCCGTTGATGACGAAGCCATCGCCGTCTGCGGTGATTCGCGCCTTGAGCTCCAGGGTATTTTTGGTACCGCGCTCCGGCCCCGCGTTACCGATCCGCCAGCCTTCGAGCACGCTTTTGAACAGCTGTTTTTTCTGCGACTCGGTGGCACTGCCCAGTATCAGGTTGAGAATCCCGAACTGGTTCTGCGGGATCTGCCCCAGGGCCGGGTCGGCTGCGGAAATGATTGCGAAGACTTCGGCAACGGTGACGAATGAAACCTGTGGGCCGCCGTACTCACGCGGGATGGCAATGCTGCCCAGGCCGCTGCGAGTGAACTGTTCGATTTCCGACCAGGGCAACTTGCGCTGCTGGTCACGTTTGGCGGCGTGCAGGCGGGCGACTTGCGCCAGCTCTTGGGCAGCCTTGATGGCTTGTGCGTCGTTGCGCAAGACCTGCGCGGGCAACAACAATGGGGCGATGTCCAGATCACTCTGGATGATTGCATCTGCCAGACTGGACATCAGTGCCGCTCCTTGGCTGCACGCAATGCCCTGGCGATTTGCACTGGGGTGATTGTGTTCCGGACCATACCTACCTCACATCTCATGAAAACGCCGCAGGTGTTGCGGCGAACGAAAAACACGAATGTCCGGTGGTCCGGTGTATATACCCTAAACGCGTATAAATAATTAATGAACTAACTTTTAGGAATATGCATAGAAGGGTGGCATCGCCAGGACGGTCGAGCCCTGTGGCGAGGGAGCTTGCTCCCGCTCGGCTGCGAAGCAGTCGCAAAATCGGCCATCACGATTCAATTACACAAACACGTGAGCCAGTTTTGGGGGCGCTTCGCACCCCAGCGGGAGCAAGCTCCCTCGCCACAAAAAGCCCTCATATCGTGCACTACAGGCGCTTCACTTCTTTCGAGGCTCAGCAGCTTTGAGCACTTCTTTGGGCGGCACTTTCAGGTAAGGATTGGCACAGCCGATCTTCAGCGTGCGGGCCGGTGCCCAGCGCGAGTTGTTACCCACCCGGTCGAGGATGCAGTAGGTCACTTCCAGTCGAAGGTCTTCGCCGGCTTCGAGAATGATTGCCGGTGGCACCCAGACGTGAATCGGCTGACCCACATCGTCGGCCTTGAGTTTGGGCAGGTCCATGCGCACATCGCCCCAGCGCAGGGTGATTTCGTCGTCGGCGGCCATGTTCAGGTACGGTTCGATGGTCAATGGCACACCGCGCTTGACCTGGTTCGGATTGACCCCCTGACGGCGAATGGTCTCGGGGATGAACACAGGCGCCAGGCTCTGGTTTTCCTCATCGCAAAGGGGCGAGGGCAGGCCGCCGGGGCAATCGAGTTTGATCTGGACGCGCGCCGCCGGTGATACCGCTGGCCCTTGCCCGATCTGCATGACCTTGTAATGGACGCGAGCAGAACCGTTGGCAATGAAGCTTTCCGGCACCCGCAGGCTCACCGCTTTGTTGCCATGATCCGCTCCCAATACGCTGGAGGCCACGTAGCAGTTGTTCCAGAACAGCTCGATCAGGTCGCCTTCGTCCATGCCGGGATAAGGCGGCACGTCGATCATAAGATGAGCGGCCGAGGTGATGCTGATGCCGGCCTTGTGAGTTTGCGCCAGGGTCGGGGCTGCAAGTTCGGGTTTGTTCGAAGTGCTTGTCATGGGGTTCTCTCCTTGAAGCCTTACCGCGAAGTCCGTTTCTGAAAGATCGAAAGGCGTGAATTACCAGGCAACAAAACGATTCACTTTTTGTGTATTTGAAGAGTGATCGAGTTTGATGGAAGTCGCTTGTTGGAGACTAGATAAGAGTGGGTTCGAATAGGTGTCAATAGTGTTTATTGGTTAAAGGTTGGTTCTTGGGTTATTCAGAAATCTCCTACGTAGTGCAGTTAATAAACCCTAATGCTCTGTCGAATTTAGTCCAATATTTGATGGGCTGCATGCCTTGGAGGTGGCAACCCATGGGCTGTGGGTGGCGAGGGTTTTTATGGATTCTAAGCGAGATGAATCTGTTGCAGGACATATATATGTACCGCATGGAGGGGTGGAAAGTTATCTATTATTGGAGTTGATCAAGGCGGTCGTTGAAAGCGAATAGAAGATTTTATCAGTCGAGGAAAGTGCCACTTCCATCCATGGAAGTTGACAGTTTTTAGTAGAAATTGAACTAGGCGTTGTTAAGGAACTTGCTGAGAAACTGCTTCGTCCGTTCTTCTTTCGGGTTGGCAAAGAGTGCCTTGGCTTCGCCCTGTTCGACAATCACACCCTTGTCGAAAAACACCACACGGTTGGCCACGTCCCGAGCAAAACCCATCTCGTGGGTGACGATCACCATGGTGCGTTTCTCCTCGGCCAGGCCGCGGATGGTCGCCAATACTTCGCCCACCAATTCCGGGTCCAGCGCCGAGGTCGGTTCATCGAACAGGATTACTTCCGGTTCCATCGCCAGCGCCCGGGCAATCGCCACACGCTGTTGCTGACCGCCGGAGAGGCGTCGCGGGTAAGCGTCTTCCTTGCCCGCCAGGCCGACCTTGGCCAACAGCTTTTTACCCAAGGCAACGGCGTCGGCTCGTGGAATCTTTTTCACCACGATCGGGCCTTCGATAACGTTTTCCAAGGCTGTGCGATGGGGGAACAGATTGAAGTTCTGGAACACAAAACCCACGTGCTGGCGAAGGCGTCGTACCAGGCTCTGCTGCTGGTTCAGGGGGCGGCTGCCATCGATCTCGATGTCACCGACCTTGATCCGGCCGCTGGTGGGTTCTTCCAGAAAATTCAGGCAACGCAGGAACGTGGTCTTGCCCGAGCCGCTGGGGCCGATGATTGCCACCACCTCGCCTTCCTTCACCTGCAGATCGATGCCGTTGAGCACCACCTGACCCTTGAACTGCTTTGTCAGTTTTTCCACGACAATCATTGGGTCAGGACTCCTGGTCGTGCCGATTGACCCGCTCTTCCAACTTGTTCTGCAGGTGCGAAAGCACCGTGGCCAGAACCCAGTAGATCAGCGCGGCGGCAAGATACATGGTGAAAATTTCGAAGGTACGGGCGGTGATCAGCTGCGCCTGGCGGAACAGCTCCGGCACCTGAATGGTGGCCGCCAGCGCGGTGTCCTTGACCAGCGAGATGAAGCTGTTGCCCAACGGTGGCAGGGCCGTGCGCATCGCTTGCGGCAGAATGGCCCGGCGCAGGGTTTGCGCGCGGGTCATGCCGATACTGGCCGCAGCTTCCCATTGGCCGCGCTCGATGGAGCTGATCGCGGCACGCAGGATTTCGCAGGCGTAGGCCGCCATGTTCAGCGAGAAGCCGATCAGGGCTGCCGGCAGCGGATCAAGTTCGATGCCCAATTGCGGCAAGCCGTAATAGATCACGAACAGTTGCACCAGCAACGGCGTGCCGCGAAAGAACGACACGTAGATGCGGGAAATCCAGCTCACCAGTTTGAAGCGCGACAGGCGCATCAACGCCAGGCCGAAGCCCATCAGCAGGCCGAAGAACATTCCGCCCAGGCTCAGGATGACCGTGTAATACGCGCCCTTGAGCAGGAAGGGCGCGGAGTCCAGCGCGAGTTGGAAAGCTTCTCCCATTATTGAGTGACGTCAGCGCTGAAGTATTTTTCCGAAAGCTTTTTCAGCGTACCGTCGGCACGCAGCTTGTCGATGGCTTTGTTCACCGCGGCCAGCAGTTCAGGCTCGCCTTTGCGCAGGGCAATACCGGCTTCCTGGCGGGAGAACGCTTCGCCGGCAGCGGCAGTGTCCTTGGCCTTCCTGGCGTATTCCAGCGCGGCCAGGCGGTCGATCAGAATGGCGTCGATGCGGCCGACGCGCAGATCCTGGAACTTGCTCGGGTCATCTTCGTAGGTGCGGACGTCAGCCTTAGGCACATTCTCTTTCACCCACTGCTCGTAGTTGGTGCCCAGGCCTACGCCGACTTTCTTGCCGGCCAGATCGGCGGCGGTCTTGATGGTGTCTTTGTTTTTGGTCAGGGTCAGCGCCTGAATCCCGGAAACGGTGTACGGCTCGGAGAAGTCGTACTTCTTCTTGCGCTCTTCGGTGATGGTCACCTGGTTGATCACCGCGTCCAGACGCTTGGATTCCAGGGCCGCGAGGATGCCTTCCCATTTGGTCGGCTGCAGTTTGACCTTCACGCCCAGCTCTTTGGCCAAGGCTTCGGAAAACTCGACTTCGAAGCCGCTCAGTTTGCCGGCCTCGTCGACGAAGCTGAACGGTGGATAAGTGCCTTCCAGGCCGACGTTGATCACGCCCGCGTCCTTGATCTTTTGCAGTTGCTCTCCGGCAACCGCTTGCCCGAGCAGGCCGGCGCTCAGCGCCAGGCCCAACGAGCCCACCAGCAGATTTCTACGTAGTGCGGAAAAATTCATGACAAGCCCCTGTGTTTTCTTATGGAAGACGCTTAAGGAAAGTTGGCAAATTCGGGATTTGAACGACTGCGATATCCTGCCCTAAAGCAGCTTATGCGTCTCGCTGCAAATTCGCCTGCGGCGCGACTATATGATGTCGTCTTTAGATAGGAAAATAATAAATATTAAGTTTGTTATTCTTTAATTGAATATTGGAAGAATGCATTCCTGTGGCGAGGGGGCTTGCCCCCGTTCGGCTGCGAAGCAGTCGTAATGTCTGCTGACTCGATATGACTGCCGGACACAAGGGGCCGCTGCGCGACCCAACGGGGGCAAGCCCCCTCGCCACAGGACTATCGGCTATAAAAAGTCTTTGTAGGCAAACAACGCCGGCGCTCCACCGGTGTGCAGGAAGATGATCGGGCCCGCATCGAAGCGCTGGCGCCCGATGCCGTCGAGCAAACCAGCCATGGCCTTGCCGGTATACACCGGGTCCAGCAACAACCCTTCCTGGCTCGCCAACAGCTTCACCGCCGACAGCGTCCCGGCATTCGGCTCGCCATAACGCGGGCCGAAATATTCGTCCCACAGTTCGACTTTGAAACTCGCCGGCAGGCCCACGCCCAACAGCTCGGCAGTGCGTTCGGCGAGGCCCTGGACTTTCGGTCGTTGAGCTTCATCGCTACGGGAAACGGTCACGCCGATGACTGGCAAATCCGGCAGTACTTCGCTCAATGCCAGCGCCAGGCCGCTATGGGTGCCGGCACTGCCGGAAGCCAGGACTACGGCGGCGAATTGCAGCCCGGTGTCCTTGATCTGCTCGGCCAGTTCCAGACCCGCACGGACATAACCCAAAGCGCCCACCGCATTGGAGCCACCAATCGGCACCAGATAGGGTTTCTTGCCGTTGCTGCGCAGACGTGCGGCCAGCGCTTGCAATTGCTCGTCAGCGTTGTCGAGGTTTTCCACCAGTTCGACCTTGGCATCGAACAGGTCCAGCAACAGCCGATTGCCATTGCCGAGGTAGTTGCTATCGTCAGTGCCGAGCGGGTTCTCCAGCAGCGCCACGCAGCCCAGGCCAAGCTTGGCCGCAATGGCGGCGGTTTGGCGTACGTGGTTGGACTGGATCGCGCCAGCGGTGATCAGCGTATCGGCGCCCTGGGCCAGGGCATCGGCGGCGAGGTATTCGAGTTTGCGCAGCTTGTTGCCGCCCAGTGCCAATGGCGTCAGGTCATCGCGTTTGACGTACACATCGCGGCCCAGCCAGGTCGACAGGCGTTCGAGTTTTTCCAACGGGGTAGGGTGACCGAGCAGGTCGAGGCGGTTAAAACGGGCAAGCTGTTGTTTGATCATGGGTCCGTACTGGCGGAGGAAGATGTCAGGACTATAGGCACGGGTATTTAGCGGGGCAACTGCCAATCGCTTATAGCCAAAAGTATTGTTCCCAGCACTATTGGTTCTTAATTCGGCTGCAAGTCGTTGCCGTAAAGTAATCGCCGTCAGCGCGGCCAGACAGTCCGGCCGCCCGTGAGGAGTTTTTACCGTGAGCGAGCGTTCCAGCCATTGGCAATTGCAGACCATCGTCAGCCAACTGCGTACGGCGCGCGACCAATGGCGCGCACAAAACGGCCGCGCCAGCACCGAGCAGGGCGGTCGCGAGTTGCCGTCCCGAGCGGCCATGGCGGACATTCTCGAAGCCTTGTGCGGTGCGTTGTTTCCGATGCGTCTGGGGCCGGTGGATTTGCGCGAGGAGAGTGAGGACTTCTACGTCGGCCACACACTCGACGTGGCGTTGAATGCATTGCTGGCTCAGGCGCGGCTCGAATTGCGTTACGTCGCTCGCCACAGTGCCGGGGTCGATTCTGAAGTCGAAGCCAAGGCCATCCGGATCATTCAGGACTTCGCCCTCGCTCTGCCGGAATTGCGCAGCCTGTTGGACACCGACGTGCTGGCGGCCTATCACGGCGATCCGGCGGCTCGCAGTGTCGATGAAGTGTTGCTGTGCTACCCGGGAATCCTGGCGGTGATTCACCATCGCCTGGCCCACCATTTGTACCGCGCCGGGTTGCCGTTGCTGGCGCGGATCAGCGCGGAAATCGCCCACTCGGCCACCGGTATCGACATCCATCCTGGCGCGCAGATCGGTCGCAGTTTCTTCATCGACCACGGTACGGGTGTGGTGATCGGCGAAACCGCGATCATTGGCGAGCGGGTGCGGATTTATCAGGCCGTGACGTTGGGCGCCAAGCGCTTCCCGGCGGACGAAGACGGCCAGTTGCAGAAGGGCCATCCGCGGCATCCGATCGTCGAGGACGACGTGGTGATCTATGCCGGCGCGACGATTCTGGGACGGATCACCATCGGCAAGGGCTCGACAATTGGTGGCAACGTCTGGCTGACCCGCAGCGTGCCAGCGGGGTGCAACCTGACCCAGGCGAATCTGCAGCATGATGACGGGACGCAGAAGTAAGGCTCCCTGATATTTGCTGACTGACATGCAGTCTTCGCGGGCAAGCCTCGCTCCTACAGAATCAGTGTCGATCGGGGACTTGGCGACCGACACAAAATCTGTAGGAGCGAGGCTTGCCCGCGAATGGTTTCAAGCCAAACCGAGATAATGGCATCCAGCTAATTTTCCACAGAACAAATCCCGTAAACCCCGCGTCATACCCTTCCTTGCACTCGCGCAGAAAAGCTACCGCCGAGCCCTGCGATTAGTCCTTAGCACCCTATTCATGTTTAACTTGAACGTTCATTCAAGTTAAACCGGTGGTTCGCCGCCCGCTCACAACAGGAGGCTTGCCTTTGCTGAGTCCGATTTTTACAGCCACGTTTTTTCCCCTCGAGGTGCACCTTTCGTGAGTGCATCGTCCATCCCCGCAAGCGGCCAGGTCCGCATGAATCCGCCGGTGTTCTATTTCGCGGCGACCTTCATTTTGTTGTTCGCCGTCGTGGTCATGGCGATCCCCGAACAGGCCGGTGCCTGGCTGTTGCAAGCGCAAAACTGGGCGGCCAATACGGTCGGCTGGTACTACATGCTCGCGATGACGCTGTATCTGGTCTTCGTGGTGGTCACCGCCTTGTCCGGCTACGGCAAGATCAAGCTCGGTGCCGACCACGACGAGCCCGAATTCAGTTACTTGTCCTGGGCCGGCATGCTGTTCGCCGCCGGGATCAGCATCACGCTGTTTTTCTTTTGCGTGTCCGAACCACTTACGCATTTGGTGCAACCACCGCAAGGCGAGGCCGGTACGGCGGAGGCGGCGCGTCAGGCGATGCAGATTCTGTTTCTGCACTGGGGCCTGCACGGCTGGGGCGTGTTCGCCTTCGTCGGCATGGCGCTGGCCTATTTCGCCTATCGACATAACCTGCCGCTGGCCCTGCGTTCGGCGCTGTACCCGCTGATCGGCAAGCGCATCAACGGGCCCATCGGTTACGCGGTGGACGGCTTCGGCATCATCGCCACGGTGTTCGGCCTCGGCGCCGACATGGGCTTTGGCGTATTGCACCTCAACTCCGGCCTGGACTACCTGTTCGGCATCGCCCACACCCAGTGGATTCAGGTCGGCCTGATCACGCTGATGATGGGCGCGGCGATCATCGTCGCCGTGTCCGGCGTCGACAAAGGCGTGCGGGTGATGTCCGACATCAACATGCTGCTGGCCTGTGCGCTGCTGCTGTTCGTGTTGTTCGCCGGCCCCACCCAGCACTTGCTCAATACCCTGATCCAGAACCTCGGCGATTACCTCGGCGCCTTGCCGATGAAGAGTTTCGACCTCTACGCCTATGACAAACCCAGCGACTGGCTGGGCGGTTGGACGGTGTTCTACTGGGCCTGGTGGATTGCATGGTCGCCGTTCGTGGGCCTGTTCATCGCGCGGATTTCCCGTGGCCGGACCATCCGCGAATTCGTCTTCGGCGTGCTGTTGATCCCGCTCGGTTTCACCCTGGCGTGGATGTCGATCTTCGGCAACAGCGCCATCGATCAAGTTCTCAATCACGGCATGAGCGCGCTCGGCATGTCGGCCATCGACAACCCGTCGATGACGCTTTACCTGTTGCTGGAGACCTACCCGTGGAGCAAAACCGTGATCGCGGTCACGGTGTTCATCAGCTTTGTGTTCTTCGTCACCTCCGCCGACTCCGGCACCGTGGTGTTGTCGACCTTGTCCGCCAAGGGTGGCAATCCCGATGAGGACGGGCCGAAATGGCTGCGAGTGTTCTGGGGCGCGATGACGGCACTGGTGACCAGCGCACTGCTGTTCTCCGGCAGCATCGATGCCTTGAAGTCGGCGGTGGTGCTGACCTCGTTACCGTTCTCGATGATTTTGCTGCTGATGATGTGGGGCCTGCACAAGGCGTTTTATCTGGAGTCGCAGAAGCAGATCGCGCAATTGCATTCCCTCGCGCCGGTGGCCGGTTCGCGACGCGGTGGATGGCGTCAGCGCTTGAGTCAGGCGGTGCATTTCCCGTCTCGGGATGAGGTCTATCGCTTCCTTGATACGACGGTGCGCCCGGCGATCGAGGAAGTGACCGCCGTGTTTGTCGAGAAGGGATTGCATGTGGTCACTCAGCCCGACCCGGCCAACGACAACGTTAGCCTGGAAATCGGTCACGGCGAACTGCATCCGTTCATCTATCAGGTGCAAATGCGCGGCTACTTCACACCGTCCTTCGCCCGTGGCGGCATGGGTTCCAAGCAACTCAACAACCGTCGCTACCACCGTGCCGAAGTGCATTTGCGCGAGGGCAGTCAGGACTACGATCTGGTGGGTTACACCAAGGATCAGGTGATCAACGACATCCTCGACCAGTACGAACGGCACATGCAGTTTTTGCATTTGGTGCGTTGATCGACCGGTGGCGCTCAGGTCTCGCTGCTCAACACCATGAACAGCACCAGTGCCGCCACCGGTACGCCGAACACCGCGCTGCCCACCACCAGTTCCGCGCTCAACGGTTGGCCAGCGTTGACCATTCCGACTGCGCCGTTGATCAAGGTCAACGCCAGCCACAGCACGACAAAGCTGTAGGCCAGGGTCTGACGAGAGAAACCGATTTTCTCGCCGATGAACAGCATCAGTGCCAGCAGGATCAGGCCGAAGAAGATGATGATCGTAGTGTGCATGATGCGTTCCGTCCTTCAGATGTGTGCTGCCTTACGGCCCAATACATCGAGCATAGTTAAACCAACCCGCCGTTAACGCGCAGGATTTGCCCGTTGACCCAGGCCGAATCCGGGCCGACCAGGAAGGACACGACGCGGGAGATGTCTTCTGGCTGAGCCAGGCGTTCCAGCGGTGGCATCTTGGCGAAGGTCTGGATCTGTTCTTCGCTCTTGCCGTGCAGGAACAGGTCGGTGGCGACCGGGCCCGGGGCCACGGCGTTGACGGTGATGTTGCGACCGCGCATTTCCTTGGCGAACACTTGGGTCAGGGATTCCACTGCCGCTTTGCTGGCGATGTACACCGCATAGCCCGGCAGGTTCATGCCGACGGTGCTGCTGGAGAAGTTGATGATCCGGCCACCACTGTTCAGGCGCGTTGCCGCTTCACGCAGAGTGTTGAAAGTGCCGCGAGCGTGGATGTTGAAGTTCTGGTCGAACAGTTCGTCGCTGTGTTGCGCCAGCGGCAGCACTTTGAGGATGCCGGCGTTATTGACCAGCACGTCGACCTTGCCCAGTTGGGTTTCGGCTTCGTCGAACAGCCGGCGTACATCGTCGGCGTTGCCCACATCAGCCTTGATCGCTATGGCCCGGTGACCGGCCTGACGCAGTTTTACCACCAGTGCCGACGCCACGGTGGCGCTGTTAGCGTAGTTGATGGCGACGGCGAAACCCTGGGCGGCCAGTTGCTGGGCGATCACGGCACCAATGCCGCGGGAGGCGCCGGTCACGATGGCAACTTTCGAAGTTCGAGTAGTCATGGCGTTGATTCCTTGGAGTGGCTGGGGTGTGGAGCCAGATTCACATGTTTACTCAGGGTGATAGATGCACGAGAGTTGCCTTTACTGTTCAATAATCGCCAACAATCGATCGTCAGGAGCGCCGTATGGATCAAGTAAAGGCGATGAAGGTTTTCGTGCGGATCTACGAGCGCAGCAGCTTCACGCTGGCGGCCGATGACCTGAACCTGCCGCGTGCCACCCTGACCCATACGCTGAATCAGTTCGAAGCCTGGCTCGGTACCCGTTTACTGGAGCGCAGCACGCGCAAGGTCCGTCCTACGCTGGATGGCGAGGCGTACTACTTGCGTTGCGTGCAGTTGTTGGCAGAACTGGAAGAAGCCGAACTGGCATTTCGCGGCGTTGCGCCGAAAGGCCGATTACGGGTGGATCTGCATGGCACGTTGGCCAAGCACTTTGTAATCCCGGCGTTGCCGCAATTCATGGCGCGCTACCCGGACATCGAACTGTCCATCAGCGAAGCTGATCGCTTCGTCGACCTGATCGCTGAAGGCGTTGATTGCGTGTTGCGCGCCGGCACCTTGGGCGACTCGGCGCTAATCGGTAAACGTGTCGCCAACCTGCGCCAGATCACCTGCGCCAGCCCGGCATACTTGCGTAAGTACGGCGAACCGAAAAACCTCGAAGACCTGAAAAACCACCGCGCGGTGAACTACGTTTCGCGCACCACGGCCAAGCTGTTTCCATTCGAGTTCATGGTGGATGGCGAGCTGAAAGAAGTGGCCATCGATGGCGCGTTGTCGGTGTTCGGCGCGGAGATTTATGCGGCCTCGGCAATTGCCGGATTGGGGCTGATTCAGTGCCCGCATTACCGAATGGAAACGCAGATTGGCCAAGGGTTGGTGCAGGAAATCCTCACCGACACACCGCCGCCATCGATGCCGGTTTCGGTGTTGTATCCGCATAACCGACACATGTCGCCACGGGTTCGGGTGTTTGTGGATTGGTTGGGGGAGGTGTTTGCGGGTGCCCGGTAACCGATGGTCTGCGAGCAATCTGGCCTGCTTGTGTTCGGCTAATATTTATCAGAGTGTGTATCGTGTGTATTGAAGGTGTGATCATCGCGTAATGTGCTCAGCAGATGCTGCCCACAAGGACGAAGGTGATGCGAAGTCGGGAAATGATCAGGATGATCGAGGAGGATGGTTGGTATCTGGTGGCCGTGAAAGGTAGCCATCATCAGTACAAGCACCCGTGTAAGTCAGGCAGGGTGACGATAAAACACCCTGATTCGGATCTTCCAAAAGGCACGATCAACAGCATATTGAAACAGGCGGGTCTGAAATGAGGCCCGACATCGGAAACGAAAGCCTCGAAGGGGCCACATCACAGGAAGGACTCATCGAAATGAAATTCCCGGTCGTTCTGCACAAGGATGCCGACTCAGAATACGGAGTGATTATCCCGGACGTGCCGGGATGCTTCTCCGCAGGCGCTACAGTGGCGCAGGCATTTGAAAACGTGAAAGAAGCGTTGGCTTTGCACTACGAAGGTCTGGTCGCCGATGGTGATCCACTTCCGCAGGTGCGTGAAATTGACGCTCATCTTGATAACCCTGATTACGCTGGCGGTGTGTGGGGTGTGGTCGAATTCGATATCACACCCTATTTCGGCAAGTCGGTGCGCTTCAATGCCACGCTTCCTGAGCAGTTGCTTGAGCGTATCGATCAGACGGTCAGACGAGATCAGCGATATAGCTCAAGGTCTGGCTTTTTGGCGGCTGCCGCGCTACGTGAGTTGTCGGCGTAAGTGTTGGGCGTGGATATCGACTCTATGGGGGAACTCAGTTTTTCATAATCTATGAAACGTTTCAGCAATTAGTCGAATCCGGGGTTTCCTGGCGTTTGTCTGGGCGTATGCTGGGCAGCTTGCAAAGCAGTCGATACCCCATTCAAGACCCACAAGAGAGGATTCGATGACCTACACCGCTGCCGAGAACCGCTACGACTCTATCCCTTACCGCCGCGTAGGCCGCAGCGGGCTGGTGCTGCCGGCACTGTCGCTGGGCCTGTGGCACAACTTCGGCGACAGCACGCCGATCGACACCCAGCGCTCGCTGCTGCGCACGGCGTTCGATCTGGGCATCAACCACTTCGACCTGGCCAACAACTACGGCCCGCCGTACGGCAGCGCCGAGATCAACTTCGGTCGTTTGATACGCGAAGACTTCAAGCAGTACCGCGATGAGCTGATCATCTCCAGCAAGGCCGGTTGGGACATGTGGCCCGGCCCTTATGGCCAGGGCGGCGGGTCGCGCAAATATGTGCTGGCCAGTCTCGACCAGAGCCTGCAACGCCTGGGCCTCGATTACGTCGACATTTTCTATTCCCACCGCTTCGACCCGGACACGCCACTGGAAGAAACCGCCAGTGCACTGGCCACCGCCGTGCAACAGGGCAAGGCCTTGTACATTGGCATCTCGTCTTACTCCGGGGTGAAAACCCGGGAAATGGCCGCGTTGCTCAAGGAGTGGAAAGTCCCGCTGCTGATCCACCAGCCGGCCTACAACCTGCTCAATCGCTGGGTGGAAAAGGACCTGCTGGATGTCACCGACGAACTCGGTACCGGCGTGATCGCCTTCACGCCGTTGGCGCAGGGCCTGTTGACCGACAAATACCTCAATGGCATTCCGAAGGATGCGCGGGTCAATCGCCCGGGCGGTGATTCATTGCAGTCCTCTCACCTGTCCGAAGCCAACATCGCCCAAGTGCGGGCGCTCAATGAGATCGCCAAGCGTCGTGGTCAGAGCCTGGCGCAACTGGCGTTGGCCTGGACCCTGCGCGATCCACGGGTGACCTCGGCGCTGATCGGCGCGAGCCGGCCGGAGCAGATCATCGAAAACGTCGGGGCGCTGAAGAACCTGAGTTTTAGCGTGGAAGAACTGGCGGAGATTGATCGATTTGCCCAGGAGGGCGGGATCAATCTGTGGGAGAAGCCTTCGATGGCTGAGTAACCCCTTACTGATCATTCCCACGCTCCGCGTGGGAATGCTGCCCGGGACGCTCCGCGTCCCATCCAAATCCGAACGCAGAGCGTCCGTTGAGGCATTCCCACGCAGAGCGTAGGAACGATCGGCTCAGCGGAAAAACGGCACATCCCCCAACACCGTCGCCCGCTGCATCACCCGCCGTGCCGGGCGGTAATCATCCACCGCGTAATGCTGGGTCACGCGGTTATCCCAAAACGCGATGTCGTCTTTTTGCCAGCGCCAGCGAATGGTGAAGTCCGGCCGTGTGGTGTGGGCGAACAAGAACTTCAGAACTGCTTCGCTCTCGGTTTCCGACAGCTCATTGATCTTCGATGTGAAGCCCTCATTGACGAATAACGACCGGCGCCCGCTCACCGGATGCGTACGAATCACCGGGTGTGACAGTGGCGGGTTCTTGCGCCGGGCTTCTTCCCACTGGGCCAGCGCCTCCGGCGTGTTGCCATAGCGCTCCAGTGGAAACGAGCGGGTGAAATCGTGAGTGGCGGTCAGCCCCTCGAGCAAGGTTTTCATCGGCGCGGACAACGCTTCATACGCCGCAATGCCGCTGGCCCACAGGGTGTCGCCGCCAAACTCCGGCAGCAACTTGGCGCTGAGCACCGCGCCCATCGCCGGGGTCGGCAGGAACGTCACATCGGTGTGCCAGATCGCGTTATCTCGCACGTCGGTGACGGCGGTGTCGAGGATCAGCACTTCGGGTTGCTCCGGCACATTCGGGTAGATCGGATGGATATGCAGGTCGCCGAAATAGGCGGCGAATCGCGCCTGTTGCTGTGGCTCGATCGGCTGGTTACGGAAGAACAGCACCTGATACTTGAGCAGCGCCTGTTCGATGACGTCGCGTTGCCCCACGTTCAGCGGCTGGCTGATGTCGACGCCGCTGATTTGCGCGCCGAGGGCGCAGCTTAAAGGGACGATTGTCAGGTTACTCATGGTCTTTCTCTTCAGTCCGGGGCGTCGAGCTGTTTGTGGGAGCGATCTGTGGCGAGGGGGCTTGCCCCCGTTTGAGTGCGTAGCACTCACAAGATCTTTGGTACATCAGAAATTTTGGGGCCGCTTCGCGACCCAACGGGGGCAAGCCCCCTCGCCACAGGTCGCTCCCACATGAATATTCAGTGAGCCTGGCCATGCCACGGCACCAGTTTGCGCTGCAGGGCGCGCAGGCCCATCTCCATGGCGAAGGCGATCAGCGCGATCACCAGAATCCCCAGCACCACCACATCGGTGACCAGGAACTGCGCCGCCGACTGCACCATGAAGCCCAAACCGCTGGTGGCGGCGATCAACTCGGCAGCCACCAGTGTCGACCAACCCACCCCCAAGCCAATGCGCACGCCGGTCAAAATGTCCGGCAAGGCACTGGGCAGAATCACATGGCGAATCAACTGCGCCCGAGTCGCACCCAACGACTGTGCAGCGCGCAATTTCGCCGGGTCGACGGTGCGCACGCCGGTGGCGGTGGCGATGGCTATCGGGGCGAAGATCGCCAGGTAGATCAGCAACACTTTCGACAGCTCACCGATGCCGCACCAGATCACGATCAGCGGCAAATAGGCCAGGGGCGGAATCGGGCGGTAAAACTCGATCAGCGGATCGAGAATGCCGCGAGCAATGCGGTTGTGGCCGATGGCAATGCCGATCGGCACCGCGGTCAGCACCGCGAAGCCCAGGCCCAAACCGATGCGGCTGAGGCTCGCGCCCAAGTGCTGCCACAAGGTCGAATCCATGTAACCGCTGGTCACCAGCAACCAGCCTTTTTGCAGCACGGCGGAGGGGGGCGGCAGGAACAGTGGTTCGATCAAACCGGTGGCGGTGACGGCCCACCAGATCGCCAACAGCGCGATCAGTGTCAGCACGCTGATCCAGCGGGTGCTGATACGGCGGCGTAGCGCGATCACCGCCGAGCCCTTCACCTTTGAACCGGGTTTTACCGTTGCGGCGGGAATTCCATAGCTGCTCATGCGTGCTCCTGCCGCTGGACGGCACTGCGTTGGGAGAACACTTTGGCGAGCACGTGTTCGCGGGTTTCGATAAAACGCGGGTCGGACTTGATCGAGCGCGCCGATTCACCTGCGGCGTAACGTTGGCCAAAATCCAGGCTCAGGCGCTCGACGATTTGCCCGGGATTCGGCGCCAGCAGAATCAGGTCGGTGGCGAGGAACACCGCTTCTTCAATATCGTGGGTAATCAGGAACACCGGTTTGGCGGTGCGTTGCCAGACTTGCAGCAGCAGCTCCTGCATCTGTTCGCGGGTGAAGGCATCCAGGGCGCCGAAGGGTTCGTCCATCAGCAACACCCGAGGGTCGGCGGCGAGGGCGCGGGCCAGGCCGACACGTTGTTTCTGCCCGCCCGAGAGTTGCCAGATGCGGCGGTTTTCGAAACCGGAAAGGTCTACCAGCGCGAGCATTTCCCGGGCGCGCTGTTCACGTTTTTCCCGCGCGGCGCCGGCCAGTTCCAGGCCGAAGCCGACGTTGGCCAGCACGTCCTGCCAAGGCAGCAGGGCGTCGTCCTGAAACACCACGCCGCGCTCGGCGCTCGGGCCTTTGACCGGCACGCCGTCAAGGGTGATGCGCCCGGCGCTGGGCTCGACGAAACCGGCAATCAGGTTCAACAGCGAAGTCTTGCCACTGCCGGAAGGGCCGAGGGCGACCAGCAACTGCCGGGGCCCAAGGCTCAGGGAAATATCCGCCAGCACAGGTTCCGCTGCACCGGGGTACTGTGCGCTGATGCGCTCCAGCTGTAGCAAAGCCATCGCGGTTAACTCCCGATCAGTTGGTGATGTACTTGGCGCTGACGTACGGCGCGTAGTCCGGCAGCACAGCCTCGACCTTGCCCTGCTCCTTGAGGAACGCCGCAGTGTCGGTAATGGCCTTGGTGGTCGGCGCGCCGAGGGTGATCACCTGATCAGCCGCCAGCGGATACACGTTGCCTTGCAGCAGCAGCGGAATATCGCTGGCCTTGGCACCGGAGAGTTTCACCAGTTTGTCGACGTTGCTTTGGTTGGCCAGCCAGGCTTGCGGATCCTTGCGGTAGTCGGCGTAGGCATCGAGGGTCACTTTGGCGAATGCGGTGACGATCTCCGGATGCTTCTCGGCGAAGTCCTTGCGCACGATCCAGGCATCGAAGGTCGGCGCGCCGAACTTGGCCAGTTCGCCGGAAGTGATCAGCACTTTGCCGTTTTCCTTGGCCACACCGAGCGCCGGGTCCCACACGTAGGTGGCGTCGATGTCACCGCGTTTCCATGCCGCGATGATCGCTGGCGGCGCGAGGTTGAGCACGGTGACTTTCGACGGGTCGATGTTCCAGTGTTTCAGCGCTGCAAGCAGGCTGTAGTGGCCGGTGGAGACGAACGGTACGGCGACTTTTTTGCCGATCAGGTCTTGTGGGGTCTTGATCCCGGACCCGTCGCGCGCGACCAAGGCTTCGGCGGCGCCGATCTGGGTGGCGATGAGGAAGGTTTCCACCGGGACTTTGCGGGTGATTGCCGCCGTCAGGGGGCTGGAGCCGAGATAGCCGATCTGCACATCGCCGGAAGCGATGGCGGCGATGATGTCGGCGCCGCTATCGAATTTTCGCCAGTCGATACTGGCTTTGGTGGCTTTTTCGTAGGCGCCGTCGGCTTGGGCGACTTTGGCCGGGTCAACGGTGGTCTGGTAGGCGACGGTCACATCTGCCGCCTGAGCCAGGAAACTTGCCGCAGCCAGCGACGCGGCCACCAGGAGGCGAAGGGGGGAAATCAGTTTCATGGGGAAGCTCCTTTTCAGACGACCGGGAGTCGGCGTGAAAAAGAGACTAAATGATATAAGAAACTTAAAATAAATAACTTTTTAGAATTAGCATATGAGCGGAAAATTCTAAGGGAGACTGTTGTGGCGAGGGGGCTTGTCGGAACGCCGCCACTGCCCCGTTCGGCTGCGCACAGTCGTGATGCAGGCGACTCGATTTATCCGAAATATTGCGCGTGTCGTTTTTGGGACTGCTGTGCAGTCCAACGGGGGCAAGCCCCCTCGCCACAGGGGGACCTGCTCTGGCAGTTTAGTTGCTGATCGCCAGAATGCTCGCCTGATACGACCCGACAAACACATCGAAATCGCCGACTTCGTTCTGTTCAAGTTCAGCCTGTTGAGCCAACGACGAACGCGCCAACTCTTCAAACCTGGCCTGTTCTTCGCCTGAAAGCGGCTCGCTGCGGAAAAACTCCGCATGCGCCTGGCTTTGGCGCAAGGAGAACTGGGCGAAGCTTTCCTTGTGCTCGGCCATCGCTGCCAGCACCTGGGCCGATGGCGTCAGGGACGAGTCCTGGACCTTGGCCATTTGGGCGTCCAGCGCCTTGCTGTGGGCATCGCCGCCATGGCTCTGATCCAGCAGCGCCGCCAATGGTGCAATCTTCTCCAGCAATTCGCCGGCCCATTCCTTCATGTCCACCGCTTGCCCGTCGCGTTGCAGTTGCAGGCCCGGACGACGACCTTCCTTGACCACGCTGAGGAAGTTTGACGTTGCGTTACCGCAGCTGGTACTGGTCAACAGCGGGCTGTCGTTCAGCGCGCAGTACAGCAGGAATGCGTCGAGGAACCGTGATTCGGTGAGGTCGATGCCCATCGGCAGGAACGGGTTGATGTCCAGGCAGCGGACTTCGACGTACTGGATGCCACGGGCCACCAGCGCCTGAATCGGCCGTTCGCCGGTGTAGGTCACACGCTTGGGGCGGATGTTGGAGTAGTACTCGTTTTCGATCTGCAGGATGTTGGTGTTGAGCTGAACCCACTCACCGTCCTTGTGCGTACCCACCTCGACGTACGCTGGATACGGCGTAGCCACCGCTTTGCGCAGGCTGTCGGTGTAGCTGGTCAGGTCGTTGTAGCACGGCGTCAGGCCGGCCTGGGCGTTGCTCTGGTAACCCAGATCGCTCATGCGCAGGCTGGTGGCGTACGGCAGGTACAAGGTGTCCGGATCCAGTTGTTCCAGCTGATGCGAGCGACCGCGCAGGAAACCGGCGTCCAGCGCCGGCGAGGCGCCGAACAGGTACATCAGCAGCCAGCTGTAGCGACGGAAGTTGCGGATCAGCGCGATGTAGGCTGACGACTGATAATCGCGGTCGGTGCCGACAAAGCCTTCGGCCTCTTTAAGCAGCGGCCAGAGCTTTTCCGGCAGGGAAAAGTTGTAGTGGATCCCGGCGATGCACTGCATCGTCTTGCCGTAACGCAGGGCCAGGCCCTTGCGATAGACGTACTTGAGCTGACCGATGTTGGAGGTGCCGTAATAGGCGATCGGGATGTCTTCCTCGGCCGGCAACGGGCACGGCATCGATGGACTCCACAGGTACTCGTCGCCGAGTTTGCTGTAGGCAAACCGGTGAATCTTGTCCAGGCTCGCCAGCGTATCCGCCGGGTCTGGCAGGGCCGGCGTGATGAACTCCAGCAGCGACTCGGAGTAGTCAGTGGTGATTTGTTCGTTGGTCAGCGCGGAACCCAATGCTTCGGGGTGCGGCGTTTGTGCCAGGCGCCCTTCGCCTGTCACGCGCAGGCATTCACGTTCGATGCCGTGAAGGCACTGTTCGAGCAGAGAGAGGTTAGCGCGCTCGCCGAGCAGAGCCAGGCGGCGGTTGAGAAGTTCGCTCAAGTTGGATTCCTTCACGCGTCAGTCGCCCCAATATGGGGGTGGGCAAGACGGTCTACAAGGGTGAAGTTGAAACTGGCGTTTTCGCCTGGTTCTTGAGCCATACAGGCCCGTATTGAAAGGCCAACTTCAATCCTTGAATCTGGCAGACACGAGCGAAGGAAACTCCGACGCTGTAGTCACAGCGCCGAAATTAACTCAAATTGATGATTGGGGGCTACAGGACAGCGAACGTGCCTTGTGCTTTTGCGACCAGTTTGTCGCCTTGCATCACATCGGCCTCGACGACAAGCGTGCGACGGCCCGGGTGGATCACCCTGGCCGTGCACATCACTTCACCGTCGGCGACGGCGCGGATGTAGTTGATCTTGCACTCGATGGTCGCGCTTTGCTGGTCAAAGCCGTGGGTGCTGGAGCAGGCCAGCCCCATGGCAATGTCCACCAGACTGAACAAAGCCCCGCCGTGCAGCTTGCCGCCGCGATTGCGCAACTGTGGCTCCAGCGCCAGGGCAACTTGCGCCACCCCGGTGTCCAGGCTGTGCAAGCGACACCCCAGCAGCTTGAAAAATGCGCTTTCGGTCAAGCCGGCCGGGATCTCCATCAGCGTTTCTTCAACTGCTTGGCGTTGGCGAACAGCGACGCCATGGCGTTGTTGGTCGGAGCCGCTGCCGGGGTTTCCTTGCGCGGCGCGGTGTTCTGGGATTGGCGCGGAGCCGACCCCGGACGTGCACCACGGGCACCGTCGATCTTCTCGCCCGGGGTGTCGCTCATGCGCATCGACAGGCCGACGCGTTTGCGCGGGATATCGACTTCCATGACCTTCACCTTGACCACATCACCGGCCTTCACCGCTTCGCGTGGATCCTTGATGAACTTCTCCGACAGCGCGGAAATGTGCACCAGACCGTCCTGATGCACGCCGATGTCGACGAAGGCACCGAAGTTGGTCACGTTGGTGACCACGCCTTCGAGGATCATGCCCAGTTGCAGGTCCTTGAGGTCTTCGACGCCGTCCTGGAACTCGGCGGTCTTGAACTCGGGACGCGGGTCGCGGCCAGGTTTTTCCAGCTCTTGCAGAATGTCGGTGACCGTCGGCAGGCCGAACGTTTCGTCGGTGTACTTCTTCGGGTCCAGGCGCTTGAGGAACGCGGCGTCGCCGATCAGCGAGCGAATGTCGCGGTCGGTTTCAGCGGCAATGCGCTGCACCAGCGGGTAGGCTTCCGGGTGAACCGCCGACGAATCCAGCGGGTTGTCGCCATTCATTACGCGCAGGAAGCCGGCGGCCTGTTCGAAGGTTTTTTCACCCAGTCGGGCGACTTTCTTCAATGCCGCACGGGTTTTGAACGCACCGTGCTCGTCGCGGTGGGCAACGATGTTCTGCGCCAGGGTCGCGTTGAGGCCGGAGATGCGCGCCAGCAGCGCCACGGATGCAGTATTCACGTCCACGCCCACGGCGTTCACGCAATCTTCGACCACTGCGTCCAGGCCGCGCGCCAGTTTCAGCTGCGACACGTCGTGCTGGTATTGGCCAACGCCGATGGATTTCGGATCGATTTTCACCAGCTCGGCCAGCGGGTCCTGCAAGCGACGAGCGATGGACACCGCGCCACGGATCGACACGTCCAGGTCCGGGAATTCCTTGGAAGCCAGTTCCGAAGCCGAGTACACCGATGCACCGGCCTCGGAGACCATGACTTTGGTCATCTTCATGGCTGGGTATTTTTTGATCAGTTCAGCCGCCAGCTTGTCGGTTTCGCGGCTGGCGGTGCCGTTGCCGATGGCGATCAGGTCCACCGAATGCTTGGCGCACAGGGCGGCGAGCACGGCGAGGGTCTGGTCCCACTTGTTGTGCGGCACGTGCGGGTAAACCGTGGCGTGGTCCAGCAGCTTGCCGGTGGCGTCGACCACGGCGACCTTGCAGCCGGTGCGCAGGCCCGGATCGAGGCCCAGGGTGGCACGCGGGCCGGCCGGCGCGGCCAGCAGCAGGTCGTGCAGGTTGTGGGCGAACACGTTGATCGCTTCGGTTTCCGCGCCGTCGCGCAGCTCGCCCAGCAGATCGGTTTCCAGGTGGGTGTAGAGCTTGACCTTCCAGGTCCAGCGCACCACTTCGCCCAGCCATTTGTCGGCGGCGCGGTTCTGGTTCTGGATGCCGAATTGCTGGCCGATCATGCCTTCGCACGGGTGCATGGTGCCCGGCAGTTCGTCACCGACTTTCAGCGCGGAGCTGAGAATGCCTTCGTTGCGGCCACGGAAAATCGCCAGTGCGCGGTGGGACGGCATGCTTTTCAGCGGTTCGTCGTGTTCGAAGTAGTCGCGGAACTTGGCGCCTTCCTCTTCCTTGCCGGCGATCACGCGGGCACTGAGGGTGGCTTCCTGCTTGAGGTAATTGCGCAGCTTGTCCAGCAGACCGGCGTCTTCGGCGAAGCGCTCCATGAGGATGTACTTGGCGCCTTCGAGGGCGGCCTTCACATCGGCCACGCCTTTTTCGGCGTCGATGAAGCGCGCCGCTTCGGTTTCCGGGTTCAGGGTTGGATCGTTGAACAGGCCGTCGGCCAGTTCGCCGAGGCCGGCTTCCAGGGCGATCTGGCCCTTGGTGCGGCGCTTCTGCTTGTACGGCAGGTACAAGTCTTCGAGGCGGGTCTTGGTGTCGGCGAGCTTGATGTCGCGCTCAAGTGCAGGGGTCAGCTTGCCTTGCTCCTCGATGCTGGCGAGGATGCTGATACGCCGTTCGTCGAGTTCTCGCAGGTAGCGCAGACGCTCTTCCAGATGACGCAGTTGCGTGTCATCGAGGCTGCCGGTCACTTCTTTCCGGTAGCGGGCGATGAAGGGCACCGTGGAGCCTTCATCGAGTAGCGCGACGGCCGCTTCGACCTGTTGTGGGCGGACGCCGAGTTCCTCGGCGATGCGGCTGTTGATGCTGTCCATAAAACCACCTGACAAATTGTGAAAGCAGGCTCGCAGGCGCGGAAATAGGGCCTTCGCGAGTCTGGTTGAGCGGCCTGGCGAGCGCCGCTACCTGGATCAACAGGCATTGCCGTTGACCCGTGAAATCGAACAATTACTGCCAGCGCCATGAAAATAAAAAGTGGTTACCGGCAATAACGATCAGACGTTGCCTGACACAAAAGGCCGCGCATTATAACCAGCGTTCTGTCATTCGGGGGCATTGCAGGCTGTAGGCGAAAAGACTGGTTTTCTGGCGGTGAAGGAAAAATCTGCTAACAATGCACACGGTGCGTATAACGGCAGCTACGCCATAATGCGCGCCGAGATCAAAGGAGCATCCAATGAGCAGCACTGCACAAACTGCTGAAGGCGAAAAAATTCTTATCGTTGACGACGATCCAGGGCTGAGCAGCCTGCTGGAACGCTTTTTCGTCAGCAAGGGCTACCGTGCCCGCGCCGTCCCGAACACCGAGCAAATGGACCGCCTGCTGGCGCGTGAAGTGTTCAACCTGGTCGTCCTCGACCTGATGCTGCCCGGCGAAGACGGCCTGACCGCCTGCCGCCGCCTGCGCACGGCGAACAATCAGATTCCAATCATCATGCTCACCGCCAAGGGCGACGAGCTGAGCCGCATCAAGGGCCTGGAGCTGGGCGCCGACGATTACCTGGCCAAGCCGTTCAACCCGGACGAGCTGATGGCCCGGGTCAAAGCGGTGCTGCGGCGCCAGGCAGCACCGGTGCCGGGTGCGCCGGGCAGCGAAGACGAAAGCGTGACCTTCGGTGACTACGAGCTGTCCCTGGCCACCCGCGAACTCAAGCGTGGCGACAAAGTGCACATGCTCACCACCGGTGAGTTCGCGGTGCTCAAGGCGCTGGTCATGAACGCCCGTCAACCGCTGACCCGCGACAAGCTGATGAACCTGGCCCGTGGCCGCGAGTGGGATGCCCTGGAGCGTTCCATCGACGTGCAGATATCCCGTCTGCGCCGGATGATCGAGCCCGATCCGTCCAAACCGCGCTACATCCAGACCGTCTGGGGCGTGGGCTACGTGTTCGTTCCGGATGGCGCCGCCACGAAGTGATCGGTGATTTGTAGGAGCGGGTCCTGCGGGCAACGGGTCGGATGACCTTTCCCGCAGACTCGCGATCCGCAATATGCGAGCATCGCTCGCTCCTGCAAGTGTGTAGCGGTTACCCATGAAAACCCCTGTTTGGTTCCCCCAGAGCTTCTTCTCCCGCACCCTGTGGCTGGTGCTGATCGTCGTCCTGTTCTCCAAGGCGCTGACCCTGGTTTATCTGTTGATGAACGAAGACGTGCTGGTGGATCGCCAATACAGCCACGGCGTCGCCCTGACGCTGCGCGCCTATTGGGCCGCCGATGAGGAGAACCGCGCGAAGATTGCCGATGCCGCGACCCTGATCCGGGTGGTAGGGGCCGGTGTGCCCGAAGGCGAGCAGCACTGGCCGTACAGCGAGATCTACCAGCGACAGATGCAGGCCGAACTGGGTGCCGACACCGAAGTACGATTACGCATGCACTCGCCACCGGCGCTGTGGGTCCGGGCGCCCAGCCTGGGCGATGGCTGGCTGAAAGTGCCGCTGTATCCGCATCCGTTGCGCGGCCAGAAAATCTGGAACGTGCTCGGCTGGTTCCTCGCCATCGGCTTGTTGTCGACCGCTTCGGCGTGGATTTTCGTCAGCCAGCTCAATCAACCGTTGAAACGTCTGGTCTATGCCGCGCGGCAACTCGGTCAGGGCCGCAGCGTGCGTCTGCCGATCAGCGACACGCCGAGTGAAATGACCGAGGTCTATCGCGCCTTCAATCAGATGGCCGAAGACGTCGAACAGGCGGGGCGTGAGCGCGAGCTGATGCTGGCCGGGGTGTCTCACGACCTGCGCACGCCGCTGACCCGTTTGCGGCTGTCCCTGGAACTGATGGGCGATCACAGCGACCTGACGGACGACATGATCCGCGACATCGAAGACATGGACGCGATTCTTGACCAGTTCCTGGCCTTCATTCGCGACGGTCGTGACGAGTTGGTGGAAGAAGTGGACCTGAGCGATCTGGTTCGCGAAGTCGCCGCACCGTACAACCAGAACGAAGAAAAAGTGCACTTGCGCCTGGAGCCGATCCAGCCGTTCCCGTTGCGTCGGGTGTCGATGAAGCGGCTGCTGAACAACCTGATCGGCAATGCGCTGCATCACGCTGGCAGTGGAGTGGAAGTGGCGGCTTATGTGTCCGGGGATACCAGCGCGCCGTATGTGGTGCTGAGTGTCATGGACCGTGGCGCGGGGATTGATCCGTCGGAGCTGGAAGCGATTCTCAACCCGTTCACCCGTGGCGATCGGGCCCGGGGCGGAAAGGGGACGGGGTTGGGGCTGGCGATCGTGAAACGGATCGCCTCGATGCATGGCGGGAATGTCGAGCTGCGCAACCGCTCCGGTGGTGGGCTGGAAGCGCGGGTTCGGTTGCCACTTGGGTTGATGTTGCCGCGGGATGCGGTTTAAGCGTCGTACACAACCTCTGTGGCGAGGGAGCTTGCTCCCGCTCGGTTGCGCAGCGACCGTGAAATCAGGCAACCGTATTTCAATGAAAAAACACGGTTGCCGGTTTCGGGAGTCCTTCGGCCTGGACCACCAGCCCGGTTCAGCGGGAGCAAGCTCCCTCGCCGCAGGGCCTGAGTAAGCTTCACCCTTTACCTTTGGTCCGCGTCATATTTGGCCCGCCATTCTTCTCCAGATGCTCGATGATGATCCCCGCCACGTTCTTCCCGGTGGTGGTTTCAATCCCTTCCAGACCCGGCGACGAGTTCACTTCCATCACCAACGGGCCGTGATTGGAACGCAGGATATCCACACCCGCCACTGCCAAACCCATGACCTTCGCTGCACGCAACGCGGTCATGCGTTCTTCCGGGGTAATCTTGATCAGGCTCGCGCTACCACCGCGATGCAGGTTGGAGCGAAACTCCCCCGGCTTGGCCTGGCGCTTCATCGCCGCGATCACCTTGTCACCGACCACGAAACAGCGAATGTCCGCGCCGCCGGCTTCCTTGATGTACTCCTGAACCATGATGTTCTGCTTCAGGCCCATGAAGGCCTCGATCACCGACTCCGCCGCCGTGGCCGTTTCGCACAGCACCACGCCGATGCCCTGGGTGCCTTCCAGCACTTTGATCACCAGCGGTGCGCCGTTGACCATCTCGATCAAGTCGGGAATGTCATCCGGGGAGTGCGCAAAACCGGTGACCGGCAAACCGATCCCCCGGCGCGACAGCAATTGCAGGGAACGCAGTTTGTCTCGGGAACGGGCGATGGCCACCGACTCGTTGAGCGGAAACACCCCCATCATTTCGAACTGGCGCAGCACCGCGCAGCCATAAAACGTGACCGATGCGCCGATCCGCGGGATCACCGCATCGAAACCCTCCAGCGGTTTGCCACGGTAGTGGATTTGCGGCTTGTGGCTGGCAATGTTCATGTAGGCGCGCAGGGTGTCGATCACCACCATTTCATGGCCACGCTCTACACCGGCTTCGACCAGACGACGGGTGGAATACAGACGCGGATTCCGCGACAGCACAGCGATCTTCATGCAACACCTGTGGAGAGGGTAGATACCGGGAACACCGGCTTGTCTTGTACATATTTGATGCCCGGATTGACCACCAACTGGCCGTCGATCAGGGCTTTGGAACCGAGTAACAGGCGATAACGCATGGACTTGCGGCAGGCGAGGGTGAACTCGACCCGCCAGACCCGATCACCGAGGGCCAGGGTGGTACTGACCACATAGCGCATCTGCGCGTGGCCATTGGAGCTTTTAATGGTTTTCATCGTTACCAGCGGTGCTTCGCAGCGCCGGTGCCGCAATTGCACCACCGTGCCCAGGTGCGCGGTGAAGCGCACCCACTGTTCGCCGTCGCGCTCGAACGGCTCGATGTCGGTGGCATGCAGGCTGGAGGTACTGGCGCCGGTGTCGATTTTTGCCCGAAGGCCCGCGACTCCCAAATCCGGGAGCGCCACCCACTCGCGCAGACCGACAACGGTCAAATGGTCAAATGTCTTCAAAAGTGCTCAACCGGCAAAAACCGCTCAGGCCGTGTGCGGCCGAATTCGCGGTATTCACGCAGAATAATGGGTAAAAGGCGACAGATATCTACGGCCCGGATTTTCATCCCTCAAACAGGGGGGAATGCCTGCATTCTAATCCACGGCGTTGTGATTCATGGCACGACAGAAACGGTAGTACAGTTCATCGATATTTCAGAATGAGGACATCCAATGGCACAAAAAAGCGAAGAGGACGACAAGGTCCGTCTCGATAAATGGTTGTGGGCTGCGCGTTTTTATAAAACACGTGCCTTGGCCAAGGCCGCGATTGAAAGCGGCAAGGTGCATTGCCGGGGCGAGCGCTGCAAGCCAGGCAAGGAGCCGAGGATCGGCGACGAGTTTCAGATTCGCACCGGCTTCGAGGAGCGCACGGTGGTGGTCCAGGCGTTGTCGATCGTGCGCCGTGGCGCGCCGGAAGCCCAGGCCCTGTATGCCGAAACCGAAGCCAGCGTTGCCAAGCGCGAAGCGGCGGCGGCCATGCGCAAGGCCGGGGCGTTGGGCGTGAGCACCGACGGCAAACCGAGCAAGAAACAGCGCCGGGATTTGTTCAAGTTTCGCGGCAGCAGCAACGACGAGTAGTGACGGCCGTCGGGCGCAGACTTGTAATCGCCTGCCTGTGCAGCCATATGGGGGATATTCGCCAACGGCGCATTTCGCAGGTGAAAGCACCGCTCGTCGAAAACCGAGGTTTGACCTTGCTTGGAACAACCCCGAATTGTTCATAAAATGCCGCTATGGCTAAGCTCACCCCCAAAAGTGCTGCTACGGCGTGTTTCATTTTTTGTAACCTTTTTTGTCACCATTTCAGATACCCAGACCTATGACCGATCTACCGGATACCGACTACACCCAACGCTTCATCTTCGATGACAGCGACACCCGCGGCGAACTGGTGGCATTGGAGCGTAGCTATGCCGAAGTCCTCGCCAAACACACCTATCCGGAGCCGGTCGCGCAATTGCTGGGCGAGCTGATGGCGGCTGCAGCGTTGCTGGTAGGCACCTTGAAGTTCGATGGCTTGCTGATTCTTCAGGCCCGTTCCGAAGGCCCGGTGCCGATGCTGATGATCGAGTGCTCCAGCGAGCGCGAAATTCGCGGCCTGGCCCGCTACGACGCCGAGCAGATCGCGCCCGATGCGACGCTCGCCGACCTGATGCCCAATGGCGTGTTGGCGCTGACTGTCGACCCGACTCAAGGCCAGCGCTATCAGGGTATCGTCGATCTCGACGGTGAAACCCTGTCCGATTGCTTCACCAACTATTTCGTCATGTCGCAGCAGGTTGGCACCCGCTTCAAGCTGTACGCCGACGGCCGTCGTGCCCGTGGCCTGCTGTTGCAGCAATTGCCTGCCGACCGTCTGAAAGATGAAGAAGATCGCGCCGCCAGTTGGCAGCACATCACCGCCCTGGCCAGCACCCTGACCGCCGACGAATTGCTGAGCCTGGACAACGAAACCGTGCTCCATCGCCTCTACCACGAAGAGCAGGTGCGTCTGTTCGATGTGCAGAAACTGCGCTTCCATTGCAGTTGCTCCCGGGAACGCTCGGGCAATGCGCTGGTCAGTCTGGGACTGGAAGATGCGCAGCAGCTGGTCGTCGAGCATGGCGGCAGCATCGAGGTCGATTGCCAGTTTTGCAACGAGCGCTACCTGTTCGACGCGGCCGATATCACTCAATTATTCGCCGGAGCAGGGGTTGATACGCCGTCAGATACCCGTCACTAAAACGCTTCAGCGCAGGTAAATTCACTGCTTTGCGCCGGAATAACGCCGTTCTGACGGGAGGGCCCTACACTTTTTGGGCTTTTCTGGCATAATCCGGCCCACTTTTTTCGCGGTAGTAGTGCACGACTTTCTACTACAAAACGTTTGGAGCACTCGGCCACTGGCCGACGGGGAACCTCATGACGCAAGCCAATAACGCCGTGTACACCGATCTGAGTGTTGATGATCTGGTTAAACAAGCCCTGAATCGCGGTGAGGGCGAGCTTGCCGATACCGGCGCGCTGGTTGTTCGCACCGGTCACCGTACCGGCCGTTCGCCAGTCGATCGTTTCATCGTTGAAGAGCCGACCACCCAGGACGCTATTGCCTGGGGCCCGATCAACCGCAAGTTCCCGGCCGACAAGTTCGATGCCCTGTGGGCTCGCGTCGAGGCGTTCAACAACGCGCAAGAGCATTTCGTTTCCCACGTACACGTAGGTTCGGCTGAAGAGCACTACCTGGCCGTGAAAATGACTACCCAGACTGCCTGGCAGAACCTGTTCGGTCGTTGCCTGTTCATCAACCCGGCCCAGTACAACCCGGCCGGTCGTGAAGAGTGGCAAGTTCTGAACGTCGCCAACTTCGAGTGCGTGCCAGAGCGTGACGGCACCAACTCCGACGGTTGCGTGATCATCAACTTCGCGCAGAAAAAAGTGCTGCTCGCCGGCATGCGCTACGCCGGTGAAATGAAGAAAGCCATGTTCTCGGTGCAGAACTTCCTGCTGCCGGCCGCCGACGTGCTGCCAATGCACTGCGCCGCCAACATCGGCGAAGCGGGCGACGTGACCCTGTTCTTCGGTCTGTCCGGCACCGGCAAGACCACCCTGTCCGCCGACGAAAGCCGTTACCTGATCGGTGACGACGAACACGGCTGGGGCGAAGGCGTGGTGTTCAACATCGAAGGCGGTTGCTATGCCAAGTGCATCGACCTGTCCGAGAAGAACGAGCCGGTCATCTGGAAAGCCATCAAACACGGCGCAGTCCTGGAAAACGTTGTTATCGACGACGCCAAGCACGCCGACTACACCGATGTCAGCCTGACCCAGAACAGCCGCGCCGCCTACCCGCTGGAGCACGTAGCCAAGCGTTCCGAGAAGAACCTGGGCGGCGAGCCAAACGCGGTGATCTTCCTGACCTGCGACCTGACCGGCGTGCTGCCGCCAGTGTCGATCCTCAATGAAGAACAAGCGGCCTACCACTTCCTGTCCGGCTACACCGCTCTGGTAGGCTCGACCGAAATGGGTTCCGGCAGCGGCATCAAGTCGACCTTCTCCACCTGCTTCGGCGCACCGTTCTTCCCGCGTCCGGCTGGCGAATACGCAGAACTGCTGATCAAGCGCATCCGCGGCTTCGGCTCCAAGGTCTACCTGGTCAACACCGGCTGGACCGGCGGCGGCTACGGCGTCGGCAAACGCTTCAACATCCCGACCACCCGCGGCGTGATCGCAGCGATCCAGAGCGGCGCGTTGATCGGTGCCGAGACTGAGCACTTGGACACCATCAACCTTGACGTGCCATTGGCTGTGCCGGGCGTTGAGACTGGCCTGTTGAACCCACGTAACACCTGGGCTGACAAGGCTGCTTACGATGAAGCTGCTAAAGCACTGGCCGGGTTGTTTGTTGAGAACTTCAAGAAGTTCGACGTGAGCGACGCGATCAAGGCTGCTGGGCCGAAGTTGTAATATTCGGTCAGTAGTTTCATATACAAAAAGCCGCCTATATTGGCGGTTTTTTTGTATGTTATGTTCGATGCTGAGTTGTCTATTATTTTTGCGGTCGATATGTTTTTTTAGCGGCAAGAATATCGTCAACTTCAATTCTTGCAAGTTTGACTTCAAAGTCTAAAGCTCTCAAGGTCTTGAAGGCGTTTTTAAGCGTTACTTTTGAGAAGAAAGGTAGCTTTAAAGGTATTTCCCGATTTACAGCTATAGCGTAAACAATACAAAATTTTTTTGACTCTGGACGACTATCAATGTCCATAATTTTCATTGGGTCAGGAAGCTTTGTATTTAATTTTTTTCGGAAATCCTTGTCGCTGACAAAGGCTTCTGCAGCAACACAGCCTTGTGAAAATAAATGACTCAGAGTGCTTGAACTTCTGTAGTATTTTACGTGTATCAGATCGGTGAAGTTTCGTACGATGTCGCAAAATTCTATTTTATCTTGACGACCTCCATGCTGTATGACTTTTTTGTCGAAAAGAGTGAAGCTATCATCATTTGCGACGACATACTTGTTATATTCATCTTCCTTGTCGTGATTGTAAACGGGAAGGGGGAAATCATAAGCAGGAAGGCCTTTGAGGTAAGTGTCTATGCGTTGTATGAAATCCTGATTAATTTTGTACCAGATTCCATTTCTTAAAATATACTGCTCATTTCCATAAACAAGTTCTGCATATAGGCAGCGATATGCAGACCATGATTTAATTGAGCGATGATCTTCGTTGTTGACATGTATGATCTGTTTTTTTAACGACTCAGTGCAAAATTTTTCGTTGTTATGAACTTCTATGTAGTTAGACAGCTCTTTGATTTCTAAGGTAGGATAGATGGGAGTTTTATAGCGTTGATCAAATGAGTAGCCCGCTTGGATCTCCCAGTCTACTATTTCAGGTTCCCCTAACCAACAATGACCAAGCTCCTTATCGTTCAGTAACTTTTCATCTAGCTCCATATCCAAAAGCAAAATCGTATCGGTGTCTTTTATCTTGTTTATATTGTCCACCCATTCAAAGTTGTCTGGGAGTTTCATGTTGTAACGAACTAAACTTTCTAGAAGAATCTCTGATAAGGTGTCTAGTGTTACTTCTGGGCAAATTACAAGAGCGTCTCTGCCTGTAACGTGGCTTCCAAAGGCGTTAACTGAAGATGCTCCTGTTATTGCATATAACATATCTGTTTCGGAGTCTATTTCAAGCTCAAATATTCCAACGTTTCTTGGGCTTTGATTTCTAGAATTTAGCGGGTTGTCCTCGTAGTTTGACTTATCAAGGCTTCTTAATTTGTCAGGGTCTACTGAATTTAAAGTTATTCTTAGGCCGAAATCACGCTCAATACTGTCTGTAACTATTAAATGATAGCCGGAGCCGAATGTGAGGATGAATATTTTCTCATGATCTCTAACTACTAATAGTGCTCCGACAGTATTCCCCTGTCCAAATATTTCTGGTGAGAATTCTTGATCCTTGCATAAAAACTCAGCCCATTTTGGAGGGTGAGGATCAATATCTTTTTTTATGTATAAGGTGGCTGATCCGGATGGGAGTGTTACGGATTTTGGCTGAGTTGCACTCTCTATTTTTACAAAGTCCATATCGGACGCTTTTTCATTTTTTACCAAGTAAATCGATAGTTTTTCTTTGTTCCTTTTTGTTCTTGGCACTATCCGAACTCCATATCTTGTCGGCTAACTGATGGCCTCAAATGCCAAAGTGCTCTTATGGCTGTTCACATAAAAATATGTTGCCTTGGTGTGTGAACTACTCACAGCTGAGACTAGATGGAATGCTGTCAATTCGCCAGTTTTGCGTGGTCCGGAATGAACTGCTGCACAGGGACTGAAGAGTCTCCAGCGTTGGGCGTTGCGGTCGGTGAAGGATTAACGGAATGGTCCTTTTCGCGTCAGCACTATGCAAACGAAACGACCCGCCTCATTCGCTATTTGTTGAGCTCGGGTTTTCTTTTCCTGACCACCAACGCGGACAACGAATGGGTATTGATGGGGACGGTATGAATTGCGCTTAAGCAGGGATTTGGCTGACCAGTGCCGGGTGCTGGTTGCGAGTCATTTGGATTGTTTGGATTTGTGGAAATCACGCTATATCCATGCCTGGTTTTTTTGGCCCTTGGGGGCGTGACGCGGGTCAATTGTGCATCCTGCAGATGACGTCCCATATCATCGGTAGCACCAACCTTATTCAGGTCTTGCTCCAGACCTAATACATGCATCACTGAAAGATAAGCGTCCATCGTCACCCCCGCACCGCCAGACTCCAGAGAGCGCAGTGTCATGACTGACATACCGGCTCGCTCAGCCACTTGTTTAGCCGTCAACCTTCGACGCAACGAGCCAGTTTTAGGCGTTCGCCGAGGTCGGTAAGCAGTCGGGCGATACGCGGGAGAAGTGCCGCTGTTTTTCTAGCCATACAGCTAATATTCCTTCACTTCTGAGGCGATAACGCCAGAGTAATTGCAGTTATACGGACCGTTTCCGCCACGGGACCTGCTCTATTGGCTCTCCAATTCCTGCGTATCCCACCGTTGCGCCTTGATCGCTCCGTAGAGCATGCCAATGGTCAGCGGCACTTTATCGCCACGACCCTTCGCCCTGCGCTTGAGAAACACATCAAATCCTTCCGGTTGAAAATACCGATACGCGTCATAGTCGACGAAATCGATGGCGAACTGTTCCTCCAGCGCTTCCATCAGCTGCCGCGCATCGGCGCCATCGCAACCCAGGTCGAAGTTGATCGAGGTGTTGAGGCTGATGGCTTTGCGTTCGGGCAGGCCGAGTTCTTCGTGCAGCAACTGCATGAGCAGGTGCATGGCGTGGTCGTCGGGGAAGTTGGGGGCGAGGTTCATGGTGCGTCTTCCGTTGGGTGAATATCGATGAGGCTGATTAAGCCTGACTTTGCGGCGAGCCGGTCGTCAATAAACGCTGCGAACTTGGCCTGAGTCAGATCGGTAGCAAAACGAATTTCTTGGACTTGCAACGCATCAACATGAAGTTCGCGGGAAGACTCACGCCCACCGCGGATGATTTCGTTCATCTGTTGCACGCTTTCCATCAGCTCATCAAAAAACATGCTCATGGTTATCTCCATGTGTTCGATGGCGGCTTTCGACGCTCTGTGTCCCAAGGGCCGAACGCGGAGCGTCCGTAGAGGCATTCCCACGCGGAGCGTGGGAACGATCTTCACTCGGCGTCAGGCAGGTGCTTTCCAACCCATCATGCGTTGCTGGGCGACTTTCAGCAGGTCGCAGCCGTCTTGGGTCAGCAAGAAGAGCGCGTGGGTGATGTGGGGGATGTCTTCGACGTCGCCTTGCTTGAAGCAATGGCAGTGCAGGGTTTTGAGTAGGTCGCTGGAGGCTCGGATGCGCTGGAGGGCGGCTTCGAGGATGTCTTGGGGGTTGGCCTCTGTGTCGATGATCAGGGGCGGGGTGTTGGTGAGGTTGGATTGGAGTGGGCGGTAGCGATCGGGTGTGAACGGATTATTCATAATGTGTAATCTCGAATGCATCAGAAAGAACCGCTGCCATCGTGACCAAGCGATGGGAGGCGGACTGTATTCGGGTTGGTCAACCGGTGAGATCACACGCTTACCCGGCACGCCCGAAGACGTCCCAAACACAGCCGCCATAAAGCGTGCTGACACAAAGCGCCAGCAGCATACAACGGGTGCGTACGTAGATCTAATCCGGGTGACCAAGCCCGAGCCGCTGATTTGGCAGCGACAGTCACGACTATAGGTTTGAGCCACCGGGCAGCGATAGGCGACAAGGTGTCTTCGGTTGTAGGACCGGGACGAAGCGTTGATAGGGCGTTGCCTACGGACTTATCTCTTTTGCAGTTTGTCTCGTTTGATTGCCATCAGGCGTTTGGCTTCTCCATCTGGAATGCTGGGGCGAGGGTCGTTGAGGCTGGCTTGTACTTGTGCTCTGAACCATGCGTCGCAGGCCGCTTTGTCTGTGTTTTTCATCAGACACACCGCGTTATCGTTCTTCGCGGGCAAGCCTCGCTCCTACAGGGGATCGTGGTCAGGGTCTCAAACCGCTGTGGTTTTCGGCAGGCGTTGCCGGGCGATTTCGAGTAGTTCGTTGCCATCCTGGGTCAGCAGGTACAACGCGTTGACGATATTGGGTATGTCTTTCGCGTCGGCCTGTTTGAAGCACAGGCAATAGAGTGTTTCGAGCAGGTCGCCAGCGGCGCGGATGCGTTGTCGGGCGGCATCGAGGATTTCGTGGGGATCGGCCTCGGTGTCGATGACCAACACGGGGGTATTGCTGTAGCTGGTTTTGAGCGGGCGATAGCGGTCTGTTAACGAGTGGCGCGTGTTCATCGAAGTCAGTCCTGTGGGAAGTCGGGCAGTCTCGCCGGCGGGCCGACACAGTGTTTTCAGCCGCGTCGAAAACTATAGAGGGCCACAGCGAGGCGTCGCAAGGTGGTGCAAGTGGACAGGTTTTGTAGGGGATTTACCGGTGTTATCGCCTTTTGCCTACGCATCCCTCGACTATTTTTTAAGCTTTTCCCTTGGTGGTCGATATTCCTACGGGATTGTCAGGCTTAACGCATCCAGCCTCTGGAGGGTGCGCGCCAGAATGTGTAGGACGTTTCGAAGCGTCTGAGTCGACTCTTAAAGGGAATTAGGTATGCAATGGCTGCGTATGGCCTCGATTTTGTTGTTATGGGCCGGTGTTTGTCGGATAGCGGGTGCTGCTGACGTCGGTCATTCGCTCGTGCTCGCCAACATGGAGCGAACCGGTTGGCCGGATGCGCTGACCACCCAAGCGGACATCGATACCGCATCTCGCGCCGAGGTGTTAATGGTGGGCAAGGCATTGCTGGCCAGCGAAGCGCTGGATGAGCAGGGGCTGAAACAGCGACTGGGCGTGCGGGCTGTGAAGCTCAAGTCGGTCAGGCAAGTGCGTGACGGGTTGTGGGATCGGTTGCTGATAACCTATCGCAGTGCCAGTCAGAACTGCGAGGACCAACTCTTCTGTCCTCGTGTGCGCAGGGTCGCCGATTTGCGTCAGCTGGCGGCGGCGTTTACGGGGGAAATAAGCCCGGCTTATGCGACGTGGGCGAGCAAGAGCCGGGTATTTCATGAACAGGCGCTGGATGAGCAGTTGCGGGTGGCGGTATTGGTGCCGTAGCTACCCGAGGTCAGTCGATCGACGACTAAGTCTGTGAGGCACTGTCCAGCGTTGTGGGCGCAGCGTAGAGGGGGTCGTCAGGGAGCTTCATGCACCCGTTCAGCAGCAGGGATGCAAAGAAAAGGGCGACTGGAAAAAACAGAGTGTCAGGCATGATTGTTCCTTTGTGAGGATCCGCGTGCAGGCGTCCTGCCTTGATGAAAACTTCGCGGATAATGGTTTTTCTCGGGGCGCACCTTACCGGCTGACAGGGGGCTGATGTCAGGGGGCAAAGTGCCTCGTTTGTTTCAATCTGTGGCGAAGGAATCGATGGGTTGACGCTGTATCATCCCGTATCGTTTTTGCCCCCGACCTTTTCTCGACTCGCGGCGTTCGCCGGCTAGGCTTTGGGCTTCGCAGCGGTCAACGGAGTGACAGCTTATGCACAACACCCTGGAACAGGTTTTCGGTTATCCACAGTTTCGGCCCGGCCAGGAGGCAGCGGTCAGCGCGGTACTGGCCGGACGTTCGGCGGCGGCGATTTTCCCTACCGGCTCGGGCAAATCCCTGTGCTATCAGTTACCGGCCATCCTGCTGCCGCACCTGACGCTGGTGGTCTCGCCTCTGCTGGCGTTGATGCAGGATCAGTTGGCGTTCTTGCAGCGCCACGGCATTGCGGCAGGCAGTATCGATTCGGCCCAGAGTCGCGATGACGCCAGCGATGTGATGGCCCGGGCAAAGTCCGGCGAATTGAAGATTCTGATGATTTCCGTGGAGCGCCTGAAGAACGAGCGTTTCCGCCATTTTCTGCAGCAGGTGCCGATCTCGCTGTTGGTGGTGGACGAGGCCCACTGCATCTCCGAGTGGGGTCACAACTTCCGCCCCGACTACCTCAAGCTGCCGGACTATCAGCGCCAGTTCAACATCCCTCAGGCGCTGCTGCTGACGGCCACCGCGACACCCAAGGTGATCGCCGACATGGAGGCCCGGTTCGCCATTGCGCCTGAGGATGTGGTGACCACCGGTTTCTACCGGCCCAACCTCAATCTATTGGTGGAACCGGTGCGTGGCCAGGACAAGCGCCGCCGCCTGGTCGAGTGGATGAGCCAGCGTCCCGGCCAGCCCAGCATTGTCTACGTCACTCTGCAGAAGACCGCTGAGCACATCGCCGAACACCTGGGGCGCAACGGTATACAGGCAGAGGCCTATCACGCCGGTTTACCCCACGAGCAACGGGAAGCGATTCAGCGCCGGTTCATGGGTGGGCAGTCCAATTGCATCGTCGCCACCATTGCCTTCGGCATGGGCATCGACAAAAGCGATATCCGCAACGTGGTGCATTTCGACCTGCCCAAATCCATCGAAAACTACAGCCAGGAAATCGGCCGCGCCGGGCGTGACGGGCAGCCGTCCGATTGCCTGGTGCTGGCCAACCGCGACAGCCTCAATGTGCTGGAGAATTTCGTCTACGGCGACACACCGGAGCGGGACGGCATTCGTTGTGTGCTCGACGAGTTGCAAGCCGCAGCGCCCGAGGGGCAGTGGGAGTTTCTGCTGGGGCCTTTGGCCGATCAGAGCAACATCCGCCAGTTGCCGCTCAAGACCTTGCTGGTACAGCTGGAGTTGCGTGGGCTGATCGCTCCACGCTATGCCTATTACGCCGAATACCGCTTCAAGTATTTGCAGGAGCCGGAAGCGTTGCTGGCCCGTTTCGAGGGTGAGCGCAGGGACTTCGTCTCGGCGATCATCCAGACTTCCAGTCGCGCACGGACCTGGGCCACGGTGAATTTCGACGCACTGTATCAGCAGCATTCCGCCGAGCGCAGTCGAGTGGTCAAGGCACTTGATTACTTCCAGGAAAAGGGCTGGGTGGAGCTTGAAAGCAAGCAGATGACGGAGGTCTATAGCCTGCTGCAAGCCGACTTCGATTCCCAGGCCTTGAGCGCCGAATTGCACACCTACTTCACCCAGCACGAACGCACCGAGATTTCGCGGATTCACGCCATGCTGGATCTGTTCGCCGCCGACCACTGCCTGGGCTATCGCCTGGCCGAGTACTTCGGCGACGAAAACGCGCCACAGCGATGCGGGCATTGTTCGGTGTGTCACGGCCACGTAGCGCGGCTACCTGAACCACCGGAATTGCCGGCGCTTGTGGATAAAAATTTCGAGGCGCTGTGCGGTGATTTTATCCACAGGCACCAGCAGCACACGGGGAGTGCTCCATCGGCGGAGCGCGTGACGCGGTTTTTGTGCGGGATCAGCGTGCCGTTGTTTACCAAGCTCAAGGCGCGGTCGATTCCTGGGTTTGCGGTGCTGGAAGATTATCCGTATGCCGAGGTCCGGACGTGGGCTGAGGCGAACCTCTAACCCGCGGGATCGGGACGCATCCATCCGCTGAATGTCGCCCATCACAGGAATAAACTTCAAAAACACGCATCGGCTGACTATGGTGAGGACTGTCTTTGGATCGCCAATAAGAGAACAACAACCATGAGCCAGACATCGTTTGATATTCAGCGCGCCGCCGTGATTGGCGCGGGCACCATGGGCCGTGGCATCGTCATGTGTCTGGCCAATGCGGGGGTGCCGGTGCAGTGGGTCGATAACAATCCGCAGATGCTTGAGCAGGCGCTGACCAGCGTGGCTGACACTTACGCCCACAACGTGCGTCAGGGGCGGATCAATCAGACCGAGGCGGATGCGCGCATTGCACGGGTAACGGCGGCTGCCGATTACGCGGCGATCCGCGATGTTGATCTGGTGATCGAAGCGGTCTACGAAAACCTCGAGCTGAAGCAGAAAATCTTCCGCGAACTCGACGGCCTGCTCAAACCTGAAGCGATTCTGGCCAGCAATACCTCGGCGCTGGATATCGACGCCATCGCCGCCGCCACTCGCCGCCCGCAGCAGGTCCTGGGCCTGCACTTCTTCAGCCCGGCGCACATCATGAAATTGCTGGAGATCGTACGCGGCGCCCAGACCGCTCCGGCGGTGCTTGATGCAGCCCTGGCACTGGGCCAGCGCATGGGCAAGGTCAGCGTGGTCTCGGGCAACTGTCACGGTTTCATCGGCAACCGCATGCTGCATCCGTACGTGCTCGAAGCGCGCAAGATGTTGCTGGAGGGGGCGTTGCCTTATCAGGTGGATGCGGCGCTGCAAGGTTTTGGTTTCGCCATGGGGCCGTTCCGCATGTATGACGTGGTCGGCATTGACCTGGAGTGGCGCGCGCGGGAGCTGGCTGGCAAGGGCCAGGATGCGCCGGAGGTTCAGGTGGACAATCGTTTGTGCGAGCTCGGGCGTTTCGGTCAGAAGAGCGGCGACGGGTATTACCATTACGAACCGGGCAGTCGTCAGGCTGAGCACGATGTGGAAGTCGATGCGCTGGTGCTGGAAATCAGCGAAGGGTTGGGGTTCCAGCGGCGTGAGATAGGGCCAGAGGAGATTCTTGAGCGCAGCTTGCTGGCACTGGTCAATGAAGGGGCGAAGATCCTTCAGGAAGGCATTGCGGCGTCGGCGCACGACATCGATCTGGTGTACCTCAACGGTTATGGTTTCCCGGCGGACAAGGGCGGGCCGATGGCCTGGGCGGATCAGCAAGGGCTGGACGATATTCATCTGCGGTTGTTGCAGCTTGAGACCAAACAGGGGGATCACTGGGCCCCGGCACGGTTGATTGGGGAGTTGGCGGCGCAGGGCAGAGGGTTTACCGACATGTGATTTAGGTAGTGCCTGTGACAGCGCCTTCGCAGTTTCACCTTAAACTGGCCATCCAACTCCAGGAACCGACGCTGATGTCCACCCCGATGCCCCATCGCACCGACTACCCCCATTTCCAGCCCATCACCACCCGCTGGCATGACAATGACGCCTACGGTCATGTCAATAACGTCACCTACTACAGTTTTTTCGATACGGCGGTGAACACCTACCTGATCGAAGTCGGCGGCCTGGATATCCATGACGGTGAGGTGGTGGGTTTTGTGGTGAGTTCGGCCTGCGATTACTTCGCGTCTATCGCCTTCCCGGATCGGATCGAGATTGGCCTGCGGGTCGGCAAGTTGGGCAGCAGTTCGGTGCAGTACGAGCTGGCGGTGTTCAAGGCTGGAGAAGATGAGGCCTGCGCGGCAGGGCGCTTCGTGCATGTATTCGTCGATCGGCTGTCGAATCAGCCGGTGGCGATTCCTGCCGGGTTGCGCGGGGCGTTGGAGCGACTGGCGATCTGAGGGCAAAAAAAATCGCAGCCCGAGGGCTGCGATTTTTGGATCTAACGGTCGACGAGGCGATTCAAGCCTCAGTCGTCATCGTGATAGCGATGGTGATGCTTGCGATGCCCGTACGCATGGCCGCGACCCGGGTGACCACGGTAGTAGCGACGATCATCATCGTCATAACCACGACGATAGGAACGACGATCATCGTCGTCATTGCTGCTGTTGCCCATATGGTTACCCAGCGCGCCACCGAGGCCGCCGCCTGCTGCGGAGCCGATCAGGCTACCGGTGGTGCCGCCCATGCTGCGGCCGACCACGTTACCGCCAGCTGCGCCCAACGCACCGCCAATGGCGGCTTCGCCACGGCTGCGTCTGTCTGCGCCAACTGCGCTACCACCCGCGCCGCCCAGGGCCGCGCCAATGGTTGAACCTGTACTGCCGCCTAGTGATTGACCGACGACCGAGCCAAGAACCCCGCCCAATGCGCCGCCCACACCTGCTTCGGTGGTGCCGCCAGCAGACGCGAAGCCACTGACCAGGCCAAGGGACAACAAGAGAATCGAGGAGAACTTCATAGAGGAACCTCAAGGGGATGACGGCGCGATCCTGAGGCTGTGTCATGGTTGTGACAATAGAAATCCGACGAATAACACGACTTGAGCACATTTCTATAAGTTGCTGTTTTTTGGGCGGAACTTAAGTGTTTTTCGCCGGTCTTTAGCTACTTCTCAAAGGCCGTTTTCATAGGAAAACGGCCTTTTTTGTGGGCGATTGGAAAGTACGGATCGGAAGAGTTTGTTGAGTGGGCTACCGCCATCGCTGCGTCAAGCTGACTTGGCCATGATCAACCCGGTTTCACTCGCCGCTTCCAGCCGGATCGCCACAAACTTCGACGTCGGCGTATGGCTGCCATCCCCGGTGCTTTCCAACGGCACCAGCGGGTTCACTTCCGGATAGTATGCAGCCGCTTGCCCGGCAGGAATATCAAACGCCAGCAGGGTAAAACCCTTGACCCGCCGCTCACGGCCATCATCCCAGATCGATACGATGTCAGCCTTTTGCCCCGGTTTGAAGCCCAGGCGAATGAGGTCGGCTTCATTGACGAACAACACATCCCGCTGACCTTTCACCCCGCGATAACGATCATCAAGACCATAAATGGTGGTGTTGTACTGATCGTGGGAGCGCATCGACTGCATGATCAGGTCCGGCAGTACGCCGGTGGCGCGGGTGCGTTCGTGCACCAGGTGTTTGGGCAGGATGTTCGGACGGAAATTGGCCCGACCTGATGGGGTATTCCAGCGACGTGCGCCGGCACTGCTGCCCAGGTAGAAACCGCCGGGGTTCTGGACTTTCTCGTTGAAGTCCCGAAAGCCCGGGATGGTGTCGGCGATCAGGTCGCGGATGCGGCTGTAATCAGCCACCAGCCAGTTCCAGTCCACCGGTTTGCTGCCCAGGGTCGCGGCGGCGATACCAGCGATGATTGCAGGCTCCGAGCGCATCAGGTTCGACAACGGTTGCAACTGACCGTTGGAGGCGTGGACCATGCTGAAGGAGTCTTCCACGGTCACCGCTTGGGCGCCTTCGGTCTGGATATCGATATCGGTGCGGCCCAGGCACGGCAGGATCAGCGCGTCTTTACCGTGGATCAAATGGCTGCGGTTGAGCTTGGTGCTGATCTGCACGGTCAGGTCGCAGTTGCTCAGGGCCTGGAAGGTCCGTGGGCTGTCCGGGGTGGCTTGGGCGAAGTTGCCGCCCAGGCCGATGAAAACTTTCGAACGGCCTTCGGCCATGGCGTGAATCGCCTCGACCACGTTGTGGCCGTTTTCGCGCGGGACCTTGAACTGGAAGCGCCGCTCCAGAGAGTCGAGGAGCGCCGCCGGCGGACGTTCGTTGATGCCCATTGTCCGGTCGCCCTGCACGTTACTGTGGCCGCGCACCGGGCACAGACCGGCCCCCGGCCGGCCGATGTTGCCGCGCAGCAGCATCAGGTTGGCGATTTCCTGGATGGTCGCCACCGAATGGCGATGCTGGGTGATGCCCATCGCCCAGCACATGATCACGTTCTTGCCTTTGGCGTACATGCGCGCCGCTTGCTCGATTTCCACCAGGGGCAGGCCGGATTGCTCGACGATCTGCTCCCACGGGGTGTCGTCGACGATGCCGAGGTATTCCAGAACATTGACGCTGTGTTCATTGAGGAAGTCGTGGTCGAACACCGCAGGCTCACCCGCCTTCTGCGCATCGCGCTCCCATTGCAGCAGGAACTTGGCCATGCCGCGCATGATCGCCATGTCGCCGCCCAATGCCGGACGGAAGTACGCGGTGTTGGTCGGTTTGTCGCCGTTGGTGAGCATTTCGATCGGGTGTTGCGGGTGCTGGAAGCGTTCCAGGCCGCGCTCTTTCAGCGGGTTGATGCACACCACCTGCGCACCGCGTTTCACCGCTTCGCGCAGTGGCTCGAGCATCCGCGGGTGGTTGGTGCCAGGGTTCTGGCCCCAGACGAAAATCGCATCGGCGTGTTCGAAGTCGTCGAAGGTCACCGTGCCTTTGCCGACGCCAACGCTCTGCGCCAATGCCACACCGCTGGCTTCGTGGCACATGTTCGAGCAGTCGGGGAAATTGTTGGTGCCATAGGCGCGCACGAACAATTGATAGAGGAACGCCGCTTCGTTGCTGGCACGGCCCGAGGTGTAGAACTCGGCCTGATTCGGGCTCGACAGCCCTTGCAGGTGTTTGCCGATCAGGGCGAATGCGGCTTCCCAGCTGATCGGTTTGTAACGATCGGTTTCGGCGTCGTAGCTCAGCGGCTCGGTCAGACGGCCCTGGTACTCGAGCCAATAATCACTTTGTTCCAGCAACGAGCTAACGCTGTGCTTGGCGAAAAACGCGCCATCGACACGCCGTTTGGTCGCTTCCCAGTTCACTGCTTTGGCGCCGTTCTCGCAGAACATCACCATGCCGCCTTCCTGGGAATCGCCCCAGGCGCAACCGGGGCAATCGAACCCGCCGTTCTTGTTGGTCTTGAGCATCATGCGCAGATTTTTCAACGCGTTGTCGCTGGTCAGCCAGGCCCGGGCGACGCTGGCCAGCGCGCCCCAGCCACCGGCCGCACCCTTATAGGGCTTGTAACGTGGAACAGGTTTCTGGTCGGCTTGTTGGTGTTGACTCACGCTTGATTCTCCAACGCAGGGCTGTAGACCCTTGGTGCACTTTTCTGAGGTAGGTGGATGAGATTGAGGTTGTGTCGACGGGCCCATTGCACGGCCAGGCCCGTGGGCGATGACAGGCTGACCAGGGTCTGGATGCCGGCGCGTAAAACTTTCTGGATCAATTCGAGGCTGCAACGGCTGGTGACAATCGCCAGACCATCGGTGGTCGGGATTTTCTGGCGGATCAACCCGCCAATCAGCTTGTCGAGAGCGTTGTGTCGGCCGATGTCTTCACGGCCCAGCAGCAATTCGCCTTTGCCATTCATGAACACCGCCGCATGCACCGCGCCGCAATGCTGGCCCAAAGGCTGGAATTCGCCGATGCGATGGCGCAGGCCGTCCAGCCATTCGGCCGGGGGCAGCGGGGCGCCGGGCAGCACCTTGAGATCGGGCAGCGCTTGCTCCACCGCTTCCACGCCACAGAGCCCGCAACCGCTGGTGCCGGCCAGTTGCCGGCGCTGCTGCTTGAGGTTCCAGAAGGCGCGGTTGGCGATGGTCACTTGCGCGTATTGCGCCGAACCCGAGCCGCTGAGTTGCAGGTCATAGATGTCTGAAGCGTCTTCGATGATGCCGCTGCCGAGGCTGAAGCCGACGATGAAGTCTTCAAGGTCCGTCGGCGTCACCAACATGACGGCCTGGCTGATGCCGTTGTAGGCGATCGCCAACGCGACTTCCTCAGCCAGCGCGGTGCTGGATGATTCGGAGTATTCGAGGTTGCAGTAACTGTATGTCTGGCTTGCGGCGGGCGCGGGCGTTTCGAGAGCGGGCGCCGCGCAGCCGGGGCGCTTGGCGTTCATTAGGCATCACCGACGGTTTGGTCAACTTTAAGCCTAGGCGCGTCAACATGTCGCGTCTAATCGCTATTACTGATCTACCGATAGATGGCGTCGATCAAGAGTCTGTCAGTGATTTCTGATAGATCGCAAAACAGGCTTCTGCCAAGGCCGAACGCGGAGCGCTGCGACGCATGATCAGCCCCAGCCGGGCGAGGGTCTGGGCGCTTTCGATGGGTTGCAGGCGCAAGTGATCGGTGAGGTTTTCGAGGCCGCTGTTCAGCGGCATCACCGCGCAGCACAGGCCACCGTGTACCGCTTGTAACAATTGGTGGACTGCATCGGTTTGCAGCAACGGTTGTGGGGTCAGGCCACGGCTGTGGAAGTTATGGTCGATGGACTGGCGAAAGTGCATGCCGCTGGTGAGCATGCCCATGGGCAGTTCGATCAGCGACTCCCAGCTCAGCGGCACCTCGCCGAAACTGAAGAAGCGTTGATCGTAGAGCAGGCCCATGCGGGTTTCGCTGAACGCCAGGGAGTCGAAGCGCTCGCCGTCCAGATGCTCCAGGTACGATACGCCGAGGTCGAGACGGTTATTCGCCAGTTGTTCAAGGATCTGTTCGGAACTCAGGGCCGAGAGTTCGAACCGCAGGTTCGGGTGTGCGGCGTGCAGGCGTTGCATCAGCGGCACCGGGTCGAAACTCGACAGCGGCACCACCCCCAGACGCAACGTACCCACGAGGTTGCCGCGACAGGCCGCCGCTTCGGCCTGCAAACCGTCGTAGGCCGCCAGCACCGTACGCGCCCATGCCAGCACGCGCTCACCCGGCGCCGTGAAACCTTCGAAGCGTTGGCCGCGATTGACCAGCGGCAGCTCGAGTTCTTCCTCAAGGCTGCGCAGGCGCATGGACAAGGTCGGCTGAGTGATGTGACAGCGCGCGGCGGCCTGGCCGAAGTGTCGGGTTTCGTCGAGAGCGATGAGGAATTTCAGCTGCTTGATGTCCATCTTCGCTCCAGGGCGCCGGCAAGGTTTGCGATTCTACCGCCTGCGGGGGGTTGGGTCATTGGTCGGCTGGGAGTCGGTCTTCAAACGACTGGTCTAGTCTTGGGCGTCTGGAACCCAAATCCCAAGGAGAGTGCACCATGAGTATTTTTAGCTTTGTGAAAGAAGCAGGTGAAAAACTTATCGATCTGCTGACCCCCGGCAATGCCAACGCCAGCGAGCAGTTGAAGGAACACATCAGCAAGGTCGGCCTGGGTAATCCAAATGTTCAGGCGACCATCGAGGGCGACAAAGTCATCGTCACCGGTGACGTGGCGAGCCAGGAAGAGAAGGAAAAGATTCTGCTGGCCGTGGGCAATATTGCCGGTGTCGGTAGTGTCGATGACCAGATCACCGTAACGGGGCCGGTTGCCAAGGCAGCGCAGTTCGTCACCGTTAAAAAGGGCGACACCCTCAGCGCGATTTCCAAGGCGGCATACGGCGACGCGAACAAGTACAACAAAATCTTTGAAGCCAACAAACCAATGCTTTCGCACCCGGACAAGATCTATCCGGGGCAGGTGTTGCGGATTCCTGAATAACACAGAACCTGTGGCGAGGGAGCTTGTCGGATCGCCGCACCGTCCCGCTCGGCTGCGCAGCAGTCGCAATCTGGCCAATGCACCTTTCTGAAGGAGCTCAGCCAGATTGGGAGCGCTTCGCACTCCAGCGGGAGCAAGCTCCCTCGCCACAACGACCGCGTCAGACTCTAAAGCCCTGCGATGAGCTCCCGATAATCCCCCACCGCCGCAAACTCTGCCGTGTCCTTCGGCCCTTTGCGGCTGTCCGGCTCGCTCACGGCCAGCAGGTGCGCCACCCCGAAATTGCGTGCGCTGCGCAGGATCGGCAGGGTGTCGTCGATGAACAGACAGCGTGCCGGGTCGAAGCCGATATCGGCCTGCAAGGCATCCCAGAACTGCGGGTCTTCTTTGGCGAAACCGTAATCGTGAGAGCTGATCAAGCGCTCGAAGTACGGCGCCAGTTCAATTCTTTCCAGTTTCAATGACAACGAGTCGCGGTGGGCGTTGGTGATCAGTACCACGCGCTTGCCGGCCTGTTTGATCGCGGCCAGAAAAGTGTCCGCATCCGGACGCAAGGCGATCAGGTGCGCGGTTTCCAGTTTCAGTTCGCGCACCGACAACTTCAGTTCGGCGCTCCAGAAGTCCAGGCAATACCACTGCAACTGACCGGCATGGCGCTCGAACAGTGGCTGCAATTCCAGCTCCGCCATGGCCAGGCTCACCCCGTGCAACTCGGCATAACGCTTTGGCAGGTGTTCCAGCCAGAAATGGTTGTCGTAGTGCAGGTCCAGCAGCGTGCCGTCCATATCCAGCAGAACGGTATCGATGTCGCGCCAGGGCAGCAGGGGCATAAAAAACTTCTCCAGCGGTAAAAAAGATATCCGAGGTAAACAATCAGGGTAGGCCGGGTATAGTAACGCGTTCACGCCAAGGAGCTTCTCATGCGCCAGAAACCCACCATACTCGCCCGCGAGATCGTCGCCACCAGCCGATTATTCTGTGTCGAAGAGCTGAAACTGCGCTTTTCCAATGGCGTGGAACGCACTTACGAGCGATTGGTCGGTAAAGGCGCTGGTTATGGTGCGGTGATGATCGTGGCGATGCTCGACGCGGACCACGCCGTGTTGGTGGAGGAATACTGCGGTGGCACCGATGCCTACGAATTGTCCCTGCCCAAAGGCTTGATCGAGCCGGGCGAAGACGTGCTGGCGGCGGCCGAGCGGGAGCTCAAGGAAGAGGCCGGGTATGGCGCGCGGCAACTGGAGCATCTGACCGAGTTGTCGTTGTCACCTGGCTACATGAGCCAGAAAATCCAGGTGGTGCTGGCCACCGATTTGTACGAAGAACGCCTGGAGGGTGACGAGCCCGAGCCGATGGGGATGGACAAGATCAACCTGCGGGAATTGTCGGCGTTGGCGCAGAACCCGCGATTCACCGAGGGCCGTGCCTTGGCGGCGCTGTATCTGGCCCGTGATCTGTTGACTCAGCGTGGGGTGTTCCTGCCATGAAGTTGAATTTTCCCCATCCGTTGATGGCACCGGTGGTAGAACTGGCATTGAAGGCTGGCGAGGCGATCCTGCCGTTCTGGCGCGTCAACGTTGCCGTGACGGCAAAGTCCGATGATTCCCCGGTCACAGCTGCCGACATGGCCGCTCACCATGTGATTCTGGCCGGGTTGACGGCGCTGGACCCGACTATTCCGGTGCTGTCCGAAGAGGATGCCAACATCCCCCAGAGCGTGCGTGCCGGCTGGCAGCGTTGGTGGTTGGTCGACCCTCTGGACGGCACTAAGGAGTTCATCTCCGGCAGCGAAGAGTTCACCGTGAACATTGCGCTGATCGAGCAGGGGCGTGTGGTGTTTGGCGTGGTGTCGATGCCGACCAGCGGGCGTTTTTATGTTGGCGGTGACAGGTTGGGAGCCTGGCGTGGCGATAAAGGCGCCGAGCCAATGCCGATCCAGGTTCGCGAGGTGCCGGCGGCGGGTGAAGCCTTCACGGTGGTCGCCAGTCGTCGGCATTCAAGCCCTGAGCAGGAGCGCTTACTGGCGGGGTTGAGTGACAGTCTGGGCGAGCTGCAACTGGCGAATATCGGCAGCTCACTGAAGTTTTGCCTACTGGCGGAAGGGGCGGCGGATTGTTATCCGCGATTGGCGCCGACTTCGCAGTGGGACACGGCCGCGGCTCAAGGTGTGCTGGAAGGCGCCGGCGGTGAGGTGCTGGATTTGAGCGGCGCGCCGTTCTGTTATCCGGCGCGGGAATCGTTGCTGAATGAGTTCTTCCTGGCGCTGCCGGCTAAAGCGGCTTGGCGGGAGAAACTATTGGCGCTCGCTCGGGCGTAAAGATCAAGAGATCGCAGCCTCGTTTCACTCGACAGCTCCTACAGGGGGCGCGCTTCTCTGTAGGAGCTGTCGAGTGCAACGAGGCTGCGATCTTTTAAGATCGTTTGCTTTACCGGTGAAGGACGTATTGCCCGGTAAACCTCACCGCATCCTCTTCACTCCCGGCATTCACGATCCGCGAATGCAGCGTCAACCGCGCCCGCCCATAGCGTCGATACATCGCCAGGAACTTCCTCCACACTGCCGGGTTCGGTGCCTGACAGATCGCCGTCGCGTCCATGGTGACCGGCAGCGGGTAGTTGATCTGCCCTTCCTGAATCACGATGTGCCCGTCTTCGATACCTTCTTCACGTAAACGCAAATGCAGCCAGCCCCAGCCGGCCAGCACCGCGCCGCAATACAGGCTGCCACCGAACATGGTGCTCTTGTGATTGACGTTGGGCTCCAGCGGCAGATGCAGGCGCAGTTGTTGGTCATGCCAGTCGAGCACTTTGAGGCCCATGTCCCGCGTGAGGGGGATGTCGCGATAGAGGATCGATTCCAGGTGACGACTGTCGCGGTTCATTCGCGGGCCTTTTGTTTGATAGGGATGATTTTACGGTAGCTCAATCGAGGTCGTCGGTATGGCTGCTGGTGCCGCCATCGGCGAAGTTCAGGCCATGCTTGCGCAGCTTGTCGTGCAGGGTTTTGCGCGGAATGCCGAGCGCTTCGGCGAGGCTGCGCACGGAGCTGTGCGAGCGCGCCAGTTCGGCGGCAATCAGGCTCTTCTCGAAGTTCTCGACTTGCTCGCTCAAGCCGCCGCTGACCACTTCAACCGTGGTGCCGACACCACCATCCGGTGCGCTGCTGTCCAGTGCCAGCTCCAGGCCCAGGGCAAAGCGCTCGGCGGCGTTCTGCAGTTCCCGCACGTTACCTGGCCAGCTGTGACGCAGCAGCAGCGCCCGTTGCCCCGGTTGCAGTTCGTGGGGCGGCAAGCCGTGGCGGGCGCTGGCTTCGTCAGCGAAATGCTGGAACAGCACCAGCGCATCTTCGCCCCGTTCGCGCAGCGGCGGAATGCGCAACGGCGCAACGTTCAGGCGGTAATACAGGTCGGCACGGAAGCGCCCCTGATCGGCGGATTGCCGCAGGTCTTCCTTGGTCGCGGCGATGATGCGGATGTCCAGCGGGATCAACTGATTGCCGCCCAGGCGTTCGACGACCCGCTCTTGCAGCAAGCGCAGCAATTTCACCTGCACGTCCAGGCTCATGCTTTCGATTTCATCGAGGAACAACGTGCCGCCGTTGGCGAATTCGAACTTGCCGATGCGGCGCTTTTGCGCGCCGGTAAACGCGCCGGGTTCGTGACCGAACAGCTCGCTTTCCACCACCGACTCGGCCAGGGCCCCGGCGTTGATTGCCACGAACGGGCCGTTACGCCGACTCGACAAGTCGTGCAGCGCGCGGGCCACCACTTCTTTGCCTGCACCGGTTTCACCGAGAATCAGCACGTCAGCCTTGGTCGCCGCCAGTGCCCCGATCTGCTCGCGCAGGCGCAGCATCGGCGCCGATTGCCCGACCAGTCGGGCGCTCAGTTCGTTGCGATCGCTCAGGGCCAGCCGCAGGCTGCGGTTGTCCAGTACCAGACGGCGCAGGGCCAGGGCGCGACGTACGCTGTCGAGCAGGGCGTCACTGGCGAAAGGTTTTTCCAGAAAGTCATAAGCCCCGGCGCGCATGGCCTGCACCGCCAGGGGGACATCGCCGTGGCCGGTGATCAGCAGCACGGGCAGCTCCGGATCCTGGGCGTGGAGTTCGGTCAGCAGTTCGAGGCCGTCCATGCCCGGCATGCGGATGTCACTGACCACAACGCCTGGCCAGTCGCGTTCCAGTTGCCCGGCCAGGCCCTTGGCTTCAGCAAGCGGCAGGATCTTCAGGCCGGCCAGGTCCAGGGTCTGGCTCAGGGCCTGACGCAGGTGGGGATCGTCGTCGATCAACACGACCTGGATGCGGTTGTCGATGGTCATGCACTTCGGTCCTCGGACGGTTGCAGGCTCACACCCGGCGCGCCTGCGCGCAGCTTCAGGGTAATCAGGGCGCCGCCTTCCTTATGGTTGGAGAACGACAGTTCACCACCGAAGGCGCGCATCAGGGTGTCGCAGATCGCCAGCCCCAGCCCAAGTCCCTGAGTGCGGGTCTTGGTGGTGTAGAAGGGCTCGCCGGCACGACCCAGCGCTTCCAGGCAGAACCCGGGGCCGTTATCGCGAATGTACAGAGTGACGCCGTCGGCGGTGGATTGGGCACTCAACCAGAGTTTACGCGGCGGGCCTTTTTCCGTCAGGGCATCGAGCGCATTGGCCAGCAGATTGCCGAGTACCTGGCGCAGACGGGTTTCTCCAGCCTCGACCCACAGGGTGGCGGCCGGCAGGTCGCGGATCAGCTCGACTTCCATGCTGCGCCGACGCTTGGCCAGTAACGCCAGTGCGTCGTCCAGCGCCGGTTGCAGGGCCACGCTTTCCGGGGCATGGCGATCACGTCGGGCGAAGGCGCGCAGGTGGGCGATGATCGACGCCATGCGCCCGGTCAGTTCGCTGATCAGCTTGAGGTTGCCGCGAGCATCCTCGGTGCGCTGATGATCGAGCAGCACTTCGGCGTTTTCCGCGTAGCTGCGGATGGCCGCAAGCGGTTGGTTGAGTTCATGGCTGATACTCGCCGACATTGTTCCCAGCGCCGAGAGCTTGCCGGCCTGTACCAGATCATCCTGAGCGCGTACCAGTTCTTGCTGGGCGTGTTCGCGCTCCAGCACTTCCTGTTTCAGTCGACGGTTGAGGCCCTCAAGGTCGCTGGTCCGTTCGGCGACCCGGCCTTCGAGTTCCTGGCGGGTCTTGGCTTCGAAGGCGATCCGCTCCAGGTAATGGCGTCGGCGTTGCATCATCAGGCCAAGCAGCAGCATCAATACCAGCAGCGTTGCGCCGCCGATGGCCACAACTGTGCGCACGGGGCGGTCGATCAGGGTGCGTGGAGCAAGGATACTGACACTCCAGCCGGTTTCTTCGATCTGCCGGGTTTGGGTCAGCCAGGCATTGGGGTCGAGACTCAACGGCTTTGGATCGCGGGTCGGATAGGGTTGAATCGCGGCGACGGCCTTGTTCTCCTCATCACTCAATGGACGGGTCGAGCGGAAACGCCATTCTGGCCGCGATGTGAGGATGACCACACCGTTGTGGTCGGTGACCAGCAGTTGTTCCGGGGTTTTGCCCCAGAGGCTTTCGGTGTGATCGAGGTCAACCTTGACCACCAACACGCCGATGATTTTTTCACGATCGTGTACCGCCGCGGCGAAGAAGTAACCGCGCTTGGCCGAGGTGGTGCCCAGGCCAAAGAAGCGCCCCAGGCGCCCGGCCATGGCTTCACTGAAATATGGACGGAAAGAGAAATTGCGGCCGACGAAGCTGTCGTGTTTGTCCCAGTTGGAGGCCGCCAGTGTCTTGCCGGTGGTGTCCATCAGGTACATGACTTCGGCGCCGGTCTGGGCACTGATGTGTTTCAACAGACGATTGGCATTGCCTTGAATCACGCCCTCGTCGGGGGCGCCCAACGTCGCACGCAGGGCGGGCAGGTCGCCGAGAATCTGCGGCAGCACTTCATAGCGGTGCAGGGTACCCAACAGGTTGGCGACGTAGAGGTCGAGGGTCTGACGGTTCTGCCCGGCCAGCTCGCTGCGGTAATAACGCTCGGCCAGATGCTCCAGCGGCCACAGCAAGGGTGCCAGGCACAACGCAAGCAGTGCCAGGCTGCGCCAGCGGGGTCTGCGGGGGAGGGTCGGTGTCATGAGCATCAAGCGCCTGTGGGGACAGACGCATTATGCCTAGGGTCTGTTGACGTTTGGTAGCAACGCGGTTCGCTACCAAACCTCAACAGACCCTAGGCTTGCGGGCGCAGTCTGCGCACCCTGGATCAAGTGCATGCTGGCGCTGAAAATTCAGACGGCAATTCAGGAGAAGACTTCAGCGTCCTTGAAGAACGCGGCGGCCTGATCCTTGGCGGACAGCTGCGGTGCCTCGTCCAGCTGCCAGTCGATGCCCAAGTCCGGGTCGTCCCAGCGAATGCTGCGTTCAGCCGACGGGGTGTAGTAGTCGGTGGTTTTGTAGAGGAATTCAGCGAAATCGCTCAGCACCACGAAACCATGGGCAAAACCTTCTGGTACCCAGAGCTGGCGATGGTTGTCGGCGGACAGGCGCACCGCGACCCATTTGCCGAAATGCGGCGAGCTGCGGCGAATGTCCACGGCCACGTCCAGCACTTCACCGGCGGTGACGCGGACCAGTTTGCCCTGAGTGTTTTCCAGCTGGTAGTGCAAGCCGCGCAGTACGCCTTTTTGCGAGCGGGAATGGTTGTCCTGCACGAATCGGGTGTTCAGGCCGGTTGCTTCTTCGAAAGCCTTGGCGTTGAAGCTTTCATAGAAGAAGCCGCGCTCATCACCAAATACCTTGGGCTCGATGATCAGAACACCTGGCAGGTCGGTGGTGACTACATTCATGGTGTTTCTCCAGCAATAGGCGTTGATGGGCGACATTCTTACGCAAAGTGCCGGCAGGCGCGAGTGGGACGGTGAAGAGAGTTGCTCACGCATTGATTCGGGCCAATCAGGGAAGGGGGGTTGCGTATCGCACCCGGCAGTGGCGATATAAGCGCCTAATAAAATTTCAGGGGTCGTTGTATGCCGCTCGCCACGTTGATTCACCGCGCCAGTCTGCCCAGCCCGCAAGTGTCCGCGGCGCAAGCGCTTGAGTTGCTGGAAGAACATTACGGGCTGAGCGGACGGTTGCAGGCTCTTGGAAGCCAGCAGGATCTCAACTACCGCGTCGACAGCGAGCAGGGGCGTTTCGTCCTGAAAATCTGCCGTGGTGATTATTCGGTGCTGGAGCTGCAAGCCCAGCACGCAGGGCTCAAGCGCTTGGTCGAACATCCCGGCGTGAAGGTGCCGCGAGTGATCCCGGCCAAAAATGGTAAAGACCTGCTCTCCCTGGAGGTCGGCGGACAAGCGGTGCATGTACGTCTGCTCGATTACATCGACGGCCAGTCCCTGACGCACCTCGACCATCTGAGCCAGGCCGTGGTCGCCGGTTTCGGTCGGCTCTGCGGCGAGATGGACCTGGCGCTGGCCGGCTTCGACCATCCTGGCCTTGAGCGCACCCTTCAATGGGACGCCCGCCACGCCAACGCGTTGATCGCGCATTTGCTGCCGGTGATCAAGGATGATCAGCAACGCAAGCTGATTGCTGAAGCGGCCGAGCAGGCCGAGCGCCATTTGCAGCCCTTGGTGGATAAGCTGCCGGTGCAGGCGATTCACATGGACATCACCGACGACAACGTGGTCTGGCAGCGAGATGCGCAGCGCCAATGGCAGTTGCAGGGTGTCATCGATTTCGGCGACCTGGTCCGAACCTGGCGGATCACCGATCTGTCGGTGACCTGTGCCGCGCTGCTGCACCATGCCGATGGCGATCCGTTCTACATCTTGCCGGCGGTTCGGGCCTATCACGCGATCAATCCGCTGCTACATGAAGAACTGCTGGCGCTCTGGCCGCTGATCGTTGCGCGTTCGGCGGTGTTGGTGCTGAGTGGCGAACAGCAGGTCACCATTGATCCGGGCAATGAGTACAGTCGCGACAACCTGACCCATGAGTGGGAAATTTTCCGCGTGGCCACATCGGTGCCGCTGGCGTTGATGGAGGCGGCGATTCTTGCTGCGGTTGGTCAAGGCCTGCCGAGCATCGGCAGCGAAAGCTTTGCGCCCTTGTTGCCGAGTCTGGTGGGGCGTGAGTTTGCGTTGATCGATCTGGGCGTGCTCAGCCCGCATTTCGAAGCGGGTAACTGGGAGCAAGAGGGGATCGACCAGCGTCTGTTGACCGAAGCTGCTGCGGCTCATGGTCTGGCGGCCAGTCGTTATGGGCAATATCGTCTGTCTCGCACCCAACCGGACAGCGCCACTGAACCGGCCACTTGCCCTCTGCATGTCGAGTTGCGAGTGCCTCATGGCACGGCGGTCGAATCGCCGTTTGCCGGAACGGTTCACCAGCCGGCAGTGGGTGTGCTGCAACTGGATGGTCCACAACTGAGTTTACGGCTGTGGGGTGTGACACCGTCGTTGCACGCGGGCGCAGCATTGGTCAAAGGCCAGGTGCTGGGCTCTGTCAGTGGAGCGTTGATCGTACAGTTGTGCCGCAGTGCTCAGCTCGACGCACCGTTGTTTTGCACACCTTCGCGCGCTGCCGCCTGGCAGTTGTTGTGCCCCTCGCCGGCCGCGTTGCTGGGTCTGGCCTGCGATGCCGAAGAAGAACTCGACCCGCAAACCTTGCTGGCCCGCCGCGACGCCAGTTTTGCCCGATCCCAGAAGCATTATTACGTCGACCCGCCGCGCATCGAGCGTGGCTGGCGCAATCATTTGATCGACATGCAGGGCCGCTCCTACCTCGACATGCTCAACAATGTCGCGGTATTGGGTCATGGTCATCCGCGCATGGCCGCCGTCGCCGGCCGTCAATGGTCGTTGCTCAATACCAACTCGCGTTTTCACTACGCAGCGATTGCCGAGTTTTCCGAGCGCTTGTTGAAGTTGGCACCGGACAACATGGACCGGGTATTCCTGGTCAACAGCGGCACCGAGGCCAATGACCTGGCGATTCGCCTGGCCTGGGCCTACAGCGGCGGCCGCGACATGCTCAGTGTGCTGGAGGCGTATCACGGCTGGTCGGTGGCGGCGGATGCGGTCTCGACCTCGATTGCCGACAACCCCAAGGCCTTGAGCAGCCGTCCTGATTGGGTGCACCCGGTGACCGCGCCGAACACCTATCGCGGCGAATTCCGTGGCCCGGACAGCGCGCCGGACTATGTGCGCAGCGTCGAACACAACCTGGCGAAAATCGCCGGACAGAAACGCCAACTCGCCGGTTTCATCTGCGAGCCGGTGTACGGCAATGCCGGGGGCATCTCGCTACCGCCGGGCTATTTGAAGCAGGTCTATGCGCTGGTCCGTGCTCAGGGTGGGGTGTGCATCGCCGATGAGGTGCAGGTCGGTTACGGCCGCATGGGTAAATTTTTCTGGGGTTTCGAAGAGCAGGGCGTGGTGCCCGACATCATCACCATGGCCAAAGGCATGGGTAACGGCCAGCCGTTGGGTGCCGTCATTACCCGTCGGGAGATTGCCGAAGCGCTGGAGGCCGAGGGTTATTTCTTCTCGTCCGCTGGCGGCAGCCCGGTCAGTTGCCGGATCGGCATGGCGGTGCTGGATGTGATGGAAGAAGAAAAACTCTGGGAAAACGCCCAGGTCGTGGGCGGGTACTTCAAGGAACGTCTTGAAGCCCTGATCGACCGGCATCCGTTGGTGGGAGCGGTGCATGGTTCCGGCTTCTATCTGGGCGTGGAGTTGGTCCGCAATCGCGAAACCCTTGAACCGGCGACCGAAGAAACCACGGCGTTGTGCGATCGCCTTCGTGAGTTGGGGATTTTCATGCAGCCGACGGGTGATTACCTGAACATCCTCAAGATCAAACCGCCGATGGTCACGTCGCGGCAGAGTGTGGACTTCTTTGTGGGCATGCTGTCGAAGGTGCTGGGCGAAGGTTTGTAGGCAGCTCGCAGAGGTTGCAAATGTCGATTGTTATCGGGAATTTTTGAGGTTATTTAGAGGTGGTGGATATTTATTGCTTTTAAAGCCGATTTTTATCGGCTATAAAGTCGCCACTGCCCACGGTGTGGACGAACCACGCCCGGTGATTCCCGTTCTGTCATCGGTCGATGCCACACTGACCCTCAAGCACTTGCCCAGGAGATGATTCATGAGTCGTATCGTTACCGTCGCCGCCACCCAGATGGCTTGTTCCTGGGACCTTGAAGCCAACATCGAGACCGCTGAGAAGCTGGTCCGTGAGGCAGCGGCCAAAGGTGCGCAAATCATCCTGATCCAGGAACTGTTCGAGGCTCCGTACTTCTGCCAGAAGCCGAACCCGGACTACCTGCAACTGGCCACAACGGTTGAAGACAACGTCGCCATCAAGCACTTCCAGAAAGTCGCCAAGGAACTGCAAGTGGTGCTGCCGATCAGCTTCTACGAATTGGCCGGACGCGCGCGTTTCAACAGCATCGCGATCATCGATGCCGACGGCAGCAACCTCGGGATTTATCGTAAAAGCCACATCCCGGATGGCCCTGGCTACCACGAAAAGTACTACTTCAACCCGGGCGATACCGGTTTCAAAGTGTGGAACACCCGTTACGCGAAAATCGGCGTGGGCATCTGCTGGGATCAGTGGTTCCCTGAGTGCGCCCGCAGCATGGCGCTGCAAGGCGCGGAAATCCTGTTCTACCCGACTGCCATCGGCAGCGAGCCGCACGACAAGACCATTTCGTCCCGCGACCACTGGCAGCGCGTGCAGCAGGGCCATGCCGGCGCCAACCTGATGCCGCTGATCGCCAGCAACCGCATCGGTAACGAAGAGCAGGACGGCTACGATATTACCTTCTACGGCTCGTCGTTCATCGCCAACCAGTTTGGCGAGAAGGTCCAAGAGCTGAACGAAACCGAAGAAGGCATTCTGGTTCACAGCTTCGACCTCGATGAGCTGGAGCACATTCGCAGCGCCTGGGGTTCGTTCCGTGACCGTCGTCCGAACCTGTACGGCGCGATTAAAACCCTCGACGGTTCCCTGGAGTCCTGAAGCCATGACCACGTTGAACAGCACCCCTCGCGCCGACGGCTTTTACATGCCTGCCGAGTGGGCACCCCAAACCCAGACCTGGATGGTCTGGCCCGAGCGCCCGGACAACTGGCGCCTGGGTGGCAAACCGGCGCAAGCCGCGCACGTTGCAGTGGCCAAGGCCATCGCGCGTTTCGAACCGGTGACCGTGGCGGTCTCCGCTGGCCAGTACGAAAATGCCCGCGCCCGTCTCGACGTGCCGAATATTCGTGTGGTGGAGATGTCCAGCGATGACGCCTGGGTCCGGGATACCGGCCCGACGTTCGTCATCAATGACAGCGGCGAAGTCCGTGGCGTGGATTGGGACTTCAATGCCTGGGGTGGTTTCGACGGTGGTTTGTATTCGCCGTGGAACCGTGACTCGCAGGTGGCGGGCAAGATCCTCGAAATCGAGCGCAGCCCGCGCTACCGCACCGAGGGTTTTGTGCTCGAAGGCGGCTCGATTCATGTCGATGGCGAAGGCACCCTGATCACCACCGAAGAATGCTTGCTCAACCGCAATCGCAATCCGCACATGAGCCGTGAGCAAATCGAAGCGGTGCTCAGCGCAAACCTGGCTGTGGATAAGATCATCTGGCTGCCGGACGGCTTGTTCAACGACGAAACCGACGGCCATGTGGATAACTTCTGCTGCTATGTGCGTCCGGGTGAAGTGCTGCTGGCCTGGACCGACGACCCGCAGGACCCGAACTACCCGCGCTGCCAGGCGGCCATGAACGTGCTGCAAAACAGCACCGATGCCAAGGGGCGCTCGTTCACGGTGCACAAAATGCCGATTCCGGGGCCGCTGTATGCGACCGAAGAAGAGTGCGCCGGTGTGGACCCGGTGGACGGCACTCAGGAGCGCAATCCGACCGTGCGCCTGGCCGGCTCTTATGTGAACTTCCTGATCGTCAACGGTGGCATCATCGCGCCAAGCTTCGACGACCCACTGGACGGGCCGGCCAAAGAGATTTTGCAGAGCGTGTTTCCGCAACACGAAGTGGTCATGGTGCCTGGTCGCGAACTGTTACTTGGGGGCGGTAACATCCATTGCCTTACCCAACAACAGCCCGCTCCACACAAGGAGTGAGTGAGGACGTAACAGCTTGAGTTGATTGAAAAATCGATTGAGCAACGATTTTGGCCTCCTTATCTCGCAGAAAGCCCGCAGCCCATCAGGACTTCGGGCTTTTTTGTATCTACTTATCGACACTTCGAAAACATTGGCATAGCTCTTGTATCTTCGATGGCGCAACACGGGGAGGGAGAGAACTTCGATGTTCTGTCATAAACCTTGGATAAGTTAGCCGCTCACAAACCAGGAGAGAGCGCTGAGATGAACGCCGAAATGAACGTAGTGGGCGAGCGGGCACTGCATCCCCTGGCAGTTAACAGCGAATCGCTTCAAGTCCTGGCACAGTGGTTGAAGTCCAATGGAACGCGTCAGATCAGAGAACCTGATCCGCGCCGGATGATGATCGAGCGCTATCCCGCTGGTTTATTCAGCGAGGCGGAACTGGAAGCATTGTGGGATGTGATGGAAGGATAAGAAGAAAAACAACGGATGGATAAAAGCGCTGCCGGGAAGGCGGCGCTTTTTTATGCCCGTCGCAAAAGTGGGTGCCTGCAAGATCGGTGGGTGCCCGTTAAGGGGCATTCGACCGATTCTTGAAACAGACTGAAATCGATTCCGGCGTTTTTCCAAAACGATCTGAGTATTAGTCTGCCGGCATTGAGTTTTCCTACTTTATTGCCGGAGTCTTCCCATGACCCTTCACTACATTTACGACCCATTGTGCGGTTGGTGCTACGGCGCCAAACCCTTGGTGCAAGCTGCCCAAACCGTGTTGCCGGTGATCGGCCACGGCGGCGGCATGATGAGCGGTGCCAATCGCCAAACCGTTTCGCCACAACTACGCAATTACGTCATGCCCCACGACCGGCGCATCGCCGAGTACACCGGCCAGCCGTTTGGCGAAGCATATTTTGAGGGATTGCTGCGTGATGAGACGGCGGTGTTCGACTCCACGCCGCCGATTGCCGCCGTGCTGGCAGCCGAGCAGATCGCCGGGCGCGGACTGGAGTTGCTGGGGCGTTTGCAGACGGCTCATTACGTGGAAGGTCGACGCATCGCTGACGAGGCTGTTTTGCTTGAACTTGCCGCACAGACAGGTCTTGAGCCCGAGGCTTTCCAGCAGGCATTTAGTGCAGCTGATACCGGTCGCCATATCAAGGACAGCCGCGCACTCTTGGCCCGTGTCGGCGGTCAGGGCTTCCCGACCTTCGCGCTGGAACAGGATGGCCAGTTCACCCTGGTCGATATCGGCCCTTGGCTCGGCAAGCCGCAGGCCTTCGCCCAATGGTTGAGCCAGTCGCTTTCGGCAACAGAGTCTTCATCCGCGTTTCAAACCTGTGGCCTCGACGGCTGCGCCCATTGAACTCACCTGGAGTCACCATGGATAACCTGAGCCTGATCAAAAGCACCTACGAAGGCGTCAACTCCCAGGAAAATGCGCGCAACACCGCCGCGGCGCTGGCCGATGACGCTCGCTGGACCGAAGCCGCAGGTTTTCCGTATGCCGGGACCTACGTCGGTTTCGACGCGATCGTCGAAAATGTCTTCAAGCGCCTGGGCACTGAGTGGGAAGATTTTCAGTTCAAGGTCGAGAACTATGTCGCTCAGGGCGACAAGGTATTTGCCTACGGCAATTACAGCGGTGTCTATAAAGCCACCGGTCGTGCGATGAATGCCCGAGTCGCGCACTTGTGGACTCTGGCCGACGGAAAAGTCACCCATTTCGAACAATTCGTCGACAGCCATGTCGTGCAATTGGCTATCGCTGACAAGTGATTTCTTAGACGATTTTCGCCTATTTACAGAAGATTCACGAAATTGACACATCATTAAGGGCGCAGATAGGATGCGCCCCAACGCCTGTGGCTAACCGCCACGACTGACAAAACAGTAAAAGGCCCGCCGCGAATTTTCGTGGGCGGGCCTTTTTGTTTTTGCGGTGAAAAAAGAGCGCGATAGCGCCGTTTCAGCTGTTTGGCACAGAGCGTATCAACCCGTAATAAGGAAAATAACATGTTGAACAAGCGAATCAGCCTGATCGCACTGGGGATGTTGAGCGCCACACAGGCCATGGCTAACGACCAGGCCGAATCCAAGGGTTTTGTTGAAGACAGCAGCCTCAAAGTGCTGCTGCGCAACGCCTACATCAATCGTGACTATAAAGACGGCAACCCGGACAAAGCCGAATGGGGCCAAGCGGCCATCGGTACTTACTCATCCGGTTTCACCCAAGGCACCGTCGGTGTGGGTGTGGATGCCTTCGGTCTGTACGCACTGCGTCTGGACGGCGGCAAAGGCCGCAGCGGCGCCGGTGGTATCGATTTCTTCAAGCAGGGCGACAGCGGTAACGCAGCGGATGACCTGTCCAAGTTCGGTGGCGCGGTCAAATTCCGTATCTCCAGCACTGTCCTGACCTACGGTGACCAGATGCCGGCCCTGCCGGTGCTTAACTACGACAACTCCCGCCTGCTGCCGGAAAGCTATACCGGCACCTTGATCACCTCCAAAGAGATCAAAGGCCTGGAGCTGAACGCCGGTCGCTTCACCGCCGAATCGCGCAAAAGCGCTGAAGGCCGTGACAGCGGTGGCTTGAAGTCGATCAACGTATTGGGCGGTAGCTACCAGTTCACTGAGCAGTTCAAGGCAGCGCTGTACGCTTCCGACGTCGAAGACGTACTGAAGAAGCAATACGTGAACGCCAATTACGTGTTCCCGATTGCCAAGGATCAGTCCCTGACCCTGGACTTCAACGGCTATCGCACCAAGCTGGACAACTCCTACGTCCGGGAAAACGGTGTCACCGGCGACGACAACAAAATCTGGAGCCTGGCAGCGACCTTTGCCACCGGCCCGCACTCGTTCACCCTCGCCCACCAGCGCAGCACCGGCGACAGCAACCTGGGTTATGCCTACGGTGGCTATCAGCGCGGCCAGAACCGCGTCGGCGACGGCGGCAACACCATTTACCTGGCGAACTCCTACTGGTCCGACTTCAACGCCGAAGACGAACGCAGCTGGCAGCTGGGTTACGGTCTGGACTTCGGCGCCTTCGGCGTTCCGGGCCTGAGCTACAACGTGGCCTACGTGCGCGGCGACAACATCACCACTTCCACCAGTGAAGGCGGCACCGAGCGCGAGATCTTCAACCAGTTCAAGTACGTCGTGCAGAGTGGCCCGGCCAAAGACCTGAGCGTGAAGGTACGCAGCTCGATCCTGCGTGTGTCGCAGAAATCCAGCGAGTACAACGTCAGCGGCAACGAACTGCGCGTATTCGTGGATTACCCGATCAACATCTTCTGATGATCGGCTGAGTTGTTCAGACTCGATAAAAACCCTGACTGGTTCGGGGTTTTTTTTGCCTCATAACCATATGAAAGCACCGAAAAAGGCTGTTTTCGATCGTAAAAAGTCGAATTGGAGCAACTTTATCCTGCGTTTCAATCAACGCTTGATATGCCTGAAATTCTTTCTCATGGGCCGTCAATCCGGCACCTACTAGATTAGGCCGCTTAATGCAGCGGAGACCTAGTAATGATCGTGTTGAACAGAGAAGTTGGCGAATCGCTACGGCGCGACAAGTATGTCAACGTCCAGGGAGCCGACTTCAATCTCTTCGGTCATTTTTCCGACTTCGTCAGACTGACCAAAAGTTGGGAAAACATGGAGCCGGACAGTTATTACGGCCAAGCCGATGCGGGCATGCGTTTTCGTCGCTACAGCGATTTTGAATACAACCCGGTCACCCGTGACTTGAAGCAATTGGAACATCGCGCCTACGTGCAATCGAAGGCCAACAACAGCTACGTCGGTGGACTGGAGCGGCACTTCCAGGACTTCTCTAATGAGGTCATTAATTCGCCGGTGATGCGCAGCCTGATCGATACGGATTTCGAGGTGTACAAACACGTATTGCCGCCGGAACTGCACGACGCAATCTGGCAATGCCAGATTCATCAGATCCGCATCGAGATCAAGCCGGGCAAGCAACTGGAAATCACCCCGGAAGGTATTCATTGCGACGGTTATCCGTTCAGCGGTGTGCATTTCTGGGGTCGCAACAATGTGGACGGGGCGGAGAGCCGTTTGTATTCGGCCCAAGAGGAACAGCTGGCGGCAACGACCTATCTGGAAATCCTCGACACCACCTACTTCCTCGATCGCGAGATGCGTCACTACGTGACACCGGCGCGCAACACCCATGCTCACGAAATGGCCTATCGGCAGATTCTGGCCATTTCCTTCTCGCGGCCCGGGACCGCTTTCGACATTGTTCGCTGAACAGTTCGACCCCATGATGAACATCACCGAGTGCTCTGCACCGGTGATGCTGCGACGCGCGACGGCCAAGGATGCCCAACGCCTGGAGCGCTTCTTTCGGCAATTCGAAGAAGTGTCGTTCTGTGAATGGCAGGACGCCAAATGCCTGCGCGGTGTGCTGGAGCAGAAAACCACCACCGCGTTCCTCGCACTCGATGTCGGTGGCGAAGTGGTCGGCGCGGTGTTGGGCGGCATGCTTGGCAGCCGTGGCACCATCAATCACCTGGCGGTGAGCACGTTGTATCGCAGCCAGGGCGTCGGTCAACGTCTGGTGGAAGCGGCCTCGGCGGACATGAAACGGGTGGGTGTGCTGCGGATGTTCCTGTTCGTCGACGATGCTAACCTTGCCGGCAAACGCTTTTGGAGTGCCCAGGGCTTTTGTGAGCCGCGCGGCGAAACTACCTTTGAGAGGGACCTATGAATGAGACGTCCAGCAGCCAGCCGCTGATGGTCGAGCCCCAGCCCTCGCGCACGTTTGCTGAAGCCAGCCCGGTGGTTGCGGGCTACTTCACGGTGTCGTTTGTGTTCGGTCTGATGGCCGTCAATGCCGGGATGCCCGTGTGGCTGCCGGTCGCGATGTGCCTGTTCGTCTACGCCGGTGCCTCGCAGTTCGCCGCCCTGGCGTTGATCTCCAGCGGTGCGTCGCTGACCACCATTATCCTCACCACGTTTCTGATCAATGCGCGGCACATGCTGATGTCGGTCTATATGGCCAAGGCCCTGCAAGCGCTGGGGCTCAGTCGTCTGGAACGCTGGTGTTATGCCGGTGGGCTGACCGATGAATCGTTCGCCTTCCACAGCGTCAAACTGGGCAAGGGCTCGCCGGTCAATGTGCGTTACCTGATCGGCTTCAATCTGTATTGCCACACCTCGTGGGTACTCGGCGGTTTGCTGGGGGCGATCTGCGCGCAGTACGCGGCGCACCTGATCAAATATCAGCTCGACTATGCACTGACCGCGATGATGCTCTACGTGCTGGTATCGCTCTGCAACACCCGCAACAAACTGATCGCCGCACTGGCCGCGGTCGCTTGCATGGGTGCACTGAGCCTGATTGGCAACTCACCCTTCAACGTATTCATCGCCACATTCGTGGGCTGCGGAGTGGGTGTATGCCTGACCAAACGTTCCTGATCCTGGTCGTCGCGCTGATGATGGCCGTGACATTCCTGCCACGCGCGTTGCCGCTGCAGGTGAGCACCGATCATTGGCCACCTCTGGTCGCCCGGGCGCTGGAATACCTGCCGGTGGCGATCGTGGCTGCCATCAGCCTCACGCCCCTGTTGATCAAGGATCAGCATGTGCAGCTCGATCGCCCGGAATTTTATGCAGCCATTCCGACGTTGTTATGTGCGTATTTCAGCAAAAATCTCTTTCTCTCCGTTGCGGTGGGAACGGCTGCGTACATTGCGCTCGGCTCGTTCATGTAGCGGCAGATCGACCACTTCATTCAAGGCCTGACCCGACAACTCGGGATTATTGATCGCCAGCCGCACTTCGAGGGAGTCCTCGAACCCCGGGAAAATGGTCAGGCCGTTACGCAGGGCCGCCTCACGGGAAACCATGCCCAGTCCGTCCATTTGCGTGATCAACGATAGGGTCAGGGTTTCACTGCAGGAATAGATCATCCGCTTGCCTGACTCGTAGTTGCCAAGGCCTGCGTCGAGAAAGCGCAAGAAGCTGTGGGAATACGGACAGTCGTCGGCCGGCCGAACCTGAAATTTATTGCCAAGCAGCACCAGCGGGTCGTTTTCCTGACCGCAATGAGCACCGACCACTTGCACTTGCACATCAGGCAGGGCAATGCTGGGCAACCCCGGCTGTTGCGGCCCGATCAGCACGGCCAGGTCGAAGTCCTCATTCTTCAACTTGCTGAGGTTTTCCATCGACTCGGCGTAGCTGAATTCCAGCTGATAATCAGCAAACACCTCGATGAGGCGTCCGATCATTCGCCGGTTGAAGTCGGCCGAGAGCGTGGTGTTAAGCGCAACCTTGAGCGTGCGCTGCCCGGGCACCTTGAGCGCGGCGACTTTCTCTTCCAGCTGCCGCGTGGCGACCAACACTTTGTCCATGTAGGGCGTGAGCTCCGTGCCCTGTGTGGTCAGGGTCAGCCCCTTGTTGGAGCGACGAAACAACCGAAAACCGAACTGCTCTTCGACCTTGTTCAACTGCGCGGCCAATGCCTGCACGGTCAAAAAGGAATGCTCTGCCGCCGCCGACAACGAGCCGGTCTGCACGATGCGCATGAGGTTGCGTAAGGTTCTGCTATCCATTTGGGTAATGCCCTCTAAAGTGGGCTGGCTATTGTTGTGTACCTTGCCGCCCGGTGGGCGTGGGTCGCGTGCTGGCTATGATCCTGCACCAGAGCATGCTTGTCCCGAGTTTAGTAGCGAAATGATTCTGCGTCCGATGGCTGGAGGCTTGCACAGGATCGAGATTTTTGTTGGAGGGGAGATGATCGGGGTCAAGAAAGTGGCCCGGATGGGGGAGGTGTGGGCGTTTTTTGGCTGCTTGTTTTATCAACGAAACCTTTTCCCAAGGCAAAAAAAAGCAGCCTGATCAGGCTGCTTTCATGAAAAGGTGCTTGATATTGTGCTCCCTCAAGCAGGGGAGAAGAGGTCTCACCAGGCGTCGATTTCCAAGTCATCAACGAGGTCCCTCCGCCGACTATTGCCACTTGGAGGCAGTCGGTTTCGCGCTCTCGATTTAATTCTCTGCCCCTATAGTGGGGGTGTCAACGTGTGTGTCGGACCGTATGTCGGCGTCTTTTCAGGCTGCGGAAAAGCCCAACACCGCCGCACCGTTCAATGGCCAGTCGGCATTGAGCTACATGCTTCATCTGGATTCTAACTGGCGTCAATCAACGCTCGTTCTTCCAACCAACTCTCCTGAACAAACTGATCCGTAATCGCATAAATCCCATGCCCAACACCGGATAAGCCGCCGACGTTGCACCGGAAAAATGCTTGGTTCCGCTTTGCAGTCATTTCTCTGACTTGCGCCCTGTGCGATCCCGTTCCGATGAACAGAAAGTAGCCAGGTGTATTAGGGCGTGGGTTTATTGCATCACGAGCGGCTTTGAGTGCCAGGAGCAGTTGATTGCCGTCGTCGGAGGGAATCGCGTGCTGCACTTCGTCGATGATCAGCACCAAATCTGTTTTCGCTTGGTCGACCACCTCTTTTTATGGATACGCCATAATTATTGGCCAGCCATAATTTAGCATAAAGGTTAAGATCTGGCCTGAGTGCGGACTCATTACACCACGTCACTAATGATGTTCCCGCCCCCACCTTTATCCCCCCTAACCAACCTCCTACATTGAGCTCCACCCACCTAGCCCTCATCCCGAAGGGCAGGTCACTGGAGACTCATCATGCCTTTTGTCAGCGTACGCATTACCCGCGATGGTGTTACCTCGGAGCAGAAAGCTCAGGTGATCGCCGAAATCACTGAAACCCTGGAACGCGTCCTCAACAAACGCCCGGACCTGACCCACATCGTGATCGAGGAAGTCGACACCGATAACTGGGGCTATGCCGGTATCACCACCACCCAGTACCGCAAGCAACTGGCTGAGGCGGAGGGGCAGTCATGACCACCTCCGTCACCATCGATTTCGTTTCCGATGTGGTGTGCCCGTGGTGTGCCTTGGGTGCGACGGCGTTGGAGCAAGCGATCGAAAACGTGGCGGGTGAGGTCTCGGTCGAGCTGACTTTCAAGCCTTTCGAACTGAACCCCAACATGCCGGCCGAAGGCGAGAACGCGGTTGCACACTTGATGCGCAAGTACGGGCGCAGTGCCGAGGACGTCGCCGCTGGCAAAGCGATGCAGATCGCTCGGGGTGAGGCCATCGGGTTCAAGTTCGATCTGGAGAAGCGCACCCACTTCCATAACACCTTCGATGCTCACCGATTGCTGTTGTGGGCGTTGCAGGAAGGGCGGCAGGTCGCACTCAAGAAAGCCCTGCTGCGTGCTTATTTCACCGACGGCCAGAACCCGAACGATCGCGAGACGCTGGTTCGGCTAGCGGCGCAAGTGGGATTGGATGCGGCGAGTGCGCGTGAGGTGTTGGTGTCCGGAGCGTTTGCCCAGGAAGTGCGTGAGCTTGAAGTGTTTTACCGCGAGCGCGGCATTAATTCGGTACCGGCCATGGTGCTGAACGGTCGTCACCTGGTGTCCGGTTCGCAATCGGTCGAGTACTACGAACAGATGTTGAGACAAATGGCGCAGGCGCCCGTTGAAGCCTGATTAATCACTTTTTCAAACCATTATTTATGAGTAGAGGTTCACCATGAGCAATTCGAAAAAAGTCATCGTTATTACTGGCGCCTCCCAAGGTCTCGGCGCAGGCATGGTCAAGGCTTTCCGTGATCTCGATTACAAGGTTGTCGCCACCTCGCGTTCGATCAAACCGTCCACCGACCCGGACATCCTTACCGTGGCGGGCGACATCGGCGACCCGGCGGTCGCTCAGCAAGTCATTCGTGAAGCGATCGCACGTTTTGGCCGCATCGACACCCTGGTCAACAACGCCGGGATCTTCGTCGCCAAGCCGTTCACTGCTTACACCCCTGAAGACTATGCCGCGGTGCTGTCGGTGAACTTGAATGGTTTCTTCTACATCACCCAACTTGCGATCACCGAGATGGAGAAGCAGGGCAAAGGCCACGTCGTCAACATCACCACCAGCCTGGTGGACCACGCCATTGACGGTGTGCCATCGGTACTGGCTTCGTTGACCAAAGGTGGCTTGAACGCGGCGACCAAATCCCTGGCCATCGAATACGCCAAGCGCGGGATTCGGGTGAACGCGGTTAGCCCCGGCATCATCAAAACGCCGATGCACGGAGAGGAAACCCATGAAGCGCTGGGGAGTTTGCATCCGGTTGGGCACATGGGCGAGATCAGCGATATTGCTCAGGCTGTTGTGTATCTGGACAGCGCCAACTTTGTCACCGGGGAAATCCTGCATGTTGATGGCGGGCAGAGTGCGGGTCACTAAGACCTGTTTTCTAAACATCAGAAACAACAAAGCCCTCGCGTTTTTGCGAGGGCTTTGTTTACCAGCACGTGCATCATCCGAAGATCGTCTCTTAGCCAACCCGCCAAGTCTGATAACTCCAGGTACTGAGCGGTACGTCATTGCGCCCGAAAAGTCTAAATCCATCCTGTTGTTTCTACGATGGTTAAGAGTTCATTTGCTGAAGTCGTGCTGCAGCCGGCTCTGGCATGGCCGCCAGGGAACTAAACTAGTTATATCTCTATAGAAGATGTCTCTACAGAGGTAAGGAGGTGTCAAATGGCCATTCGTGATACCTATCAGGAAATTGAACAGACCCTGGGTCTGGTTCCGGAGTGGATCAAGCAGATGCCGGAAGGCGGCGCGATCGGATTCTGGGGCGTAGCCCGGGATTTCTGGCTGGCAGATACCAAGATTCCTAATAAGTACAAGGAGTTGATAGGTCTGGCGGTATCCGGGGCGACCCGTTGCAAGTATTGCGCTCTGTTCCATACCGAAGCCGCGCGCCTGTTTGGCGCGAGCGACGAGGAAATTTCCGAAGCCAGCTTTATGGGCTCGCTGACCATGATGGGCAGCACCTTTATTAACGCCCAGCAGATCGACTACGAGCAGTTCCGGCAGGAAACGCTGAGTATCGTCCGGTATGTCAAAGATCACTCGCAACCCAAAGCCGCATAAGCCGTTGCGAGAACCTGCCCTTCGCCAGCTGACGAAGGATAAGTTGATTGCAATCACCGGCGGTGGTCCCAGGACCACCGCTCGGTGGCAAGCGGCTGTGCTGCGAGCCATCAGCGAGCTCATGCAATACAGCGATACCGCCCGCGAAGAAAACCAGGACCTGCGCATCCCCTTTGCCAAAGCACTCCATGACCTCTATGCGGGACAGAAATCCGACGCCGAGTTAACGGAAATGGTGTTGCTGATGCTGGAAGTGGAAACCGCCCCTTTTATTGGCAAAGAGCCCCAGCCAGGAGCGGTATCTGGGGACAATGACCTCTGAGAAGTGGAAAAGGGGCAACGTTATTTTCCCAAATGGAAATCGTCGTATCCCTGGTTTGAGCAAAAAAGTCCCGCACGATTTGAGCTTGCTGACGACGTCAACCTAGGCTTGGCGGGTGTATTGGTTTGCAATTTAGGTGGGGCCTATCAAGGTCGGGTGGAAGCAGATTCTCCAACCCCAGAAACAACAAAGCCCTCGCATTTCTGCGAGGGCTTCGTTTTGTATGGTGCCGGCACCAGGAATCGAACCCGGGACCTACTGATTACAAGTCAGTTGCTCTACCATCTGAGCTATACCGGCGTGTCAGGGCGACGATTATAGCGATTGGGTTGGTTCTGTAAACCCCTGAATTCAGACTATTTTTGCGCAGGCTTTCGGTCAGGCGTGATGCAGTACTTTCTTGAGTTTCAGCAGGGTGCGCCAGGCTCGGCTGTTTTGCATCGCCCGCAGTTGCGCTTCGGCGTGTTCAGCGCGTTGCAGGGCGGCGGGGAGGTGGTTTTCGGTGTTGGTGACGGGGTGGCTGAATTGATGGCCTCTGCAGAACGTCACGGTCGAAGATTTTTCTTGTTCATGGCCGCACTGTCGGCGCCCTCGTATGCGTGTATAGCAAGGGGCATTGCCAGGCGCAATTTTTCGCCCGTGGTGTCCGGAATTCGGCGGTTATGTCGTTTTGATTTAATGCTTATGCACAACGGGCTGGCGGAATCTGCTTGATCATTGCGCTTTTGTGGACTCGTTCTCATTTGTCCGCAAATGCCTGTTTTACGGGTTTTTTATTTTTGTGAACAAAAAATGACCAGTAGTGTTTTAGGCGTAAAACAGCGTGGATATTGGATCCACGATAATTCCATCAACAGAGTTATCCACAGGTTGCGGCTGTTTAAGGGCGCTCTGCCAGGAGCAGGAAATTGCGCGGTGTGAGCGGGGATTCGCAGAAGGTGCCGAGACGAACGACATAACCCTGCTCAATGAGGAAAAGTGCCCGATCGAGTACCAGCCACAGCTCCAGAGGCCGTCGGAAAAGGCCTCGCAGCAGCTCCAGGTTGCGCACTTCGGCCAGTCGCTGCCAACCGGCGGCTTCCAGTTCGGTCCAATCTGGCGTGCCGACTGTGGATAAGTCTTTGAGTGCGGCCAGATCGCGGCAGTAATCGGCGAAGGGTTTGTCCAGCCAGGCGCTGGGCAGGGAAGGGGTGGGCAGGTATTCGTCGACACCGCGAAGTTGCCGTTGCAGCAGGTCGAACCCCAGGCGCCGAGCCATGGAGGTGTCGCGCTGGCGTCGGACGCGAGCGCCGGCGGTGACGGTTTCGCTCATCGGCAGCGCAAGATCATCGAGGGAAAGGTGTAGGTCGGAGCGCTCAGCCGCACAGGAAAGTGGCCGATAGGTGTTCAGACTGATCCGGTTGTAGCAGCACGGTGCGATGGCCAGTTGTTTGCAACCGGTGGCGCTGGCGAGCTGGATCAGTCGCACATGCAGATCCCCGCAGGCGTGCAGTGCTACGGGTGTGTGATCGGCATTCAATAAAGAGGCTGCGCCAGGCGCGAGTACATCCTGTTCGACATGCAGCGCATGCATTTGATGGCGCTGGCTGAGTGCCTGGCCGCTGGCGACCAGTGCCGGGTCGTATTCCAGGCAGGTCAGTTGTTGACCGGTTTGCAACAGGCGTCGCCCCAAATGGCCCTTGCCTGAACACCAGTCCAGCCAATGCGTCGGTGCACGGGCAAACTGCAAGCAACCTGCGAACGCTTCAATCTGCTGCCACTTGCGCCCTGGCACATCCACATTCAACCGATGGCCCGCCGCTTCGAGTGCACGAGCCGGCAATTCACCTACCGCACTCAGCTCAAGAGACATCGCTGCCAATGAAGCAAACGGCTCCGGTGCATCGAGCCAGCCAGGCTGGTTATGACTGTTTTCCGCATCTTCCAGCGACCGCCCGCGTAGCCACAACGCCAGTTCCGGGTAGGACGCTTCCCAGGGTAGTTGCAGATGGGTAAACGGTCGGGGCTTCCACAGCGCCTGATGCTCGATCAGAAAAGCATCCAGCGCAGCGAAGCGGGCGAGCAGGGTCTCGCCCGTCAGCACGCAGGCATCAACGCCCTTGGCAGGCATCGACGCGCAACCAGCGCTCCAGCAGCTTGAAGCCGCGCACCAGCACGTAAGCCATCAGCAGATAGAACATGCCCGCGGCGAAGAAGATCTCAACCGGCAGGTAGGTGCGAGCAATGATGGTGCGGGCCATGCCGGTCAGCTCCAGCAGGGTCACGGTACTGGCCAGGGCACTGGCCTTGAGCATCAGGATCACTTCGTTGCTGTACGCCGGCAGGCCGATACGCGCAGCACGTGGCAGCATGATGTAGAACAACGCCTTGGCCCGGGACATGCCCAGCGCCCGCGCCGCTTCGATCTCGCCCGGTGGAATCGCCTGGATCGCGCCACGCAGGATCTCGGCGATGTAGGCCGCGGTGTGCAAGGTCATGGTCGCGGTGGCGCACCAGAACGGATCGCGCAGGTACGGCCACATCGAGCTGTTACGCACCGCATCGAACTGCGCCAGGCCGTAGTAGACCAGGAACAGCTGAACCAGCAACGGCGTGCCACGGAAAAAGAAGATGTAGCCGTAGGGGAATGCCCGCACATACCAGAGTCGCGATGAGCGAGCGATGCCCAGCGGAATTGCCAGCAGCAACCCGGCAATCACGGCGATGGCCACCAGTTCCAGGGTCAGCGTCGCGCCCTGAGCCAGTTTTGGCAGCCACTTGATGATGACTTCCCAATTCATTGGGTGCTCCTCGCGAAGCCGCGAGCGGCACGTCGTTCCATAAAGTGCATGCCGGTCATGGCCAGAATGGTCAGGCCCAGGTACATGAAGGCAGCCACCATATAGAAGGTGAACGGTTGCTTGGACACGGTCACGCCGATTTGCGCGTGACGCATGATTTCTTCAAGGCCGATGACCGATACCAGCGCAGTGTCTTTCATCAGAATCATGAACAGATTGCCCAGGCCCGGCAGGGCGATGCGCCACATCTGCGGCATGATCAACTTGGTGAAGATGCGGAATTTCGACAGGCCCAGGGCCACACCGGCTTCACGGTGACCTTTGGGAATCGCCAGAATCGCCCCGCGAAACACTTCCGTGGCATAGGCGCCGAAACACAGCCCCAGTGCAATCACGCCGGCGGCAAAGGCGTTGAGTTCGAGCTCGGGGTTGCCGAAGAACTCACCCAGCGCACGCATCAGGTTGACTGTGCCGAAGTAGATCAACAGCACCCAGAGCAATTCCGGGATGCCGCGAACCAGCGTTGAATAAGTGCCGCCAAGCCATTGCAACGGCTTGTACGGGGAAGTCTTGGCCAAGGCGCCGAGCAGACCGAGCACCAGCCCCAGGCACAAGGCCGAGAGTGCCAGTTTCACAGTCATCAGTGCGCCAGCGGCGAGCGCCGGGCCGAATCCGTAGAGGTCGATAATCATGGATTTCTTTTCAAATCGCGGCAGGCAATGCCAAGGACTGGCGCCGTCAGCGAACGGCGCCGGTCGGGCAGGTCAGAATCAATAGATGCTGAACGGGAAGTACTTGTCGTTGATCTTCTTGTAGGTGCCGTCAGCGACGATTTCTTTCAGCGCAGCGTTCAGCTTTTCGCGGATCGGGTCGTTCTTGCGAACGGCGATACCGATCTTGTCGCTTTCTTCAACCGGGTCACCCTTGAATTCGTAAGGACGGCCGGCGTCGCTTTTCAGCCATTCATAGTTGACGTACTTGTCGGCCAGGATGCCGTCCAGACGACCGGAAGTCAGGTCCAGGTAAGCGTTTTCCTGGGTGTCGTAGAGTTTGACTTCGACGCCTTCCATGTTGTCTTCCAGCCAGGTGCCGGCCAGGGTCGCGCGTTGGGCCCCGATCACCTTGCCTTGCAGCGAAGCCTTGTCGGTCTTGAAGTCGACGTCTTTTTTGGCAATGAACTGCAGTTTGTTGGAGTAGTACGGTGCGGTGAAGTCCACCGCTTGCTTGCGCTCATCGGTGATCGACATCGAGGAGATCAGGAAGTCGAATTTCTTGGCGTTCAGGGCCGGGATGATGCCGTCCCAATCGGAGGTGACCACGGTGCACTCGACTTTCATCTTGGCGCACAAGGCGTCGCCGATGTCTTTGTCGAAGCCGACGACATTGCCACTGGCATCTTTATTGTTGAACGGCGGGTAGGCCGCTTCGATGCCCATCTTCAAGGTCTCGGCGGCGGCACCGGCGCTGAAGGCCAGGGTGACGGCCGCAGCCAGGAAGATCTTTTTGTAGTTCTGCATGCGGGTAGCTCCGTTAGCGGTTGCTGGACATGAATTGTTTGCAGCGCGCCGAAAGCGGGTTTTCGAACACCTGCTGCGGCGATCCTTGTTCTTCTACCAAGCCTTGGTGGAGGAACACCACTTCGCTGGAAACCTGACGGGCGAAGCCCATTTCATGGGTCACGAGCAGCATGGTGCGGCCTTCTTCGGCCAATGCGCGGATGACATTAAGTACTTCCTGGACCATTTCCGGGTCAAGGGCGGAGGTGGGTTCGTCGAACAGAATCACCTTGGGCTGCATCGCCAGGGTGCGGGCGATGGCCGCGCGTTGCTGCTGGCCGCCGGAGAGTTGTGCGGGGTAGGCGTGGCGCTTGTCAGCGATGCCGACCTTGGCCAGCAGGGCTTCGGCGACTTCGATGGCCTCGGCCTTGCTCTGACCGAGTACGCGGCGCGGGGCCTCGATGATGTTGTCGAGCACGGTCATGTGCGGCCAGAGATTAAAGTTTTGAAATACAAAACCGATCTCGCTGCGCAGGCGATTGATCTGTTTGCCGTCGGCAGCGACCAGTTCGCCGTTCTTGGCGGATTTGAGCTTGAGTTCTTCGCCGGCCACCAGGATCTGGCCCTGGTGCGGGTTTTCCAGCAAGTTGATGCAACGCAGGAACGTGGACTTGCCGGAACCGGAGGAGCCCAGGATCGAGATCACGTCGCCGTCGCGGGCGGTCAGCGAGATGCCTTTGAGCACCTCAAGCTGTCCGTAGCGTTTGTGCAAGTTGCGGATTTCAAGCGCGGGCGTGGCCTCAGCCATGTGCGTTCCTCATAGTGTGTTGCGCTCCTGCTGTTGGTCGCCTTCCTGGCGAGGCGGCCAAGCTAGCATAGCGTTCGAATGGCAGCCAACAGCGCTCGGGACGGTAAACGGATGGCGTGTGGCAGGTTGTCGCATCGGTACAGCAGACTGTCGCGCTGCTATCAACCGAACAGCCGTTTGAACCCGATGTGGTCCGGCTGTCCCGTAAAAAAAGGCGCGATGTTGCCAGCTTTGGCGGGGTGTTGGAAGCGCTAACCGGCCAAACGTTCCTGATCTGCACTTTTATTGTGCGCGCCTGCCTTTTTGGGTGTGTTTCCGGTGCATGGATTCGTTCCTGAAGTGGGTGGCAAGGTAACGCTCTGGCCAAATGCCATTAATCTCAATGACTTGCGATAAGCGCTCCATCGGCGCACAGGCCGCGTATACCGGGGGCGTGAAACATTTTGGCGCAATTATTGCGTGCAGAATAAGGAACACTCTGTTGGATTCTTTTTACGATAAGGGATTTTCAGGCAGGGTGGACTGAATCGATTTCCAGGCAAAGGTAGTTTCAATGAGCAGTACGCAAAGCTCCAATGGCCTCGAACAGGGGCTTAAACCGCGTCATGTGACCATGCTGTCGATCGCCGGGGTTATCGGTGCCGGCCTGTTCGTCGGCTCCGGCCACGCCATCGCCGCTGCAGGCCCGGCCGTGCTGTTGGCCTACGCTGCCGCCGGTGCGCTGGTGGTTCTGGTCATGCGCATGCTCGGCGAGATGGCCGTTGCATCGCCAGATACAGGCTCCTTCTCGACGTATGCCGATCGTGCGATCGGTCACTGGGCCGGTTTCACCATCGGCTGGCTCTACTGGTGGTTCTGGGTTTTGGTCATCCCGCTGGAAGCTAACGCTGCGGCGACCATTCTGCATGCCTGGTTCCCGAACGTGGCGATCTGGGCCTTCACCTTGGTCATCACGTTACTGCTGACGGTGACCAACCTGTTCAGCGTGAAGAACTATGGCGAGTTCGAGTTCTGGTTCGCCCTGGTCAAAGTCGTGGCGATCATCGGCTTTATCGGTCTGGGCATTCTGGCGATCTTCGGCCTCCTGCCCACCAGCCAGGTCAGCGGCGTGTCGCACTTGTTTGACACTCAAGGCTTCCTGCCAAACGGCATGGGCGCGGTGCTCGGCGCCATTCTGACCACCATGTTTTCCTTCATGGGCACCGAGATCGTGACCATCGCGGCCGCGGAATCGAAGAACCCTGGCCAGCAGATCTCCAAGGCCACCAACTCGGTCATCTGGCGGATTGGCTTGTTCTACCTCGTCTCCATTTTCATCGTTGTGGCCTTGGTGCCGTGGAACGACCCGATTCTGGCCAGCGTCGGTTCCTACCAGACCGTGCTGGAGCGCATGGGGATCCCGAATGCCAAGCTGATCGTTGATATCGTGGTTCTGGTCGCGGTCACCAGCTGCCTGAACTCCGCGCTCTACACCGCTTCGCGGATGATGTTCTCGCTGGGCAAACGCGGCGACGCGCCAGCCGTTTCCCAGCGCACCAATAGCAGTGGCACACCTTACTGGGCCGTGATGCTGTCGACCGCTGCGGCATTCCTTGCAGTCTTCGCCAACTACGTGGCCCCGGCTGCCGTGTTCGAATTCCTGCTGGCCAGCTCTGGCGCCATCGCGTTGCTGGTGTACCTGGTGATTGCATTTTCGCAACTGCGTATGCGCAAACAGCGCATGGCTCGTGGTGAAAAAATCGCCTTCAGCATGTGGCTGTTCCCGGGTCTGACCTACGCGGTGATCGTATTCATCATCGCCGCCCTGACCATCATGCTGTTCCAGGAAGCGCATCGCGTGGAGATCCTCGCGACGGGTCTGCTGAGCGTGTTGGTGGTGGCTGCCGGTTTGTTTGTGGCGCGTCGTCGCAAGCTGCAGAAACTGGGCGCTGTGGTGCTGAGCTGATCCGTACTGCGTAACGCAAAACGGCCGCTGTCAGTGATGACACGCGGCCGTTTTCAGTTCTGAAGAGGAGGCGTGTCTACTCGCCCTTTTCTTCCTGCGCATCCAGCGACTGACGATAACTGTCCAGCGCATCGCCAAAGTCAGTGATGAATTGCGGATCGGTCAGCCAGGCCTGGGCGGTATCGCGGTCCATGCCATCGGCCCACATGCGGTAGTCGATCAGCATGTCGGCGGCCAGGTGCGTGGCGGCCATGGCTTCGTTGTCGGCGTTTTCCATGTCCAGCAGTTCTGGATGGTCGCTGATGATGCCGGCGAGGTTCGACAGCAGGGTCAGCAGCATGTCGTTGCGGCTGGTGGCTTCGGCGTCACGCATTTTGCTGAACATCGCCAGGGTGTATTCCGGGATCGGCTCGCCGATCTCACCCAGGTCATCGTTCAGATCGGCAGGCTTTCTGCCGACCATGCGGATCTGTTTGGCTTTGGCCTTTGCGCGTTTGGCGCGTTTCTGTTGCTTATTCAGGGATGCCATGGGAACTCAGTGGGTTTTCTGTTGGGTTTGGGCCGCGATGGCGTCGGATGCCGCCACGTAATCAGCCTGGAAGGCCGGGGATTCGATCCACGCCAGGGCGCCTGCTTCGTCGGTCTCGGTGGACCATTGGCGGTATTCGATCAGCGCCGCGAGGATGAAGTCCATCGCGCCTTCTTCGCCTTCCTGTTCGTACACCAACTCCAGCAACGGGTCTTCAAGGAAGGCTGTGCACATGGCCTGCTGACTGGACTTTTCGGCGTCGATCATTTTTTTGAACAGTTCGGTCAGGTCCACCGATTCGAAGTCGATGCGATCGTCGTTCGGGTCCAGCTCGACCGGCGCGGCGGCCCGCTGGGTGCGGTTCTGCTTGGCCTTGGCTTTGGCGCGGGAGGCGCGTTTGTTCTGCTTGTTGGCGGAGGCCATGGGCGTCGTTCCGTATTTCGTTGAGAGGGTGCATCAATCAGTTGCGTGGCACTCGCCGCCCGGGTGTATCGGGGGCCAGCTCGCCGGTCTGCAGCCAGGACAATGCAATGGGCCATAGTGTGGCTTGGTATGCGCTGCGAAAAAAGGCGAAATGTCCGACTTCTTCTTCGCCGATGTCCTCAGGTGTGATTCTCAGGTGGGTATTTGTACTGCCGGTGAGGTAGCCAAGCAGGCGTTCTATGGCTGGAATCGTGCCGTAGGGGTCGTCGCTGAGGCTGATGGCCAGGGTTTGTGCGCTGACGTTGGCGAAGGGCAGTCGACCGGTTCTGGCGTGGATGAGGCGACCGCTGGGGCGTTTCTCATATCGGTTGCTGGGCGTGCTCCAGTCGCGAACCACGCCGGCGGGGGTGTCTTCGAGCCAACCCAGGCGTTTGCCGGGGAAGTAGCCGCAAAGCATCGTCATCAACGGCATCACCACGTGCCACTTGGCGAACATCCGCCAGCGATGAGCGGGGGCGTAGTCGCGCCAGTAAGCGAACTGCGCGCCCACTGTCACCAGGCGTCGGATCAAATGCCCGGAGGCCCCCAGCCCCGCAGCACAGCCGCCGAAGCTGTGGCCGACGACATTGATGGGTTGTCCTGCAAACTCGCGTTGCGCTCTTTGCAGCATCGCCTCGAAATCCAGCGCGCCCCAGTCGGACCATGAGGCCTCGAGCCCTTTCAACGATGCGGGACGCGACTCGCCGATGCCACGGTAGTCATAAGTGATCACGTCAAAGCCGTTGGCGAACAGGTAATCGGCGAAGCGCGAATAGTGTCGGCAACGGACAGAGGTGGCAGCGTTGACGATAACCACCGGGCGAGTTGGGTCTTGATGGGGGTGTCGCCAGGTGAAGCCGCCAAGGAGGAAGCCATCGGCGGCGGGCTCCCTGAAGGATTCGCCAGGTGTGCGGGTGGGCAACGGCAACTCGAGTTGCGTCGGGGCCAGTGAGGGTATGTCCTGTAAGTTCATTGGCTTTGAACCTTTGCGACCAGTTACTCACCATAGTCGTCATGCCGTTTATGAACAATCTGCCCGCGCTTATCGGGGGCGCTTGAGTAACCGCTCCTCAAGCACCGCCCATTCCCGATCCAGTTCTGTGCGAAGTTCCTCCTCACTCGGCAGCACCAGTCTGTAGGTACTTGCGAACAGTTGTTCGTTGCCTTGCAGCACTGAATAGCGCACCACCGATTCATCTTTTTGCGCGCAGAGAATGAGGCCGACGGTGGGGCCGTCCTCCGGTCCGCGCTTGAGGTCGTCGTACATGCGTACATACATGTCCATCTGGCCGACATCCTGGTGAGTCAGTACGCCGCGCTTGAGGTCGAAGATGACGAAGCACTTGAGCAGGTAGTTGTAGAACACCAGGTCGATGTAGAAGTCTCTGCTGTCGGTACTGATACGTTGCTGGCGAGCGATGAAGGCGAAGCCTTTGCCCAGTTCGAGCAGAAAACCCTGGAGTTGATCGATCAGTGCTTGCTCAAGATCGCTTTCCTGAACCCGGCCTGCATTGGGCAGGCCGAGAAACTCGAGCAGCACCGGATCCCGGATGAAATCCCGAGGGCTGGCGTTCATTTGCTGGATGTTGATGGCGGCTTCCTGTTTGACGGGAGACCGGTCGCGACTCGCCAGCAGGCGCTCGTAGTAGAGGGTGTTGATCTGACGCTCGAGGGCGCGACTTGACCAGTTCTGGAGCGCTGATTCGTTCATGTACCAGTGGCGAGCGTTGTCGTTGTCGACTCGCAGCAGCCTGCGGTAGTGGGTCCAGCTCAATTCGTGACGCAGCGCGTCACGAATCGGGAATGCTTGATAGAACTGGCGCATGTAACGGAGATTAGAGGCGTCGAAGCCTTTCCCAAACTCCGCTGTCAGTGTATGCGCCAGTGTCGACAGCAGCTGCTTGCCATAAGCCGCCCTCCGAGCCCCCTCCTGCTCGAACTCCACGATATGCCGGCCGATCTGCCAACAGGTTTGCACCTGAACGGTATCGACCGCGCGCAGCACCTTTTGGCGCGCTTCACGGATCAGCTCGCCCAGACTGCCGAGCAGTGAAGCCATTTTTGGATCTTGAGTGTTATCGGGTTCGAGGTGGCTCATGACATCTTCCGCAGCTGGAAACAGACGCAAGAGGATGGCAGGAGAGCGATAGTCGACGATGCCGGGCGCTGCTGATAAGTCGGAAGGAATTACCGGATTCGTCTTGCAGGACACCACCGACTACAGCTCGTACTTGAGGAGCAAATCGTGTAGTCCGATTCGCAGTGAACCCAATTCCGAATCGATCTAAAACTTGAGTATTCGGCGATAAATCTAAAAGGAGTAACGAGTGGGTTCTACGTAACCCGGGAGTCGCCATCATGAAGTACGTCCATTCATTCATGCTGCCCATCGCCGCTGTCGGCGTACTGCTGTTGCCAATCGCGCTTAACGCCGCCAGCCTTGAGCCAATTGACAGCTCGGCCGTGCAAGTCCAGCAGCAACAACAAAACGGGATTACCTACCTGTCCGGGGGGATTGGAGAGGACGAGGCTAAAGCCATTCAGCAAACCAAGGGCTACAACCTGCACATGACATTCTCCACCGGGCCTCAGGACGAATACGTTCCCGATGTGGATCTGGTTATTCAGAAAGCCGCAGGGCAGACCGTGCTGACACTGAGTGAGGCTGGGCCGTTGGTTTACGTTCAGCTGCCTGCCGGCAAGTACACCGTTATCGCCACGCATAAAGGTGAGGTGCGGCGTGATACGGCGGATGTGGGCAGTGGTGCCGCTCGCAATCTGGTTTTCCACTGGGGCGGTCAAAACTAGTCAGGAGAGGTGGCTTGCGTGATGTCCGATTAAATCGCAGGCATAAAAAAACCCTGAATCTTGCGATTCAGGGTTTTCGGTATTTGGTGCCCAGAGACGGAATCGAACCGCCGACACGGGGATTTTCAATCCCCTGCTCTACCGACTGAGCTATCTGGGCAACGGGGCGCATTAAACGGGTTTTTCAGGGGGTCGTCAAGCAAGTTTTCAAAAAATATTTAATTATTACCGTCGCTTACGTGCCGACCCCGGATTTTGATCAATTATTGAGCAGGTGGAACGTAGCCTTCAGCCTTGGCGTATTCCTCGCCGGAAAAGTATTTGTCCATCTCACCCTGAAGGTATTTGCGGTCTTCGGCGTTCATCATGTTCAGGCGTTTTTCGTTGATCAGCAGGGTCTGGTGTTTCTGCCAGTCGGCCCAGGCCTTGGCCGAGACGTGGTCAAAAATGTCCTGACCTTTTGCACCCGGGAATGGAGCGCGCTCCAGGGCGGGCAGTTCTTCTTTGTACTTGCGGCACATGATGGTGCGGGTCATGACGACTCTCCTGCGTTCAATACGGCGGCCGCGCGCTCGAGCAAGGTTTTGACCGGGGCGGCAAGGCCCAGGCGCGGCGGGGTGGCGAGGTTATACCAGAGCCAGTCGGCCTCGGCCACGTGATGGCCGGCCTCCTGGACCTGCACCAGCCAGGGTTCGATGGATAATTGAAAGTGACTGAAGGTGTGCACCAGGTTCGGCAGTGCCTGCTGGCTGCCCAGTTCCAGCGAGTGCTGCGAAGCCAGATGTTGCAGGTCGTCGAGGTCATCGAGTTCCGGCAGGCTCCAGAGACCGCCCCACAGGCCCGTGGAAGGGCGTCGGTAAAGCAGAATCGCGCCGTCGCCGTTGGCGAGCATCGGCATCAGCGTGCGCTTCTGTGGCACCGCTTTGCGTGGCTTGGGGATCGGGTAGCGGGTTTCCAGGCCGAGCATGTGTGCTTCGCAGCCCTTTTTCAGTGGGCAGAGCAGGCAGCTCGGCTTGCTGCGGGTGCAGAGCGTGGCGCCCAGATCCATCATCGCCTGGGTGTAGGCGTTGACCCGATCATGCGGCGTGAAGCGCTCAGCGTTCGCCCACAGCTGTTTGGCGACCTTCGGCTCGCCCGGATAACCCTCTTGCGCAGTAAAGCGCGCCAGCACCCGTTTGACGTTGCCGTCGAGGATCGGCGCGCGGATACCCATGCTCAGGCTGGCAATCGCCCCGGCGGTGGACAGGCCGATACCCGGCAGCTCGGTGAGTTTTTCCACATCACGGGGAAACTCGCCGCCATATTCGGCGACCACAATCTTCGCGGTCTTTTGCAGGTTGCGCGCGCGAGTGTAGTAACCGAGGCCGGTCCACAGGTGCAGTACCTCGTCTTCCGGTGCTGCGGCCAAGGCTTCGACGGTTGGCAGCGAGGCCATGAACCGGTCGAAGTAGTTCAGCACCGTGCTGACCTGGGTCTGCTGCAACATGATTTCCGAGACCCACACCCGATAAGGGGTGATGCCCTGTTGCCAAGGCAAATCGTGGCGGCCATGGCGGTCGTACCAATCCAGCACGGCCGTTGAAAACTGCTCGGCTCTCATCGCTTGAACAGCCCCTTGAGCGCGTTTTTCAGTTCCGGGCTGACTTTATCGCCAAGCTTCTCGTCGATTTTTTCGCTGATGTGCTCGCCGGCCAGTTTGCTGGCGACCTGGCTCATGCGTTCGCTGTCGAGGCGGCAAGCCTTGGCGCCCAGCTCCAGCGGGCCACGGCAGCGCAGCGGCCATTCGATGCCGACGAATTTCTCGCCGACCTGACAAGCCGGGTCCGGCATGTCGCTCTTGTCGCCTTCGACGATGATGCCCAGGCGGTAATCCATGCCCAGCACCCGCAGGTCGATGTCGCCGTTACCGTTCACGGTCATGCCTGGGACGCGCACTTTCAGGTCCGGGTTATTGGCCACGCCGTTGCGCAAAGTCAGGTTGCCCTTGAGCTCCTCGAAGGGCGTGTCCTTGCCCCGTGGTTCGCCACTGAGGGTTTTGCGATTCAGGGTGGCGATGCCTTTGCACAGTTGTTGCTCAAGGTTGGCATTGAGCAGCATGCCGTTGTTGATGACGAAGCTGGCGTTGCCGTTGAGACTGTCGATCAGCGCGCTCTCGCTATTGCCACTGCCGGTCAGGGTGCTGTTGAGCGTGACCTGGCCTTTGACCGGTGGATTTTTCCCCTGGCCCTCGAGGATTTTCTCCACCGGCACGTTGTTGATGCGCGTCTGTATGTTCAGCGCTGGCACTTGCTGGCGCACATCCAGGGTGCCCTTGGCTTCGAAGTTACCGTCGTACAGATCGCCGCGCAGGTTCTCCAGGGTCAGCAGGCCGCCCTGGCCGTTGGCCTTGAGCACCGCGTTCTGGATCGGCAGTTTGTCGAGGGTCAGTTGGCCGAAGGTCAGGTCGGCGTCCACGTCGAGTTTGCTCAGGCGCTCCACCGGGAACAAGCGGTCGCTGCTCCACGGGCCTTTGGTCGGTGATGGCGGCAGCGGTGTGCTGCCAGGGCCGGCCAGGGCATCGGCTTCGGTGCTGGCCACTTCGGCCTTGCGTACCTGAGTTGCGCTGTTGGCTTCGGCGGATTTCGGCGGCAGGTAACGGTCGACGTTGAAGGTGTCAGCCTTGAGGGTTGCCCGCAGCGATTGCTTGGCGAAGTCTTCGATGGCGATGCGGCCGCTGAAGTTGCTGTCGTCAAGTTTCAGGTTGATGTTATCGAGCGACAGGCTGGTTGGCGTGCCGGCAACCTGGCTGACCAGTTCAACTTTGCTCAGGCTACCTTCGGCCATTGCCGGGAGTTTCTGGCCGATGCTGTCGACGAATTTCGCCAGGTCGAATTGGGCAATCGACAGGCCGCCGCTGATTTGCGGGGTCTTGTCGAGGTCGTTGGCTTTCAGTTCACCCAAGGCGCGCAACTGGTTGGCGGAGATCTTGATGCCAGTCCATTCGGCGACGTTGGCGGCTTTGTCCAGCAGCAACTGACCTTGAGCGGCGAAGGTCATGGTCTTGCCTTGCAGCGGATCGCCAGCGACTTCGCCGGAGAGTTTCATGTCTTCGAACTTGTAGCGTTGCAGCGCCCGCTCGAAGCGCAGCTCGCCAGCCAGCTCGGTCCGCACCCGCAGAACTGGTTGGTTGGTGCCCAGGAACGCCGTGAGTTTGACCGGGATGTTGGTCGAGTCATGGACCGGGCCAGTACTCAGCTGGATGCTTTCGGCGCTGAACTGCTTGCCGGTTTTTTCGTCGCTGTACTCAACGCGGGCGTTGTTGACGGTCAGGCTGTCGATGTCCAGGCGGACCGGCTGAGCCGGTTTTTCGGCCTGGGCGGTGGTCGTTGGTGCGGGTTCGCCGGTGGTGGCGGGCGTTGTGGTCGAGGTCGTCGCAGCCGCAGGTGCCGGCACCTTGCCGATGTCTTCCCAGTTGCCATGGCCGTCCTTGTCACGGTTCAGGCGCAGGTTCAGGCCTTCGACGCGCACATCGCTCATCTGCACTTCGCGGCGCAGCAGCGGAATCACGCGGACCGACAGACCGAGCATCTGCAGGTCGGCAAACGGCTCGGTGGGCTTGGCCAGGGTCGCCACACTGGCTTCGTGTAATTCCAGGCCCAGCCAGGGGAACAGGCTCCAGCCGATATCGCCATTGAGCGTCAGCTCGATGTGGGCCTTGTCGCGGGCAATCTGGCGAATCTCGTCTTTATAGTCGTTGGGATCGAAGAGGTGGGTCAGGGCAAAGCCCAGCGCCACAATGATCAGCAACAGCCCGAGAAGTACCAGACCCAGGATTTTGCCGAACGCTTTCATGGGCGAGTCCTTGTATTAGTCGAATTCGAAATTTAGCCGGGGAGTATAGCGCCCCGAAGTGGCCGCCCGGTCAGCGATCATGTCGGGAGCACATCCAGCGGCACTTTCAGCTTAGCCGCCAGCGCCTGGGCTTCTAGGTGCCCGGCGGGCGCCAGCAGGTGCAATGTCGCGCCCGATTGCACCGCCATTTTCTGCGCTTCGCTTACCAGGCGCTCGGCAACACCACGGCGGCGGGTGATTTTTCGTACGCATAAATGGGACAAATGCCAGGTGTCATGGTGCCGTTGCAGACGTGCTGCGCCCAGCAACCGATCGTTGAAGCGTCCGGCGACCAGCGAGCCGTCCCGCAAGCAGCTTTCGATCAGCTCAGCATCCCCTGTAAACGGCGCAAACAGCCAGCTCGGGGCATCGCGGTAGATCTTCTGCAGATCTTGCTGATCCTGATAAGTGACCTGGTTCAGCAGCTCGACAATGATCGGCATGGAAATTCCTGTGAAGTTAAACGGAGCCATTCCCCGTGAAAACAATGTTCATCCAGTGGTACGAGATCGGATGACATACAAAACGTGATATCAGTTTGGTTTTTCTGTCACGTGCAAATGGTAACCTCTGCCCGTTCGTCCGTCCTTCTGCGACGTGATGTCGCACCAAAATGAAGCTTCACCTAAAAACAGTCATGTCTGCGTGCATAAAGGCTGGGGGTGAGGAGCGGCTGGCGAACCCTACTAATAATTGGGGGAAACACCATGACTACGAGCATCACGGCGGACGGCTTTGCCGACCGGCCCGCGTTCCTGTCCAAGGAACGCATCATCGCCAAGCCCGGTTTTAACCGTTGGCTTGTACCACCGGCCGCTCTGGCCATCCACCTCTGCATCGGCATGGCCTACGGCTTTTCGGTGTTCTGGCTGCCACTGTCCAAGGCCCTGGGCGTCACCAAAGCCGTGGCTTGTGCGCCGGACATGAGCTTCATCGCTCAGGTCTTTTCGTCGCAATGCGACTGGCCGATCTCGATGCTCGGCTGGATCTACACCCTGTTCTTCATCTTCCTGGGTTGCTCGGCAGCGATCTGGGGCGGTTGGCTCGAACACGCAGGCCCACGCAAGGCAGGTGTTGTATCGGCACTGTGCTGGTGTGGCGGTCTGCTGATTTCGGCGCTGGGGGTCTATACCCACCAGATCTGGCTGATGTGGATCGGCTCCGGGGTCATTGGCGGTATCGGCCTGGGCCTGGGCTACATCTCACCGGTCTCGACCCTGATCAAGTGGTTCCCGGACAAGCGTGGCATGGCGACCGGCATGGCAATCATGGGGTTCGGTGGCGGCGCGATGGTCGGCGCTCCACTGGCTGCGGCCCTGATGGGCCACTTTGCTTCGCCAACCAGCGTCGGTGTATGGCAGAGCTTCCTGGTGATGGCCGCGATCTACTTCGTGTTCATGATCGGTGGCGCACTGTCCTACCGCGTTCCACCAACAGGCTGGAAGCCTGAAGGCTGGACGGCTCCGGCGAAAAAAGCTTCGAACGCGATGATCACGCACCGTCATGTGCATGTGAATGTGGCGTGGAAAACCCCGCAATTCCGTCTGGTATGGCTGGTGCTGTGCCTGAACGTGTCGGCGGGTATCGGCATCCTCGGCATGGCTTCGCCGCTGTTGCAGGAAGTGTTCGCCGGTAAATTGCTTGGCAACGACCTGACGTTCGGTCAACTGGACGCTTCGCAACTGGCCTCGATCGCCGCCATTGCTGCCGGTTTCACCGGTCTGTTGAGCCTGTTCAACATCGGTGGCCGGTTTTTCTGGGCTTCGTTCTCGGACTACCTGGGTCGCAAAAACACCTATTTTGTGTTCTTCGCCCTGGGTTTCGCCCTGTACGCGCTGATCCCGAACCTCGGTCACCTGGGCAGCGTTGCGCTGTTCGTGGCGGCGTTCTGCATCATCCTGTCGATGTACGGCGGTGGTTTTGCGACTGTTCCTGCCTATCTGGCGGACTTGTTCGGTACGCAAATGGTCGGCGCGATCCACGGTCGTCTGCTGACAGCCTGGGCGGCGGCGGGTGTGTTGGGGCCGGTGTTGGTGAACTACCTGCGTGAATATCAGCTGAGCATCGGTGTTGAACGTGCCGCGGCGTACGACATCACCTTGTACATCCTCGCGGGCCTGCTGGTGCTGGGTTTCATCTGCAACCTGCTGGTGCGTCCGGTGGCGGACAAGTACTTCATGACCGACGCCGAACTGGCCGCCGAACAGGCGCTGGGCCACGACAAGGGTGCTGACGCCAGCACCGTGCTGGAGTGGAAAGCGGATGCGGGCACCAAACCGTTGGCGGTGGCTGCGTGGCTGGTGGTAGGGATTCCGTTGGCGTGGGGTGTTTGGGTGACCCTGCAGAAAACGGCTGTCCTCTTCCACTAAGTAGACGCATCACCCCTGTAACTGATCGCTCATACGCTCTGCGTGTGAGCGATCAGTGGTCCTGAGATGCTTGTACGGACATGTCTATCCCCGACAGCACGGGGTTCACTCCGTCAGTGATATCACCTCCCGTGTTTCTGTTTAGCGCCCGCGACCCTATAATGGCTGCCTTTTTCGCCCCAATGATTTTTTGCGGAGCTGGTGATGGCCGAACGTATGGCGTCTGTCGAGCGCGACACTCTGGAAACCCAGATCAAAGCCTCGATCAACCTGGATGGCACCGGAAAGGCCCGATTTGATATCGGTGTGCCTTTTCTTGAGCACATGCTGGACCAGATCGCCCGTCATGGGCTGATCGACCTGGATATTGTCAGCAAGGGCGACCTGCATATCGACGACCACCACACAGTGGAAGACGTCGGTATCACCCTGGGTCAGGCCTTCACCAAAGCCATTGGCGACAAGAAAGGCATCCGTCGCTACGGCCACGCCTACGTGCCGCTCGATGAAGCGTTGTCGCGTGTGGTGATCGACTTCTCCGGCCGTCCTGGCCTGCAGATGCATGTTCCGTATACCCGCGCTACTGTCGGCGGCTTCGACGTTGACCTGTTCCAGGAGTTTTTCCAGGGCTTTGTCAACCACGCCAACGTCACCCTGCACATCGACAATCTGCGTGGGCACAACACCCACCACCAGATCGAGACCGTGTTCAAGGCTTTCGGCCGCGCGCTGCGCATGGCCGTGGAGCTGGATGACCGCATGGCCGGGCAAATGCCTTCGACCAAAGGCGTTCTGTAATGCAGACGGTCGCGGTTATCGATTACGGCATGGGCAACCTGCACTCGGTGGCCAAGGCCCTCGAGCATGTCGGCGCCGGCAAGGTCTTGATCACCAGCGATGCCGACGTGATTCGCGAAGCCGACCGGGTGGTATTCCCCGGTGTTGGCGCGATTCGCGATTGCATGGCGGAGATCCGTCGCCTGGGCTTCGATTCGCTGGTGCGTGAAGTCAGCCAGGACCGTCCGTTCCTTGGCATTTGCGTGGGCATGCAAGCCTTGCTCGACAGCAGCGAAGAGAACGATGGCGTCGACTGCATCGGTCTGTTTCCAGGCCAGGTGAAGTTCTTCGGCAAGGATCTGCACGAAGACGGCGAACATTTGAAAGTGCCGCACATGGGCTGGAACGAAGTGAAGCAGACGGTGATTCACCCGCTGTGGCACAACATTCCGGACCTGGCGCGCTTCTACTTCGTGCACAGCTACTACATCGCTGCCGGCAATGCGCGGCAGGTGGTCGGTAGCGGTCATTACGGGGTCGATTTCGCCGCCGCGCTGGCCGATGGCTCGCGTTTCGCCGTGCAGTTCCACCCGGAGAAGAGCCACACCCATGGCCTGCAATTGCTGCAGAACTTCGCCGCGTGGGATGGCCGCTGGTAAATGGCTGCCAAGAAGAAGCCGCCGATCCTGACCCTTACTCCCGAGCAGGAGAGCGAGGCCAATCACAAGATCAAGCGCTTCATGGAGGACCGCTTCGAACTGGACCTGGGTTCGTTCGAAGCGGCTGAAATCCTTGAGCTGTTTACCCGCGAAATTGCTCCGCACTATTACAACAGGGCGATTTTCGATGTGCAGACGCACCTCAAAGAGAGGTTCGAAAGCATCGAAAGCGACCTGTGGGCGCTCGAGAAAAACTGATTTCCGAGCGAAGCTGAACACTCGAATTTGAAGGTTTGCCAGATGCTGATTATTCCCGCTATCGATCTCAAAGACGGTGCCTGTGTTCGTCTGCGCCAGGGCCGCATGGAAGATTCCACAGTGTTCTCCGATGACCCGGTGAGCATGGCTGCCAAGTGGGTGGAGGGCGGTTGCCGTCGTCTGCATCTGGTCGACCTGAACGGTGCGTTCGAAGGCCAGCCGGTCAACGGCGAAGTGGTCACCGCCATCGCCAAGCGCTACCCGAACCTGCCGATTCAGATCGGCGGCGGTATCCGTTCCCTGGAAACCATCGAACACTACGTGAAAGCGGGTGTGAGCTACGTGATCATCGGCACCAAGGCCGTGAAAGATCCGGCCTTCGTCGCCGAAGCCTGCCGCGCGTTCCCGGGCAAGGTGATTGTCGGCCTCGATGCCAAAGACGGTTTTGTCGCCACCGACGGCTGGGCTGAAATCAGCACCGTGCAGGTCATCGACCTGGCCAGGCAATTCGAAGCCGACGGCGTGTCCGCGATCGTTTATACCGACATCGCCAAAGACGGCATGATGCAGGGCTGCAACGTCTCTTACACCGCTGCTCTGGCTGCGGCGACGAAGATCCCGGTCATTGCATCCGGCGGTATCCACAATCTGGGTGACATCAAGTCGCTGCTCGACGCCAAGGCACCAGGCATCATCGGCGCCATCACCGGCCGGGCGATCTACGAAGGCACCCTCGATGTTGCTGAAGCGCAAGCTTTCTGCGATTCGTACAAAGGCTGAGGACTCACCATGGCGCTGGCCAAACGCATCATCCCTTGCCTGGACGTGGATAACGGCCGGGTGGTCAAGGGCGTCAAGTTCGAGAACATTCGCGACGCCGGCGACCCGGTGGAAATCGCCCGTCGCTACGACGAGCAGGGTGCCGACGAGATTACCTTTCTCGACATCACTGCCAGCGTCGACGGCCGCGACACCACGCTGCACACCGTCGAGCGCATGGCCAGCCAGGTGTTCATCCCGCTGACCGTGGGCGGCGGCGTGCGTACCGTGCAGGACATTCGCAATCTGCTGAACGCCGGTGCGGACAAGGTCTCGATCAACACCGCTGCAGTGTTCAACCCGGAATTCGTCGGCGAAGCGGCGCAGCATTTCGGCTCGCAGTGCATTGTCGTCGCGATCGACGCCAAGAAAGTTTCCGGTCCGGGCGAACCCCCGCGCTGGGAAATCTTCACCCACGGTGGTCGCAAGCCAACCGGCCTCGACGCCGTTGAGTGGGCGAAGAAAATGGAAGGTCTCGGTGCCGGCGAAATCCTGCTGACCAGCATGGACCAGGACGGCATGAAAAACGGCTTCGATCTGGGTGTCACCCGCGCTATCAGTGATGCGCTGGGGATTCCGGTGATCGCCTCCGGTGGTGTCGGCAACTTGCAGCATTTGGCCGACGGTATTCTTGAAGGCCACGCCAGTGCGGTATTGGCGGCGAGTATTTTCCACTTCGGCGAATACACCGTTCAGGAAGCCAAGGCCTACATGGCCCATCGCGGAATCGTGATGCGATGAAGGCTCGCGGCCCGGAGAAAACGCTCCGGGCCGATGTTATGGGGCAACTTGAGCGTTGGATGACGCAGCCTTATGAGTTCCAGTTACCGGGCTCAGTAAGTCGATCCTCGGTTCGGACGCCTGTCCCGATTTGTCGTAGGCAATGACGCAAAGCTTTCCCGGAAGTTTCTCGCTCGGAATAAAGAAGTCCATTGTCATGTCTTCAATGTATTTTTCGGGTTGATGACAGTCCGTTGTTTCTACAGGACCAAACTTGATGGAGTAGGTCCGATACGGCTCTTCCGCTTTCGCCAGTGTTACAAACACGTTGCTTTCAAAGGACAAGTTGGCCTGCGCGGTTGGTGTGTTATCCAATATCTCTACGGGTAAAGACAACGCGTTTTTCAAGAGGCCTCTTGAGGCGTGCTGTTCAGCTGATTCCAGACCTAAAATGCATAGAAAATAGAATCCAGGTTTCGTACCTATCTCAGAATTGATTTGTGCATCTGTTGAGCTTATTGGATCGCTGTAATTTTCGGTTTCCTCGCATTTCATTGCGGAGGAAACGGTTTTATGACGGTAGAAGGGAGTACTGATCGAAAATCGATAGTTCCAGGTCGGGATGATTATGGAACCATTATTGAGCTGTTTAACTCTCTTGTATCTGTCCAGCTCGGCTGCGCCATCGTCAACGGTAAAAGCCGGGTAGAGTTGGCAGGACGATGGCGGATTTGGAGCGATACGGCCTTGTGAGAAACACCCATTGAGAAGCGCCGTGGGGTTGCCATACACATTTTCGTGTACCGCCACATAGTCATTTCCAACGCGCGTGCAGGGCGCATGATCGCGGCATGGGACAACATCAACCTCGAAATTTCCTGTTCCCACTACCCCTACGATCTCGTTTGAATAGCGATCCAGCACGGGGCTTCCGGAGCTGCCGCCTCGAATGTCCTTGCAGCGAGTCATAAAGGTGTTCCGCCACACCCATGGACCTTCAACAAGGTCCTGGGTGGGCTGCAAAGTACAAGCCGCCATGCGCAATGTGATTTGGTCGAAACCTGTTGGCGCCCCCACGATCAAGACATCGGTGCCATTCGTTGGTGTCTCACTCGCCAGTTTCAACGGTTGTATGCCATCCGCAATGAGCTTTTGAAGGCTGACATCCAATTCAACTATGGCCATATCAACGCCTTGCATGCTCCGCCATATCGTCGTCTTCAGCGGATAGGCCTTGAACTTGGAGGTGTCGGTGAAATAATTGAATGTGATGGTGCCGCTGACCGGGCTGTCGGTCACGATGTTGCCATTGGTCAATTCAATGCAGTGTCCCGCAGTAAGTACGTAAGCGGGCGTTTCCGGCAACTCTATTTCATCGCGTGTATCCAGAAGGGCCGCGGTACAGCTCCCGTGATTGATCGCCAGGCGCCCGATACCTTGCCAGTGGTCGCGGGAGCCGTCGGTATTTTCAAGGATTTTGGAAGGGGTCAGGTTCTGCAGGCCTTCGCCATAATCGCTGTTGTTCGCAAAGCTGGGTGTACACAGTGAGCACAATGCACTGGCAAGAAGTATGGGGATCGAATTCATTGAAGGGTGCCTCTGATTAATTGAAGAAACGGCCTGTGGCCGGGTATTTGCAATTAATCAGGTGAGGCTGGATGGAGGGTGGTAACTATCTACCACAGTGACTGTTATACCCATTATTTTAATGATGCATATAAGGCCGTTATCAAAAGGCCAGTAGACAGCATGGCGGGCTCAAGGCACTCTTGGGCACGCCATGGATTTCGGTAGCCCGACATGCTTAAACGTCTTCTTCTTGTCCTCGCCAGCGCTTCTCTGTTGCTCATCAACGGGGCTCGCGCCGAAGAAGGTCCCGACACCGGCCTGATATTGCTGACGGAAAACTTCCCCCCGTACAACATGGCGAAGAACGGCAAGAACTTCGCCCAGGACGAGAACATCAATGGCATCGCCGTGGACATCGTCCGCGAGATGTTCAAGCGCGCTGACATCCCCTACAGCCTGACGCTGCGTTTCCCTTGGGAGCGAATCTACAAACTCGCTCTGGAAAAGCCCGGTTATGGCGTGTTCGTAATGGCGCGGCTGCCGGACCGCGAGAATCTCTTCAAGTGGGTCGGCCCTATAGGCCCGGACGACTGGATCATGCTGGCCAAGGCTGATAGCAAGATCACCCTGGAATCGCTGGATGAGGCGCGTAAATACAAAATTGGTGCCTACAAAGGCGATGCGATTGCCGAGACTTTGGCCAAGCAAGGGCTGAAGCCGATTGTGGTGCTGCGCGACCAGGACAATGCGAAGAAGCTGGCTAACGGTCAGATCGATCTGTGGGCTACGGGTGATCCGGCGGGACGTTACCTGGCGCGGCTGGACGGGGTAACCGGGCTCAAGACCGTACTGCGCTTCAACAGCGCCGAGCTGTACCTGGCGCTGAACAAGGACGTGCCGGATGAGACTGTCGCCAAGCTGCAAGCCGCGCTGGATCAGTTGCGCAAGGAAGGTGTGGTGGACGACATCATGGCGCGGTATCTCTAAATCCCAACACCGAACCTCGTAGCTTACGCAAAACACTGTGGGAGGTGCGGCAAGTCAGCGGTAGACGCCATCCTTGCCATGAGCAGCCGTCGCACGATTGCCGCGCACGCTGATCATCAATTTGATGTCGATCCAGTCAATTCCCTGTGCCTTGAGCTTGGGCAACTCACGCTCCAGCACCGCCAGAGTCTGCGGATACGGATGCCCGATCATCACCGCCGAACCCTGCTTGCGCGCCAGGCTGATCGCCGTCTGTAGCTGCGTGAAGATCGCCGTTTCGGTGGGCTCGTCATCCAGAAACACGTCCCGCGAAACACTTGCCAAGCCAATCTTCTGCGCCTCGGCGGCGGCCACGGTTTGCGCACTGGTGCGGCTGTCGACGAAGAATTTGTGCCGACGCTGCAAGTCCGCCATCAGCCAGGCCATGGCCGGTTGCTGAGCGGTCATGCGGCTACCCATGTGGTTATTGATGCCGGCGGTATAGGGCACCATGTTGAACGCGGCGTTCAGGCGCTTTTCAAGTTCTTCGATGGGCAACTCGGGATGCCAGGCGAATGGTCCGGTGGCCGGGTCCATGGGCATATGCAGAATGACAGTCTTGCCGGCGCGATGGGCTTCGCGGGCGAATTCGGTGGCGTGGGGTGTATCGGGCATGATTGCCGTGGTGACCGGGCCTGGCAGGGCCAGCACGCGGCGATCCCGGGGCAGGTTCTGCCCCAGGTCATCGATGATCAGGCTCAGATAAGCCTTGTGAGGTGTGGTCGCTGTCGTGGCAGGTGCTGCGTGAGCAACTCCCGCCAGACTGCACAGCAGACCGAGTAGTAACCGCAGGCGCATCTCAGTGGCCGCGGGTGATGCTCAGCCCTTTGAGCAGGCTCAGGGCCTGGGCCAATTGGTAATCGTCATCCTGCGGCATGGCCTTGGCTTTGCCGCCCGAACCGCTCGGTTTGTCGGCGCCGCCGTTGCCATTGCCCAAGTGACCTTGCAGATCGGCTTCCTTGAAGTAATCGCCGTCCTGCTCGTTGGTGATCTTGGCCTTGCGCACTTCGATGTCCGGGACGATGCCCTGAGCCTGAATCGAGCGGCCGTTCGGCGTGTAATACAGCGCCGTGGTGATTTTCAGTGCGCGATCGTTGTTCAGCGGCAACACGGTCTGGACCGAGCCTTTGCCGAAACTGGTGGTGCCCATGACCACCGCACGTTTCTGATCCTGCAGGGCGCCGGCGACAATTTCCGAGGCCGAGGCGCTGCCGCCGTTGATCAGCACGACCATTGGCACGGCTTCGCTTTCGTCCTTGCCGGTGGCGGAGAAGCGCAGTTCAGAGTTGGCGATGCGGCCCTTGGTGTAGACGATCAGGCCCTTGGTGATGAAGTGGTCGACCACTTCCACCGCCGATTGCAGCACGCCGCCCGGGTTGTTACGCAGGTCGAGGACGATGCCGCTGAGTTTCTTGCCGTTGTCCTTGCGCAGCTTGGCCAAGGCCTTGGAGACCTCTTCGCCGGTCTTGACCTGGAACTGGGTGATGCGGATGTAGCCGTAGCCGGATTCCAGCAGCTGGCTCTTGACGCTTTTCACCTGGATGGTGGCGCGGACCAGGGTCACGTCGAACGGAGTGCCGCCGTCGCGGACCAGGGTCAGGGTGATCTTCTGGCCGATCTTGCCGCGCATCTTGTCCACGGCTTCGGTCATGCTTTGGCCGCGAGTCGGCTGGCCGTTGATCTTGACGATGAAGTCGCCGGCCTGGATGCCAGCCTTGGAGGCCGGGGTGTCATCGATAGGCGAAACCACTTTGATGAAACCGTCTTCCGCGCCGACTTCGATGCCCAGGCCGCCGAATTCGCCGCTGGTGCTTTCCTGCAATTCAGTGAAGTCTTCCGGGCCCAGGTAGGCGGAGTGCGGGTCGAGGTTGCTGAGCATGCCTTTGATGGCGTTTTCCAGCAGGGTCTTGTCGTCAACCGGTTCTACATAGGCTGCCTTGATCCGGTCCATGACTTCGGCAAAGGTGCGCAACTCGTCCAGCGGCAATGGCGCCTTGGTGGTCGCAGCAGTGCCGGCAGGCGCGACCGCCGGGGCCGGTTGAGCGGCAAACGCCAGAGGCGCGCCGATCACCAGGGCGATCGTCAGGGCCAGCGAGGTAAGGCGGGACAAATGCAGCATGTCGAACGAACTCCTAATGTAGGTGACTCAACGCCTATCCTTGCGCGCGGCACCATTGCGCCGGATCACTCGGGTGACCCTGCTGACGAATAGCGAAATACAGTGCTGGTGTGTCCTGCCCGCCACTGTTACCGACAGTGGAGATGGATTCACCGGCTTTTACCACGTCACCCGCAGACTTGAGCAGCGTCTGGTTGTGACCGTAAAGACTCAAAAAACCGTTGCCGTGGTCGAGAATCACCAGCAGCCCGGCCCCACGCAGCCAGTCGGCAAACACCACGCGACCGCCGTGCACGGCATGCACCTGGCTGCCGGCGGAGGCGCTGATCATCACGCCGTCCCATTTGGTTCGGGCATCGTCGCCACGGGTTTCACCGAAGCGCGCCAGCAGTCGACCATCAACCGGCCATGGAAGTTTGCCGCGGGTGGAAGCAAAGGGGCCGCCAAAGGTCTCGCCTGAACTTGAAACCAGGGCGCCGGGCGTCGATTTGACGGGTTTGCGTGGGGCATCGGTGGCGTCTGCTGCTGCCTGAGCCTCACGTAACCGCTTTTTTTCGGCTTCCTGCTGGGCGATCAGCGCTTTTTGCCGCGCTTCTTCTGCCTCACGGGCCTGGCGGGCCAGGGTTTCTTCAATGGTTTTAAGGACTTTAGACAGGTCTGCCTGATCCTGCTCGCGGGCGGCCAGTTTCTGGTCTCGAGCTTTCACGTCGTCGTTGAGCTTGGCCAGGACTTGCTGGCGCTCCTTGCGGACCTTGTCGAGTTCGTCGCGCTGGCTGTCGAGGCTGCTTTTCTGCACCAGCAATTGCGCTTGCTGCATCGAGATGTCTTTTTCGACATTGGCCAGTTGGCGCAGGGTTTCGTTGAAATTCTTCAGCTGCTCCAGGCGGGCCTGGCTCAGGTAGTCGTAATAGGTGAGGGTGCGGGCGAATTTTTCCGGGTTCTGCTGGTTGAGCAGCAGTTTCAGGTACTCCTGGCGGCCATTCTGATAGGCCGCGCGGGCCTGGATGGCGATCAGTCGTTGCTGGTCAATGCGCGCGCTCTGGAGTTTTTTTTTCTCGGCATCGAGTCGCTGGAGCTCGGATTCGCTTTTCTTCAGCTCTTTTTGCAGCGCATCGACCTGCTTCTCGAGCTTGCCCATCTCGGTTTCGGTGCCTTTGAGGTCTTTCTGCACCCCGGATTTTTCTTCCTGCAGCTTGCCCAGCAGCTTTTTCAGTTCGGCAATGTCCTGACGCGTGGCGTCCAACTGTTGTTGGGTTTGCGTGCGCTCGTCGGCAAAGGCCGGTTGGAGCAGGCATGTCAGAGCGAGGGCTATCAGGACGCGAAGCATAGAGGCGGGCGACACCAGGGAAAGGGACGGCCTAGTATGCCCGCCCCACGCTGCAAAAAAAACGCCCAATTGGGACTGTGTGATAACTGGAGTGAAAAACACTGAAAACCAATGTGGGAGCGGGCTTGCCCGCGATGACGTCCTGACATTCAACATAGCGGTTGGCTGTCAGATCGCTATCGCGGGCAAGCCCGCTCCCACAGGGTTTGGCGGTGTTTTTGAAGAAGCGGATTACACCAGAATCGAAGTCCCGGTCATTTCCACAGGCTTCTCAAGCCCCAGCAACTTCAGCATGGTCGGCGCCACGTCGGCCAGCACGCCGCCTTCGCGAACCTTCAAGTCACGCTTGCCGACATAGATGAACGGCACCGGCTCGGTGGTGTGGGCGGTGTGGGCCTGGCCGGTGGAGGCGTCGGACATTTGCTCGACATTGCCATGGTCGGCGGTAATCAGGGCTTCGCCGCCGACTTTTTCCAGCGCCGTGACGATACGGCCGACGCAGGTGTCCAGGCATTCCACAGCTTTCACCGCCGCCTCGAATACACCGCTGTGGCCGACCATGTCGCCGTTGGCGTAGTTGACCACGATCACGTCGAAACGCTGGTTTTCAATGGCATCGACGATGCGGTCGGTGACTTCCGGGGCACTCATCTCGGGCTGCAAGTCATAGGTGGCGACTTTCGGCGACGGGATCAGGATGCGTTCTTCGCCCGGGAACGGTTCTTCGCGACCGCCGGAGAAGAAGAAGGTCACGTGGGCATACTTCTCGGTTTCGGCGATGCGCAGCTGTGTCTTGCCGTTTTTCGCCAGGTAATCGCCCAGTACGTTTTCCAGGCTACCCGCAGCGAAAGCCGACGGCGCGGGGATGCTGGCGGCGTATTGGGTCAGCATGACGAAACCGGCCAGTTTTGGCTGGCGAGCACGTTCGAATTCCTTGAAATCGTCTTCGACGAACACGCGGGTCAGTTCGCGGGCACGGTCGGCGCGGAAGTTCATGAAGACCACGGCGTCGCCATCTTCGACCTTCACCGGCTCACCGATGCTGGTGGCTTTGACGAATTCGTCGCTCTCGCCACGTTCGTACGCGGCCTGCAGGCCTTCCTGGGCGGTGGCGGCATTGAATTCGCTGGCGCCATCGACGATCAGGTTGTAGGCCTGGGACACGCGATCCCAACGGTTGTCACGGTCCATGGCGTAATAACGGCCAATGATGCTGGCGATCCGGCCTTTGCCGAGGGCTTCGAAGGTTGCATCCAGCAATTCGATCGACGACTGGGCGCTTTTCGGCGGCGTGTCGCGGCCGTCGAGGAAGGCGTGCAGGTAGATTTTTTCGGCGCCGCGCTTGAAGGCCAGCTCAGCCATGGCGATCAGGTGGTCCTGGTGGCTGTGAACGCCGCCATCGGACAGCAGACCCATGAAGTGCACGGCTTTGCCGGCAGCGACGGCTTTATCCACCGCGGCGCAGATGGTCGGGTTCTCGAAGAACTCGCCGTCGCGGATCGCTTTGGTCACGCGAGTGAAGTCCTGATACACCACCCGGCCGGCGCCGAGGTTCATGTGGCCGACTTCGGAGTTGCCCATCTGGCCGTCCGGCAAGCCGACGTCCATGCCGCTGCCCGAGATCAGGCCGTTCGGCACGGTGGCCCACAGACGGTCCAGTACGGGCTTCTTCGCCGCATAGATGGCGTTGGATTCAGGGCTCTCACTGTGACCGAAGCCGTCGAGAATAATCAGGACCAAAGGTTTAGGCGTGGTAGTCATGGATTCCACTCGTGGCTGAATTAAAAGAGGGCGATGGAAAAGGGAGTGGCAGTTTAAAGCGAAGTTCCGGCCACGTCACCGCCGGACGGGGTTTGGCCCACCATAGTGGCTGTGTATACTGGCCGACATTTTAACGCCCTGGAACCTCCTTCGATGGTTGATCACCTGATTCAATTCGCCACCAACCACTACATTCTCGTGGGTATCTTCGTTGTACTGGCGGCCCTGCTATTGGCCTATCAGATGCAAGGCGGTGGCCGCAGCCTGAGCACCGGTGAACTGACCGGGCTGGTCAACAAGGACGCAGGCGTGGTGGTCGACATTCGTCCGACCAAGGATTTCGCCGCCGGTCACATCGTTGGCGCGTTGAATATTCCTCAGGACAAACTGGCCACTCGCGTCGGCGAACTGGAAAAGCACAAGGCCAAGACCATTATCCTGGTCGACGCCATGGGCCAGACCGCCGGTACTCATGCCCGTGAACTGGTGAAAGCCGGTTTCACCGCTGCCAAGCTGTCTGGCGGTATTTCCAGCTGGAAAGCCGATAATCTGCCGCTGGTGAAGTGATATGAACAACGTCGTCGTCTATTCCAGCGATTACTGCCCTTATTGCTCGCGAGCCAAGTACCTGCTCGAGAACAAAGGCGTGGCCTTCGAAGAGATCAAGGTCGATGGCAAGCCGCAGGTGCGTGCCGCGATGGCTCAGAAGGCCGGGCGAACGTCCGTGCCGCAGATCTGGATCGGCAACACCCACGTTGGCGGCTGTGATGATTTGTTTGCCCTGGAGCGCGCCGGCAAGCTCGACGCCATGCTCAAGGCCTGACTGCGTTACTTAGAAATAGCTAACCCTATAAGACCCGAGATCAGAAAGGATCTGAGATGACTGACCAACAGAACACTGCAGCTAGCGAAGAAGAAAACGCACCGCAATTCTCCTTGCAGCGCATCTACGTACGTGACTTGTCCTTCGAAGCCCCGAAAAGCCCGGCAATCTTCCGCCAGCAGTGGGAGCCGAGCGTCGGTCTGGATCTGAACACCCGTCAGAAGGCGCTGGAAGGCGACTTCCACGAAGTCGTGCTGACCCTGTCGGTCACCGTGAAAAACGGTGAAGAAGTGGCGTTCATCGCTGAAGTGCAACAAGCCGGGATCTTCCTGATCAAGAACCTGGACGCGGCTTCGATGAGCCACACCCTGGGCGCGTTCTGCCCGAACATCCTGTTCCCGTACGCTCGCGAAACCCTGGACAGCCTGGTGACCCGCGGTTCGTTCCCGGCCCTGATGCTGGCCCCGGTGAACTTCGACGCGCTGTACGCACAAGAGCTGCAACGCATGCAGGCGGCTGGCGAGACTCCGACCGTCCAGTAAAAAGAAGCTTTGTTTGCTCCATGAAAAAAGCGCCTTCAAAGGCGCTTTTTTCATGGAGCAAACGAAACCCGTAGTCGGATCGTGAGGTTACTTGAACCCGAGCTGACGCCAGGCCTCGTACACTGCGATGGCCACGGTGTTGGACAGGTTCAGGCTGCGACAGCCTTCGCGCATGGGCAGGCGCAGGCGTTGTTCGCCGGGCAGGGCGTCGAGCACTTCGGCTGGCAAGCCGCGGCTTTCCGGGCCGAACAGGAAGGCATCGCCCTCGGCGAAGCTGGCATCATGGAACGGTCGCGAACCCTTGGTGGTAAAGGCGAACAGCCGAGGGTGGCCGAGGCTTTCCAGACAGCTGGCGAGGTCTGCGTGGCGTTGCAGGGTGGCATACTCATGGTAATCGAGGCCCGCCCGGCGCAGGCGCTTGTCGTCCATCTCGAAGCCCAGCGGTTCGATCAAATGCAGGTGGCAGCCACTGTTGGCGCACAGCCTGATAACGTTGCCGGTATTCGGCGGAATTTCTGGTTGGAAAAGGATGACGTGAAACATGCACGGCTCCGAAGGTAAAGATGAGCAGCATTCTACGCCGCAAGCCGATCCCCGTTCGAAACTATTCCTGCGGGTGATGGGTTCACTGGCGATTGTCGGGGTGATGGTGGGCCTGATGATCGGTCGTCTGACTGCGCCCGACCCCAGCGTTTTGCAGCAGGTCGAGGTGACCAATGATGGACTGGTGGTTTGGTTCAACAACGAGCCCAAAACCCACGGCGAGTTGGTCGACGGCAGTGTCGCGCTGTTGTTCGAGGCTGAAGGCCGTGCACAGAAAGGTCAGCTTAAGCTCAACGGCAAGGACGTGAACTGGCGAACGCGATTGAGTGATGGGGGATTGTTGCTGACGGTGGTGGCGGCCCGGCCCCTGCAGGGCGACTGGGCCGGTAGCAAGGTCGATGACCGCTGGCGGCTGGAGATCCATCTCCGAGAGCAATAAAAGAGGGAATCCCCGGCCTGCCTGTACCAAGGTTCCCAAAACGGGAGGGCTCGCGCATTGCATCGTGAGCCCGGTGTAAAGAGGGAATCCCCGGCCTGCCTGTACCAAGGTTCCCGAAACGGGAGGGCTCGCGCTTTGTGTCGTGAGCCCGGTGTAAAGAGGGAATCCCCGGCCTGCCTGTACCAAGGTTCCCGAAACGGGAGGGCTCGCGCTTTGTGTCGTGAGCCCGGTGTAAAGAGGGAATCCCCGGCCTGCCTGTACCAAGGACCCCAAAACGGGTGGGCTCGTCGCTGTTGCGGTATGAGCCCGGTATAAAGAGGGGAATCCCCGGCCTGCCTGTACCAAGGTCCCCGAAACTGGGTAGTGAATCGAACCACTGATTGGACTATTGCAGGGGACGTGCCAGTTTTTAATATGCTGGAATGAAAAATCGCTGAGTAGCGCTGAAAGCCCCGTATTCCGGGGCTTTTGTGTTTTTGCGGTATGGTTTTTCCTGCAGATGAACGCGGGATTTGGGACGGGTTGCTGTGCGCAATTGCGGTTCACGGTGCATTGCCGCGGTGCACGGTGGCCCCAAAAGCATCGCGGGCAAGCCTCGCTCAGGACGGGTGAAAATCCCGTGGGAGCGACGCATGCCCGCGAATGGATCTACAGAACGGCGATGATTAAAGGGCTACTTAACCCTCATCCCCCTCATCATCATCCCCACCGTCTACCTTCATCCCTAATTCCTTGATCTTGCGCGTCAAGGTATTACGCCCCCAGCCCAGCAGCACGGCGGCGTCGCGGCGGCGGCCGGCGGTGTGTTTGAGGGCGGTTTCGATCATGATCCGCTCGAAGGCCGGTACGGCGCTGTCGAGCAGGCTCGATTGGCCACGTGCCAAAGCCTGGTCGGCCCACTGGCGCAGCGCCTGCTCCCAATTGGTTACCGGTGCTGAATCCTGCGGCAGGCTCAGCAGCTCCGGCGGCAGGTCGCTGATGTGCACCTCGCGACCTGAAGCCATTACGGTGATCCAGCGGCAGGTGTTCTCCAGCTGACGCACGTTGCCTGGCCATGGCAGGTTTTTCAGGTATTCCTCGGTTTCGCTTTTCAGCAGTTTCGGTTCCACCGCCAGTTCTTGCGCGGCGCGGCTGAGGAAGTGCTTGGCCAGGGTCGGGATGTCTTCGCGACGGTCCGACAGCCGTGGAATGTGGATGCGGATTACGTTGAGGCGGTGGAACAAGTCCTCACGGAATTTTCCGGCATGCACCAGGGTTTCCAGATTCTGGTGAGTCGCGGCGATGATGCGTACATCGACCTTCACCGGCACATGACCGCCGACGCGGTAAAACTCGCCGTCCGCCAGTACCCGCAGCAAACGAGTCTGGGTGTCAGCCGGCATGTCGCCGATTTCATCGAGGAACAGCGTGCCGCCGTCGGCCTGTTCGAAGCGCCCGCGACGCAGGTTGGCTGCGCCGGTGAACGCGCCTTTTTCGTGGCCGAACAGTTCGGACTCCATCAGATCCTTGGGGATCGCCGCCATGTTCAGCGCAATGAATGGCGAGGCCGCCCGTGGGCTGTGACGGTGCAGGGCGTGGGCCACCAGCTCTTTACCGGTGCCGGATTCGCCGTTGATCAGCACGGTGATGTTGGAGTGACTCAAGCGCCCGATGGCGCGAAACACTTCCTGCATCGCCGGCGCTTCGCCGATGATTTCCGGGGTGCGGGTCAGCGTCGGGACGACTTCCAGGCCTTGCTGTTCCTGTGCGTGTTGATTGGCGCGCTTGACCAGCGACACGGCTTCGTCGACATCGAACGGCTTGGGCAAATATTCGAACGCGCCGCCCTGATAGGACGCGACAGCGCTGTCCAGGTCGGAGTGGGCAGTCATGATGATGACTGGCAGCCGTGGGTGTTGTTCGCGAATCCGCGCCAGAAGGTCCAGGCCGCTGGCACCCGGCATGCGAATGTCGGAGATGATCACGTCCGGCTGCTGGCGCGCCAGGCGGCTCATCACGCCATCGGCGCTGTCGAAGCTTTGGGTGGTCATGCCTTCCTGTTGCAAGGCTTTTTCCAGGACCCAACGGATAGAACGGTCGTCATCGACGATCCACACGGTTTCACTACGGCTCATGTCGATGTGGCTCCTTGTTCCAGTGGCAGAAAGATCGAGAACGTGGTGTGGCCTGGATGGCTGTCACATTCGATCAAGCCCTGGTGCTGGCTGATGATGTTCTGGGTAATGGCCAGGCCCAGCCCGGTACCGTCCGGGCGGCCGCTGACCATGGGGAAGAAGATGGTTTCCTGCAGCTCGGCGGGGATCCCCGGGCCGTTGTCGATGATCTCGATCTTGGTCACCAGGCGATGGCGCACGTGGCCGATGGTGAACTGGCGCATGGCGCGGGTACGCAAGCTGATGCGGCCAAGGCGCAGCTCGTTCTGGCTGCTGATGGCCTGCATCGCGTTGCGCACGATGTTCAGGACTGCCTGAATCATCTGTTCGCGATCAATCAAGACATCTGGAATGCTTGGGTCGTAGTCGCGCACCAAAGTGATGCAGCCCTGACTTTCGGCCTCCACCAACTGACACACACGCTCCAGCACTTCGTGGACGTTGCACATGGCCAGCGACGGTAGCTTGTTGGAGCCGAGCATGCGATCCACCAGATTGCGCAGGCGATCGGCCTCTTCAATGATGACGTTGGTGTAATCGCGCAGGCTTTCTTCCGGCAACTCACGGGCGAGCAACTGAGCCGCGCCACGAATGCCGCCGAGAGGGTTCTTGATCTCGTGGGCGAGGCCACGCACCAGCATTTTGCTGGTTTCCTGCTTCGACAGTTGCGCCTCTTCCTTGGTGATCCGCAGGAGGCGGTCGCGAGGATGAACCTCCAGCAGCAGCATCGTGTCGCCATTGCTCAGGATTGGCGTCACGGCGTAGTCGACGGTCAAGGTCTGGCCGGTGAGGGCGGTGAGCATCGCTTCGCGCTTGGTGAACGGGTGTGCCTGCTCAACTGCCTGGCGCAGGGAGTTCAGCGCTTCGGTGGACTCGGTGAACAACTCACTGATGAACTGCCCATGGCTACGCTGGCCGCTGATGGCCAGGAGCATTTCCGCCGCCGGGTTCATGTACTCGAGGCGCAGTTCGGCGTCGAGCAGGATGGTGGCGGTGGTCAGGTTGTCGAGTAGCAAGCGGTGTAGTGCGTCGCTAATGGTCATAGTAGGGCGTGCTCACCGTAAATGGCGAATCGCGTTGGCGCTGTGATCGCGCCAGGCAAGGCGTAGGACGCAGAGAATGGCGTTCCCTTTTCAAGTCCTACAACGCAGCATGGCGCGATCACAGCGCCAACCCGAAGGGCAAAGCCCCACGAGACGCAATCCGTCGTTATTCGTCGTTCATTTGGAGCAACCAAACTTCTCTCCTCATGCCTAGTCTTGCGTCTCGTGGGGCTTTGCGCGATCGCCATTTACGGTGAGCACGCCCTACTCCCTCTTTTGGAGCAGGGCATGCGCATGAATAACGCGCCGGTATGAGGAAAATGCAAAAACCAAACCAAGGCTCCGAAAAGAAGCGTTTAGAGCCTGAAACGGGCGTTTTACGCTCGTTTGCATGGCGTTCTGCCAGTTTTTTCGAGTACTTTCGAACCAAAATGGGCTGAGATGTGGGTATGGTGCAGATGTTTGCACCAATATAGTGCGCAAACCTGAACGAGGTTAGAAGAAGGGCAAGAAGGCGCTTTTTTCTTCTTCAGGCTTGTCTTTAAGGGGGCATTCCGGCCGTTGGCCGTAGTCGGTGAGGGTGCAGGGTTTGACCTGGCGTTTCTGCGCCAGGGAAATGCGCAGCATATGGAACGGTTGATTGGCCGTGCGTTCGACGGTGCGGCCCTGTTCGTCGAGGATTTCCACCGACAGGTTGTGACTGCCGCGGTCGATATTGCTCAGGGCGAACACCGGGCTGGGGCCGGGCTCGGCGGTGGGCTGGCCGTCCAGCAGCAAACGGTAACGATGACCCTGTTGCAGGCCGGGTTCGCTGGTAACGCTGACGATCAACTCACCGGCACTGCTACGGATCGTGGCATCCGGTTCCGGCACCAGCACCCGAAGCATGTCGTAATGAAACAATGGTTTGGCCGGGTTTGTTTTCGCGGCGGTCATGGGCGCTGCGCCACTCGGGTTGGCCGACATTCGATTGCTTGTCGCCAACGGCACACGTTTGGCATTGCGGGCGCCCGGCTGATCGGTGAAGACCCGATTACCCTGAGCGTCGATATATGTGAAGACCTCGGCCATCGCCGGCAGGCTGACCAGGCACGCGATCAACAGCCAGGCCCTCAAGGTTTATGCACCCGTTGCACGGTGAGCGTCACGGTGGGGCTCTGTTGCACGACGTTTTGCCCGTCGATCACCTGAACCGCAAGGTTATGTTCGCCACGGTCGATGTTCACCAGTTGCAGAGTCGGCACGTTGCTCGGCTGGCCGTAGGGTTGACCGTCCAGTAACAGCCTCAATCGATGAGTGCCTTGCAGGCGTGGATTGATCAATACGCTGACGGTGAACGTGCCGTCGTTGGCGCGCAAGGCTTCTTCGGTGGGCAGGCCGCTCAGCTCCAGCACCTGATAGGCGCTGTGCGGTTGGTCACGGCTACTGGCTTGCGGCGGTGCTACGGGTTCGCTGGGCGACTGACGCTCGACGCTGTTGAGCGGTGGCAATTCGACCGGCCGGGCTTTGACGCCGTCGGGCGGCTGATTGCTGTAGGCGGTGTTGCCATTGGCGTCGGTGTACTTATAGATCTGCGCAGCGGCGGGCAGGGCGATCAGTACGAGCAGGCATAACAACAATGAGCGCATTGCAGGCTTCCATTGGCCGTTGGGCAAGTGTCCGGCCCTGTTCCGTTCGTGGCGACTAAGCGCTGAGCATAGAGCACATCAGCGCATGTCGGCAGGCCGGCTCAGCGGCTGGCGCTGCACAACTCAGCGCTGGCGCGTACCTTGGCGAGCTCGCGCAGAGATACTTGGGTGCCGGTTTTATTGGCCTTGGCCAGCCAGGACGGGCACTGCGGGTCGTTGCGATAAGGGCTGAAATCGGCCAGTTGTTGCAGCAGGCGTTTTTGTAACTGATCAAGTTGCGGGCGGATCTGCCCGACGAGGTCGGGGCGAGGATCGTCGGGTGCCTTGCCTTGCGCATGCCAGTCAGACAAATGCGCGTATTGCACCAGTTTGTTGGCCTCGATCTGCGCCGAGAAGAACTGTTCGACGGCTTCGTTGCTCAATTTATAAGCAGGTGCCAGGGCAACGGCGCCGGCAATCACCTCACGCTCGCGCTGACGGTCCTCGACGGGTTTACCGCTGTCCCATTTGCTCAACGCGACTTGATCGGCAATCGCCAGGCGCTCCTCGATGGTGCCAAGCAGTGGGGCGAGGGCGGCAGGTGCCGGGCTGGCGAAAGCGCTGTTGGCCAGCAGGGCAGTGAGCAAGGCAAGGGATGAGCGTAGGCGCATGGAGGATCTCGACTTTATCGGGTGAAGGCCATGATGCACGCAACCGGGCATTCGATGACAGACGTTCGCCCACAAAAAAGGCCTCCCGAAGGAGGCCTCTCTTTTGTCACGCTGCGTAGTGCAGCGCTACCGGATCAGCAGCTGTAGTACAGCTCATATTCCAGTGGGTGTACGAAGGTACGAACCTTGATTTCTTCTTCGCTTTTCAGAGCGATGTAAGCGTCGATGAAGTCGTCGCTGAAAACGCCGCCTTTGGTCAGGAACGCACGACCTTTGTCCAGCTCTTCCAGGGCTTCTTTCAGGCTGCCGCAAACTTGTGGGATCTCTTTCGCCTCTTCAGGCGGCAGGTCGTACAGGTTTTTGTCAGCTGCATCGCCAGGGTGGATCTTGTTCTGGATGCCGTCCAGGCCAGCCATCAACAGTGCAGCGAAGCCCAGGTACGGGTTAGCTGCCGGATCCGGGAAGCGGGCTTCGATACGGCGAGCGCGAGGGCTGGACACGTAAGGAATACGGATCGAAGCGGAACGGTTGCGGGCCGAGTAGGCCAGCATCACTGGAGCTTCGAAGCCTGGGACCAGACGCTTGTAGGAGTTGGTCGACGGGTTGGTGAAGCCGTTCAGAGCCTTACCGTGCTTGATGATACCGCCGATGAAGTACAGAGCGGTGTCGGACAGGCCGGCATAGCCTTCGCCAGCGAAGGTGTTCTTGCCATCTTTGGCGATGGACAGGTGAACGTGCATACCCGAACCGTTGTCGCCGTACAGCGGCTTAGGCATGAAGGTCGCGGTGCGGCCGTATGCGTCAGCTACGTTGTGTACGCAGTATTTCAGGGTCTGAACTTCGTCAGCCTTGGCAACCAGGGTGTTGAACTTCACGCCGATTTCGTTCTGACCGGCAGTCGCCACTTCGTGGTGGTGAACTTCGATGGTCAGGCCCATTTCTTCCATGGCGTTGCACATGGAGGTACGGATTTCGTGGTCGTGGTCGAACGGCGGAACCGGGAAGTAGCCGCCTTTGACGCCTGGACGGTGGCCTTTGTTGCCGCCTTCCACGTCCTGGTCGGACATCCACGAACCTTGTTCGGAGTAGATTTTGAACATCGAGCCGGAGATGTCGGACTTGAACTTCACTTCGTCGAAGATGAAGAACTCAGGCTCTGGACCCACAAATACGGTGTCGCCGATACCGGTCGACTTCAGGTATTCCTCGGCACGCTTGGCGATCGCCCGTGGGTCACGGTCGTAGCCTTGCATGGTCGAAGGCTCGATCACGTCGCAAACCAGGATCAGGGTCGGCTCTTCGGTGAACGGGTCGAGAACGGCAGTGGTGTCGTCCGGCATCAGGATCATGTCGGAAGCTTCGATGCCTTTCCAGCCAGCGATGGAGGAACCGTCGAACATTTTGCCTTCTTCGAAGAAAGCTTCATCCAGCGCATCGCGAGCCGGCATGGTCACGTGGTGCTGAGTGCCTTTGGTGTCCGTGAAGCGCAGATCAATCCACTTGACGTCATGATCTTTGATGAGTTGAACCGACTTCGACATAGTGTCCTCCGGGTGGCTTAGGGCTAGTAATGGATGCCCTTAAATGTGGGTGATGCCGGCGCGAATACTCTGCCATGGCAACCTGCCTCACAAGGGAGCAAATTGCATGCCAGTGCCTCATCATGGGTTTTTTGCCCCAATATCACGCTTGCAAGGGGGCGGCGCACCATAAAGCGCAAAATATCGCCCTGTAATGTAGCGTCGATTTCCATAAATGACCTGTTTTGGTGCATGCAAAACCTTCTGCACATTAACTGGTTAAACCTTGAGCAATTTCCGCTATAATCCGCGCCCCCCTTTTTCGGCTGGCCCTGCGCGCGCTGTTTTCATGAAACTAATCGTAAAAGTCTTCCCCGAGATCACCATCAAGAGCCGCCCGGTACGGATGCGTTTCATCCGCCAGTTGGCCAAAAACATCCGTACCGTGCTCCGCGACCTGGACCCGGCCGTGGTGGTGAACGGTGTGTGGGACAATCTCGAGCTGGAAACCCGCGTCAGCGACCCCAAGGTCCTGAAAGAGATGGGCGAGCGCCTGACTTGCACGCCGGGCATCGCGCACTTTTTGCAGATCGACGAGTACCCGCTGGGCGACTTCGACGACATCGTCGAGAAGTGCAAGCAGCACTACGGCGATGCGCTGGCCGGGAAGATTTTCTCGGTGCGCTGCAAGCGCGCCGGCAAGCACCCATTCAGTTCGATAGACATCGAGAAATATGTCGGCAGCCAGTTGCGCCGTCAGTGTGGTGCCGCCGGAATCGACCTGAAAAAGCCCGAAATCGAAGTCCGTATCGAAGTTCGCGACCAACGGTTGTTCGTGATCCACAGCCAGCACAACGGCATCGGCGGTTATCCGCTCGGGGCCCTGGAACAGACGCTTGTACTGATGTCCGGCGGCTTCGATTCCACCGTTGCGGCCTACCAGATCATGCGCCGCGGGCTGATGAGCCACTTCTGCTTCTTCAACCTGGGCGGACGCGCCCACGAATTGGGCGTCATGGAAGTCGCGCACTTCATCTGGAAGAAGTACGGCAGCTCCCAACGCGTGTTATTTGTCAGTGTGCCGTTCGAGGAAGTTCTGGGAGAAATTCTCGGGAAAGTCGATAACAGTCATATGGGTGTAGTTTTGAAGCGTATGATGTTGCGCGCTGCTTCCCGAATTGCCGATCGACTGCACATCGAAGCGCTGGTCACGGGTGAGGCGATCTCCCAGGTGTCGAGCCAGACGTTGCCGAACCTGTCCGTGATCGACTGCGTGACCGACAAGCTGGTCTTGCGTCCACTGATCGCCAGTCACAAGCAGGACATCATCGACACGGCCAACGAGATCGGCACCGCCGATTTCGCCCGGCACATGCCGGAGTACTGCGGGGTCATCTCGGTCAATCCGAAGACGGCGGCCAAGCGCTACCGCGTGGAGCACGAAGAGAAAGAATTCGACATGGCAGTCCTTGAGCGCGCGCTCGAGAACGCCAAACTGGTGCCGATCGATCGGGTGATCGACGAATTGGGCCAGGACTTGCAGATTGAAGAAGTCAGCGAAGCGCTGGCGGGCCAGATCATCATCGATATCCGTCACCCGGATGCCGCCGAAGACGACCCGCTGGAGCTTCCTGGTATCGAGGTACAGACGATGCCGTTTTATGCACTGAACGCTCGTTTCAAGGAACTGGACCCTACTCGCCAGTACCTGCTGTATTGCGACAAAGGCGTGATGAGTCGCCTGCATGCCCACCATTTGCTCAGTGAGGGGCATGCCAATGTGCGCGTTTATCGACCGAGCTAAGTGCCCGGGGCTGTTTGCCTGTGGCCTGCGTCACCGGCCCCCCGATGCCACCGTCAAGTTGTAACGGCTTGTACGGACGCTACTGTTAATCGCTGCCAAGACTTGTCAGCACACCGAATCCTCTGATCGAGATACACAAGTGATCGAAAATCTACGCAACATCGCCATCATTGCCCACGTTGACCATGGTAAAACCACCCTGGTAGACAAACTCTTGCGTCAATCCGGCACCCTGGAGCGCAACGAGCTCAACGACGAGCGCGTGATGGACTCCAACGACCAGGAGAAAGAGCGCGGTATTACCATTCTGGCGAAAAACACCGCCATCAACTGGAACGGCTACCACATCAACATCGTGGACACCCCGGGCCACGCCGACTTCGGCGGCGAAGTTGAACGTGTAATGTCGATGGTCGACTCCGTTCTGCTGCTGGTTGACGCTCAAGACGGCCCTATGCCGCAAACCCGTTTCGTGACCAAGAAGGCGTTCGAAGCCGGCCTGCGTCCAATCGTGTGCATCAACAAGGTTGACCGTCCAGGCGCGCGTCCGGACTGGGTTCTGGACCAGATCTTCGACCTGTTCGACAACCTGGGTGCTACCGAAGAACAGCTGGACTTCAAAGTCGTCTACGCCTCGGCCCTGAACGGCATCGCCGGTCTGGACCACACCGACATGGCTGAAGACATGACCCCGTTGTACCAGTCGATCGTCGACAACGTACCGGCTCCTAAAGTTGACCGTGAAGGCCCGTTCCAGATGCAAATCTCGGCACTGGACTACAACAGCTTCCTGGGTGTTATCGGTGTTGGCCGTATCGCTCGTGGTAGCGTCAAGCCGAACACTCCAGTCGTGGCCATTGGCGCCGACGGCAAGAAGCGTAACGGTCGTATCCTGAAGCTGATGGGTCACCACGGCCTGCACCGTATCGACGTTGAAGAAGCGTTTGCCGGTGACATCGTGTGCGTGAGCGGTATGGACTCGCTGTTCATCTCCGACACCCTGTGCCAGCCGGACAACGTCGAGGCGATGAAGCCTCTGACCGTTGACGAGCCAACCGTTTCCATGACCTTCCAGGTAAACGACTCGCCTTTCTGCGGTAAAGAAGGCAAGTTCGTGACTTCCCGTAACATCAAGGAACGTCTGGACAAAGAGCTGCTGTACAACGTTGCACTGCGCGTTGAAGAAGGCGACTCGGCTGACAAGTTCAAGGTTTCCGGCCGTGGTGAGTTGCACCTCTCGGTACTGATCGAAACCATGCGTCGCGAAGGCTTCGAAATGGGCGTTGGTCGTCCGGAAGTGATCATCCGTCAAGTTGACGGCGTGAAGCAGGAACCGTTCGAAAACGTAACCATCGACACCCCTGAAGAATCCCAGGGCAAGGTCATGGAAGAGATGGGCCTGCGTAAAGGCGACCTGACCAACATGGTGCCGGATGGCAAAGGCCGTGTTCGTCTGGAGTACAACATCCCTGCTCGCGGTCTGATCGGTTTCCGTAACCAGTTCCTGACCCTGACCAACGGTGCTGGCATCCTGACCTCGATCTTCGATCGCTACGACACCATGAAGTCCGGCGACATGTCCGGTCGTCAGAACGGTGTTCTGGTATCGGTAGAAACCGGCAAGGCGCTGACCTACTCCCTGGAAACCCTGCAGGCGCGTGGCAAGCTGTTCGTTGAGCACGGTCAAGAGATCTACAACGGTCAGATCGTTGGTCTGAACAGCCGTGACAACGACATGGGCGTCAACCCAACCAAAGGCAAGAAGCTCGACAACATGCGTGCTTCGGGTAAAGACGAAACCATCGCCCTGGTTCCACCTGTTCGCTTCACTCTGGAACAGGCCCTGGAATTCATCCAGGATGACGAGCTGTGCGAAGTGACACCTAAGTCGATCCGCCTGCGTAAGAAGATCCTGGACGAAGGCGAGCGTACCCGCGCTGCCAAGAAAGCCAAGAACTGAGTTAACTCAGGCTGAATGAAAACGCCCCCGGTCGAAAGGCCGGGGGCGTTTTTGTTTGTCTGGCTGTAGCAGCTGCCGAGCCTGCGAGGCTGCGTTCGACTGCGCAGCAGTCGTGAAATCAAACGCTGCGGTGCATCATATAAATCGTGTTTTCAGGCCTGCGACTGCTGCGCTGCCGAACGCAGCCTCGCTGGGGCTCGACAGCTGCTACGGGGATCGAGGCGGCTTTAAAACTTTTCGAGGGTGCGGCTGGAGCTGCTGGTCTCGCGCACCACTTCTTTAGGCTTGTACGCGCAATACCCTGGCCGCGGTCCGATCTTCGGGTGGTTGCGGCAGGTGTCCGGGCGCTTATCATAAATAGTGCACAAACGGCTTTTACGATCCAGGTACAGGCAATCGTTGTTGCTCATGCGCTGGAGGGTGAAGATCTCGGACTTCTGGTTGTAGCGCTCGACAATCCCTTCCTTCTGCAAGCGCTTGGCGATGTTCTTGGGTGGATCGCCCAGTTCGAATTCGTCGACGATGCCGATACGGATCAGATCCTTGATCTTGACCTCGACCGGCAGCGTGCAGCAGCTGGACATGCACGAGCCGCACATTGGGGCAGAGTACTTGGCCCAGGTATCGAGGCGATCGATTTCCGCGGCGGCGATCAGGTTGGGCTTCATCATCGGTTGTTACCAGCGTGTGCATCAGGGCGCGCGATCATACCGGGACTGGTGGATTTTTGAACAACCTTTCGCCAGATTTTTTTTGCTTGTCGCAAAATAGTCCTGTGTCCGGCACGGCCCCTGCATTGTTTCTGGCCCACGACAACGTAATGTCGATCTATCTCGTACTAACAGGAAAAACTGCCGAACCAGAGTCTCTACGGTCTGTCAGACCGACTAGGCTCAGACAACTTCACGCTCGCTCGAGGTCTTATCGATGACTCAAGAACCACTTGTTCGCGAAGCAGAGGTGGCCGCATTCCGCGACGCCGTCTTGACCAAGCTCACTTACGCGGTGGGTAAAGACCCGGATCACGCCTTCGACCATGACTGGTTCGAAGCCATTGCCCTGGCGGCGCGTGATCACATGGTCGAGCACTGGATGGACCACACCCGGCAGATCTACCGCAAAGGCCAGAAACGCGTTTATTACCTATCCCTTGAATTTCTTATCGGTCGCTTGCTCTACGACAGCCTGAGCAACCTCGGCTTGCTCGATGTGGCCCGCGAGGCCATGACCGAACTGGGGGTCGACATCGAACGCATCCGTCTACTGGAGCCCGATGCGGCACTGGGCAACGGTGGCCTCGGACGTCTGGCGGCATGCTTTATGGAAAGCATGTCGACCCTCGGCATCGCCGGCCATGGTTATGGCATTCGTTACGAACACGGTTTGTTCCGCCAGGCCATCGTCGACGGCTGGCAGCAGGAGCAGACCGAACACTGGCTGGACTTCGGCAACCCGTGGGAGTTCGAACGACCAGAGGTGGCCTACCCGATCGGTTTCGGCGGCAGTGTCGAAACCGTGACCGATGAAGCCGGCAAGTCCAGGCAAGTCTGGTCTCCGTCGGAAACCGTGCGGGCCATCGCCTACGACACCCCGGTGGTCGGTTGGCGTGGTGCAAGCGTCAACACCCTGCGGCTGTGGCGCGCCCGGGCCATGGAAGAATTGCATCTGGAGCGCTTCAACGCGGGCGACCACTTGGGCGCGGTCGCGGAAGTGGCCTGGGCAGAAAGTATCTCCCGCGTGCTTTACCCGGCGGACAGCAACGAGGCCGGCCAGGAGTTGCGCCTGCGCCAGGAATATTTCTTCGTTTCCGCGTCCTTGCAGGACTTGTTGCGTCGCCATCGCAACATGCACACCTCGGTGCTGACCCTGGGCGATCACGCCGCCATTCAACTCAACGACACTCACCCCTCGATCGCCGTGGCCGAACTGATGCGTCAGTTGGTCGACGTCTATGACGTGGCGTGGGATGCGGCGTGGCAGATCACGGTCGACACGCTGTCGTACACCAACCACACGCTGTTGCCGGAAGCGCTGGAAACCTGGCCGGTCAGTCTGATGGAACGGATGCTGCCCCGGCACATGCAGATCATTTACTTGATCAACGCCCAGCACATCGACTCGTTGCGAGCCAAAGGTGTTCACGATTTCGACGTGCTGCGTGCGATTTCGCTGATCGAGGAAGACAACGGTCGCCGCGTGCGCATGGGTAACCTGGCATTCCTGGGTTCCCACAGCGTCAATGGCGTGTCCGGCCTGCACACGCAGCTGATGCGCAGCACGGTGTTCTCCGAGCTGCACAAGCTTTACCCGGACCGGATCAACAACAAGACCAATGGCATTACCTTCCGCCGCTGGCTCTATCAGGCCAACCCCGAACTCACCTCCATGCTGGTCGACGCCCTCGGCCCGAATCTGCTGGACAACCCCGAGGAGCGCTTGCTCGCGCTGGAGCCGTTTGCCGAGAAGACTGCATTTCGCAAGCAGTTCGCCGAACAGCGGCTGCACAACAAGAAAGCCCTGGCGTATCTGATTCATGAGCGGCTGGGGATCGCGGTCAATCCGGCGGCGATGTTCGATGTGCAGGTCAAGCGGATCCACGAATACAAGCGTCAGTTGCTTAACCTGATGCACACCGTCGCGCTGTATCAGGCGATTCGTGCCGAGCCGGAAACCGACTGGGTACCGCGGGTGAAAATCTTCGCCGGCAAGGCGGCGGCCAGTTATCACCAAGCCAAGCTGATCATCAAGCTGACCAACGACATTGCGCGGGTGGTCAACAACGACCCGACGGTGCGCGGCTTGCTCAAAGTGGTGTTCCTGCCCAACTACAACGTCAGCCTGGCCGAGAGCATCATTCCGGCGGCGGACTTGTCGGAGCAGATTTCCACTGCCGGCTTCGAAGCCTCGGGCACCAGTAACATGAAATTCGGCCTCAACGGCGCGCTGACCATCGGTACCCTGGACGGGGCCAACGTGGAAATGTGCGAGCGCATCGGTGCCGAGCACATGTTTATTTTTGGTCTCAGCGCCCAGCAAGTGGAAGCGCGCAAGCGTAACCATGAATTCAACGCCGCGCCGGACATCGCCGCCTCCCATCGGCTCAACGACGTGCTGCAAGCGATTCGCAGCGGGGTGTTCTCACCAGACGATCCGTCCCGTTATACCGCGCTGATCGATTCGCTGGTGGACTACGACCGCTTCCTGGTCTGCGCCGATTTCGACTCTTACTGGAACGCGCAGATGCGGGTCGAAGCTCACTGGCACGACTCGAAAGAGTGGTGGCGCTCGGCGGTATTGAACACCGCGCGGATGGGCTGGTTCTCGTCCGACCGGACCATTCGCGAGTACGCAACGGATATCTGGAAGGCTTTGGAGTAATTTTTAGCAACAAATGTGCGCAAGGCCCAACGTCCGTTGGGCCTGATCGATATACTAAGCGCCAACTTGACCCCAGTGTGGGGGCGGCGCACCGCCGCTCCCACACTGGACTCCGGGTGTCTGCTCACTAGACTGAGCCAGAGGCTGTATCGCACGGATCAGCCCCGCCACGGGGCCGCTTAGGGATATCGACCATGCAATGGATGTTAATGCTGATTGGGCTGCTGCTGGGCTGGATTCTTGACGAGTCGTTCAGCGAGGCGCTGTTGGGCGCTTTGCTCGGGCTGGGTCTCGGCCAGGCCATGCGTATCGGCCGCTTGAGCACTCAAACGGCCGAGCAGCGACGTTTACTCGATCAGGCTCAGGTTGCGCTGAATGCGGTCGAGCAGCGACTGGCGTTGCTGGAGGTGTCGGGTGCCAAGGCACCTGAACCAGGCGAACCGGTTGTTAGCGAACCCGCTGAGTCGCCTGAAATCATTCTTGAGCAAGCCCCTGTCGCACCCACGGAGCTGGTCTGGGAGCTACCCCCCGAATTCGAACCCATCACCGCGGCCGCTGCCGAAACCAGTCGTCCGTTGCCCGCCGATGTCTGGCAGCCCGAGCCGGTCGCCCGCGAACCGCAGCAACCGGCCGAGCCGCGCGGCCCGAACTTCATCGAGCGCGCCATCAGCGGCGCACGCAATTGGCTGTTCGGCGGCAATACCGTATTGCGGGTCGGCGTGGTGCTGTTGTTCCTCGGCCTGGCTTTCCTGTTGCGTTATGCCACCGAAGGCATGGTGGTGCCGATCGAGTTGCGCTACGCCGGTGTCGCGGCGGCGGCCTTGGGCCTGCTCGCCCTGGGCTGGTGGCTGAGACTGCGCAACAGCAACTACGCGCTGATGCTGCAAGGCACCGGGATCGCGGTGTTGTACCTGACGGTATTTGCCGCGATGCGTCTGCATCCGTTGCTTGATCCCAAGGCAGCATTGGGCCTGTTGGTGGTGGTGACGGTGTTCTCGGCGATTCTCGCCATTACCCAAAATGCTTTGGGCCTGGCCGCCGCTGCCGCGTTGGGCGGTTTCGCCGCGCCGATCCTGACCTCCACCGGCGCCGGCAATCACGTCGCGCTGTTCAGCTATTTCGCCCTGCTCAACGCTGGCATCCTCGCCATCGCGTGGTTCAAGGCCTGGCGGCTGCTCAACCTGATCGGGTTTGTCGGCACCTTCGGCATCGGCTTTGCCTGGGGCCTGCGCTCCTATAGACCGGAGCTGCTGTGGAGTACCGAGCCGTTCCTGATTCTGTTCTTCCTGATGTACCTGGCCATCGGTTTGTTGTTCACCCGGCGCAAGTTGCTGGAAATGAGCGACGCGCCCGAGGACGACAGCCGTGAAGCGCTGCTGCGCTGGTCGGCGCACAAGGGCGATTACGTTGACGGCATGATGCTGTTCGCGCCACCGTTGGTGGGCTTCGGTCTGCAGTTCGCACTGGTGGAGCACTTTGAATTTGCCGCGGCCTTCAGCGCCTTGGCCCTGGGCATGATTTACATGGGGCTGGCCCGGTTGCTGATGGGGGGCCGGGCACTGTTGCTGGCCGAAACCTGTCTGGCGCTGGGGGTGATCTTCGCCAGTCTGGCGATCCCTCTGGGGCTTGATGCGCGTTGGACTGCCGCAGCCTGGGCGGTGGAAGGCGCGGGGATTTTCTGGCTCGGCCTGCGTCAACGACGGCCGCTGGCGCGGGCCTTTGCCTTGCTGCTGCAATTGGGCTCGGCGTTGGCTTTTATCAGCGAATTGCGCAGCGGCGAGAGCAGCCTGCTCGACGGTGCGCCGCTGGGGGCGCTGATGCTCGGCGTGGCGCTGCTGTTCAGCTTCTACCAATTACGCAAAGCGTTGCCTGAACAGGCGTTGCCGTGGGAACGCCAGGGGTTGCCGGTGCTGGCCTGCCTGGGCCTGACGTTCCTCTATCTGCTGGCGCCGCTGTTTTTCTTCACTCACGGCACGGCGATCAGTTGGGCGCTGGCCGGGTTGGCGACGCTGTTCGTCGGCCTGCGCCTGCAATCGCGGGCGTTCCTGTTCAGTGCGTTCGCCGTGCAACTGCTCGGCGGTGCGTTGTTCCTGGTGCGGCTGCGAGGGGCGAGCGGAGACTCGGCTGCGGTATTCAGCGCCGGCTGGAGCGGTTTGCTCAGCGCATCCTTGATCGGGCTGGCACTGATCGCCGGCATGTTGTTGGCGGCCCGGGACGAAATGGTGCGCAGTGACGTGCGTTTGTTGCGTGGCTTGTCGGTGGTGCTATTGGCCGGTCTGGTGCTGATCAACCTGGCTGTGCTGTTCGTGTTGCCGTGGCAAACCGCGAGTGCGGTGTGGGCGGCCAGTGGTTTGTTCATCATCTGGCTGAGTCTGTACCTGAAGCAGCGGGTGAGTTTTGTCTTTGGTCTGCTGTTGCAGGTGATCGGCGGCGTAGCGTTTCTGTTCGCCGGGCCAGACCTGCTCGGGCCGCTGCTCAGCGAAGGGTTGCGACCGTTGGCGCATAGCGGGTTCTGGACACCGCTGGTGCTGGGACTGGCGGCATTTGTCGGGGCCTGGCGTTTGCAGCTAGGCAACCATGCTTCGGCTTTCGATGTGTTGAGCCTGCAGCGCTTGTCCGAAGTGTTGCTGGTGTGGGGCACGGGTTGGTGGGCACTGGCGTGGATCAGCGAAGTGCTGCGTTTTGCGCCTGTGAACCTGCAAGCGACGTTGCTGCTGGCGGTCGCGGCGGTGAGTGTGGCGCTGTGGGCGGTGCTGGCGCTGCGCCTGAAGTGGTCGTCGCTGGGTTTGCTCTGCACCTTGCTGATTCCCGCCGCCGGTCTGGTGTTGCTCGCGGCCTGGCATTCGCGTTATCACCCGGCCGCCAACTTCGGCTGGCTGGTTTGGGCCGCGGTGTTCGTCGTGCATTTCATCTCGTTGCAGCGTCTGGCGTCGATGCTGCCCGAAAAAGCCCAGAGCACCGCCCATGTACTCGGTTGCTGGCTATTGATCGGCGTGTTGGCCCTGGAGCTGCGTTATGGCTTGCTGCTGTTGTCGGAGCAGTACAACGCCTGGCGCTGGTTGGGCTGGGCGATTCTGCCGAGCCTGTATCTGGTGCTGATGGCCGCACCGCGCGCGTGGCCATGGCCAGTGTCGGCTTATCCCCGCGAGTACCGGGTCTATGCCGCCGCGCCGTTGGCGTTGTTGATGCTCGGCTGGTTCTGGCTGGCGAACATGGCCAGCGACGGCACCGCCGAGCCGTTGCCCTATGTGCCACTGATCAACCCGCTGGAGCTGGGCCTGTTGTTCGCCCTGTTCGGCGTTTATGTCTGGTCCCGCAACGCAGTCACGCAACTGGCGATCCGCAAGGATTACACCGATAACGCCACGCAGGTGATTGCCGGTGTTTCACTGTTCGCCTTCTTTACCGCGCTGGTGATGCGCGCGGCCCACCACTGGGGTGGCGTGCCGTTCGCGCTGGATCTGCTGCTTGAATCGATGCTGGTGCAGGCCGGCCTGTCCATCGTTTGGACCCTGATGGCCCTGAGTCTGATGATCGGTGGGCATCTGCGTCACCGCCGTGAAGTCTGGCTGATCGGCGCAGGGCTGATCGCGCTGGTGGTTGCCAAGCTGTTCTTCGTTGAATTGAGTAACCGCGGCGGGCTGGCGCGGATCGTGTCGTTTATCGGCGTTGGCGTGTTGCTGTTGGTGGTGGGCTATTTCGCCCCGCTGCCACCCAAGCGTGCCGAAGCCGTGCCGGGTGCTGAAAAACCGGCCCCTGAAACCGAAGGAGTGTCATCTTGAGTCAGAAGCTGAACCTGGGCTGGTGGGCTGCTGTTGTGCTGGGGGTGACACTGTCGGCTGGCGCGCAGGAAAAACCTGCGGACTTCGCCACGCAGGTGCCATTGTCTGTGAGCGGCGAGGGCCCGTGGTATCGCCTGGAATTGCCCTTGGGCGTGCAACTGAACGCGCGGCAAACCGATCTCAGCGATGTGCGCGTGTTCAACGCCGCCGGTGAGCCTCAGGCGTACGCTTTGGCCCGAGAGCCTGCGCAGACCCACGAAAACCGCACGCTGACCGACGTAAAGTGGTTCCCGTTGTACAACTCGGCGGATGCCAGCGAGCGCACGCCGAGCGTACGGGTGCAATCGAACACCAACGGCACGTTGATCGAAGTGCAGCCGTCCAGCCAGTTGGAGGCGGGCGAAGAAGAGCTGCGCGGCTGGTTACTCGATGCCAGCGGCATCAAGGCGCCGTTGCAGCAATTAATCCTCGACTGGACCAGTGAACGCGACGGCTTCCAGCGTTTCAGCATCGAGGCCAGCAACGATTTGCAGCATTGGCAGTCGTGGGGTGAAGGGCAGGTGGCGCGTCTGACGTTTGCCGACGAACGGGTCGAGCAACATGAAGTCGGCCTGCCGGGGCAATCGGCGCGCTATCTGCGTTTGCTTTGGAATTCGCCTCAGTCGGCGCCAGTGCTGACCTCGGCGCAGCTGGAAAGCACCAACCCTCGCACCTTGCCGCTGCCGTTGGTCTGGTCGCAACCCTTGGCCGGCAGCAGCGTGAAGGCCGGTGAGTACATCTGGCAATTGCCGATGGGGTTGAACGTCCAGCGCTTGCAGGTCGAGCTGAATCAGCCCAACAGCCTGGCACCGGTAACGTTGTCGGGGCGCCGGGAGACCAGCCTGCCGTGGCAACCGCTGACCAACGGTTTGCTCTATCGCCTGACCCAGAATGGCCAGGATGTGGTGCAGAACGAATTGCAGTTGTCGGGCCAGACCGTGCAGCAATTGAAACTGACGGTGGATGAACGCGGCGGTGGCCTGGGTGCCGAAGCACCCACCGTGCGGTATGCCGTGCGCTCCACGCAATTGGTGTTCCTGGCGCGCGGTGCCGGGCCTTATACGCTGGCGCTGGGAAGTGCGACGGTGAAGGCTGCAAGCTTGCCATTGTCGACGCTGATTCCCGATTACAGCGCGGCGAAGCTGGCGACGCTGGGCAAGGCGACGGTGGACGGCGGGGCCGTGGTGACCCCGGTGGCGACAGCGCCAACGGTGTTGGGCACGAACTGGAAAAAGATCGGGTTGTGGGCGGTGTTGCTGCTCAGTGTGCTGTTTCTGGGAGGGATGGCGTTCAGTTTGCTGCGCAAGCCTGCTGCTAAATCCTGAGGATGGCTGGCGCTGCGCGCCAGATCGCGGGCAAGCCGCTCCTGCAGGGGCGAGGCTTGCCCGCGAAGACGTCCTTCCTGCCACCAAAAATATCGAAACTGGCGCCCAATCGCGGCCCATTTCGAACTACGCTCAACCCCGCGCATGAACTCTATTGGGTGTATCACGTCTGATAGGAGGAAATGCGCCCCGACTCGCGTTAAACTGCGCGGGTTTTTAGCCCCCCATTCCTCCGGAGCCGTCCATGTCCCGCGTTACCCTGAGTCGCTATTTGATTGAGCAGACCCGCAGCAACAACACTCCTGCCGATCTGCGTTTCCTGATCGAAGTGGTGGCGCGTGCCTGTAAGGAAATCAGCCACGCCGTTTCCAAAGGCGCCCTGGGTGGTGTCCTGGGCAGCATGGGCACTGAAAACGTCCAAGGTGAAGTGCAGAAGAAGCTTGATGTGATGTCCAACGACATCCTGCTCGAAGCCAACGAATGGGGCGGTCACCTGGCCGGCATGGCATCCGAAGAAATGGACAATGCCTACCAGATCCCGGGCAAATACCCGAAAGGCGCGTACCTGCTGGTGTTCGACCCGCTGGACGGTTCGTCGAACATCGACATCAACGCGCCGGTCGGTACGATCTTCTCGGTGCTGCGTTGCCCGAACGAATACCTGACCCAGAACGAGCCTTTGAACGAAAAGGCCTTCCTGCAGCCAGGCACTCAGCAGGTTGCCGCCGGTTACGCGATTTACGGTCCACAGACCATGCTGGTGCTGACCCTGGGCAATGGCGTCAAAGGCTTCACCCTGGATCGTGAAATGGGCAGCTTCGTACTGACCCATGAAGACATCACGATTCCGGAGTCCACGCAGGAATTCGCGATCAACGCGTCCAACAAGCGTCACTGGGAAGCGCCGGTACAACGTTACGTCGACGAATTGCTGGCTGGCGATGAAGGCCCGCTGAAGAAGAACTACAACATGCGTTGGGTCGCCGCGATGGTGGCCGACGTGCACCGCATCCTGACCCGCGGCGGTCTGTTCATGTACCCACGCGACAGCCGCGAGCCGTCGAAGCCGGGCAAACTGCGCCTGATGTACGAAGCCAACCCGATGTCGTTCCTGGTGGAGCAAGCGGGTGGCGCATCCACTGACGGCCACCAGCGCATCCTCGACATCCAGCCGGAAGGCCTGCACCAGCGTGTTGCGGTGTTCCTCGGTTCGAAAGAAGAAGTTGCCCGCGTCACGGCTTACCACAAGGAATAAAACATGACCGCGCCCTGGCAGCCGTTACTCGAATGGTGGTTTGGATCTTTCGAATCACCCAACGAAATAGCGGCTGACAAGGGCAAGTTATGGTTCGGCAAGCGTGACAGTCAGGACCTCGAAGCGCGGATGCGTTTCGGGGATCTGGTCGAGCAGGCACTGGCCGGCGGATTGACCGAATGGGCGCAACGCCCCGAAGGTTGGCTGGCCCTGGTGCTGTTGCTCGATCAATTGCCGCGAATGATCTTTCGCGACACACCCAAATCCTTTTCCGGCGACGTCAGGGCCCAGGCACTGGTGGCGCAAGGCATTGCCGCGGATTTCGATCGGCAACTGCGACCGATCCAGCGGGTTTTTATCTATCTGGTGTTCGAACACTGCGAAAACCTGGCGGTGCAGAACGAAGCGGTTTCGCGGTTTCTCGATCTGGTTGAACAGCAACCCGAGGCGGATCGGGCGGTGTTTGCCAGCAACCTGGATTACGCCGAACGGCATCAGAAGATCATTGCGCGATTTGGGCGGTTTCCCCATCGCAATGCGGTGTTGGGGCGTGAGTCTACGGCTGAGGAGCTGGAGTTTCTTTCGGGGCCAGGATCGCGCTTCTAGCTTTTCGTTGTTGCTGATGCCGGCATCGCGGGCAAGCCCGCGATGAGGCCGGTGAGAGCGCCTTAGATCCGGAAACTACCCACCAACTGCTTCAACCGCGCCGCTTGCTGCTCAAGATCGGCACACGCACGCAAAGTCGACTGCAAGTTCTCCACGCCTTCCTGGTTCAGCGTGTTGATCTCGGTGATGTCGACGTTGATCGATTCCACCACGGCGGTCTGTTCTTCAGTCGCGGTAGCCACCGACTGGTTCATCCCGTCGATTTCACCGATGCGCTGCGTCACGCTGCCCAGGCGTTCGCCAGCCTGGTTGGCGATGCCGACGCTGCTTTCGCTCTGGCGCTGGCTGTCGGTCATGGTGCTGACCGCTTCCCGGGCGCCAACTTGCAGCTCCTCGATCATCTTCTGCACTTGCTGCGCCGAATCCTGAGTGCGGTGGGCGAGGTTGCGTACTTCGTCGGCCACCACGGCAAAACCACGGCCGGCTTCACCGGCACGGGCAGCTTCGATGGCCGCGTTGAGGGCCAGCAGGTTGGTCTGTTGCGAGATGCTGGTGATCACTTCCAGAATCTGTCCGATGTTCACCGTGTTGCTGTTCAGGGTTTCGATGTTGCCGCACGAATCGCTGATTTTTGCCGAAAGCTGGTGCATCGCGGCGATGGTTTTATCCACGACCTGCTGACCCTCTTCGGCCAGGCTGCGTGCGTCGCTCGAATGTTGCGAGGCGAGGGCGGCGTTCTGGGCGATTTCCTGGGCGGCGGCACCGAGCTGGTTGATCGCTGCCGCGACGCTGCTGGTGCGCGAGGCCTGTTGATCGGAGTTGAACATTGACGAGTTCGAGGCCGCCACTACGCGCAGGGCAACTTCGTTGACCTGGCCGGTGGCCGAAGATACTTCGCGGATCGAGGTATGGATACGCTCGACGAAACGGTTGAACGAGGTGCCCAGAGCACCGAATTCGTCCTGGCCATGAATGGTCAGGCGTTTGGTCAGGTCGCCTTCGCCCTCGGCGATGTCATGCATGGCGCGGCCCATGATCAGCAGCGGCTGCATCAGCACGCGGATCAACATGCTCAGCAGCGCGATGATGATCACCACGGCGATGACCATGGCGATGATCGCCGAGGTGCGGAATTCGCTGAGCATCGAGAACGCGGTTTCCTGATCCAGCACCAGCGCCACGTACCAGTCCGCCGACGGCACACCGTTAACGTGGGTGAAGGAGATGAACTGGGTTTTACCGTCCAGTTCGACTTCTTTCAGGCCCGGGCTGACTTTCGGCGCGCCGTTGGGGTAGGCGTCGGCCAGGTTCTTGAGCACCAGTTTGCTGTCCGGGTGGATCAGAATCTTGCCGTCGGCGCTGACAATGAACGCATGGCCATGACCGCCGAAGTTCAGCGAGTTGATGATCGCGCTGACGCTGGACAGGTCGATATCCGCGCCGGCGACGCCAATCATCTGGCTCTGGTACTTCACCGGCGTGGCCACGGTGATCACCAGTTTGCCCGACGACGCCGCGATGTAGGGTTCGGTGACGATGGTCTGTTGCGCGTTGTTGGCTGCCTTGTACCAGCCACGGGCGCGGGGGTCGTAGTCCGCGGCGCGGTTGCCGGCCGGGATCGAGAACATCACGCCATCGGTGCCGCCGAAGTAGCTCAGCTGGAAGTTGCTGGTATAGGCCGGCAGGTCGATGGCGCGTTTGAGATTGGCCGGGGCGCTGCCGTCCACGGCGATCTGCTGGGACAGCGATTGCAGCAATTGGATGCGGCTTTCCAGCCAGGTCTGGATGTTGCTGGTGGTCAGGCTGCCGAGTTCCTGCATCGAGGACTCGGTACTGCTGCGCAGGGTTTGACGCTGGCGGTAATCGTTGAACAGGATGAAACAGGCGAATGCAACGGCCACCACGAGAGCGGCTGCCAACAAGATCTTGTGGCTGAATTTCATGTTTCTGGTCATTAAATGATCTACCGCGCAGTGGCTGGTCAGCAAAGGGGCGTCAATTTGCCACAGTCGAGGGCTTGGCGCTGCTTTTATGTCGACTGGCCAGCGCCAAAGATTAGGCGGGTATTGACGAAAACCGACGAAATACCCAATGACCTGAGAAAGGGGCTGATTTATCGGTAAAAGGCTGACGAGTGGCCTAATAAATAGGCGGACGGTCGGGGAACCAGATTAGGGTTTTCTCTTCTAAGCTTCTGGTTGGCAACATGCCACCTCTCTTCCGCTCCAGGAGTTACACCATGTCGCTGCGTTCTATCGCCTTGCTCTCGTTCTGCGTGCTGTTGGCCGCGTGCAGCAAGATCAATCAGGAAAATTATTCGAAGCTGTCGACCGGCATGCCCAAGGCTCAGGTTGAAACCTTGCTGGGCAAACCCACCGATTGCTCGGGCGCACTCGGCATGTCCAGCTGCACCTGGGGCGACAAAAACAGCTTTATCAGCGTGCAGTATGCCGGTGACAAAGTGCTGATGTTTTCGGGCCAAGGCCTGAAGTAAACCGGGGCTTTTCGCCCACGGGAGAAAAAAATAATGAAGCGGTTCCTGATCGTTCTTTTTGCCGGCCTGGTATTGGCCGGCTGCGCCTCTTCTGGCGTAGATCCGTTGGCGCCCAAGACCGTCAATAGTGTCAACCTCAAGCGTTACCAGGGAACCTGGTACGAATTGGCGCGTCTGCCGGTGTATTTCCAGCGTAACTGTGCGCAATCCGAAGCCCATTACAGCCTCAAGCCTGACGGTGAGATGGCGGTGCTGAACCGCTGCCTGACTTCGCAATGGCAATGGGAAGAGGCCAAGGGCAGGGCTTATCCACAGGAAGTCGGCAAGGCCGACAAGCTGTGGGTCGAATTCGACACCTGGTTCTCGCGATTGATACCCGGTGTGTCGAAGGGAGAATACTGGGTGTTGTACGTCAGTGATGACTACAAGACCGCGATTGTCGGCGACCCGAGCCGCCATCATCTCTGGCTGCTGTCACGGACCCCGACGGTCAATGGCGTAGTGCGTGAAGAACTGCTGAGCAGGGCGCGTCAGCAGGGCTATGACACGACGCGACTGATCTGGCGTACGTCGGATGCCAAGATGGCCAAGACCTCGAACTAACGGTCACCGAAAAGCAAAAACTGTGGGAGCGAGCAGGCTCGCTCCCACAGTTTTTTTTTGCGTCAGCCCAAGAGATCGCGCAGGACTTGAGTGAATGCCCGGTTACTCTCTTCTTCGTCGGCATGCCGCCCATCGCGCACGACCCACTGGCCATTGACCAGCACATCCCGCACCTGGCGATCGCCACCGGCAAATAGCCAACGATTGAGAATCCCGTCGCCACTGGCCGTCGCCAGGTACGGATCGTTGCCGTCCAGCACCAACCAATCCGCGCGCTTGCCGACTTCCAGGGCGCCGATCGGCTGCCCCAACGCCTGGGCGCCGCCATCTAGCGCGGCGTCATACAGCGTGCGGCCGACCATCGGCTGATTCGCGCCATACAACCGATTACGCCGCTGATCGCGCAGACGCTGGCCGTATTCCAGCCAGCGCAATTCTTCCACCACGCTCAACGATACATGGCTGTCGGAACCGATACCCATGCGCCCGCCCTGCGCCAGGAAGTCCACCGCCGGGAAAATCCCGTCGCCGAGGTTGGCTTCAGTGGTCAGGCACAGGCCGGCGATGGCGCGGCTCTTGGCCATGAGCGTGACTTCTTCCGGGTTGGCGTGGGTGGCGTGGACCAGGCACCAGCGTTGATCGACTTCGGTGTTTTCGTACAGCCATTGCAGTGGACGGCGACCGCTCCAGCCAAGGCAGTCGTCGACTTCCTTCTGCTGCTCGGCGATGTGAATGTGCACCGGGCACTGCTTGTCGCTGGCTGTCAGCACTTCGCTGATCTGCTGCGGTGTGACCGCGCGTAACGAGTGGAAACACAGGCCGAGCGACTGCGCCGGTTGCTGCGCCAGAATCGGCTGCAAACGCGACTGAAGCTTCAGGTAGTTTTCGGTGCTGTTGATAAAGCGGCGCTGGCCTTCGTTCGGGGTCTGTCCGCCAAAACCGGAATGGCTGTAGAGCACCGGCAGCAAGGTCAAACCGATACCGGCAGAGCTGGCGGCCTGGCTGATGCGCAGTGCCAGTTCGGCCGGGTCCGCATACGGCTGGCCATTATTGTCGTGATGGACGTAATGAAATTCAGCGACCGATGTGTAACCGGCCTTGAGCATTTCGATGTACAGCTGACGGGCGATAACGCCGAGTTGGTCCGGGCTGATTTTTCCGACGAGCCGATACATCAGATCGCGCCAGGTCCAAAAACTGTCATTCGGATTACCCGCCACTTCCGCCAGGCCGGCCATGGCCCGCTGGAAGGCGTGGGAGTGTAAATTCGGCATTCCCGGCAGCAGCGGACCGCTCAACCGTTCGGCGCCATCTGCGTGGGAGTCGGCCTGGATATGGGTCAGCACGCCATCGGCGTTGACTTCAAGACGTACATTGTTGGCCCATCCACTAGGCAGCAGCGCGCGTTCGGCAAAGAAGGCGGACATGGTTCAGCACCCCATCGTGTGTTATTTGTATATACATATACAGACGTTTGCCTGCTCGGTAAACTCCGGCAAGCTAGCAACCTCTACCAAATGAACAAGGATTAACCGTGCCGACTCCGCCTCCAGTCTCCCCGTTGGCCGCGAACATGGGCGACAGTCCGGCGCCCTTGTACGCCCGCGTAAAACAGATGATCACCCAGCAAATCGACAGTGGAAACTGGCCGCCGCACTACCGCGTTCCGTCGGAAAGCGAACTGGTCAACCAGCTGGGTTTCAGCCGCATGACCATCAACCGCGCCCTGCGCGAGATGACTGCCGACGGCCTGTTGGTGCGTATGCAAGGCGTCGGAACGTTCGTCGCCGAGCCGAAAAGTCAGTCTGCGCTGTTTGAAGTGCATAACATCGCCGACGAGATCGCCTCCCGTGGTCATCGTCACACGTGCAAGGTGATCACCCTCGAAGAAGAGGCCGCCGGTTCCGAGCGGGCCCTGGCCCTGGACATGCGCGAAGGCCAGAAGGTGTTCCACTCGCTGATCGTGCATTTCGAAAACGATATCCCGGTGCAAATCGAAGACCGTTTCGTCAACGCGCTGGTGGCGCCGGACTACCTCAAACAAGACTTCACCCTGCAAACGCCTTACGCCTATCTGAATCAGGTCGCGCCGTTGACCGAGGGCGAGCATGTGGTCGAAGCGATTCTTGCCGAGCCATCCGAATGCAAGCTGCTACAGATTGAAAAGGGCGAACCGTGCCTGCTGATTCGTCGCCGCACCTGGTCCGGCCGTCAGCCGGTGACCGCCGCCCGCTTGATCCACCCCGGTTCCCGTCATCGTCTGGAAGGACGGTTCCACAAATAAAAAGAGCCATAAATGAGTCAGTTGAAGGTTTTACGCGCGGCCGATTACCCGCGCATGCCGTGGAAGAACGGCGGCGGCAGCACTGAAGAAATCACCCGTGATACGGGGATGGGTCTTGATGGTTTTGGTTGGCGCCTGTCGATTGCCGACATCGGCGAGTCGGGCGGTTTTTCCACCTTTGCCGGTTATGAGCGGGTGATCACCGTACTGCAAGGCGAGGGCATGACCTTGCGCGTCGATGGCCAGGACACGCGGGCGTTGTTACCGCTCGACCCGTTTGCTTTCAATGGCGAGAGTCACGTGTCCTGCGCATTGCTCGGTGGGCCGATTCGCGACTTCAACCTGATTTATGCACCGGATCGTTACAGTGCGCGGTTGCAGTGGCTGGAAGGCAAGCAGCGGTTTTTTAGTGAAGCCGGGACTCTGCTGGTGTTCAGTGTCAGTGAAGCGCTGGAAGTGAAGGTCGGTAACAAAGCATCGCAACTCGGTCGCCATGATTGCCTGCAACTGGACGGTAACGTCGGTCTGCAGGACGTCGCCCTCAATGGTTCGTGCTGCGTCATTGAGCTGACTGCACGCTGATCCAATATCGAGTCGCCTCTATCGCGGGCAAGCCTCGCTCCCACAAGGTCGATGACAATCTTGTGGGCGCGAGGCTTGCCCGCGATGCTTTTCGTCCTCGCAAATCCGTTCCCCATCGCGCACCAATTTGTTACCGAACGCCCCAGTGTGGCGCAAAACCATGCTCAAGTAACAACCGGCACGTCCCCGAATAAATCCCCGCGAAAAATTTCACTTACGCCAGAACCCTTGATCCAGGCGCTTTCCAGCCCTGTAAGAAATTTTCTTGGATGCTCATTCAACAAGTTGGCCGCTTGATTGCATATGCTTGTATGTACAAGTAAAGACGTATGTGTATGAGTCACGAAGACTCAACCATCGTCCACTGATTCGCTGATGTGCACTGATGCCCATCGGCTTGCTCGCCCACTACCTGGGTTGGTTTGGATTGATTGCTGAGGAGTTCTTTTCGTGACTGAGAATAAACCTACTAAGTTTCGTGACGTTGAAATCCGTGCTGCCCGCGGTAACAAGCTGACCGCCAAGAGCTGGCTGACTGAAGCGCCGCTGCGCATGCTGATGAACAACCTCGACCCGGAAGTCGCCGAGAACCCTAAAGAACTGGTGGTTTACGGTGGTATCGGTCGTGCGGCACGTAACTGGGAATGCTACGACAAGATCGTCGAAAGCCTGACCAACCTGAACGACGACGAGACCCTGCTGGTGCAATCCGGCAAGCCGGTCGGCGTGTTCAAGACCCACAGCAACGCACCACGCGTTCTGATTGCCAACTCCAACCTGGTACCCCACTGGGCGAACTGGGAGCACTTCAACGAACTCGACGCCAAGGGCCTGGCCATGTACGGCCAGATGACCGCCGGCAGCTGGATCTACATCGGCAGCCAGGGCATCGTTCAAGGCACCTACGAAACCTTCGTCGAAGCCGGTCGCCAGCATTACAACGATGATCTGAAAGGTCGTTGGGTCCTGACCGCAGGCCTCGGCGGCATGGGCGGCGCTCAACCTCTGGCTGCAACTCTGGCCGGCGCTTGCTCGCTGAACATCGAATGCCAACAAGTGAGTATCGATTTCCGTCTGAAAAGCCGTTACGTCGACGAGCAAGCCAAAGACCTCGACGACGCCCTGGCCCGTATCGCCAAATACACTGCCGAAGGCAAGGCGATCTCCATCGCCCTGCTGGGCAACGCTGCGGAAATCCTCCCGGAACTGGTCCGTCGTGGCGTGCGCCCGGACATGGTCACCGACCAGACCAGCGCCCACGACCCGCTCAACGGCTACCTGCCGGCCGGCTGGACCTGGGACGAATACCGCGCTCGCGCCAAGACCGAACCTGCTGCCGTGGTCAAGGCCGCCAAGCAATCGATGGCCGTGCACGTTAAAGCGATGTTGGACTTCCAGAAAATGGGCGTGCCGACGTTCGACTACGGCAACAACATCCGTCAGATGGCGCAAGAAGAAGGTGTGGAAAACGCATTCGACTTCCCGGGTTTCGTACCGGCTTACATCCGTCCACTGTTCTGCCGTGGCATCGGCCCGTTCCGTTGGGCTGCGCTGTCGGGCGACCCGCAGGACATCTACAAGACCGACGCTAAAGTCAAAGAACTGATCCCGGACGACGCCCACCTGCACAACTGGCTGGACATGGCTCGCGAGCGCATCAGCTTCCAGGGTCTGCCGGCACGTATCTGCTGGGTTGGCCTGGGCCTGCGCGCCAAGCTCGGTCTGGCGTTCAACGAAATGGTCCGTAGCGGTGAATTGTCCGCGCCAATCGTGATCGGTCGCGACCACCTGGACTCCGGTTCCGTATCCAGCCCGAACCGCGAAACCGAATCGATGCAGGACGGTTCCGACGCCGTGTCCGACTGGCCACTGCTCAACGCTCTGCTGAACACCGCAAGCGGCGCGACCTGGGTTTCCCTGCACCACGGCGGCGGCGTCGGCATGGGCTTCTCCCAGCACTCGGGCATGGTGATTGTCTGCGACGGTACTGACGAAGCGGCCGAGCGTATCGCTCGCGTGCTGCACAACGACCCGGCCACCGGTGTCATGCGTCACGCCGATGCGGGTTACCAGATCGCGATCGACTGCGCCAAGGAACAGGGGCTGAACCTGCCGATGATCACCGGCAAATAAGAGAAAAGACCACTGCAGGAGCTGTCGCGGCAGCTCCTGCAGAGATCACGATGTTGCAGACCCAACAATAAGCGGGGCGGGTCGCGCGTAGCGCAGGCCTGATTGGACGTGGACAGGGCTGGATGCCTCTTGACTGCCGTAAGCCAACTCATGATTAGGAGCGTCACACAATGAAATCGAACAAGACCCTGCTGACCACTTTGCTTTCCATGGGCCTGCTGGCCAGTGCCGGTGCTACCCAGGCGGCTGGCTGGTGCGAATCGGGTAAACCGGTGAAATTCGCCGGCCTGAACTGGGAAAGCGCCATGCTGCTGACCGACGTGCTGCAAGTCGTGTTGGAGAAAGGCTACGACTGCAAGACCGACAGCCTGCCGGGCAACTCCATCACCATGGAAAACGCCCTGAGCAGCAACGACATCCAAGTGTTCGCCGAAGAGTGGGTCGGCCGCAGCGAAGTCTGGAACAAGGCCGAGAAGGCCGGCAAGGTCGTCGGTGTCGGCGCTCCGGTGGTGGGTGCCGTCGAAGGCTGGTACGTGCCGCGCTACGTGATCGAAGGCGACGCCAAGCGCAAACTGGAAGCCAAAGCGCCGGACCTGAAAAACATTGCCGACCTGGCTAAATATTCCGCGGTATTCAAGGACGCCGAAGAGCCATCCAAAGGGCGTTTCTACAACTGCCCGGCCGGCTGGACCTGCGAGCTGGATAACAGCGAAATGCTGAAAAGCTACGGCCTGGAAAACAGCTACACCAACTTCCGTCCAGGCACCGGCCCGGCGCTGGATGCGGCGGTACTGTCGAGCTACAAGCGTGGCGAGCCGATCCTTTTCTACTACTGGTCGCCAACCCCGCTGATGGGCCAGATCGACGTGGTCAAACTGGAAGAAAAACCGGGTGTCGACAAGCGCGTGACCATCAAGGTCGGCCTCTCCAAGACTTTCCACGAGCAGGCCCCGGAACTGGTGACCGTGCTGGAAAAGGTCAACCTGCCGATCGACCTGTTGAATCAGAACCTGGGGCGTATGGCCAAAGAGCGGATCGAGTCGCCAAAACTGGCCAAGATCTTCTTGAAGGAACATCCTGAAGTCTGGCACGCGTGGGTGAGCGAAGACGCAGCCAAGAAAATCGACGCGGCCTTGTAGGTTGAGCCTCTCCGACTGTCGGCAACGGCAGTCGGATGCTTGATCGCAACCCCTTGATTGAGAGTCTCTTATGTTTCCCGAAAGCTTTACCTTTTCCATCGCCGACTGGGTCAACGGTTGGGTCGATACGCTGGTCACCAACTACGGCGACGTGTTCCGCAGCATCTCTGACACCCTGCTGTGGGCCATCGTCAATCTTGAAGGGCTGCTGCGTGCGGCGCCCTGGTGGCTGATGCTGGCGATCGTGGCGGGCGTGGCCTGGCACGCGACCCGCAAAGTCGTGACCACGGCGGTCATCGTCGGCCTGCTGTTCCTGGTGGGCGCGGTCGGTCTCTGGGACAAGCTGATGCAGACCCTGGCGCTGATGATGGTGGCGACGGTCATCTCGGTGCTGATCGGCATTCCGTTGGGCATTCTTTCTGCGCGCAGCAATCGCCTGCGTTCGGTGTTGATGCCGTTGCTGGACATCATGCAAACCATGCCGAGCTTCGTGTACCTGATCCCGGTGCTGATGCTGTTCGGCCTGGGCAAGGTCCCGGCGATTTTCGCTACCGTTATTTACGCTGCGCCGCCGCTGATCCGCCTGACCGATCTGGGTATTCGCCAGGTTGACGGTGAAGTGATGGAAGCGATCAACGCCTTCGGTGCCAACCGCTGGCAGCAACTGTTCGGCGTGCAACTGCCGCTGGCCCTGCCAAGCATCATGGCCGGGATCAACCAGACCACCATGATGGCCCTGTCGATGGTGGTGATCGCCTCGATGATCGGTGCCCGTGGCTTGGGTGAAGACGTATTGGTGGGGATTCAGACCCTCAACGTCGGACGTGGTCTTGAGGCCGGTCTGGCGATCGTGATTCTGGCAGTGGTGATCGACCGCATTACACAGGCGTACGGTCGTGCACGGCATGAGGTGAGCAAATGAGCAACGCAGCCATCAGCAAGATCGAAGTCAAAAACGTCTTCAAGATTTTCGGCAACCGTTCCAAGGATGCGCTGGCCATGATTAGCCAGGGCAAAACCAAAGACCAGGTACTGGCCGAAACCGGTTGCGTGGTTGGCGTGAATGACCTGTCGCTGAGCATCGGCACCGGCGAGATCTTCGTGATCATGGGCCTGTCGGGTTCCGGCAAGTCGACCCTGGTGCGTCACTTCAACCGCCTGATCGACCCGACCAGCGGCGCGATCCTGGTGGACGGCGTGGACATCCTGCAATACGACATGGAAGCCTTGCGCGAATTTCGCCGGCACAAGATCAGCATGGTGTTCCAGAGCTTCGGCCTGCTGCCGCACAAAAGCGTGCTGGATAACGTCGCCTACGGCCTGAAAGTGCGTGGCGAGAGCAAGCAGATGTGCGCCGAGCGCGCGCTGCACTGGATCAACACCGTGGGCCTGAAGGGCTACGAAAACAAATACCCGCATCAGCTTTCCGGCGGTATGCGCCAGCGTGTGGGCCTGGCTCGCGCCCTGGCGGCGGACACCGACATCATCCTGATGGACGAAGCTTTCAGCGCCCTCGACCCGCTGATCCGCGCCGAAATGCAGGACCAGTTGCTGGAACTGCAAAAGACCCTGCACAAGACCATCGTCTTCATCACCCACGACCTCGATGAGGCCGTGCGCATCGGCAACCGCATCGCGATCCTCAAGGATGGCCGGCTGATTCAGGTCGGCACGCCACGAGAGATCCTGCATTCGCCGGCGGATGAGTATGTAGACCGGTTCGTACAGCGGCGGGCTGCGGTGGTTTGAGGTTGATCGTTTTTGTGGCGAGGGAGCTTGCTCCCGCTGGGTTGCGAAGCGGCCCTGAAAATCTGCGACCGCTGCGCGGTCGAACGGGAGCAAGCTCCCTCGCCACAGGTGTCATACGTCCATGAATTTTGTATGAGGCTCTAGATGTCCCAGGCTGAAAAAATCGTTATCGCCGATGCCCCGTTGCGTTGGCAGGATGTGGTCGCGGTCGCCCGCCACGGTGCGCAGCTTGAGCTGTCGGCCCAAACCTGGGCGCGGATCGAGAATGCCCAGGCGATCGTCCAGCGCATCGTCGCCAGCGGCGAGCGCGCCTATGGCGTCAACACCGGCCTGGGCGCCTTGTGCAACGTCTCGCTCAAGGATGAACAACTCAGCCAGCTGTCGCGCAACACCTTGCTCAGCCATGCCTGCGGCGTCGGTGCTCCACTGTCCGACGAGCAGACTCGCGCGATCCTCTGCGCCGCGATCCACAACTACAGCCATGGCAAATCCGGCATTCACCGCCGGGTGGTCGAAGCATTGCTGGCGCTGCTCAATCGCGGCATCACTCCGCAGGTGCCGTCCCAGGGGTCGGTCGGTTATCTGACCCACATGGCCCACATCGGTATCGCGCTGCTGGGCGTCGGCAATGTCAGCTATCGCGGGCAGATCGTTTCTGCACAACAAGCCTTGGCCGAAGAAGGGCTGCAACCGGTTCAACTGGGTGCCAAAGATGGTTTGTGCCTGGTCAACGGCACACCGTGCATGACCGGCCTCAGCTGCCTGGCCCTGGCCGATGCAACGAACCTGGTGCAGTGGGCCGATGTGATCGGCGCCATGAGCTTCGAAGCCCAGCGTGGTCAGATTGCCGCGTTCGATGCTGAGATCATTGCGCTCAAACCGCATCCGGGCATGCAACAGGTGGGTATCAATCTGCGGGCGTTGCTCGACGGCAGTGAAGTGATCGCCAACAGCAAAGGTATTCGCACTCAGGATGCACTGAGCATCCGCTCGATTCCGCAAGTGCATGGCGCTGCCCGCGATCAGCTGGAACACGCCAGAAAACAGATCGAAACCGAGCTCAACTCCGCGACCGACAACCCGTTGCTGCTGGGCACGCCGGACAATTTCCGCGTCATGTCCCAGGCCAATCCGCACGGCCAATCAGTCGCTTTGGCGGCTGACTTGCTGGCGATCGCGATGGCTGAGATCGGCTCCATTGCCGAGCGTCGCCTGGACCGCTTGGTCAACCCGCACGTCAGCGGTTTGCCAGCCTTTCTGGTGGCCAACCCGGGCGTGAACTCCGGGATGATGATCGTGCAATACGTCGCGGCGTCGCTGTGTGCGGAAAACCGCCAGTTGGCGCAGCCGGCGGTGCTCGATAACTACGTCACTTCGGGCTTGCAGGAAGACCACCTGAGCATGGGCACCAACGCCGCGCTGAAGCTGCATCGCGCGTTGGAAAACTGCACGCAGATCCTCGCCATCGAGTACCTGTTGGCGGCTCAGGCTTTTGAATTCCTGAAAGAACAACGCTTCGGCGCCGGCACCGATGCCGCGTGGCGCCTGCTGCGCGAACGTATTCCGGCCTACGACCAGGACCGCTGGCTGGCGCCAGACATCGCCAGCGCCGCTGCTGTTTTGAAAGACCCGATTTTGCTGCACAAGGCTGTACCGAACCTCAACTGATTTCCACAACCACCAGCGTGCCAAGGCGCGGCCCCTCCAAAAGGCGGGAAGCGACGGACAACGGATATCTCCGGAGCGTCTGGTTAGTTAATAAAAATGCTCTCAAAAGGAGAATGAATGTGACTGCGCTTAATTTGATTCCCGGCCAACTGAGCCTTGCCCAACTGCGTGATGTGTATCAGCAACCGGTCAAAATCACTCTCGACGAAAGCGCTTCGGCGCAAATCGAAGCCAGCGTTGCCTGCGTGGAACAGATCCTCGCCGAGAACCGCACCGCGTATGGCATCAACACCGGTTTCGGCCTGCTGGCCTCGACCCGCATCGCCAGCGAAGACCTGGAAAACCTCCAGCGCTCGCTGGTGCTGTCCCATGCCGCCGGTGTCGGCGAGCCGATCAGCGACGCCCTGGTGCGACTGGTCATGGTGCTCAAGGTCAACAGCCTGAGCCGTGGTTTCTCCGGCATTCGTCGTCAGGTGATCGACGCACTGATCGCGCTGATCAATGCCGAGGTTTACCCGCATATTCCTCTGAAAGGTTCGGTTGGTGCATCCGGCGATTTGGCGCCGTTGGCGCACATGTCGCTGGTACTGCTGGGTGAAGGCAAGGCGCGCTACAAAGGTGAATGGCTGCCCGCTACCGAAGCGCTGAAAGTCGCCGGTCTGACACCGCTGACCCTGGCAGCGAAAGAAGGCCTGGCGCTGCTCAACGGCACTCAGGTGTCCACCGCCTACGCCCTGCGTGGCCTGTTCGAAGGCGAAGATCTGTTCGCCGGCGCCCTGGCTCTTGGTGGCCTGACGGTCGAAGCGGTATTGGGTTCGCGCTCGCCATTCGACGCACGTATTCACGCTGCTCGCGGCCAGAAAGGCCAGATCGACGCCGCTGCTGCTTACCGCGATCTGCTGGGCGAGCGCAGTGAAGTGTCCGACTCGCACCAGAACTGCGAAAAGGTCCAGGATCCGTACTCCCTGCGCTGCCAGCCGCAAGTCATGGGCGCCTGCCTGACCCAGTTCCGTCAGGCCGCCGAAGTGCTTGCCATCGAAGCCAACGCCGTATCGGACAACCCATTGGTGTTCGCCGCTGAAGGCGACGTGATCTCCGGCGGTAATTTCCACGCCGAGCCGGTGGCCATGGCTGCCGACAACATGGCCCTGGCCATTGCCGAAATCGGCTCCCTGAGTGAACGCCGCATCTCGCTGATGATGGACAAGCACATGTCGCAACTGCCGCCGTTCCTGGTGGCCAATGGCGGCGTGAACTCCGGCTTCATGATCGCTCAAGTAACGGCTGCGGCACTGGCCAGCGAGAACAAGGCGCTGTCCCATCCGCATTCGGTGGACAGCCTGCCGACTTCCGCCAACCAGGAAGACCACGTGTCCATGGCGCCGGCTGCCGGCAAGCGTCTGTGGGAAATGGCCGAGAACACTCGCGGGATTCTCGCGGTGGAATGGTTGGCGGCGGCCCAGGGGCTGGATCTGCGCGACGGTCTGAAAACCTCGCCAAAACTGGAAAAAGCCCGTGCGATCCTGCGTGCTGAAGTGCCGTTCTACGAGAAGGACCGCTTCTTTGCGCCGGACATCAATGCGGCCAGTGAGTTGTTGGCGACGCGTTGCCTGAATGGCCTGGTGACGGCGAAGTTGCTGCCTAGCCTGTAATAGCTCCTTCCCTGATGATCGTTCCCACGCGGAGCGTGGGAACGATCATTTAGCGTCGAATAAGAATAATTAAGGACGAGAGATGCAACAGCCAGCAAAAGGTTTGAAACGCGGGCTCTCTGCCCGACATATTCGCTTCATGGCACTGGGGTCGGCGATCGGCACCGGGCTGTTTTACGGTTCTGCCTCGGCCATTCAAATGGCCGGCCCCGCGGTCCTGCTCGCTTACCTGATCGGTGGCGCGGCGGTGTTCATGGTCATGCGCGCCCTTGGCGAGATGGCGGTGCATAACCCGGTGGCCGGTTCATTCGGCCAGTACGCCAGCACCTATCTGGGGCCAATGGCGGGCTTTATCCTCGGTTGGACCTACGCATTTGAAATGGTCATCGTCGGTATGGCCGACGTGACCGCATTCGGCATTTACATGGGTTTCTGGTTTCCGGAAGTTTCCCGCTGGATCTGGGTGCTGGGCATCGTTTCGGTGGTCGGCGGCTTGAACCTGTGCAACGTCAAAGTCTTCGGCGAAATGGAGTTCTGGTTGTCGCTGCTCAAGGTCGCGGCCATCGTCGCGATGATCCTTGGCGGTTTCGGCATCATGCTGTTCGGCATCAGCAATGCGCCCGGTGCCCAGGCGACCGATATCAGCAACCTCTGGACCCAGGGCGGCTTCATGCCCAATGGCGTGGGCGGCTTGATCGCCTCGTTTGCAGTGGTGATGTTTGCCTTTGGCGGTATTGAAATCATCGGCGTTACCGCCGGTGAAGCCAAAGACCCGCAGCATGTGCTGCCTCGCGCGATCAATGCCGTACCGTTGCGAATCCTGCTGTTCTACGTGCTGACGATGCTGGTGCTGATGTCGATCTTCCCGTGGCAGCAGATCGGCAGCCAAGGCAGCCCGTTCGTGCAGATTTTCGACAACCTGGGGATCAGCTCGGCGGCGACCATCCTCAACATTGTGGTGATCTCGGCGGCGGTGTCGGCCATCAACAGTGACATCTTCGGCGCGGGCCGCATGATGTATGGCCTGGCTCAGCAAGGGCACGCACCGAAAGGCTTCGCTCGCTTGTCGCGCAATGGCGTGCCATGGCTGACGGTGATGGTGATGAGCTGCGCGCTGCTGCTGGGTGTGTTGCTGAACTACCTGATCCCGGAAAACGTGTTTCTGCTGATCGCCTCCATCGCGACCTTTGCCACGGTGTGGGTCTGGCTGATGATTCTGTTCACCCAGGTGGCCATGCGTCGCTCCATGAGTGCCGAGCAGGTCGCACAATTGAAATTCCCGGTGCCGTTCTGGCCCTATGCGCCGATGGCGGCGATTGCCTTCATGCTGTTCATCTTCGGCGTGCTGGGCTATTTCCCGGATACCCAGGCGGCGTTGATCGTCGGCGTGGTCTGGATTGTGTTGCTGGTGCTGGCCTACCTGACGTGGGTCAAACCGGCGGCAGGCAAGGCGGTACCGGTGGAACAGGAACCCATTTTTTCTCATCGATAACCTAACGGAGGCCAAGGATGAAAACGCTCTGGCAACACTGCCACGTCGCAACCATGGCGCAAGGCGTCTACTCGATCATCGAGGATGCGGCCATCGTGACGTCCGGTGCGCACATTGAGTGGATCGGCCCACGCGCCGAACTGCCGGCCGGCGAGTACCCGGCGGTCAATGACTTGAGCGGGGCCTGGGTCACCCCGGGCCTGATCGACTGCCACACCCATACGGTATTCGGCGGCAACCGCAGCGGCGAATTCGAGCAGCGCCTGCAAGGCGTCAGCTACGCGGAAATCGCCGCTGCCGGCGGCGGCATTGCCAGCACCGTGCGCGCCACCCGCGCCGCCAGTGAAGACGAACTGTTCGCCAGCGCCGCCAAGCGTCTGAAAAGCCTGATGCGTGATGGCGTGACCACCGTCGAAATGAAATCCGGCTACGGCCTGGACCTGGCCAGCGAACGCAAGATCCTGCGGGTGATCCGCCGTCTCGGCGCCGAGCTACCCGTTAGCGTGCGCAGCACGTGCCTGGCGGCCCACGCCTTGCCGCCGGAATACACCGACCGCGCCGACGCCTACATCGATCACATCTGCAGCGAAATGCTCCCGGCCCTGGCGGCCGAAGGGCTGGTGGATGCGGTAGACGCTTTCTGTGAATACCTGGCGTTTTCGCCAGCGCAGGTCGAGCGGGTGTTCGTCGCCGCGCAGAACCTCGGCTTACCGGTGAAGCTGCACGCCGAGCAATTGTCATCGCTGCACGGTTCGAGCCTGGCGGCGCGTTACCACGCATTGTCCGCCGATCATCTGGAATTCATGACCGAAGACGACGCCATCGCCATGGCCAAGTCCGGCACCGTCGCGGTATTGCTGCCCGGCGCGTTTTACTTCTTGCGGGAAACCCAATTGCCGCCGATGGAAGCCCTGCGCAAACACGGGGTGAAAATCGCCATTGCCAGCGACCTTAACCCGGGCACTTCGCCGGCGTTGTCGTTGCGCTTGATGCTGAACATGGCCTGCACCTGCTTCCGCATGACTCCGGAAGAGGCGCTGGCGGGCGCGACTATTCATGCCGCCACCGCGTTGGGCATGGGCCAAACCCACGGTTCGCTGGAAGCCGGCAAGGTCGCAGACTTCGTCGCCTGGCAAATCGATCGTCCGGCCGACCTGTCGTACTGGCTGGGCGGCGACCTGGAAAAACGCGTCGTGCGTCACGGCGTTGAATCAAATCTGTAGGAGAGCGGTTGTGGATAAGGTTCTGAACTTCAAACAAGGCCGCGTGCCACTGCTGATCAGCATGCCCCACGCCGGCCTGCGCCTGACCCCGACGGTGGAAGCGGGGTTGATTCCCGACGCGAAAAGCCTGCCGGACACCGATTGGCATATCCCCAGGCTTTATGAATTCGCTGCCGAACTGGGCGCCAGCACCCTGGCGGCCGAGTACTCGCGGTTTGTCATCGACCTGAACCGGCCGTCCGACGACAAGCCTTTATATGTCGGCGCCACCACCGGTCTGTATCCGGCGACGCTGTTCGATGGCGTGCCGTTGTTCCGCGAAGGGCTGGAGCCGTCGGCTGCGGAACGGGCGACGTATCTGGAGCAGATCTGGACGCCGTACCACCGCACCTTGCAGGAAGAACTGGCGCGGCTGAAAGCCGAGTTCGGCTACGCGCTGCTGTTCGACGCGCACTCGATCCGCTCGGTGATCCCGCACCTGTTCGACGGCAAGCTGCCGGACTTCAACCTCGGCACCTTCAATGGCGCCAGCTGCGATCCACAGTTGGCCACACAGCTGGAAGCGATTTGCGCGAAGCACACCGATTACAGCCATGTGCTGAACGGTCGCTTCAAGGGCGGTCACATCACCCGGCATTATGGCAATCCGGCCGAGAACATTCATGCCGTGCAACTGGAGTTGGGCCAGTGTACGTATATGGAAGAGTTCCAGCCGTTCCGTTATCGCCCGGATTTGGCCGAGCCGACGCAAGTGGTGCTCCGGGAATTGCTGCAAGGGCTGTTGGCGTGGGGCGAAAAGCATTACAGCGCGTAACCCCGTGGCGAACAGGCCTTTGTGGCGAGGGAGCTTGTCGGATCGCCGCACCGTCCCGCTCGGCGGCGAAGCCGTCGTAAACCCTGTTGGTCGGGCGTATCTGATGAAACTCGGTTGAATGGTTTGGGGGCAGCTTCGCAACCCAGCGGGAGCAAGCTCCCTCGCCACAGATTAGTGTTCGCCTTGGTAACGCATCAGGACAGTCGCCACCGTGCAAAACACGGTCGCCACAGGTCACTTTTGCCGACTCGGCGCTGCGTAACGTTGTGGGCACGGTGCACAAAGACACCGGGCCCACAATAATCTGCTGCCGAGCGAGCCTTCCCGATGAAACGACTGTTCAACCGCTGTCTGTTAATCCTCACCGGCACTGCTCTTCTGAGCACCAGCGTTTTCGCCAACGACCCCGCTTCCTGCAAGACCGTGCGCATGGGCGTGGTCAACTGGACCGACGTCATTGCCACCAGCGGCATGGCCGATGTGCTGCTCAATGGCCTTGGCTATGAAAGCAAGCAAACCAGCGCCGTGCAGCAAATCATCTTCGCCGGCATCCGCGACAAACGCCTCGATATCTTCCTCGGTTACTGGAAACCGGCGATGGACAAGAACATCGCCCCGTTCGTCGCTGCCAATCAAGTGAAGGTCATGGACAAACCGAGCCTGGCCGACGCGCAGGCAACGCTCGCCGTACCTGACTACGTCGCTGCCGCCGGCCTGAAAACCTTCGCCGATATCGCCAGATTCAAGGAGCAGCTCGGCGGCAAGATCTACGGCATCGAGCCGGGCAGCGGCGCCAACACCACCATCAAAACCATGATCGAGACCAACCGCTTCGGTTTGAAGGACTTCAAGCTGATCGAGTCCGGTGAGGCCGGGATGCTCGCCGCCGTGCAGCGGGCGGTCAATCGCAAGGAGTTCGTGGTATTCGTCGGCTGGACCCCGCATCCGATGAACATCAACATGAACATCGCCTACCTGACCGGCAGCGAAGACGTCTATGGCCCGAACGAAGGCGCGGCGACCGTTTCCACCGTGACCGCGCCGGACTATGCAGAGCGTTGCCCGAACGTGAACCGTCTATTGGAAAACCTGACCTTCACCGCTGCCCAGGAAAGCCAGTTGATGGTGCCGATCATGGAGCGCAAGACGCCGCAGGATGTCGCCAAACAGTGGCTGCGTGATCATCCCGAAGACCTTCAGCGCTGGCTGGCGGGTGTCAGCAGTTTCGATGGCAAGGATGGCGTGGCAACCGTTCAGGCCAGTCTCAAAAATTGACCGCGGCAAAGGTTATCAATCAAAAACTTCGAACTGACTGGCTGTAGTCCATGGCTTGTTATCCACTCTCTGAACAGATGGCGGCTTTCGTCGAGAAAACCCTCAGCTTCAACAGCACCGACAGCAGCCTCGCCGGTATGCGTCAGGCCTACAGCGAGATGTGCCGGGCGTTTACCCCGCCACATCCCGCGGGGCTTGAGGTGGTCGATTTCGAGTTGGCGGGAGTCGCGGTGCGCGCCTGGCAACCACCGGTTCCTCCGCCGACCAACGGTTGGCCCTGCATTGTGTATCTGCATGGCGGCGGTTGGGTGGTGGGGGATCTGGACTCCCACGACTTCATCTGCGCCGAACTGGCATCGGTGCTCGGTGTGTTGGTGATCGCCGTCGATTATCGGCTGGCGCCGGAGCATCCGTTTCCAGCGGCGTTCAATGACTGTCTGAGTGTCTGGCGTGCGTTGCGCACGGGGCCGTTTCAACTCGACCCGGCGCGGACGCTGGTGGCCGGCGACAGCGCTGGCGGCAACCTTGCCGCTGCGCTGTGTCTGGCCTTGCGCGATGCCGGCGAACCGGCGCCTTGTGCGCAGGTGCTGATCTATCCGGGCCTGGGCGGTGATCACCGGTTGCCATCACGCGGCGAATGCACCGACGCGCCATTGCTCAGCAGCAGCGATCTGGATTGTTATCACACGCTGTACCTGGGTGGTATCCGTCAGCCAACGGCCTATGCGATGCCCTTGCTCGCCGCCGACTTCAGCGGCCTGCCGCCGGCGCTGATCGCTGTGGCGCAGTTCGATCCGCTACGCGATGACGGCGTGCTTTACGCCGGGCGACTCAACGCCGCCGGCGTGAGCGCAATGCTTTATTACGGTCAGGGGCTGGTTCACGGGTGCTTGCGGGCGCGGGGGCAGGTTGCCGAGGTCGACCGACTCTATGAAACCCTGCTCGGCTATTTGGCTGACAAGACGGGCTGACAAGCGCTGACGCTGCAAGGGGCATGCTCATTGAAGTAATTCGGGTTTATGATGCCGGACGGCAGAATAATAGAAGTCCCTACAGGGATGACCTCGACCCCTTACGGAGCGCGCAATGCAGACTTTGTACCCGCAGATCAAACCCCACGCCCGGCACGATCTGGCCGTCGATAAAACCCATACGCTGTATGTCGACGAAAGCGGTTCACCGGAAGGTTTGCCGGTAGTGTTCATTCACGGCGGCCCTGGCGCCGGGTGTGATGCGCAGAGCCGCCGGTATTTCGATCCGAACCTGTATCGCATCGTCACCTTCGACCAGCGCGGTTGCGGTCGCTCCACGCCCCACGCCAGCCTTGAGAACAACACCACCTGGGATCTGGTCGCCGATCTCGAGCGGATTCGCAAGCACCTGGGCATCGACAAATGGGTGCTGTTCGGCGGTTCCTGGGGTTCGACCCTGGCCCTGGCTTACGCGCAAACCCACCCGGAGCGCGTGCACGGTCTGATTCTGCGCGGGATTTTTCTCTGCCGTCCCCAGGAAATCGAGTGGTTCTACCAGTGTGGCGCCAGTCGCCTGTTCCCCGATTACTGGCAGGACTACATCGCGCCGATCCCGCTGGACGAGCGCGACGACTTGCTCACGGCATTCCACAAACGCCTGGTCGGCAACGACCAGATCGCCCAGATGCATGCGGCCAAGGCCTGGTCCATCTGGGAAGGCCGCACCGCGACCTTGCGTCCGAACCCGCTGGTGGTCGATCGTTTCTCCGAACCCCAGCGTGCGTTGTCCATCGCCCGCATCGAATGCCACTACTTCACCAACAACGCTTTCCTTGAGCCGAATCAGCTGATCCGCGACATGGGCAAGATCGCCCATTTGCCCGGCGTCATCGTCCATGGTCGCTATGACGTGATCTGCCCGCTGGACAACGCCTGGGAACTGCATCAAGCCTGGCCGAACAGCGAACTGCAGGTGATCCGCGACGCAGGCCATGCGGCGTCCGAACCGGGGATCACCGATGCATTGGTGCGCGCCGCCGATCAGATGGCCCGTCGCTTGCTCGACCTGTCGCCTGACGAAGCATGAAGGCCCTGCTGCAACGCGTGCGCGGCGCGCGAGTCGAGGTCGCGGGAGAGGTGGTGGGTGCGATAGATCAGGGGTTGCTGGTGCTGGTGGCGGTCGAACCCGACGACACGCAGGCCAGCGCCGACAAACTTCTGCATAAACTGCTTAACTATCGAGTATTCAGTGACGCCGAGGGCAAGATGAATCTGTCCTTGGCTGACGTGGACGGCGGGTTGTTGCTGGTCTCGCAGTTCACCCTGGCCGCCGATACCAAAAACGGGTTGCGTCCGAGTTTTTCGACTGCAGCCCCTCCGGCCTTGGGCGAGGCGCTGTTCGACTATCTATTGGGCAAAGCGAAACAGGTGCATGGCACTGTGGCATCAGGTAGATTCGGCGCGGATATGCAGGTGCACCTGGTCAATGATGGCCCGGTAACCTTCCTGTTACAGACGTGAAAGCGCTTGAAACATGTTTTTAAGGGCATTTCGGCTGAAAACAGAGGCTTTTCCCGATAAATACTTGCTTCCCCCTGATGCGTTGTAACGCGGCCTACTAGATAATCGCGCGCTACGGGGATCAGCGTTCGTTGGTCCATTTTGACTTAGGTAGAGACTTGTCCGCGGCCTGTTGGGGAATCATTTTGCCCCATGGGAGTCGGAACAATGCTCGCCAACTTGGCAAGAGTGGTCCGCAGGGTCGGTTTTTTCCACCGTACACCGTGCTGGCACTTTAACTGGCCGTTGGTTTTTTGATCTGTTTTCGGCGAGGGTTGCTCGTGATTGTTAGTCCCTGTAATGCACCAAAATTGTCTGCCAAACGGTTTCGAAATGCTCTGGTAGCGGGCTCTGCACTGCTCTGCCTGTTCAGCGCCGGCCAGCTTTGGGCATTCAATCTGGATGACGTATCGGTCAAGGCAAAAGAGCTGGCCGGGCAAAAATACGAAGCCCCGCGCAGTAACCTGCCGAATGAATTTCGTGAAATGAAATTCGCGGATTATCAAAAAATCCGCTTCCTCACCGAAAAAGCCGAGTGGGCTAACCAGAAAACCCCATTCAAGCTGTCGTTCTATCACCAGGGCATGCACTTCGATACGCCGGTGAAAATCAACGAAATCACGGCCAACACCGTCGAAGAGATCAAATACGACCCAAGTCGTTTCGATTTCGGCGATATGAAGTTCGATCCTAAAGCCACCGAGCAGCTGGGTTATGCCGGTTTCCGTGTGCTCTACCCGATCAACAAGGCCGACAAGCAAGACGAAATCATGACCATGCTCGGCGCGAGTTACTTCCGCGTCGTCGGCAAGGGCCACACCTATGGCTTGTCCGCTCGCGGCATGGCCATCGATACCGCCTTGCCGTCCGGCGAAGAGTTCCCGCGTTTCACCGAGTTCTGGATTCAGCAGCCGAAGCCGGGCGACAAGCACCTGGTGATCTTCGCCCTGCTGGATTCGCCGCGCGCCACTGGTGCCTATCGCCTGACCCTGCGTCCGGGCAGCGACACGGTCGTCGACGTCAAGGCCAAGATGTTCCTGCGTGACAAGGTCACCAAACTTGGCGTTGCGCCGCTGACCAGCATGTTCCTGTTCGGCGCCAACCAGCCGTCGAAAGTGCTGAACTACCGTCGCGAACTGCACGACTCCAGCGGTCTGTCGATCCATGCCGGCAACGGCGAATGGATCTGGCGCCCATTGAACAACCCGAAACACCTGGCCGTGAGCAACTTCTCGATCGAGAACCCGCGCGGTTTCGGCTTGCTGCAACGTGGCCGTGACTTCAGCCACTACGAAGACCTCGATGACCGCTACGACAAGCGCCCAAGTGCCTGGATCGAGCCGAAAGGCGATTGGGGCAAGGGCTCCGTCGATCTGGTGGAGATTCCTACCGCTGACGAAACCAACGACAATATCGTTGCTTTCTGGAGTCCGGAAAAACTGCCAGAGCCTGGCCAACCCCTGGACGTCGCCTATCGCATGCACTGGACCATCGACGAAGCCGCCCTGCATTCGGCGGACAGCGCCTGGGTTCAACAGACCCTGCGTTCCACGGGTGACGTGAAGCAGTCGAACCTGATTCGTCAGCCGGACGGCAGCGTGGCCTACCTGGTGGATTTCCAAGGTCCGTCCCTGCAAGACTTGCCAGAAGATGCTGAAGTACGCAGCCAGGTTAGCGTTGGCGACAACGCGGAACTGGTCGAGAACAGTGTCCGTTACAACCCTGAAACCAAGGGCTGGCGCCTGACCCTGCGGATGAAGATCAAGGATCCGGGCAAGTCCACTGAAATGCGTGCAGCACTGGTCAAGACCATCACGCCGGCCGAGACGATCAAGACCACGGCGCCAGCGTCCAGCTCTTCCGTTGCCAAGGCCGACAAGATCGCCGCCAAGCAGCAGGAGAAGAAGGACAAGGAGGCCAAGCAAGCTGAAGCGCAAGCCCAGCAAGTCAAGGACACCAAGGACAAGGACAACAAAGACGCCAAGCAGCCTGTCGCTGCCGAAGCGGCCCCTGCCACACCGGAATCGGCACCGACTGAACAAGTCCTGACCGAGACCTGGAGCTATCAGTTGCCTGCCGATGAGTAATTCACAAGTACAGCCACAAACGCTTGCCGAGTACCTGGCGCATTTGCCGATGACCGACGAGCAGCGCGCGGAACTCGCGGGCTGCAAGTCTTTCAGTGAGTTGCACGAACGTCTGTCGTCCCAGGCGTTCGACGCGCCGACCGATGCCGCCCAGGCGTCGGTCGGGCGGCGCCTGACCCTGAACACCGCCGAAGAACTGGCGGATGCGCAAATGTTGGGACTCGATGCCAGTGGTCGGGTTTGCCTCAAGGCAGCCCCGCCGATCCGTCGGACCAAAGTCGTTCCGGAGCCATGGCGCACCAATATCCTGGTGCGTGGCTGGCGTCGGCTGACCGGTCGCACCAACCCGCCGAAGCCGCCGAAAGACGAGAACGTGTTGCCAGCAGCTCGCTGGCGCACCGTCGGTTCGATCCGTCGTTACATTCTGTTGGTGCTGATGCTTGGTCAGACGATCGTCGCCGGCTGGTACATGAAAGGCATCATGCCGTACCAGGGCTGGTCGTTCGTCGATCTGGAAGAAGTCCTGCACCAACCGCTGCTGCAAACTGCGGCCCAAGTGCTGCCTTACGTGTTGCAAACCAGCATCCTGATTCTGTTCGGGATTCTGTTCTGCTGGGTGTCGGCCGGTTTCTGGACCGCGCTGATGGGCTTCCTCGAGTTGATCACCGGTCGCGACAAGTACCGCATTTCCGGCGCCAGCGCCGGCAACGAGCCGATCGCCAAGGACGCACGCACCGCATTGGTGATGCCGATCTGCAACGAAGACGTGCCGCGGGTGTTCGCCGGTTTGCGGGCGACCTTCGAGTCGGTTGCAGCCTCGGGTAACCTGGATCGCTTCGACTTTTTCGTGCTCAGCGACAGTAACGACGCCGATATCTGCGTCGCCGAACAGCAGGCCTGGCTGGACGTCTGCCGTGAAGCCAAGGGCTTCGGCAAGATCTTCTACCGCCGCCGCCGTCGTCGCGTAAAACGTAAAAGCGGCAACCTCGACGACTTCTGCCGTCGTTGGGGCGGTGACTACAAATACATGGTCGTGCTCGACGCCGACAGCGTAATGAGTGGCGAATGCCTGAGCAGCCTGGTGCGCCTGATGGAAGCCACGCCGGACGCCGGGATCATCCAGACCGCGCCGCGTGCGTCGGGCATGGACACCCTTTATGCGCGTATGCAGCAGTTCGCCACCCGCGTGTACGGTCCACTGTTCACCGCTGGCCTGCACTTTTGGCAGTTGGGCGAATCCCACTACTGGGGCCACAACGCGATCATCCGCATGAAGCCGTTCATCGAGCACTGCGCCCTGGCGCCGTTGCCCGGTAAAGGCGCGTTCGCCGGTGCGATTCTGTCCCACGACTTCGTTGAAGCGGCGCTGATGCGCCGTGCCGGCTGGGGCGTGTGGATTGCCTATGACTTGCCGGGCAGCTACGAAGAACTGCCACCGAACCTGCTGGACGAACTCAAGCGTGACCGTCGCTGGTGCCACGGCAACCTGATGAACTTCCGGCTGTTCCTGGTCAAGGGCATGCACCCGGTACACCGTGCGGTGTTCCTGACAGGCGTGATGTCTTACTTGTCGGCGCCGTTGTGGTTCTTCTTCCTCGTGCTGTCGACAGCCCTGCTGGCGACCAACACGCTGATGGAGCCGCAGTACTTCCTGGAACCGCGCCAGCTCTATCCGCTGTGGCCACAATGGCACCCGGACAAGGCGATCGCACTGTTCTCGACGACTATCGTGCTGCTGTTCCTGCCGAAGCTGCTGAGCATCATCCTGATCTGGGCCAAAGGCGCGAAAGAGTTCGGTGGCAGGTTCAAGGTGACGCTGTCGATGCTGCTGGAAATGTTGTTCTCCATGCTGCTGGCGCCGGTGCGGATGATTTTCCACACCCGTTTCGTGCTCGCCGCGTTCCTCGGCTGGGCCGCGACCTGGAACTCGCCGCAACGTGACGACGACTCCACGCCGTGGAGCGAAGCGGTCAAGCGCCACGGTCCGCAAACCTTGCTGGGTTTCTTCTGGGCGTTGCTGGTGATCTGGCTGAACCCGAGCTTCCTCTGGTGGCTGGTGCCGATCGTCGGTTCGCTGATGCTGTCGATTCCGGTGTCGGTGATCTCCAGTCGTGTCGGCCTGGGCCTGAAGTCCCGTGACGAGAGCCTGTTCCTGATTCCTGAGGAATACAATCCGCCGCAGGCATTGCTGGCGACCGATCAGTACACCCACGAAAACCGCTGGCATGCACTGCACGACGGCTTCGTCCGGTCGGTGGTCGATCCACAGCAGAACGCGTTGGCGTGTGCGCTGGCGACGTCTCGTCACCGTCAGGCCGAGCCGATCGAATGGCTGCGTATCGAGCGGGTTCGCCATGCGATGAAAGTCGGGCCTGAAGGGCTGACCAACAACGAGCGCGTGGCCCTGCTGAGTGATCCGGTGGCACTGGGTCGCTTGCATGAGCAGGTCTGGAGCGAAGGCCATGCCGAGTGGCTGCAGGCCTGGCGCGCTTCGGTGGATGCCGATCCGCATGCGCCGCTGTTGCCGCTCAAGCCGTTGAGCGTGCAGCCTCAGTTGGCATAATGAAAAACCCCGCGAAAGCGGGGTTTTTTTTGTGCTGATGATCGCTCCCGTGTTCTGCGTGGGAACGATCAAACAAATCTCCCTCAACCCCTTGTGCAAACGGCCGAGTGCGTTAGCATCCGTCCCCGAATTGGTGCGCCCGGACAACTTTCTGTTCGTATCTGCCGGTTTCCCAAAGGAAACCTGCGGTTTGCGTGCCTCACAATGCGATGGGTTTTGGGGACTTGAAGATGAAGAAGTATCTGTCGATGCTGCTGGTCGGCGTCACGGCATTGGTTGCAGTCAGCGCGGCGCAGGCCGGTGCCATCGATGACGCGGTCAAGCGCGGCACGCTGAAAGTCGGCATGGACCCGACCTACATGCCGTTCGAAATGACCAACAAGCGCGGCGAAATCATCGGCTTCGAAGTCGACATCCTCAAAGCCATGGCCAAGGCCATGGGCGTCAAGCTGGAAATGGTATCCACCGGCTACGACGGCATCATCCCGGCCCTGCTGACCGACAAGTTCGACATGATCGGCAGTGGCATGACCCTGACCCAGGAACGCAACCTGCGCCTGAACTTCAGCGAGCCCTTCATCGTGGTCGGCCAGACACTGCTGATCCGCAAGGAGCTGGAAGGCACCATCAAGTCCTATAAAGACCTGAATACCGCCGACTACCGCATCACCTCCAAGCTCGGCACCACCGGCGAGATGGTCGCCAAAAAACTCATTTCCAAAGCCAAGTACCACGGCTACGACAATGAGCAGGAAGCGGTGCTCGACGTGGTCAACGGCAAGGCTGACGCCTTCATCTACGACGCGCCTTACAACGTCGTGGCGGTGAACAAGGTCGGCAACGGCAAACTGCTGTTCCTCGACAAGCCGTTCACCTATGAGCCTTTGGCTTTCGGCCTGAAGAAAGGCGATTACGACAGCCTCAACTTCATCAACAACTTCCTGCACCAGATCCACGAAGACGGCACCTACGATCGCATCCATGACAAGTGGTTTAAAGACACCGCCTGGCTCAAGGACATGGAATAACACCGCCTTTGTGGCGAGGGAGCTTGCTCCCGTCCGACTGCGAAGCAGTCGTAAATCGATTGACTCGTTTTACCCGACGTTGCGCGGTGGCCGATTTCAGGGTTGCTGCGCAACCCAGCGGGAGCAAGCTCCCTCGCCACAGAGGGAGCGGGCGCCCTGATCGTTATGGATTTGCCTTTAAATGAAACAGAAAAAAGCCCAATGGCCCTGGCACGTATTAACCGTGCTGGTGCTGATCGGTCTGGCTGGCGCGTTGTACTACGCCACCTCGCTGATGTCCTACGAATGGCGCTGGAACCGTGTGCCGCAGTACTTCGCCTACCACGCCGAAGAGTCCCTGCGCGCGGCCGACATCTCCACCGTCAGCGAGCTGGTGCGCAAGGGCAGCAAGGCTGAAGTCACCCTGCGCAATGATGCAGGGGATGAGCAGCACCTGACGGTTGACGACAACAGCCTGCAAGTCGCGCAAGGCGATGATGTGGCCGAAGGCGATGTGATCGGCGTGACCCGGCATTGGGCCGCCGGCCCGCTGCTATGGGGGCTCTGGACCACGTTGTGGTTGTCCCTGGTGTCTGGCGTGCTTGGCCTGCTGATCGGCCTGGCCACCGGGCTGTGCCGCCTGTCGAACAACCCGACCCTGCGCGACCTCTCGACGATCTACGTCGAGCTGGTGCGCGGTACGCCGCTGCTGGTGCAGATTTTCATTTTCTACTTCTTCATCGGCACCGTGATGAACCTCTCCCGGGAGTTCGCCGGGATCGCCGCGCTGTCGCTGTTCACCGGTGCCTACGTGGCGGAGATCATCCGCTCTGGCGTGCAATCAATTGCACGCGGCCAGAACGAAGCGGCGCGCTCCCTCGGTTTGAGCGGTGGCCAGTCGATGCGCCACGTGGTGCTGCCACAAGCGTTCAAGCGTGTGCTGCCGCCGCTGGCCGGGCAGTTCATCAGTCTGGTCAAGGACACCTCGCTGGTGTCGGTGATCGCGATTACCGAACTGTTGAAAAGCGGTCGCGAAGTCATCACCACCTCGTTCTCGCCGTTCGAAATCCTGTTCTGCGTGGCTGGGCTGTACCTGTTGATCAACCTGCCGCTGTCGAAAATCGCCAGTCGGCTTGAGCGGAGGCTCGCGCAAAGTGATTGAAGTCCGCGATCTGATAAAAGTCTTCGACACCCGCGGCCAGGTGGTTCGCGCGGTGGACAACGTCACCACCCAAGTGGCGAAGGGCGAAGTATTGGTGGTGATCGGCCCGTCCGGTTCCGGCAAGTCGACCTTTCTGCGCTGCCTGAATGGCCTGGAAGCGTTCGACTCCGGTTCGGTGAGCATCGACGGTCTGCAACTGGCCGACCCGAAAACCGACGTCAATGCCTACCGCCGCGAAGTCGGCATGGTGTTTCAGCATTTCAACCTGTTCCCGCACATGACCGTGCTGGAAAACCTCTGCCTGGCCCAGAAAGTCGTGCGCAAGCGCGGCAAGAAGGAGCGCGAGGCCAAGGCCATGGTGTTGCTGGAAAAGGTCGGTATCGCTCAGAAGGCCCACGAGTTTCCATCGCGCCTGTCCGGTGGTCAGCAGCAGCGCGTGGCCATCGCCCGGGCGTTGGCGATGGAGCCGAAGGTCATGCTGTTCGATGAGCCGACGTCGGCGCTCGACCCGGAAATGGTCGGTGAAGTGCTGGATGTGATGAAGACCCTGGCCGTGGAAGGCATGACCATGGTTTGCGTCACCCACGAAATGGGCTTCGCCCGGGAAGTGGCGGACCGGGTGCTGTTCTTCGATCACGGCAAATTGCTGGAAGACGCCTCACCGGCCGAGTTCTTCGATGCACCGAAGGATCCCCGTGCGCAGGCGTTTTTGCGCCAGGTTTTGTAACCGCATCGCCCAAAAAAGATCGCAGCCTTCGGCAGCTCCTACTACAGGCTGCCGAATGCTGCGATCTTTTTGCTTTGTGTGGTGTTAAACCTTGAATCTGCCCACCAGCATCTGCAAATGCGTCCCCAACCGCGCCAGCTCGACGCTGGAGGCCGCGGTCTCTTCACTCGCGGCCGAGGTCTGCTCGGACACGTCACGCACGTTAAGCACGCTGCGGTTGATCTCTTCGGCCACCGAGCTCTGTTGCTCGGCGGCAGCGGCGATCTGCTGGTTCATCGACTGGATCGCCGACACGGTGCGGGTGATGCTCTCCAGCGAGCCGCCAGCGCGGCGGGTCAGTTCGACGCTGCTGTCGGTCAGGTTGCGGCTGTTGTCCATGATGGTCGCGACTTGCTGAGTGCCGGTTTGCAGGCCGACGATCAGCTCTTCGATTTCTTCGGTGGACTTCTGGGTACGCTGGGCCAGGCTGCGGACTTCGTCGGCGACCACCGCAAAGCCACGCCCGGCTTCACCGGCGCGAGCGGCTTCGATGGCGGCGTTGAGCGCCAGCAGGTTGGTTTGCTGGGCCACGGATTTGATCACGTCGAGCACGCTGCCGATCTTGTCGCTTTCGCGCTTCAGGTCGCCCATGGCAGCAGTGGAATTGCCGACTTCGAGGGCCAGGCGCTCGATCTGGGCGATGGCTTCGCCGACCACCCTGTCACCCTCGCGGGCCTGCTGGTCGGCGGCGACGGCGGCTTCGGACGCTTCCTCGGCATTGCGCGCGACTTCCTGCACGGTGGCGGTCATTTCGTGCATGGCGGTGGCCACCTGATCGGTTTCGACCTTCTGACTGTTGACCCCCGCGCTGGTCTGTTCGGTGACGGCTGACAGTTCTTCAGCGGCGCTGGCGATTTGGGTCACGCCGTCGCTGATGCCGCCGATCAGCTCCCGCAGACTGACGACCATCCGCTGAAGGGTGCTTTGTAATTGACCCAGCTCGTCGCTGCGAGCGACCTCAAGGTTATGGCTCAGGTCGCCCGAGGCGACACGTTCGACAGCAGTCAAAGTCTGTTGCAGTGGAACGACGATCTGCCGCGTAATGACCGAGGCGGCGAGGAGGCCAAACGCTAACGCCAAGACGGTCACGATGATCAGCGTGCTTTTTGCCTGGGCCGTCTCTTGGTCACGGATGTCGGTTTGCGAGCGGGTCAACTGTGCGCTCAGGTCATTCAAACGGATCTCCTGATCCACCATCTTCTTGAGGGCTGTGGCGCTGGCCACCTGCGAGTCGCGGAACTGGCTGACAGCGGCGCGGTAGCCTTTAAGCGATTCGGTGGCTTGTTGCAGGTTGGCGGTGTGCTGTTCCGGCAGTTTGCCCGGCAGGCTTTCAAGGTTTTTCAGGGCATTGTCGATGGCATCCAGCGCCGGTTGCTCGGCTTCGGTCTTGCCGCTGTAGGTGTAACCGCGAACCTGGAAGCGCGCTTGTTGGATCAGTTTGCTCAGCTCGACCACGCTGTTGAATTGAGCGACGCTATCACCTTGCAGCAAGGACTTTTCGACTTCTGAGACCCTGGCCGCGGCGTTGTCGGCGGTGGCGCCGAGCTTGGATCGGGCCGATTCGCGGTTCTGCGTCGCTTGGGTCATGTCGGCAAAGGCGCGTTTGTACTCACCGATGGCGGCCAGTTGCTGATTGAGCATTTCCTGATTCACAGGGCGCACAAACAGTTTGAGGGCGAGCTGTACGCCATCATCGAGCTTGCCCAGGAGTTCGCTGACGGCTGCCGGACCTTGTTCGCCACGGCGCATTTCGTAGTCAACACGGGCGGTTCGCAAATCCTTGCTCAAGTTGTTGAGACTGGCGATGTGACTCTGCTTGTCTGCGCGAGTGATCACACCGCTCAGGCTATTCCAGCCAGTGAAGGTGATCAGGAGAGTCATGAGCAGCACGAGGCCAAAGCCGACACTCAACTTGTGATTGACGCTTACGTTTCCCAGTTTTTCGGCTAGCCAACGGTACATGCTGCAACTCCCCTCGGACCATTATTCGGTTTTATGGGGACTGTATCGGCAGGCAGGCGAGATTCTGTAGGCGCGGCGCAATGCTCGGGCGGTGAGGGGTTTGCCCTGATGTTAAGAAATTTGAGCGACGGAGATCCTGTAGGAGCGAGGCTTGCCCGCGAAGAACGATAACGCGTAATGCCTGAAAGACCGCGGTGCATTCTTCGCGGGCAGGCCTCGCTCCTACAGGGTCCGTGGCTTAACTTACCGGCATTAGGACAAGCCCCGTTTGATTTTAAAACAGGCGCGAAAGCAGTGCAGTGACGGCTGTTTCGACCCGCAGGATGCGCTCGCCGAGCTGCACCGGTTGCAGGCCGGCCTTGGCCAGCAGGTCGATTTCGTAAGGAATCCAGCCGCCTTCGGGGCCGATGGCCAGGGTCACGGGTTCGTCCAGGCCACGGGGGCAGGGCGGGTAATTGCCGGGATGACCGACCAGGCCGAGAGTGCCTTCAGTGATTGCTGGCAGGCGATCTTCGACAAAAGGTTTGAAACGCTTCTCGATGACGACCTCTGGCAGCACGCTGTCCCGGGCTTGCTCAAGCCCCAGGATCAATTGCTCGCGAATCGCCTCAGGTTCCAGGAACGGGGTTTGCCAGAAGCTCTTCTCGACGCGATAGCTGTTTACCAGAACGATTCGTGGCACACCCATGGCGGCCACGGTCTGAAACACCCTGCGGAGCATTTTCGGGCGTGGCAGGGCCAACACCAGGGTCAGTGGCAGCTTGGCTGGTGGCGGCTGGTCGAGGGTGACGCGCAACTCGGCTTCGTCAGCGTCCAGGCGCAGCACTTCGGCGGCACCCATCAGCCCGCCGATACGCCCGACGCGCATGCTGTCACCCACTTCACAGCGGTGGACTTCCTGCATATGGGTCAAGCGGCGATCGCGCAGGATCGCCCGGTCGGCCGCAATGAAATCGGCCTCCTCGAGGAGCAGCAGGTTCACGCTTGGGTCGCTGGCGGCTGATCGTTGTGATCGTCAGCCGGTTTTTCGTCCGGGTGCTCGCCGCGTTTGCTGATCAGGCTGCCGAACAGGACGCCGATCTCGAACAGCAACCACATTGGTACGGCCAACAGCGTCTGCGAGAAGATGTCCGGCGGCGTCAGGATCATGCCGACCACGAAGCAGCCGATGACCACATACGGGCGGATTTTCTTCAGGTAGGCGACGTTGACCACGCCGATCCACACCAGCAGCACCACGGCCACCGGGATCTCGAACGCCACGCCGAAGGCGAAGAACAGCGTCATGACGAAATCGAGGTAGCTGGTGATGTCGGTCATCATTTCCACGCCGGCCGGGGTGGCAGCGGCGAAGAACTTGAAGATCAGCGGGAACACCAGGAAATAGGCGAAGGCCATGCCGGTGTAGAACAGCAGGATGCTGGAGACCAGCAACGGTACGGCGATGCGCTTCTCGTGCTTGTACAGGCCTGGCGCGATGAACCCCCAGATCTGATGCAGGATCACCGGGATTGCCAGGAACAGCGAGACCATCATGGTCAGCTTCAGCGGCGTCAGGAACGGCGACGACACGTCGGTGGCGATCATCGTCGCGCCGGCCGGCAGGTACTGGCGCAACGGCGTGGAGACGAAGGTGTAGATCTGCTGGGTGAAGGCGAACAACCCGGCGAAGATGATGAAAATCGCCGCTACACAGCGCAGCAGACGGGTGCGCAACTCGGTGAGGTGCGAGACCAGTGGCATGTGCTGGTCGTTTTCGGGGAGATCGCTCATGGGGCTCGCGGCGGCAAAGTGGTGTCGTGAGGCGCCGGGGTTGTCGGCGCAGCGGCAGGAGCAACAGGTTCTACTGGGCTGGCAGGCGCAGGTTCAGCAGCTGCAACCGCCGGCGTGACTTCAGCTGTTGGCGCATGAATCGTCGGCGTCGCCACAGGTTCCACCGGCGTTGGCTCCTGCTGGGTCGGCGTGAAAATCTTCCGCGCCTCCTGCTCCAGGGACAGAATGTGCTCGTTGTGCAGTTGCCGGCGAATTTCGTCGGCACCGATTTCACGTTCAACTTCCTGTTTGATCGCGTTGAAGCTGCGCTTCAGCCGCCCGACCCACAGGCCAGCGGTGCGCGCAGCACCCGGCAGGCGCTCGGGGCCCAGCACCAGCAGGGCGACGAGGCCGACGAGCAGCAGTTCAGAGAAGCTGATACCAAACATTAGTCAGTGCTCACGAGTCTTTGCGGATCGGCTCTTCGACTTTTTGCGCCTGCACGTCGATGGTGTGCGGCGGGTTCACAGACGTTGTGGCCTGTGGCTGGGTCGGCGGAACCGGTTGGGCCGGAGTCGCTGTCGGGTCGGCCGGTTTCTCTTCGTCGTTCATGGCCTTGCGAAAGCCCTTGATCGACTCGCCCACGTCAGTGCCGAGATTTTTCAATTTCTTGGTGCCGAACACCAGCACCACGACAACCAGGATGACGATCCAGTGTTTCCAGTCAAAAATGCCCATGTTGCGTTCCTCTCTAATAATTATTCAGGCGGACGGACGCGAGGCTTTCTCGACGTGTCCGGACAGACCGAAGCGACGGTCCAGTTCATCGAGCACAGCCTGTGGATGTTGCCCCAACTGGGCGAGCATGACCATGCTGTGGAACCACAGGTCGGCGGTCTCGTAGATCACATCGCTGCAGTCACCGCTGATGGCGGCATCCTTGGCGGCGATAATGGTTTCGACCGACTCTTCGCCGACCTTTTCCAGAATCTTGTTCAAGCCCTTGTGGTACAGGCTGGCGACGTACGAGCTGTCGGCGGCGGCGCCTTTGCGTTCTTCCAGCACCTGGGCCAGACGGGTCAGGGTGTCAGTCATGAGTATGTCCTGCGCAATAGATAGCGTGCGGGTCTTTGAGAACCGGGTCGACGGTTTTCCAGTCGCCGTTCTCGAAAACGCGGTAGAAGCAGCTCTGACGGCCGGTATGGCAGGCGATGTCGCCGATCTGCTCGACCATCAGGATGATCACGTCAGCGTCACAGTCCAGGCGCATCTCATGCAGGATTTGCACGTGGCCGGACTCTTCGCCCTTGCGCCACAGCTTGCCACGGGAACGTGACCAGTAAATGGCACGGTTCTCGGCGGCGGTCAATTGCAGTGCTTCGCGGTTCATCCAGGCCATCATCAGGACGCGTCCGGTCTTGTGATCCTGGGCAATCGCGGGCACCAGGCCATCGGCGTCCCACTTGATCTCGTCCAGCCAGTTTTTCATCTTCGACTCCGACAGCGGGCTCTACTTCAATAGTTGAGGCCAATGTTCAAATTCAGCGTTCAAACAGTGTGCCAGCCGATGATCCAACTGGCTATCGGCGAACGACCAGATACAAGCCGATCGCCACCATGATTCCGGCGGGCCAATGCCCCAGTTCGTGCAACGGGCCACCGGCTGCGAGTATCGTGCCACCCGCCAGATGAGCGGTACCGAGCAGGCGCAGGAACACGTCGTCCTTGCGCCGGTGCCACGGAGGCGGCGGGTCGTTGGCGTGGGGTTGGGACATGCGCTCAAGCAGGTCGCGGGCCATGTTGGCCAGGTGCGGGAGTTGCTCGAACTGGCTCTGCACGTTGCCCAGCAAGGCTTTGGGGCTGACGCGCTCGCGCATCCAGCGTTCGAGGAACGGCTGGGCGGTGTTCCACAGATCGAGGTCCGGGTACAACTGACGACCCAGGCCTTCGATGTTCAACAGGGTTTTTTGCAGCAAGACCAACTGCGGCTGCACTTCCATGTTGAAGCGTCGAGCGGTCTGGAACAGGCGCATCAGTACCTGACCAAAGGAAATATCTTTCAACGGTTTTTCGAAGATCGGCTCGCACACCGTGCGGATCGCCGCTTCGAATTCGTTGAGCTTGGTTTCCGCCGGTACCCAGCCCGAGTCGATGTGTAATTGCGCGACACGCCGGTAGTCACGCTTGAAAAACGCGAACAGGTTGCGCGCCAGATAGTCCTGGTCTTCCGGGGTCAGGCTGCCGACGATGCCGCAGTCGATGGCGATGTACTGCGGGCTCCAGGGCTGCACGGTGCTGACGAAAATGTTGCCGGGGTGCATGTCGGCGTGGAAGAAGCTGTCGCGGAACACCTGGGTGAAGAAGATCTCCACGCCACGCTCGGCGAGCATTTTCATGTCGGTGCGCTGGTCGGCCAGGGTCGCGAGGTCGGTGACCTGAATCCCGTAGATGCGCTCCATCACCAGCACTTTCGGTCGGCACCAGTCCCAATAGACTTGCGGCACATACAGTAGGGGCGAACCGTCGAAGTTGCGCTTCAACTGGCTGGCGTTGGCGGCTTCGCGTAGCAGGTCGAGTTCGTCGTAGATGGTTTTTTCGTAATCACTGACCACGTCCACCGGGTGTAGCAGACGGGCGTCGGCCGAGAGTTTTTCCGCGGCGCGGGCCAGAATGAACAGCCATGCCAGGTCCTGGGCAATCACCGGTTTGAGGCCCGGGCGGATCACCTTGACCACCACTTCTTCACCGGTTTTCAGCTGCGCGGCATGCACCTGCGCCACCGAAGCCGAGGCCAGCGGTTCGACGTCGAAACGAGAGAAGACTTCACTGATCTTTTTGCCGAGCTGCTCTTCGATCAGCCGGACCGACACTTGTGAGTCGAACGGCGGCACGCGGTCCTGCAACATCATCAACTCATCGGCGATGTCTTCGGGTAGCAGGTCGCGGCGTGTCGAAAGGATCTGGCCGAACTTGATGAAAATCGGCCCAAGGTCCTGCAACGCCAGGCGCAATCGTGCGCCACGGCTCAGGTCCAGGGGCTTGCGCGGGAACCAGCGCCACGGCAAGGCATAGCGCAGCGCCAGCAGAAACCAGGGCAATGGCAGGGCGAACAGCAGGTCATCGAGGCGGTAGCGGATCACGACGCGCTGGATGCGCAACAAACGGCGGACGGCAAGCAGCTTCATGCGTTATCGCTTGGGTCGAGGGATCGGGAAAGGCGCTCGAAACGCGCCTCGAGACGTTCCAGATCGAGTTTGATCTGGTCCAGTTCACTGAAACGGGCTTCGGCTTCGCGCTGACCGACCAGGGTGCGCGATTCTTCGGCCAGGTATTCGCCCAGGTTCTGGTTGAGGCTGGCGAACCCTTGCTGATACCAGCGTGCGCGGCTGCGCAGATGACCTCCGACCAGTTGCGTGGCCACAGGCCCCAGCCAGCGCGAGAGTTCATACTCCCAGTCCAGCTCCAGGTCCTGAAGGACCGCCGCCAGTTCCAGCAGCACGCCGCTGTCGCCGTCGAGTTCGACTTCCGGGGCATGCAGCACCGACGTCTTGTCTTTGCTCGTCGCCAGTTTCAGCAGGCTTGAGGCCGGTGCGCGCAAGGTGCAGTCGGCACCGGTTTCCCAGTGGGACGCCAGCATCAGGCCTTCATCGCTGGGCAGGATGAACAATTGCAACGCCGGGCTGCGGCAGTCGACGGCAATCACCTTGCCACTCAAATGCGCCAGCCGCGGCAGCGCCGTGCTGTCGAGACGCAGCACCCGGTTCAGACCGAGTTCAACGCTGGCGAGCAGGCCGGCCAGCAACATCAGGGTTTGATGCCACGGTGCAGGGCGACGATGCCTGCGGTCATGTTGTGGTAGGTCACGCGGTCGAAACCGGCCTCGACCATCATCGACTTCAGGGTTTCCTGATTCGGGTGCATGCGGATCGATTCGGCCAGGTAGCGATAGCTTTCCGAATCATTGGTGATCAGCTTGCCCATCAACGGCATGAAGGCAAACGAATAGGCATCGTAGGCTTTGGACATCAGTGCGTTGGTGGGTTTGGAGAACTCCAGCACCAGCAGGCGACCGCCGGGCTTGAGCACGCGCAGCATCGAGCGCAGGGCGTCTTCTTTATGCGTCACGTTGCGCAGGCCGAAAGCGATGGTCACGCAGTCGAAGTGGTTGTCCGGGAACGGCAGCTTTTCAGCGTCGGCCTGGACGAATTCGACGTTGCCGGACACACCCAGATCCAGCAGGCGGTCACGACCGACCTTGAGCATGGATTCGTTGATGTCGGCCAACACTACCTGACCAGTTGGCCCCACAAGATGCGAAAACTTTTTGGTCAGGTCGCCAGTGCCGCCGGCGATGTCCAGCACGCGGTTACCGGCACGCACGCCCGACAGTTCGATCGCGAAACGCTTCCACAGACGGTGCATGCCGCCCGACAGGAGGTCGTTCATCAAGTCGTACTTGGCGGCTACCGAGTGGAAAACCTCAGCGACTTTTTCCGCTTTCTGGCTTTCCGGAACGTTTTTGAAGCCGAAGTGAGTGGTGGGTTCGGCATCGCTGCCTTTGCGCTGATCAGTCATATCGCTGTCACCAAAATAGAATGCGGGACATTCTAATCCCGGTGGCCTGCTTTGTCTTGGCAAGGCTGAAGGTAAGATATAGAGAAACCGGGACGTTTTGACGCAGTAACGGTCAAGATGCTTCAGGAAGTGTCCATAAAGCAGGAGTCATTCGATGGCCCATATTAGTGTTGAGCGTGCCCATGGCCTGGGTAAGGAAGCGGCCCGTGAGAAGGCCGACAAGTTGGCGCAGAAACTGTCCGATCAATATGGCCTGGAGCCACAGTGGTCTGGCGACACGCTGAACCTCAAGCGCTCCGGTGTGAAAGGGGCGGTGCATGTGGGCGAGGATTCGATCCGGGTTGATGTCGAATTGGGGCTGTTGATGTCCGCCATGAGCAGCACCATCAAATCGGAAATCGAAAGGGCTCTCGACAAAGCCCTCGCGTGATGACGACCCGTAGGAGCGAAGCTTGCTCGCGAAGGCAGAGTTCCTGCCATCGAAGATGGTGCGGATGGACCGGCCCCTTCGCGAGCAAGCTTCGCTCCTACAGGTATTCCACGGCACGCAATTGTTGCGGTTGTTAGGGTGCCGTTTCTAATTTTTCTCCCTACTTTGTGCCTGAGCCCGACACTTTCGCGGGCAGTTCCTCAACCCTTCTGCGCGTGAGGTGGACCATGGCCAAAGTTATTGTGAAGAAAAAAGTCGACGTTGAGACCAACACTCTGAACGACGTCAAATCGTATGCCCGCAAGATCTGGCTGGCGAGCCTGGGTGCTTACACCAAGGTCGGTCAAGAGGGTGGCGAGTACGTTCAAGAGTTGATCAAGGCTGGTCAAGCTGTTGAAAAGAAAGGCAAAAAAGTAGTTGCTGAGAAACTTGAAGCGGCTAATGCCGAGATCGATGAAGCCAAGAGTGAAGTGAGTACTTTCAAAGGCAAAGTCGAACTTCAACTCGACAAAGTCGAGAAGGCTTTCGATACGCGTATCGCAAGTGCCTTGAATCGTATCGGCATTCCGTCTAAACATGACGTGGAGACACTCTCTGCTAAGCTCGATGAGCTGACAGCATTGCTCGAACGTGTCGCGCGTAAATCTTAAGGAGAACGGGATGGCTGGCAAAAAGAATACTGAAAAAGAAGGCAGCTCGTGGATCGGGAAGGTCGAAGACTACTCCCGCAAGATCTGGCTGGCTGGTTTAGGCGTGTACTCGAAGATTGATACTGACGGCAGCAAACTCTTCGATGCATTGGTTAAGGACGGCGAGAAAGCCGAGAAGCTCACCAAGAGCGCTGTCGGCAAGACTGTCGATGCTGCCAAGGACTCCGCTTCGTCGGCCAAGTCGCGCATCAGCGGCGTGAAAGATCGCGCACTGGGCAAGTGGGATGAGCTGGAAGGGGCTTTCGACAAGCGCCTGAACAGCGCCATTTCGCGCCTGGGTGTACCGAGCCGCAATGAAGTCAAGGCACTGCACAGCAAGGTCGATACCCTGACCAAGCAAATCGAAAAACTCACCGGTGCCAAGGTTGCGCCTGTTGCGGCGAAAACCGCGGCGGCCAAACCGGCAGCTAAAAGCGCTGCCAAACCATTGGCCAAGGCCGCAGCGAAACCTGCCGCCAAGCCGGCCGCCAAAACTGCTGCTGCGAAACCTGCAGCCAAAGCGGCCGCTAAACCCGCTGCTAAACCCGCTGCAAAAGCTGCCGCAAAACCAGCCGCTAAACCAGCGGCCAAACCTGCAGCTAAAACCGCAGCGGCCAAACCCGCTGCGGCGAAGAAGCCAGCAGTGAAAAAACCAGCCGCCCCGAAAGCGGCCGCTCCGAAACCAGCAGTGGCTGCCGCCAAACCGGCAACCCCGGTCAGTCCGGCGAACTCCGCCGCTGCGCCGACCCCTGCTGTAACCCCGACTATCGCACCGACTCCATCGGCGCCAACCAGTCAGTCCTGATTTCCAGGACGCAAAAAAACGCCCGGCCTGTAAAGGTCGGGCGTTTTTGTTTGTGCATGGATTCCAGAAGCCATCGAAGACCCACCGGGTCAGTTGTGCTCTTCGAGGTACTGCAACGCCAACCGCTCGGTCGCGACTTTGACCGGCGGCAACAAGTGCGGCGCCACCAGCATCATGATCTGGTACACCACCAGTCGTACTTCACCTTCACGGTCGAGAATCCGCTGATAGTCCAGCGAGAACAGCAATGTCATGGTGATTTGCTCCACCAGTTGCCCCAATGCCTGAGTGTCGCTGACCAACTGCCCCTGAGCCTTCAACTGTGCCAGCAATGAAGCCAGTGTGCGCTTCAACGCATTGAGCAGGTTGCGTATCCCCTTGGCCAGTTTCGGCAGGCGGCCGGCAAGGTTCGACAAGTCCTGGAACAGAAACCGGTATTGGGCCAGGCGTTCGACGATCAGGTGCAGGAACAGCCAGTAATCTTCGGGTGCCAATTCCACATCGGACGGTGGGTCGAGCAAGGGCGTCAGTTCGGTCTGGAAGCGTTCGAACAGCCCCAGGATCAGCGGCTCCTTGCCGTGGAAGTGGTAGTAGAGGTTGCCCGGGCTGATGCCCATTTCGTTGGCCACCTCCATGGTGGACACGTTCGGTTCGCCCTTCTGATTGAACAACTGCAGGGCACATTCGAGAATCCGGTCGCGGGTTTTCATCCAGTCTTCTTAATGGTCGAGTCAGGCCACGGCCATTGGCGGCCGTGGTTCATTGAACGTCAGCGCACGCGCACGTAAGTACCGGGTGCCGCCTCCATCGGTGGATAGTTCTGGTTGCCGAGGGTCATCTGGGTTTCGTGTAGTGCGCCGGAGCGTTCCTGAATCCAGCTCAGCCATTGCGTCCACCAACTGCCGTCGACGCGTTTGGCGTCGTAATACCAGGCCCGCGGGTCGCTGCTCAGTTTCGGGTTCTCGACGTAGTTGGCTTTCGAGTTGTGCGGCGGGTTGAGAATGCTCTGCACATGACCGCTGCTCGACAGCACGAAGCGTCGCTCGCCACCCAGCAGCAAGGTCGAGCGGTACACCGCATCCCACGGGGTGATGTGATCGTTCATGCCGGCCACGCTGAAACTGTCGACGGTGACTTTCTGCAGGTCGATCGGTGTGCCGCACACTTCCAGCCCTCCCGGATGACTCAGCGGGTTGTGCTTGAAGAAGTCCAGCAGATCGCCATGAAACGCTGCCGGCAGGCGCGTGTTGTCATTGTTCCAGTAGAGGATGTCGAACGCCGGTGGCTCCTTGCCCAGCAGGTAGTTATTGACGAAGTAATTCCAGATCAAATCGTTGGGGCGCATCCAGGCAAAAACCCTGGCCATGTCGCGACCTTCCAGAACGCCCTTCTGATATGAGCGGCGCTTGGCCGCTTCCAGCGTTTGTTCGTCGACGAAGAGGGTGGCCGGGCTTTCTATCTGACTGTCGAGCAGGCTGACCAGATAGGTCGCGCTGGACACCCGCCGCAGCTGCCGCTTGGCCTGCAAGTGCCCTTGCAGCGCGGCGATGGTCAGCCCGCCGGCGCAGGCACCCATCAGGTTGACGTCGCGGGAGCCGGTAATCGCCCGGCACACATTCATCGCTTCTTCGGTGGCTTCGACGTAAGACGACAGCCCCCATTCGCGGTGACGCACATCAGGATTGCGCCAGCTGATCACGAAGGTCTGCAGGCCGTTTTTAAGGGCGAACTGGACGAAGCTGTTACTGGGGCTCAAGTCGAAAATGTAGAACTTGTTGATCTGTGGCGGCACGATCAGCAACGGCTTGGAATACTGTTTTTCGCTCATCGGCTTGTACTGGATCAGTTCCAGCAGCTCATTGCGAAACACCACGGAGCCGGTGGTGGTGGCGACTGTCTTGCCTACCTCGAATGCTTGTTTGGTGACTTGTCTGGGCAAGCCGTCGTTGTGCAGCAGGTCATCGAGCAGATGGCCGATACCCCGCACCAGACTGTGACCGCCGGAGTTGAAGATCTCCTTGACCGCCAGCGGATTGAGCAGGGTGTTGGACGGCGCCACGGCGTCGTTGATCAAGGCAAACGCAAAGTGGGCGCGGGCGCGATCGTCCGGGCTCAGGTTGCTCTCGTCGATCCAGTTTTTGACCTCCTTCTGCCAACTCAGGTAGGCCTGCAAGCTGCGGCGATAAAAAGGGTTGAGGCTCCACGCCGGGTCGGCAAAGCGATTGTCTTGCGGATTGATCGGGTGCAGGGTCTCACCCAACAACACGCGGCCAAGCTGGCCGCCCAGCTTCAAGGCATGCCGGGCCGTGTACACCGGGTTGCGCAGGCCATGGGTGGCCAGGCTGCGCAAGGTTGAAAGCAAGTCCCGGCCGCGCAGACCGGTAACCGCACTCTGTGCGTTGATGAATGCAGCGGGAGTGGGCAAGGAGCCCTTCGCTGGTTTGTCGCGCATGAGTCAACACTCCTTCGTCATCAGGCCAAAAACAAACTCACCGAACAAATCACCATAGACGTTGTTGCGGATTGTTGCGCGGTACGACGTCCTGTCGACGCTCTTTTCCTGAACCAAATCCGGGGCCGGTCAACTGCCCGATGGCGCCGGATGCGGATGCATCACTGCGCGCTGACGTTCCTCTTCGAGAAACTTCATGATGATCGGTGCCACCGCTTCGGCCCGGGTAATCAAGAACAGATGCCCGTCGTCGATGATGTGCAATTGGGCGTTGGGAATGCGCCAGGCCAGCATGCGCATATTGATCAGCGGGATCAGTGGGTCGTCGTCGCCGGCCAGCACCAGGGTCGGCTGGTGGATCTTGTGCAGCCAGTGAATGCTGGTCCAGCCGAACCCGGCGAACAGCTGCCAGTAGTAGCCCAGTTTGCCTGCCGAGCGAACCCGCGCGGCGTGACTGGCCGCCAGGGTCGGATCGCGACGGAACGAGCCGCCATAGATCATCGGCGCGATGCGAATCACATGGGACGGCTGGATGTAGCGTCGTGGGCTGGCCATCATCCATAGCACTTTCGGTTTGCCCGGCACCATCACTGTGCCGGCCGCCGTGGCTGCCAGCACCAGCTTCTTGCAGCGCTCGGGATAGTCATAGGCAAATTGCTGCGCCAGGGCGCCACCCCATGACACGCCGATCACATTGACCTGCCCGTAATCGAGATAATCGAGCATTCGCGCCGTCAGTTTCGCCAGGCCCGAAAAGCGATACGGCCGGCTGGGCGTCGATGAGCCGCCGACACCGGGTACGTCGAAGGCGATGACTTCCAGGTCCGGATCCAGTGCCTGGACGAACGGAAATATCAGCTCCAGGTTGGCGCCGATGCCATTGAAAACCAGCAAGGGCGTCAAGTGAGGCTTGCCGGGGCGTACCGCGGTGCGGAGGGTCTGCCCATCCAGGTTGACGGTACGGAATACGAACGGTTGCGGCATGCACGAAGCCCTGTAAGTTTTAAACGCTGATTGGGCCATCCCGGGCCGTCGCAGAATGTTCGAGGCTGGCCTCGAGGCTGATTAATGACAATCGCGGCACCTCCCAGTGCCGCGGACTGCGAGTTGTTTGAAGCTCAACGTTCGTGCACATACGTGCCTGGCGACGCCTCACCCGCGGGATAGGCCTTGTTGCCAAGGTTGGCGGGGGACTTCTTCAGTTTGCCCGAGCGTTCGGCCTGCCACGCCTGCCAATGCAACCACCAGGAGTCGGTGTGCTTGGTGGAGTTTTCCATCCAGTCCTCGGCCTTGACCGGCATGTCGGTGCTGGTCATGTAGCGTGCTTTCGGATTGCCCGGCGGGTTCAGAATGCTCTGGATATGTCCGCTGCTGGACAGCACGAACTCGACCTTGCCGCCGAACAGTTGTGCCGACTTGTAGCAGGACTTCCACGGGGTGATGTGATCGTTGGTGCCGGCCAGGGAAAAGATGTCGGCATCGACCTGTTTGAGGTCGATCGGTGTGCCGCACACTTCCAGTGCATTGGGGCGGATCAGTGGGTTGTTTTTGAACATCTCGATCAGGTCGCCGTGGAAAGCGGCCGGCAGGCGAGTGGTGTCGTTGTTCCAGAACAGAATGTCGAACACCGGTGGCTCGTTGCCCAACAGGTAGTTGTTGACCCAGTAGTTCCAGATCAAGTCGTTGGGACGCATCCAGGCGAAGACTTTCGCCATATCGCGACCTTCCAGCACACCGGCCTGGTAGGAGTGGCGCTTGGCGGCTTCGAGGGTCTGCTCGTCGACGAACAGGGCCACGTCGCTGTCGAGGGTGGTGTCGAGCACGCTGACCAGCAGCGTCAGGGCGTTTACTTTCTTCTCGCCGATCGCTGCGTAATGACCCAGCAGCGCGGTGCAGGTAATGCCGCCGGAGCAGGCACCGAGCATGTTCACGTCTTTGCTGCCGGTGATCGCGGTGACCACGTCGACCGCTTCCTTGAGCGCTTCGATGTAGGTCGACAGACCCCACTCGCGTTGTTCCTTGGTCGGGTTGCGCCAGCTGACGATGAACGTCTGCATGTTGTTGCGCAGGCAGAAGCGCGCCAGGCTCTTGTCCGGGCTGAGGTCGAAAACATAGAACTTGTTGATTTGCGGCGGCACCACCAGCAGTGGGCGTTCATGCACTTGCTCGGTGATCGGCTTGTACTGGATCAGCTCCAGCACGTCGTTGCGAAAGACCACCGCGCCTTCGGTCACACCCAGGCTCTTGCCGACTTCGAACGCGCCCATGTTGACCTGGCTCGGCATCCCGCCGTTGTGGATCAGATCCTTGGCCAGATGAGAGAGGCCGTCGAGCAGGCTTTTGCCGCCGGTTTCGAAGAAGCGTTTGACCGCCGCCGGGTTGGCTGCCGTGTTGGTCGGGGCCATGGCTTCGGTCATGAGGTTGATCACGAAATGCCCGCGAGCGACGTCCTTGGGCGAGAGATTGCTCTTATCGATCCAGGTATGGAGCTCCTTGCGCCACGCCAGATAAGTTTGCAAATAACGTTTGTAGAGAGGGTTCTGGCTCCAGGCCGGGTCGAGGAAACGGCGGTCGTCGCTTTGCGGTTGAAGCTCGGATTTTCCGAACAGCACGTTCTTGAGTTCGATGCCGAAATGGGCGACGTGCCTGGCACTGTGGATGGGTTGTCTGATGGCCTGGGTCAGCACCATTCGGGCAGAGCCCAGTAGATCCTTTCTACGCAGCCCAACAACAGGATTCAGTCCCAAGGTATTTTCTGAAGCCTGGAATTTCAGGTCATCGTTTTGCTTGTTACTCATCTACGACGCTCCATTGTCCTGAGGCGAGTACCTGAGCCCAGCTGTGTAGTCACACAGCAAACGCCAGGTACTACTGCTCGGGGTGACCGTTAATTGCGCATAGCTACAAATGCACGGAACTTGCCAGCTCCATTGGTTACCCGAGTTTAATTTTTTTCGCAAGCGGGCCAATCGTTGACCCGGCAGCCAAGCATTCAAACAGATGGAATTAGAAAATGCCCTCTAAATACCTCGAGGCCTGACCTAGAGCATCAGCTTGACGATCGACTCGTTCGGATCACGGGTCTTTCCGGCCGCTTTGAGTTCGGCAAGATAATCGTTCCACAGATCCTCTTGGCGCACCGCCAACTGGTACAGATATTCCCAGGTGAACAGGCCGCTGTCGTGGCCGTCGTCGAAGGTCAATTTCAGTGCGTACTGACCGGCTGGTTCGACCTTGCTCAGGCCTACGCCGATCTTGCCAAATTGCAGGATAGGTTTGCCGTGGCCCTGGACCTCGGCGGAAGGAGAGTGCACGCGAAGGAATTCTGCGGGCAGGTGATACTCCTCGCCGGACGCGTATTTGAGCGTCAGGGTTTTCGAGGCTTTGTGCAGTTTGATGTCGGTGGGGAGTTGGGTCGTCATGGGGCCGATCTTCCGTTTGTATGAAGGCCCTGTGTCGGCGGGTGATCTGTGGCGAGGGAGCTTGCTCCCGCTCGGCTGCGTAGCAGTCGTAAATCCGGCGAATGAGGTCTTGTAGATAAACCGCATTCACCGACTTTGGGGCCGCTTCGCGACCCAGCGGGAGCAAGCTCCCTCGCCACAGAAGCCCGCTCACACAGAATGAGACCTACAGGATATAACGGGACAGGTCTTCGTTCTGCGCCAATTCGCCCAAGTGGCTATTGACGTAATCGGCATCGATCAGGATCGCCTTTTCGTCATGGGTGCTGGCCAGATCGCCGGCACTGAACGACACCTCTTCAAGCAGACGCTCCAGCAAGGTGTGCAGGCGACGGGCGCCGATGTTCTCGGTCTTCTCGTTGACCTGCCAGGCAATCTCGGCAATACGCTTGATGCCGTCCGGCTGGAACTCGATGAGCAGCCCTTCGGTTTTCAGCAGCGCGCAATACTGCTCGGTGAGAGAGGCATGCGGTTCGCTGAGGATACGCTCGAAATCTTCCGGGCTCAGGGCCTTGAGTTCGACCCGAATCGGCAGGCGACCTTGCAGCTCCGGCACCAGATCACTCGGCTTGCTCAGGTGGAATGCGCCAGAGGCGATGAACAGGATGTGGTCGGTCTTGACCATGCCCAGTTTGGTGTTGACGGTGCAGCCTTCGATCAGCGGCAGCAAGTCGCGCTGTACGCCTTCACGGGATACGTCGACGCCACCGGTATTGCCGCGCTTGGCGACCTTGTCGATTTCGTCGATGAACACGATGCCGTGCTGTTCGACAGCTTCCAGCGCCTTGGCCTTCAACTCTTCTTCGTTGACCAGGCGACCGGCTTCTTCGTCGCGAACCAGTTTCAGCGCTTCCTTGACCTTGAGCTTGCGGCTCTTGCGCTTGCCCTTGCCCATGTTGGCGAACAGGCTCTGCAACTGGTTGGTCATTTCTTCCATGCCCGGTGGCGCGGAGATATCGACGCCGGTGATTTCGGCGACTTCGATTTCGATCTCCTTGTCGTCCAGCTGACCTTCACGCAGGCGTTTGCGGAACAGCTGGCGGGTGTTGGAGTCCTGGGCCGGGGCGGCGTCTTCGTTGCTGAAACCCATGCGTGCCGGTGGCAGCAAGGCGTCGAGGATGCGTTCTTCGGCGGCGTCTTCGGCGCGGTGGCGAACCTTGGTCATTTCCTGTTCGCGCAGCAGCTTGATCGCCGCGTCCGCCAGATCACGAATGATCGATTCGACGTCGCGGCCGACATAGCCCACTTCGGTGAATTTGGTCGCTTCGACTTTGATGAACGGAGCGTTGGCGAGTTTGGCCAGGCGACGGGCGATCTCGGTTTTACCGACGCCGGTCGGGCCGATCATCAGAATGTTCTTGGGGGTGACTTCGACGCGCAGCTCTTCGGGCAGCTGCATCCGGCGCCAGCGGTTGCGCAAGGCAATGGCGACGGCGCGTTTGGCATCGTCCTGGCCGATGATATGGCGATTGAGTTCGTGGACGATTTCACGGGGGGTCATGGGCATAGTAATTGGCGGTCCTCAAGCAAAAGTGAGCCGTGGCGCTAGGCCAAGACAGGCTTACTCAGCGAGATCCTGCTCCTCGATGGTGATGTTGTGGTTGGTGAACACGCAGATGTCGCCAGCGATGCCCAAAGCGGTTTCGACGATTTCCCGGGCCGACAGGTCGGTCTTTTTCAACAGCGCGCTGGCCGCAGCCTGGGCGTAGCCGCCGCCGGAACCCATGGCGATCAGGCCTTCTTCAGGCTCAACCACGTCACCGTTGCCGGTGATGATCAGGGAGGCATCCTTGTTGGCGACCGCGAGCATGGCTTCGAGGCGGCTGAGGGAGCGGTCGGTGCGCCATTCTTTGGCGAGTTCGACAGCGGCGCGAACCAGGTGGCCCTGATGTTTTTCGAGTTGGCCTTCGAAACGTTCGAAGAGGGTGAAGGCGTCAGCGGTAGCCCCGGCAAAACCGGCGATAACCTGACCGTGGTACAGGCGGCGAACTTTCTTCGCGTTGCCTTTCATCACGGTATTGCCGAGCGAAACCTGGCCGTCGCCGCCCATGACGACTTTGCCGTGGCGGCGAACTGAAACGATGGTGGTCAAGGGAGAGTCTCCACGCAGCGGGGCGAAAATGCCTTATGCCAACTCATATGGGGGTGGTGGAGCGTTTTTCAACTGTAGGACGCGGCGGGGGACGAGCGGTGTGTCATTTGCGAAGGCGGGTGCAAGTGAATCCCTGTGGCGAGGGGGCTTGCCCCCGTTGGGGCGCGAAGCGGCCCTAAAGTCGGTCGCCGCGGTTGGCCAGACAGACCTTGGCGGTCGATTTTAGGGCCGCTTCGCGCCCCAACGGGAGCAAGCTCCCTCGCCACAAAAGCAGATTGCTTCTGCCAGTACAGTGGGATCAGCGGCTCTGGCGTTGTTGTAACAACAGGTTACTGAAGCCGCTGCCCGCCAGTTGCTTCTGGGCGGTGGTCAGTTGTTCGCGGTTGCTGAACGGGCCGACCAGCACCCGGTACCAGGTCTCGTCCTTCACCGTGCCGGATTCAACCGCCACGGCCTGACCCAGCAGGATGATCTGCGCCCGAACCTTGTCGGCATCGGCTTGCTTGCGGAACGAACCGGCCTGCAGGAAGAACTTGGTCACCGGCGCCGCTTTAGCCACCGGTGGCGCTGGCGGCGGAGTGATGCCGGCCAATGCCGCCTGAGCCCGGGCGGTGTCGATCTTCGCCGCTTCCGCAGGCGTCACCGGCGTGGTCGGCACGGCCGGCACCTGTGGCGTCGGCAGGGTTTTCTCCGGTACCGCATCCGGCGGCACGATCACTTCCGATTCCGGCAGCAAGGTGTAGAAGTCGTACTTCGGCTTCACCGGTTGCGTCGGGCTCGGCGGGGTCTTGTTGGCTTCGGCGATCTTGGTAGCTTTCTGCTGTTGCTCGACCTTCTCGCGCTTGACGCTGTCACTGCCCTTGCCCGGCTCCAGCTTCATCAGGAACACAATGAACGCGCCGACCGTCAGGCCGATGGCCATCCACAGCCAGCCCGGGATCGGTTGCTTTGCAGGAGCTTGGTAACGGCTGGCGCCACGCTTGGGTGCAGGTTTTTTCTTGGCAGCCAACTTACATACGCTCCAGAGTTTCCAGACCCAAGAGTTCCAGGCCTTGCTTGAGAGTGCGGCCGGTCAACGCAGCAAGGCGCAAACGGCTCTGCATTTGCGCCGGGGTATCGGCGCCGAGGATCGGGCAGTTCTCGTAGAAACTGGAGAACAGGCCGGCAACATCGTACAGGTAGGTGCAGAGAATGTGCGGCGTGCCTTTGTCGGACACGTTATTCAGGATCTCGCCGAACTGCGCCAGTTTCGCCGCCAGCTCATGTTCGTGCGGCGCTTCGAGGACGATTTGCCCTTCGACTTCGCTGAAGTCCTTGCCGAGCTTGCGGAACACGCCGGCCACTCGGGTGTAGGCGTACAGCAGGTACGGTGCGGTGTTGCCTTCGAAGTTCAGCATCAGGTCGAAGTTGAAGCTGTAGTCGCTGGTGCGGTGCTTGGACAGGTCGGCGTACTTCACCGCGCCAATGCCCACGACCTTGGCGATGTTGCGCAGCTCGTCTTCGGCCAACTCCGGGTTCTTCTCCTTCACCAGCGTGTAGGCGCGTTCCTGGGCTTCGGTCAGCAGGTCGATCAGCTTCACGGTGCCGCCGTCACGGGTTTTGAACGGGCGGCCATCGGCGCCGTTCATGGTGCCGAAGCCCATGTGTTCCATTTCCATCGGATGGGTTACGAAGCCGGCCTGACGCGCGACCTGGAACACCTGCTGGAAGTGCAGGGCCTGGCGCTGGTCAACGAAGTACAGCGCGCGATCGGCTTTCAGCACGCCGCTGCGGTAGCGCACGGCCGCCAGGTCGGTGGTGGCATAGAGGTAGCCGCCATCGGCCTTGACGATGATCACTGGCAGCGGTTCGCCCTCGGCGTTCTTGAACTCGTCGAGGAACACGCACTGGGCGCCGTTGCTCTCGACCAGCATGCCTTTGGCCTTGAGGTCGTTGACCACGTTGATCAGGTCGTCGTTATAGGCGCTTTCACCCATCACGTCGGCCATGGTCAGTTTGACGTTCAGCAGTTCGTAGATTTTCTGGCAGTGGGACAGCGAGATGTCCTTGAACTTGGTCCATAGGGCCAGGCAGTCCGGGTCGCCGGCTTGCAGCTTGACCACCAGGCCGCGGGCGCGGTCGGCGAACTCTTCGGACTCGTCGAAGCGCTGCTTGGCGGCGCGGTAGAAGTTTTCCAGGTCCGACAGCTCGTCGCTGGTGATCGGGTTTTCCTGCAGATAAGCCATCAGCATGCCGAACTGGGTACCCCAGTCGCCGACATGGTTCTGACGGATCACGGTGTCGCCGAGGAACTCCAGCACCCGGGCCACGCCGTCGCCGATGATGGTCGAGCGCAAGTGGCCGACGTGCATCTCTTTGGCCAGGTTCGGGGCCGACAGGTCAACCACGGTGCGCTGCACCGGGCCGGCCTTGCGTACGCCGATGTGGTCGTCGGCCAGGGCCGCGTCCAGGCGGGTCGCCAGGGCTTGGGTGTTCTGGAAAAAGTTCAGGAAGCCAGGACCGGCAATTTCGGCTTTGGAGACGTTTTCGTCAGCCGGCAGCGCGGCGATGATTTTCTCGGCCAGGTCACGGGGCTTCATGCCGGCCGGTTTGGCCAGCATCATCGCGATGTTGCTGGCGAAGTCGCCGTGAGTCTTGTCACGGGAGTTTTCCACCTGGATCGCCGGCGACAGGCCTTCAGGCAACACACCTTCGTTGACGAGTTGGGTGATGGCTTGTTGGATCAGCTGGCGAATGGTGTCTTTCATGGTCTTCTCTTTCGACCGCAGGCGCGGCGGCGCTTCAGTGCGCTGGTGGAAAAACTGGGCATTATCCGTTGCGAAGACGGGCTTGCCAACTATAGCGGGCAGGTTATGGATATGTGGTGACAAATCGGCCGCCTTCGCGGGCAAGCCTCGCTCCTACAGAGGCAGTGTGCGGATCAGCAAGATCCGTTGTAAGAGCGAGGTCTGCCCGCGATGGCGATTTTGAAATCAATACAAATCGACCGGATCGACATCCAAAGACCAACGCACTGCCCGCCCACTGGGCATCTGCTCCAAAGCCAGCAACCAACTGCTCAACAATCGATGCAGTGGCGCCCGGGCCGTGGCTTGCAGCAATAACTGTGCGCGATAGCGCCCGGCCCGGCGCTCCATCGGTGCCGGAACCGGCCCCAGCAACTCGATGCCGGTCAGATGCTGTTCGGTCAGCAGTCGTTCGGCCTCACTGCACGCTTCATCGAGGAACCCTTCGGCCTGCCCCGGTTTGTGCGCTTCGGCCCGCAGCAGCGCGAGATGCGCAAATGGCGGCAACCCGGCGGAGCGGCGCTCGCTCAGCGCCTGTTCGGCGAAGGCGAAGTAGCCCTGTTCGGTCAGTTGCACCAGCAGCGGGTGGTCCGCCAGGTGCGTCTGGATGATCACTTTGCCCGGTTCTTCGGCCCGCCCCGCGCGCCCGGCGACCTGCACGATCAACTGCGCCATGCGCTCGCTGGCGCGGAAGTCACCGGAGAACAACCCGCCGTCGGCATCGAGAATCGACACCAGTGTCACCCGAGGAAAGTGGTGCCCTTTGGCAAGCATCTGTGTGCCGACCAGAATGCACGGCTGGCCTTTCTGGATGGTCGCGAACAACTGATTCATCGCGTCTTTGCGTGAAGTACTGTCGCGGTCGACCCGCAGCACCGGGACGTCCGGAAACAGAATCCCCAAGCGTTCCTCGGCACGCTCGGTACCGGCGCCCACGGGCCGCAAATCGACCTTGCCGCACTTCGGGCAATGCCGAGGCACGCGCTCGACGTAGCCACAATGATGGCAACGCAATTCGCCCGAGCGCTGGTGCACGGTCATTCGCGCGTCGCAACGCTGGCATTCAGACATCCAGCCGCAATCGTGGCAGAGCAGTGTCGGGGCGAACCCTCGACGGTTGAGGAACACCAGCACCTGCTGGCCGGCGGCGAGGGTCTGACCGATGGCTTGCTGCATCGGCCCGGAAATGCCGCTGTCCAGTGGACGACTTTTCACGTCCAGGCGCAGGAAGCGCGGTTGCTTGGCACCACCGGCGCGCTCATTCAGGCGCAGCAGGCCGTAACGACCGGTGTAGGCGTTTTGCAGGCTTTCCAGCGAAGGCGTGGCGGAGCCGAGGACAATCGGGATGTTTTCCTGCCGGGCGCGAACCAGCGCCAGGTCGCGGGCGTGGTAGCGCAAGCCTTCCTGCTGTTTATAGGAGCCGTCGTGCTCTTCATCGATGATGATCAGGCCGGGGTTCTTCATCGGCGTGAACAGCGCCGAACGGGTGCCGATAATAATGTCGGCTTCGCCATCCCGCGCGGCCAGCCAGGCGTCCAGGCGCTCGCGGTCGTTGACGGCGGAGTGGATCAGCGCGATGCGTGCATTGAAGCGCTGTTCGAAGCGCGCCAGGGTTTGCGGGCCGAGGTTGATCTCCGGGATCAGCACCAGGGCTTGTTTGCCGGCCTCGAGGGTTTCGCGGATCAGTTGCAAATAGACTTCGGTCTTGCCGCTGCCGGTGACGCCGGCCAGCAGGAACGCGTGATAACTGTCGAACCCGGCGCGAATCGCTTCATAAGCGGCGCGCTGCTCCGGGTTGAGCGGCAATTCCGGTTGTGCCAGCCAGTGTTCGTGGCGAGCGCCGGGCGCGTGCCTGCGGATGTCTACCTGCACCAGATCCTTGGCCAACAACAGATCGAGGCTGTCCTTGCTCAGCATCAGTTTGCTCAGCAACTGATGGGCGACGCCATGGGGATGTTGCGCCAGGGTCGCCAGGGCTTCGCGCTGCCTCGGGGCGCGGGCGATGCGCGGGTCATCGAGGCTGGCGCCGGGCGCGGCGGACCAGAACCGCTCCTGACGGGCTTCGGCCAGTTCACCCTGACGCAGCAACACCGGCAGCGCCCAGCTCAACGTGTCGCCGAGGCTGTGCTGATAATACTGGGACGTCCACAGGCACAGCTTGAACAGCGCGGGTGGCAGCGGCGGTACGGCATCGAGCAGGGCCAGCGCCGGTTTGAGCTTTTCTGTCGGGACTTCGCTGTGGTCGGTGATCTCCACCAGAATCCCGATCATCTCCCGCCGGCCGAACGGCACCCGCAAACGCATGCCCGGGTGTAACTGGGCGCGCAGGACTCCAGCCGGGGCGCGATAGTCGAACAGGCGGCGCAGGGGCGAAGGCAGGGCGAGGCGCAGAATGGCGTTGGGCACGCGATTGTTTACTCGGTGAAGGGGTGATGAAGAAGGCCGGGAGCCTAGCAGACGGTCGGATTTGTGTCCTCCATCAGGAAAGCGTTCAAGTGTTGACGAGTGGATTTTAATGCCAGGCAAGGCGCTACGACGACTCATAGCGCGCTATGGGGAGGAGTAGCAACGCAGCATGGCGTTAAAAGACGCCGTCAACATTGAACAGTCTTTCCTGATGGAGGGCACCCACGACAGCTTGCGTGTTTGCAAAGGTCTGGTAGAATCCGCGGCCTAATTACGTGCGGTATTCAACAATAGTGTTGGGTGGCGGCACGCTAGCCTGAGGAAGACACCATGAAAGCTGATATCCATCCAGAATACCCAGCAGTTGCTGTTACCTGCAGCTGCGGCAACAAGTTCGAAACCCGTTCGACCTACGGCAAAGCCCTGGCGATCGACGTTTGCAACGAATGCCACCCGTTCTACACCGGTAAGCAAAAGACTCTGGACACTGGCGGCCGCGTTCAGCGTTTCGCAGACCGTTTCGGTGCTTTCGGCGCGAAAAAGGCCTAAGGCCGATCAACTTGGGAAGCCGTTACGGTTTTTCCATGCTGATAAAAAAGGCGTCCCTCGCGGGCGCCTTTTTTATGTCTGCGATTTGGCTTTCCGCTGCCCAGGCCTTCTGCCCGGCGCCGAGCGGGCTGACGCCGGTCGCAGTCCAGCGGGTGGTGGATGGCGACACCTTGCGTCTGAGCGATGGGCGCAGTGTGCGCATGATCGGTTTGAACACGCCGGAGCTGGGCAAGCAGGGGCGTTCCGACGAGCCGTTCGCCGAGGCCGCGCGCAAACGCCTGGAAGCCCTGGTGGCCGCCAGCGACGGGCGGGTCGGTTTGCTGCCGGGTAAAGAAGGCAAGGACCATTACGGCCGCACGCTGGCCCATGTCTACAGCGTCGATGGCGCCAACCTCGAAGCGCAGATGCTTGCTGAAGGTCTCGGTTTTCAGGTCGCGGTAGCGCCGAACGTCGATTTGGTCGGCTGCCAGCAGGCGGCGGAACGCAGTGCTCGTCAGGCCGGTCTCGGGCTGTGGCGACAGTCACCTGTACTGAAAGCGGAGCAGATCAACGCGTCCGGCTTCGCCGTGCTCAGTGGTCGTGTGAGCAAGGTTCAGCGCAATCGCGGCGGGGTTTGGATCGAGTTGCAGGATTCAGTTGTATTGCGGGTTGCACCCAATTTGCTGGGGCAATTCGATGACGCGTCGCTTGAGAAGCTCAAAGGCAAGCAAATCGAGGCTCGTGGCTGGGTCGTGGATCGTTCGCGCCGTGGCGGGCTGAAGCCCGGGCAGGCACGCTGGCTTTTGCCGCTGACCGATCCGGCGATGTTGCAGGTCGCGCCGCAAGAAAAATTGTAGACATTTATTCTGTAGATTGTGAACAGTCTATCCCTTGTATTCCGTGGCTCTTGGCCCAAAGTCGTAGGGCAGGGCGCTTGACAGGGGTGACTGGTCAGTCTTGTGGGGACTTTGCGACACGAGTATCCTCGGCGGTCCGTCTGTCCAACAGTAAAAAGCGGAATGCCCACATGTCTGATTTGAAAACTGCCGCTCTCGAATATCACGCCAATCCTCGTCCAGGGAAGCTGAGTGTCGAGCTCACCAAGGCCACTGCTACCGCCCGCGACCTGTCGCTGGCCTACAGCCCCGGCGTAGCCGAACCAGTACGCGAAATCGCCCGCGATCCTGAACTGGCCTACAAATACACCGGCAAAGGCAACCTGGTTGCAGTCATTTCCGATGGCACCGCGATTCTGGGCCTGGGTAACCTCGGTCCATTGGCTTCCAAGCCGGTGATGGAAGGTAAAGGTGTTCTGTTCAAGCGCTTCGCCGGCATCGACGTGTTCGACATCGAAGTCGACTCCGAAAGCCCGCAAGCCTTCATCGACACCGTCAAGCGTATCTCCATCACCTTCGGTGGCATCAACCTGGAAGACATCAAGGCACCTGAGTGCTTTGAAATCGAACGCGCTCTGATCGAGCAGTGCGACATTCCGGTATTCCACGATGACCAGCACGGTACCGCGATCGTGACCGCTGCCGGCATGATCAACGCCCTGGAAATCGCCGGTAAAACCCTGCCGGAAGCCAAGATCGTCTGCCTGGGCGCCGGTGCTGCCGCCATCTCCTGCATGAAATTGCTGGTGAGCATGGGCGCCAACATCGAAAACATCTACATGGTTGACCGTACCGGTGTGATCCACTCCGGCCGTGATGACCTGAACCAGTACAAGGCCGTCTTCGCTCACGCGACTGACAAGCGCACCCTGGCTGACGCACTGGAAGGCGCCGACGTGTTTGTTGGCCTGTCCGGCCCGAACCTGCTGAGCGCTGAAGGCCTGAAATCCATGGCGGCCAACCCGATCGTGTTCGCATGCTCGAACCCGGATCCGGAAATCTCCCCGGAACTGGCGCACGCCACTCGCAACGATGTGATCATGGCCACCGGCCGTTCGGACTACCCGAACCAGGTCAACAACGTACTGGGCTTCCCGTTCATCTTCCGTGGTGCCCTGGACGTTCGCGCCAAGCGCATCAACGAAGAAATGAAAGTGGCTGCTGCCAACGCCCTGCGTGAACTGGCCAAGCTGCCAGTGCCTCAGGAAGTGTGCGATGCCTACGGCGGCATCAAGCTGGAATTCGGTCGTGAGTACATCATCCCGAAACCAATGGATGCCCGTCTGATCACCCTGATCTCCGATGCCGTGGCCAAGGCTGCAATCGAGACCGGCGTGGCGACCCTGCCGTATCCGAAGAACTACCCGCTGAAAAGCGTGGATGACGTGTTCAACGGCTAAGCCGTTGTAGCGCTTCAACCAAAGGCCCCGGCTCATTCTGAGTCGGGGCTTTTTTGTATCTGAGTGGTTTGCAGGCAGGCAATAAAAAGCCCCGCACTTCTTTCGAAGGCGGGGCTTTTTGGTGTTGCGGCGATCAGAACAAATCGATCGGCGCCGCTTCGTCCGCTGGTAGTGGGCTGCCCGGCACATTGCCGTTACCCAGCTCGTTCACCGACGGTGGCGTATCTTCGGCCTTGAACAGCTCAAAGTAGGCGCCTGGCGTGCTTGGGGTGGCTGCACGACCGCTGACCGGGTCGACCCGCAGGCTAAGGATGCCTTCAGGTTCCGGCTGGGTATGGGCTGGCTTGCCTTTGAGGGCAGCGCCCATGTAGTTCATCCAGATCGGCAGGGCGACGGTGCCGCCGAACTCGCGTTTACCCAGGCTTTCCGGTTGGTCGAAGCCGGTCCAGACGGTGGTCACGTAATCGGCGTTGTAGCCGGAGAACCAGGCGTCCTTGGATTCGTTGGTGGTGCCGGTCTTGCCCGCAATGTCACTGCGGCCCAAGGCCAGCGCACGACGGCCAGTACCGAGCTTGATCACGTCCTCAAGCATGCTGTTGAGGATGTAGGTGGTGCGACCATCGATGATACGTTCGGCCACCGCTGGCGTTTGTGACACTGGCTGGGCGCCCGGCGCTTCGCCTGGGATGGCGTTGACGGTGAAGGTATTGGCGGCCGGCACGGCGATGCCGTCGCTGACTACGTTGCCTTTCGGAACGCTCGGCGGGTTGGCAACGAACAGTGTGTCGCCATTGCGGCTTTCAATCTTGTCGATGATATACGGGGAAATCTTGTAGCCGCCGTTGGCGAAGGTGCTCCAGCCAGTGGCGATTTCCATTGGCGTCAGGGTTGCGGTGCCCAATGCCAGGGACAGGTTGCGTGGCAGGTCCTGCTTGTTGAAGCCGAACTTGCTGATGTAGTCGATGGTGCGGTCGACGCCCAGCGCTTGCAGCAGGCGGATCGATACCAGGTTGCGCGACTTGTAGAGCGCTTCACGCATGCGGATAGGGCCGAGGAAGGTGTTGGTGTCGTTCTTCGGGCGCCAGACCTTGTCCAGGTACTCGTCGACGAACACGATCGGTGCGTCGTTCACCAGGCTGGCGGCGGTGTAGCCGTTATCCAGGGCGGCACTATAGACGAACGGCTTGAAGCTCGAACCTGGCTGGCGCTTGGCCTGCATGGCGCGGTTGTAGTTGCTCTGCTCGAAGGCAAAACCGCCGACCAGGGAACGAATGGCACCGTTCTGCGGATCGAGGGACACCAGTGCGCCCTGGGCCTGCGGAATCTGGCTGAATTTGAGCGAATTGTCCGGCTGACGTTGTACGCGAATCAGATCGCCGACCTGCGCGACGTCCGACGGCTGCTTCGGATTGGCGCCCATGCTGTTGGTGTTCAGGAACGGACGAGCCCACTTCATGGTGTCCCAGGCAACGTGTTCTTCGCCGGTGCGGGTCAGCACCTGCACGCCGTTCTTGTCGACCTGGGTCACGATCGCCGGCTCCAGGCTGCTGATGGTCCGCTGCTTGGTCAGTTCCTGGGTCCAGGCCTCTCGGGTTTTACCCGGCAGGCGTGACTCGGGGCCGCGATAACCGTGCCGTTGATCGTAGGTCATCAAGCCTTCGTGAACCGCGCTGTTGGCCATTTCCTGCAAATCGCTCGGCACCGTGGTGGTGACGCGGAAACCTTCGGTGTACGCATCGCTGCCATAGCGACCGACCATTTCGGCGCGGGCCATTTCGGCGACGTACGGTGCGTTCACTTCCGGAGTCGGCACGTGATAGCTGGCGTTCAGCGGTTCGTTGATCGCCGCGGTGTAGTCGGCTTCGGTGATCTTGCCGAGCTTGTACATGCGCCCCAGGATCCAGTCGCGACGCTCCTTGCTGCGGGCCGGGTTGGCCAGCGGGTTGAAGCGCGACGGGGCTTTTGGCAGACCGGCGATCATCGCCATCTGCGCCAGGCTGACGTCACGAATCGACTTGCCGTAATAGACCTGCGCCGCTGCCTCGATGCCATAGGCGCGGTTGCCCAGATAAATCTTGTTGACGTACAGCTCGAGGATTTCGTCCTTGGTCAGCTGCCGTTCGATCTGCAGGGCCAGGAGGATTTCGGTGGTTTTGCGCGAGAAGCTGCGTTCGCTGCTCAGGAAGAAGTTCTTCGCCACCTGCATGGTGATGGTGCTGCCGCCGGACTGAATGTGTCCGCTCTTTACCAGCTGGGTGGCGGCACGCATCAGGCTGCTGGGATCGACGCCGTAGTGGTTGGCGAAATTGTCGTCTTCAGCACTTAGTAACGCATTAATGAAATTGGGGGGAATGTCGGCGAAACGGATCGGCGTACGGCGCATTTCGCCAAATTCTGCGATCAACTTGTTGTCGCTGCTGTACACCCGCAAAGGAATCTGCAACTGAATGCTTCTCAGCGCCTCCACAGATGGCAATCCAGGGCTAAGGTAAAGAAAGGCGCCGCTCAGACCCAGGAGCAGTCCGCAGAAAACGGCGACGATGGACCAACCGAAGAATTTCAGCAGACGAATCAAGGCTTTTGGATATCCAGGGCAAAGAATGAATTAGGCATCAGGGTTCAGGCTATAAAGAGAATGACCCGCGCTTGCAGTGAAAGCGGAAAAACGCTCGGCATTATAAGCATTTTTCCGCAGGGAGCGTCATTTGCGCTTCTGTCAAGACGGGGGGTATTGAACGCAATGGATATTACAGAGTCCGTAACTCACGGATAGTCATAGGGAATTGGTAGTGCTAGGACTCTTCAATAAAAAAACCAATGCGCTTCTGGGGATCGACATCAGCTCTACGTCGGTGAAGCTGTTGGAGTTAAGCCGCCAAGGCGACCGTTATCGGGTCGAGGCCTATGCGGTCGAGCCGCTGCCCGCCAGTGCCGTGGTCGAAAAAAATATTGCCGAGCTCGAAGGCGTGGGGCAGGCCCTTGCGCGCGTGCTGCTCAAGGCCAAAACCAGCCAGAGGAACGTCGCCGTGGCGGTCGCCGGCTCGGCGGTGATCACCAAGACCATCGAGATGGACGCCGGTCTTTCCGACGACGAGATGGAAAACCAGCTGAAGATCGAGGCCGATCAGTACATCCCGTATCCGCTGGATGAAGTGGCGATCGACTTTGAAGTGCAAGGCGCGTCAGTGCGCAACCCCGAGCGGGTCAATGTGCTGCTGGCCGCCTGTCGCAAGGAAAACGTCGAGGTTCGTGAAGCGGCCCTGGCCTTGGCCGGGCTGACCGCGCGAGTAGTCGATGTCGAAGCCTATGCCCTGGAGCGAGCGTTCGGCTTGCTGGCAACCCAGCTGGCCGCCTCTCAGGAGCATCTGACCGTGGCGGTAGTCGATATCGGCGCCACCATGACCACCCTGAGCGTGTTGAATAATGGGCGGATCATCTACACCCGCGAACAATTGTTCGGCGGCCGACAACTGACGGAAGAAATCCAGCGCCGTTATGGCCTGACGGTCGAGCAGGCTGGGTTGGCGAAGAAACAGGGTGGTTTGCCGGACGATTACGTCAGTGAGGTCTTGCAGCCGTTTCGGGATGCGTTGGTGCAACAAGTATCGCGCTCATTGCAGTTTTTCTTTGCCTCCGGCCAATACAGCTCGGTCGATCACATTCTCCTGGCCGGCGGCACTGCCTCGGTCCCAGGGCTGGATCGGTTGATCGAGCAGCGTCTGGGTACGCCGACCCAGGTCGCTAACCCATTCTCCGACATGACCCTGAGCAGCAGGGTCAACGCCAGTGCCCTGGCGAGCGATGCGCCGGCACTGATGATCGCCTGCGGGCTGGCCCTCAGGAGTTTCGACTGATGGCACGGATCAATCTTTTACCCTGGCGTGAAGAGTTGCGCGAAGCACGGCGCAAACGCTTTTTGCTGGCGTTGGCCGGTGTGCTGGCAGGGTCGGTGGGGGCACTGCTGATCACGGACCAGGTCATTAACAGCGCCATAGATCAACAAGTCGCGCGTAACGATTACATCGCCAAGCAGATTGCCGTGGTCGACGAACGGATCAAGCAGATCAGCGATCTGAAGGCTCGTCGCCAGCAGCTCGTCGAGCGCATGCGCATCATCCAGGACCTGCAAGGCAACCGGCCGATCAGCGGGAGGATCTTCGATCAGTTGGCGCGCACCTTGCCGGACGGCGTGTATTTCACCGAAGTGAAAATGGTCGGCAAGACCTTGTCCATCACCGGCGCGGCGGAGTCCAACAATCGTGTTTCGGATTTGATGCGCAATCTAGATGCATCCGACTGGTTTGATGCGCCCAATCTCACGGAAGTCAAAGCGACCACCGCCGGTCAGCTGGATCAGGCCAATATTTTTCAGTTGACCGTCCGTCAGACTCAGCCGGCAATTGTGGGGGTGGCTAAATGAGGCTGTCCGAATGGCTCGAAGGGTTGCGCCAGATCGACATCAGCGATCTGGACACCAACAACATGGGTTCCTGGCCAAGGGCGATCAAGGTTCTTGCGAGTGTTCTGCTGATGGTGCTGGTGATGGCTCTGGGCTATAGCTTCCTGATCAGCGACCTGGAAAGCCACCTGGAACTCAAGCGTGAGGAGGAGTCGACGCTCAAGGAGCAGTTTGCGACCAAAGCCCACATGGCGGCCAATCTTGAGCTGTATACCCAGCAGATGAAGGAAATGGAGAACTCCTTCGGCATGCTATTACGGCAATTGCCCAGCGACACCGAAGTGCCCGGCCTGCTGGAGGACATCACCCGCACCGGCCTGGGCAGTGGCCTGGAGTTCGAAGAGATCAAGCTGCTGCCGGAGGTCACCCAGCAGTTCTACATCGAACTCCCTATCCAGATCACCGTCACCGGCGCCTATCACGACCTGGCCACTTTCGTCAGCGGCGTGGCGGGGTTGCCGCGGATCGTCACCCTGCATGATTTCGACTTGGTGCCGGCCAATCCCGAAGGCGGTCCGAAGTTGCGCATGAGCATCCTTGCCAAGACCTACCGCTACAACGACAAGGGGTTGCAGAAATGAACCCGATTCGTTGCCTGTCGATGGTGATGTGTCTGGTCGTCCTGGCCGGTTGTGGCGGTGACAATGGTTTCAGCGACATAGACGCCTACCTGAACGAAGTGCGCCTGCGAGCGCCCGGCAAGATTGAACCAACGCCGACATTCCAGTCTTATCCGACATTCACCTACAGCGCTGCCAACCTGCGCAGCCCGTTCTCCCGGCAGGTCAGAGTCGATCTGGCTGGCCAGAAGCACGGCTCGCGCAACGTCAAGCCCGACCCCAACCGGGTCAAGCAGTACCTCGAAGGCTTCAACATCGAACAATTTGAAATGGTCGGCACAATCTCCAATGCCTCCGGCTCCTTTGCGCTGCTGCGTGGGGCGGGCGGTGTGCATCGGCTGAAAGTCGGCGATTACCTGGGACGTAATGATGGACGGATCGTCGCCATCAGCGCTTCGCAAGTCGATGTGGTCGAAATCGTTCCCGATGGCGAAGGCGCCTGGCTGGAACGGCCGCGGACCATCCCTTTGAAAGAGCACTCATAGTGGAACTCGAACAATGAACAGGATTTTCTCAACCTTCGGTATTTCGCTATGGATAGCGTTTCTGTCGCCGTTGGTACAGGCGGCCAACCTCAAAGCGCTGGATGTCGCCGCGCTGCCTGGTGACCGTGTCGAGCTGAAGTTGTCGTTCGACGGGCCGCCACCGCAGCCTCATGGCTATACGACTGAGCAGCCTGCGCGGATTGCGCTGGATTTGCCGGGAGTTACCAGTCAGCTGGCGAACAAGAGTCGTGACCTGGGCGGCGGCAATGCCCGCAGCGCCACGGTGGTGGAAGCCAAGGACCGCACGCGGCTGATCATCGGTCTGACTCAACTGACTCCGTATAGCGCACGTGTCGAAGGCAACAACCTGTTCGTGGTCGTCGGGCAGGCGGCCGGTAACAAGGCGTCCAAACCGATTGCCAGCGCACCACGCGCGGCCACGGCGGTACCCGCACCCGCCAGAGCCAGTGCTCCCGTGGGCAAGGCTATTCGTGGCGTGGATTTCCAGCGCGGCACCCAGGGTGAAGGTAACGTGGTTATCGATCTGTCGGATCCATCCATTGCCCCGGACATTCAGGAGCGCGATGGCAAGATCATCGTCGGCTTCACCAAAACCCAATTGCCTGAGCGGTTGCGCGTACGCCTCGACGTCAAGGATTTCGCTACCCCGGTGCAGTTCGTCAACGCCAGCGCCACGGGCGACCGGGCCATCATCAGCATCGAGCCCAGCGGCGCCTTCGATTATTCGACCTACCAGACCGATAACAAACTGACCATCAGCATCCGGCCGATGACTGTCGATGACTTGCAAAAACGCAACGCCGAACGTTTTGCCTACAGCGGCGAAAAGCTCTCGTTGAATTTCCAGGACATCGATGTGCGCTCGGTGCTGCAATTGATCGCCGATTTCACCAACCTCAATCTGGTGGCCAGTGACACGGTGCAGGGCGGCATCACGTTGCGCCTGCAGAATGTGCCGTGGGATCAGGCGCTGGACCTGGTGTTGAAAACCAAAGGCCTGGATAAGCGCAAGATTGGCAATGTGTTGCTGGTGGCGCCGGCCGATGAAATCGCCGCCCGGGAGCGTCAGGAGCTGGAGTCGCAGAAACAAATCGCCGAACTGGCGCCTCTGCGTCGCGAGCTGTTGCAGGTCAACTACGCCAAGGCTGCCGATATCGCCAAGCTGTTCCAGTCGGTGACCAGCGCCGAGGCGAAAGTCGACGAGCGCGGTTCAATCACTGTCGATGAGCGGACCAACAACATCATTGCCTACCAGACCCAGGACCGCCTCGACGAGCTGCGTCGCATCGTTGCACAGCTGGATATTCCAGTGCGTCAGGTGATGATCGAGGCGCGCATCGTTGAAGCCAACGTCGATTACGACAAAAGCCTCGGCGTGCGCTGGGGCGGTTCGGTGCAGAAGGGTAATTGGAACGGCTCCGGGGTCAACGGCTCTTCGACCACCGTCGGCACGCCGGGCAGCACCAGCACCAACTCGCCGTTCGTCGACCTTGGGACTTCCTCCAACACCTCGGGGATCGGCATCGCCTTCATTACCGACAATGTGCTGCTGGACCTTGAGCTGACGGCCATGGAAAAAACCGGCAACGGGGAAATCGTCTCGCAGCCCAAGGTGGTCACGTCAGACAAGGAAACCGCGAAAATCCTCAAGGGCACCGAAATCCCCTATCAGGAAGCCAGCTCCAGCGGTGCCACTTCAGTGTCGTTCAAGGAGGCTTCGCTGTCCCTGGAAGTGACACCGCAGATCACCCCGGACAACCGCATCATCATGGAGGTCAAGGTCACCAAGGACGAACCGGACTACCTGAACAAAGTGCAGGATGTACCGCCGATCAAGAAAAACGAGGTCAACGCCAAGGTATTGGTCAACGACGGCGAGACCATCGTGATTGGTGGGGTTTTCTCAAATACTCAGAGCAAGGTTGTAGATAAGGTGCCATTTCTCGGTGATGTGCCGTATCTTGGCCGCCTTTTCCGGCGTGACGTGGTTTCGGAGAAAAAATCCGAGCTGCTGGTATTTCTCACTCCGCGTATCATGAACAATCAGGCGATTGCTGTGAGTCATTGATTCTGTGCGAAATTTGATTCTTGTTGGACCGATGGGGGCTGGAAAAAGCACCATCGGCCGGTTGCTGGCCAAAGAGCTGCGCCTGCCGTTCAAAGATTCCGATAAGGAAATTGAATTGCGCACGGGCGCCAATATCCCGTGGATTTTCGATAAAGAAGGCGAACCGGGCTTTCGTGACCGCGAGCAGGCGATGATTGCCGAGCTGTGCGCGTCCGACGGCGTGGTGTTGGCGACCGGTGGCGGAGCGGTAATGCGCGAGGCCAATCGTCGGGCGCTGCACGCCGGTGGTCGGGTGGTCTATCTGCACGCGTCTGTCGAGCAGCAAGTGGGCCGAACGGCTCGCGATCGCAATCGGCCACTGCTGCGTACCGCCGATCCGGCCAAGACCCTGCGGGACTTGCTTGCGATCCGTGACCCGCTGTATCGGGAAATCGCCGACCTGGTGGTGGAAACCGATGAGCGGCCACCGCGGATGGTGGTGCTCGATATTCTCGAACGCTTGCAGCAGCTGCCGCCCCGTTAATGCACGGGGCGAAATGCGCTATCCTCGGCGTCCTGTCGCAGCCGCTCAAGGTTGTGGCGGATGACTACCGGACGGCGTCACACCAGCAGACGCCATGGAATTCGTAAACTCAAGGCAGGACGCCTGATTCCATCTTCACTGTGGGGACACATGCAGACACTCAAGGTCGATCTAGGCGAGCGCAGCTACCCGATTCATATTGGCGAAGGTTTGTTGGATAAGCCTGAGCTGCTAGCCCCGCATATCCGCGGGCGGCAGGTGGCGATCATCTCCAACGAGACCGTCGCGCCGCTCTACCTCGAGCGTCTGACCCGCAGTCTGGCGCAGTTCTCGGTCATTTCCGTGGTGCTGCCCGATGGCGAAGCCTTCAAGACCTGGGAAACCCTGCAACTGATTTTCGATGACTTGCTGACTGCTCGGCACGACCGTCGCACCACGGTGATTGCCCTCGGTGGCGGCGTGATCGGTGACATGGCCGGTTTTGCCGCGGCCTGCTACCAGCGGGGCGTCGATTTCATCCAGGTGCCGACCACGTTGCTGTCGCAAGTCGATTCTTCGGTGGGCGGCAAGACCGGGATCAATCATCCGCTGGGCAAGAACATGGTCGGCGCCTTCTATCAGCCCAACGTGGTGCTGATCGATACCGCCACCCTCAACACACTGCCGGCCCGCGAACTGTCTGCCGGGCTGGCGGAAGTCATCAAGTACGGGCTGATCTGTGACGAGCCATTCCTGACCTGGCTCGAAGAAAACGTCGATCGCCTGCGCGCCCTGGACCAGGTCGCCCTGACTTACGCTATCGAACGTTCCTGTGCGGCCAAGGCGGCAGTGGTGGGTGCCGACGAGAAAGAGACTGGCGTGCGTGCCACGTTGAACCTGGGGCATACCTTCGGCCACGCGATCGAAACCCATATGGGCTATGGTGTCTGGTTGCATGGTGAAGCAGTCGCTGCTGGCACCGTGATGGCTCTGGAAATGTCCGCGCGGCTGGGCTGGATCAGCGAAGAGGAGCGTAATCGCGGTATTCGCCTGTTCCAGCGCGCCGGCCTGCCGGTCATCCCGCCGGAAGAGATGACCGAAGCAGATTTTCTCGAACACATGGCAATTGACAAGAAAGTGATCGACGGTCGTTTGCGCCTGGTGCTGCTGCGCCACATGGGCGAAGCGGTGGTGACCGACGATTATCCGAAAGAGGTTTTACAGGCCACGCTGGGAGCGGATTACCGCGCCCTGGCTCAGCTTAAAGGTTAATAAGATCCCGATGACTAGTTTGCATGCCGACGAGGCTTTCCTCGGCCATTACCAGTTAAGTCATGACCCTTTCGCTCCACGGGTGCCTGGCTTCAAATTCTTCCCGGCCCAGCGCAAGCCGGTGCTGGGCCAGTTGCACCACCTGGCTCGCTACAGCCAGTTGCTGCTGGTGGTCACCGGTCCGCAAGGCAGCGGCAAAACCCTGTTGCGTCAGGCCCTGGTAGCCAGCACCAACAAACAGTCAGTGCAGAGCGTGGTGGTTTCCGCCCGTGGCGCCGGCGATGCCGCTGGCGTGCTGAATCAAGTGGCTCAGGCGCTGGACGTTGCTCAGGCCGAGATCGGTGCGATCCTGGCTCAAGTGGTGCAGCTTGCGCTCACGGGGCAGGAAGTCTATTTGCTGGTGGATGACGCCGAGCAACTCGACGAGTCTGCACTGGAAGCCTTGTTGGCCCTGGCTGCCGGCGCGCCGGAAGGTCGTCCGCATGTATTCCTGTTCGGTGAGTCCTCGCTGATTGCTCAACTTGATGCGCTGAGCCTCGAGGAAGAGCGTTTTCACGTCATCGAATTGCAGCCCTACACCGAAGAAGAAACCCGCGAATATCTGGATCAGCGTCTTGAAGGTGCTGGCCGGGGAATCGAACTTTTCACCGCGGATCAGATCTCTGATATTCACGAAAGCTCCGACGGTTGGCCTGGCAACATCAACCAGGTCGCCCGCGATGCAATGATCGAAGCCATGATTGCCAGCCGCTCAGCGGTCAAGCGTCCAAGTATGGGGTTCAACATGCCGAAGAAACACGTATTGGCAATTTCCGCCGTCGTCGTGGTCGCGGTAGCTGCCGCCTGGTTGATGCCAGGTCGCAACAAAGCACCGACCACCGGCGCGCCTGCCAACGAACAGGCACAACTGCCGCTGGGCCAGGGCACGCCAAAACCTAACAGTGCAGGCGCTCCCTCCGTGGAGTTCGCCGGTAATACGCAACCGATGCCATTGCCGTTGGTCGGTAACTCGCAGCCAGTGATGCGTGGTCCGTTGGCCGAAGCGGCTGGAGGCATTACCGAAGGCGATGATGGCGTACCGGTCGAAGGCTCCAGCGCCACACCGCCGACCGTGACCACCACTGCGCCACCGGCAGGCGTTCCAGCGGGGCCCGCGCCGACACCGGCTGCCAAGCCGACGCCTGCGCCGACTCAAGTCGCGACCGCCAAGCCTGTCGCGCCTGTGGCCAAGCCAGCGCCAGCGCCTGCACCGGCTGCCAAACCGGCTCCGGCGCCCGCCAAGCCGGCCGTCGTGGCCAAACCCGCCGAGAAGCCAGCTACCGTGGCCAAAGCCGCTGGTGGCAGCTGGTACGCAGGCCAGGCACCAGGCAGCTATGTAGTGCAGATCCTTGGCACCAGCTCCGAATCGACCGCGCAAAACTTCGTCAAGGAGCAGGGCGGCGAGTACCGTTATTTCAAGAAAGTGCTCAACGGCAAGCCGCTTTACGTCATCACCTACGGTAGCTTCGCCAACCGCGATGCAGCCGTTACTGCCATCAAGGCCTTGCCAGCGAAGGTTCAGGCTGGTAAACCTTGGCCTCGCACTGTCGCCAGCGTCCAACAGGAACTGGCAACAACTCGCTGAAGATTCGGCGGCCTTACCCAGGCCGCCTCTCCAAGCACCTCAAAATTTCTACAAGTGCGCGCGCTGTCTCTATAGACCGCGTGCCTTGTGGTGTCTGCGTCACAGTAGTCTTTGAGTCGCTGCGGTCAAAATTAAAAAAGTTTTGACTAGCACAGCATATCGCTTTAAACCTTTCACAAATGCGACATGGATTTGCGACATTTCGTCGTCAAATTTGTGAGCCTCTGTGTCGGTGTGTACAATGACCTCCCTTTTGCCCCCGCAAAGCTGGCGTACGTTCGGCGCGGATGGTAACTGGTTGAATTGAAAAGAAATTTGCCTCGATAAGAGGCAGCCTGGTGAGAAAGTGTCTATGAAAGCAGGTCTGTACCAACCAGATGAATTCAAGGATAACTGCGGTTTTGGCCTGATAGCCCATATGCAGGGCGAGCCCAGTCATACCCTTTTGCAAACGGCCATTGAGGCCCTGACCTGCATGACCCACCGCGGTGGGATCAACGCCGACGGCAAGACCGGTGACGGTTGCGGTCTGCTGATTCAAAAGCCGGATGTGTTCCTGCGTGCCATCGCCCAGGAAACCTTCGGCGTCGAACTGCCCAAGCAATATGCCGTGGGCATGGTCTTCTTCAACCAGGATCCGGTGAAAGCCGAAGCCGCTCGCGAGAACATGAACCGCGAAATCCTGGCCGAAGGCCTGACCCTGGTCGGCTGGCGCAAAGTGCCGATCGACACCAGCGTCCTCGGCCGCCTGGCCCTCGAGCGCCTGCCGCTGATCGAGCAAGTGTTCGTCGGTGGTGAAGGCCTGAGCGATCAGGACATGGCGATCAAGCTGTTCAGCGCCCGTCGTCGTTCGTCCGTGGCCAACGCCGCCGATGTCGATCACTACATCTGCAGCTTTTCCCACAAGACCATTATTTACAAAGGCCTGATGATGCCGGCGGATTTGACCGCCTTCTATCCAGACCTGAGCGACCAGCGCCTGCAAACTTCGATCTGCGTGTTCCACCAGCGCTTTTCGACCAACACGCTGCCGAAATGGCCGCTGGCGCAGCCGTTCCGCTTCCTTGCCCACAACGGCGAAATCAACACCATCACCGGCAACCGCAACTGGGCGCAGGCCCGTCGCACCAAGTTCACCAATGATCTGATGGATCTGGATGAACTCGGCCCGCTGGTGAACCGTGTCGGTTCCGACTCCTCCAGCATGGACAACATGCTCGAGCTGATGGTCACCGGTGGCATCGACCTGTTCCGTGGCGTGCGGATGATCATTCCGCCTGCGTGGCAGAACGTCGAAACCATGGACCCGGATCTGCGTGCGTTCTACGAATACAACTCGATGCACATGGAACCGTGGGACGGTCCGGCCGGCGTGGTAATGACCGACGGTCGCTACGCGGTGTGCCTGCTCGACCGTAACGGCCTGCGTCCGGCGCGTTGGGTCACCACCAAGAACGGCTTCATCACCCTGGCCTCGGAAATCGGTGTCTGGAACTACCAGCCTGAGGACGTGATCGCCAAGGGGCGTGTCGGCCCGGGCCAGATCTTTGCCGTGGACACCGAAACCGGTCAGATCCTCGACACCGACGCCATCGACAACCGCTTGAAGTCCCGTCATCCGTACAAGCAATGGCTGCGCAAGAATGCCCTGCGCATTCAGGCGACCATGGAAGACAACGACCACGGTTCAGCGTTCTACGACGTCGACCAGCTCAAGCAGTACATGAAGATGTACCAGGTCACGTTCGAAGAGCGCGACCAGGTGCTGCGTCCGCTCGGCGAGCAAGGCTACGAAGCCGTCGGCTCGATGGGCGACGATACGCCGATGGCCGTGCTGTCCCAGCGCGTGCGTACGCCGTACGACTATTTCCGTCAGCAGTTCGCGCAGGTCACCAACCCGCCGATCGACCCGCTGCGCGAAGCCATCGTCATGTCGCTGGAAGTCTGCCTCGGTGCCGAGCGCAACATCTTCCAGGAGTCGCCGGAACACGCCTCGCGCGTGATCCTCAGCTCGCCGGTCATTTCTCCGGCCAAGTGGCGCTCGCTGATGAACCTCGATCGCCCAGGCTTCGAGCGTCAGATCATCGACCTCAACTATGACGAGAGCGTCGGTCTCGAAGCCGCGGTGCGTAACGTCGCCGATCAGGCTGAAGAAGCCGTTCGCGCCGGTCGCACCCAGGTCGTACTGAGTGACCGTCACATTGCTCCGGGCAAGCTGCCGATCCACGCTTCGCTGGCGACCGGTGCCGTGCACCATCGCCTGACCGAAAAAGGCCTGCGTTGCGACTCCAACATTCTGGTGGAAACCGCGACCGCTCGTGATCCGCACCACTTCGCGGTGCTGATCGGTTTCGGCGCCTCGGCGGTCTACCCGTTCCTGGCCTATGAAGTGCTGGGTGACCTGATCCGCACCGGTGAAGTGCTGGGCGACCTCTATGAGGTGTTCAAGAACTACCGCAAAGGCATCACCAAGGGCCTGCTCAAGATCCTGTCGAAGATGGGCATCTCGACCATCACGTCGTATCGCGGTGCGCAGCTGTTCGAGGCCATCGGTCTGTCCGAAGAAGTCTGCGAACTGAGCTTCCGTGGTGTGCCAAGCCGCATCAAGGGTGCACGCTTCGTCGACATCGAAGCCGAGCAGAAAGCCCTGGCGGCCGAAGCCTGGAGCCCGCGCAAGCCGATCCAGCAAGGCGGTCTGCTGAAGTTCGTCCACGGTGGCGAATATCACGCCTACAACCCTGACGTGGTCAACACCTTGCAAGCCGCAGTGCAGCAGGGCGACTACAGCAAGTTCAAGGAATACACGTCACTGGTGGATAACCGCCCGGTGTCGATGATCCGCGACCTGCTCAAGGTCAAGACCCTCGACACGCCGATGGACATCAGCGAAGTCGAGCCTCTGGAGTCGGTGCTCAAGCGCTTCGACTCCGCTGGTATTTCGCTGGGCGCCCTGTCGCCGGAAGCCCACGAAGCCCTGGCCGAAGCCATGAACCGCCTCGGTGCGCGTTCGAACTCCGGCGAAGGCGGCGAAGACCCGGCGCGCTACGGCACCATCAAGAGCTCGAAAATCAAGCAAGTCGCCACTGGCCGCTTCGGTGTGACTCCGGAATACCTGGTCAACGCCGAAGTGCTGCAGATCAAAGTCGCCCAGGGTGCCAAGCCCGGCGAAGGTGGTCAGTTGCCAGGCGGCAAGGTCAACGGTCTGATCGCCAAGCTGCGTTACGCAGTGCCGGGCGTGACCCTGATTTCGCCTCCGCCGCACCACGACATCTATTCGATCGAAGACTTGTCGCAGCTGATTTTCGACCTGAAACAAGTCAACCCGAATGCGCTGGTTTCGGTGAAGCTGGTGGCAGAAGCGGGCGTTGGCACCATCGCGGCCGGTGTGGCCAAGGCCTACGCGGACTTGATCACCATCTCCGGCTACGACGGCGGCACCGGTGCATCGCCACTGACCTCGATCAAATACGCGGGTGCGCCGTGGGAACTCGGCCTGGCCGAAACCCACCAGACCCTGCGTGGCAACGACCTGCGCGGCAAAGTCCGGGTACAAACCGATGGTGGCCTGAAAACCGGCCTCGACGTGATCAAGGCAGCCATTCTCGGCGCTGAAAGCTTCGGCTTCGGCACCGCGCCAATGATCGCCCTGGGCTGCAAATACCTGCGCATCTGCCACCTGAACAACTGCGCCACCGGCGTTGCGACTCAGAACGAGAAGCTGCGCAAGGATCACTACATCGGGACCGTCGACATGGTGGTGAATTTCTTCACCTACGTCGCCGAAGAAACCCGTGAGTGGCTGGCCAAGCTGGGCGTGCGCTCCCTCGAAGAGCTGATCGGTCGTACCGATCTGCTGGAAGTCCTCGAAGGCCAGACCGCCAAGCAGAACCACCTGGACCTGACTCCGTTGCTCGGCAGCGATCACATCCCGGCAGACAAGCCTCAATTCTGCCAGGTCGACCGCAACCCGCCGTTCGACAAAGGCCTGCTGGCCGAGAAAATGGTCGACATGGCCACCTCGGCAATCAACGACCTGAGCGGTGCCGATTTCGCCCTGGATATCTGCAACTGCGACCGTTCCATCGGCGCGCGGATCTCCGGTGAAATCGCCCGCAAACACGGTAACCAGGGCATGGCCAACGCGCCGATCACCTTCCGCTTCAAAGGGACGGCGGGTCAGAGCTTCGGCGTGTGGAACGCTGGTGGCCTGAACATGTACCTGGAAGGCGACGCAAACGACTACGTCGGCAAAGGCATGACCGGCGGCAAACTGGTCATCGTTCCGCCGAAAGGCAGCCTCTACAAGACGCAGGACAGTGCCATCATCGGCAACACCTGCCTGTATGGCGCCACTGGCGGCAAGCTGTTCGCCGCCGGCACCGCTGGCGAGCGTTTCGCGGTGCGTAACTCCGGTGCTCACACTGTGGTGGAAGGCACAGGCGATCACTGCTGCGAGTACATGACCGGTGGTTTCGTCTGCGTTCTGGGCAAGACCGGTTACAACTTCGGCTCAGGCATGACCGGCGGTTTCGCCTACGTGCTCGACCAGGACAACACCTTCGTTGACCGGGTCAACCACGAACTGGTGGAAATCCAGCGGATCAGCGGTGAGGCGATGGAAGCCTATCGCAGCCACTTGCAACGCGTGCTGAACGAATACGTCGAGGAAACCGACAGCGAGTGGGGTCGTAACCTCGCTGAAAACCTCGATGACTATCTGCGTCGTTTCTGGCTGGTCAAGCCCAAGGCTGCCAACCTGAAATCGTTGCTTTCCAGCACCCGTGCCAACCCGCAGTGATATGCGCCTGAAGAGTTTGATGAGGTTTTAACAATGGCTGAACGTCTGAATAACGACTTCCAGTTCATCGATGTCGGGCGCAAGGATCCGAAGAAGAAACTGTTGCGTCAACGCAAGAAAGAGTTCGTGGAAATCTACGAACCGTTCAAACCCCAGCAGTCGGCCGACCAGGCCCACCGCTGCCTGGGCTGCGGTAACCCGTATTGCGAATGGAAGTGCCCGGTGCACAACTTCATTCCCAACTGGCTCAAATTGGTGGCCGAGGGCAACATCCTCCAGGCCGCCGAGCTGTCGCACCAGACCAACACCCTGCCGGAAGTCTGCGGCCGGGTGTGCCCGCAGGATCGTCTGTGCGAGGGTGCCTGCACCCTCAATGACGGTTTCGGTGCAGTGACCATCGGTTCGGTCGAGAAGTACATCACTGACACCGCGTTCGCCATGGGCTGGCGCCCGGACATGTCCAAGGTCAAGCCGACCGGCAAGCGTGTTGCGGTAATCGGTGCGGGCCCTGCGGGCCTGGGCTGTGCCGACGTGCTGGTGCGTGGCGGCGTGACGCCGGTGGTGTTCGACAAGAACCCGGAAATCGGCGGTCTGCTGACCTTCGGCATTCCCGAGTTCAAGCTGGAAAAGACCGTGCTGAGCAATCGCCGCGAAGTCTTCACCGGCATGGGCATCGAGTTCCGCCTGAACACCGAAGTGGGCAAGGACGTGACCATGGAACAACTGCTCGAAGAATTCGATGCGGTCTTCATGGGCATGGGCACCTACACCTACATGAAGGGCGGCTTCGCCGGCGAGGACCTGCCAGGCGTGCACGACGCGCTGGACTTCCTGATCGCCAACGTCAACCGCAACCTGGGCTTTGAAAAGTCGCCGGAAGATTTCGTCGACATGAAAGGCAAGAAAGTGGTGGTGCTGGGTGGCGGCGACACGGCGATGGACTGCAACCGTACCTCCATTCGTCAGGGCGCCAAGGCGGTGACCTGTGCCTATCGTCGTGACGAAGCGAACATGCCGGGCTCGCGCAAAGAGGTGAAGAACGCCAAGGAAGAAGGCGTGAAATTCCTCTACAACCGCCAGCCGATCGCAATCGTCGGTGAAGACCGTGTCGAAGGCGTGAAGGTGGTCGAGACCCGTCTCGGCGAGCCGGATGCCCGTGGCCGTCGCAGCCCCGAGCCGATCCCGGGTTCCGAAGAGATCATCCCGGCCGACGCCGTGGTCATCGCGTTTGGTTTCCGTCCAAGCCCGGCGTCGTGGTTCGAGCAGTTCAGCATCCAGACCGACAGCCAGGGCCGCGTCGTGGCGCCGGAGCAAGGCCAGTACAAGCACCAGACCAGCAACCCGAAAATCTTCGCCGGTGGTGACATGGTGCGCGGTTCCGACCTGGTGGTGACGGCGATCTTCGAAGGCCGCAATGCCGCCGAAGGAATCCTGGATTACCTGGGCGTCTGATCGACGCCTGACCCTGTAGGAGCCGGCTTGCTGGCGATGAACGATAACGCGGTGTACCTGATACACCGCGTCGTCTGAATCGCCAGCAAGCCGGCTCCTACAGTGTTTTGTGGTGCTGCAAAGTCTGCATTTCACCGCGACAAATTGACCCGATAGACAAAAGGATCGGCTCTTGCCGTGCCTTTTGCGTCGCGCTCTGAGAAAATGCCCGCACTTTTTTTCCGGATGCCGACATGACTGCCCTGAAGAACGACCGTTTCCTTCGCGCCCTGCTCAAGCAACCCGTAGACGTCACCCCAGTGTGGATGATGCGTCAGGCCGGTCGCTACCTGCCGGAATACCGCGCCAGCCGTGCCAAGGCCGGTGACTTCATGAGCCTGTGCATGAACCCGGCGTTCGCTTGCGAAGTCACGATGCAACCGCTCGACCGCTATCCGCAACTGGACGCGGCGATCCTCTTCTCCGACATCCTGACCATCCCCGATGCCATGGGCCAGGGCCTGTACTTCGAGACCGGTGAAGGTCCACGCTTCAAGAAAGTCGTCAGCACCTTGGCCGACATCGAAGCCTTGCCGATTCCTGATCCACAGAAAGACCTCGGCTACGTCATGGACGCAGTCAGCACCATCCGCCGCGAACTGAACGGCCGTGTGCCGCTGATCGGTTTTTCCGGCAGCCCATGGACCCTGGCCACCTACATGGTTGAAGGCGGTTCGTCGAAAGACTTCCGCAAGACCAAGGCCATGCTCTACGACAACCCGCAAGCCATGCACCTGCTGCTGGACAAGCTTGCGCAGTCGGTCACCTCGTACCTCAATGGCCAGATCCTGGCCGGCGCACAAGCAGTGCAGATCTTCGACACCTGGGGCGGAAATCTCTCGGCGGCGGCGTACCAGGAATTCTCCCTGGCCTACATGCGCAAAATCGTCAGCGGCCTGATCCGCGAACATGAAGGCCGCAAAGTGCCGGTCATCCTGTTCACCAAGAATGGCGGCCTGTGGCTGGAAAGCATCGCCGACGCCGGCGCTGATGCGCTAGGCCTGGACTGGACTTGCGACATCGGTGAGGCCCGCCAGCGCGTCGGCAACAAAGTCGCCCTGCAAGGCAACATGGACCCGACCGTGCTTTACGCCAAGCCAGAAGCCATCCGCGCCGAAGTCGGTCGGATCCTCGCCAGCTACGGCAAGGGCAGTGGCCACGTGTTCAACCTCGGCCATGGCATTACCCCGGAAGTCGATCCGGAGCACGCAGGCGCTTTCTTGCGCGCGGTGCATGAGCTGTCGGCGCAGTATCACGAGTGATCGTCGCCCGATAAAAAACGCCCGGCATTTGCCGGGCGTTTTTGCATCAAAATCAAAAAGATCGCAGCCTTAAGCTTTCAAATTCTCCAACGGCGGCAACTTCGCCAATTTCAACGCCACCAACAGCGCAATCACTAGCAATCCGCTGATGAACAGCCCGATCCCGTTCCAGCCACCCAGATGCCAGGCCATACCGCCCGCCGTACCCGCGATACTCGACCCGGCGTAATAGCTGAACAGGTACAACGACGTCGCCTGCCCCTTGGCCTTGGTCGCGCGACGACCGATCCAGCTGCTGGCCACCGAATGCGCGCCGAAGAAGCCGAAGGTGAAGACCAGCATGCCGAAGATCACTACTGGCAGGAGCGTAAACATCGTCAACGCAAGGCCCGCGAGCATCACCACAATGGTTGCCCAGAGCACTTTGCGCCGGCCGAGCTGGTCGGCCAGGGCGCCGATTTTCGCCGAGCTGTAGATGCCCGACAGGTACACCACCGAGAGTAGCCCGACGAAGGCCTGGTCCATGTGATACGGCTCGGCCAGCAGGCGATAGCCGATGTAGTTGAACAGGGTAACGAACGCGCCCATCAGCACGAACGCTTCGACAAACAGCAGTGGCAGGCCGGCGTCGCGAAAGTGCATGGTGAAGCCGTCGAGCAGGCTACGCGGGTGCAGCGAGCGGGCGTGGAAGTTGCGCGATTCGGGGAGGATTTTCCAGAACACCGCGGCGGCAATCAGCGCCAGGCCGCCGATGACCAGCATTGCCGTGTGCCAGCTGACGAAGTCGATCAGCACCCCGACGATCAAGCGTCCACACATGCCGCCGATGGCATTGCCGCCGATGTACAAGCCCATGGCCAGGCCAATGTGCTGCGGGTGGATCTCTTCGCTCAGGTAAGTCATCGCCACCGCCGCCAGACCGCTCAACGACAGCCCGACCAGCGCCCGCATCACCAGCACGCCTTGCCAGCTCGGCATCATCGCACTGGCCATGGTGCACAGTGCGGCGGCGAACAGTGCGGCGACCATCACCGGTTTACGCCCGATGCGATCGGAGATGGGGCCGGTGATCAGCAAGCCGATGGCGAGAAGGCCGGTGGCGACCGACAGGATCAGGCTGCTCTGGGCCGCATTGATGGAAAACTCGCGGGACAGCAGCGGCATCATCGGCTGTACGCAGTAGAGCAGGGCAAAGGTCGCGAAGCCTCCGGAGAACAGCGCCAGCACCGTGCGCATAAACATCGGTGTGCCTTTCTCGATGTAGATCTCGTTGTGTTCAGCGACGACATCATTCAGCGCGGCGGGCGGGATTTCATGGGCGAGTGGGGCGACAGCAGTTTTCACTTCGGACCTCGGAGGACGCAGCCGGTCAGGCAATGAAAAAATCATATAGCTGGCTAATGTTTCTATCCAATATATTGTTCGACCTGTTTGATAGGTTTAACGACCTAATGGAGTTTTCATGGAATTGCGTCACCTGCGCTACTTCATTGCCGTCGCCGAAGAACTGCATTTCGGCCGCGCCGCCCAAGTGCTGGGCATCTCGCAGCCGCCGCTGAGCCAGCAGATTCAGGCGCTGGAACAGGAAGTGGGGGCGCGTCTGTTCGAGCGGACCAATCGTCGGGTCGAGCTGAGTGAGGCCGGTCGGCTGTTTCTGGAAGAGGCGCGGCTGGTGCTGGCGCAGGTCGACAAAGCGGCGGATGTGGCTCGGCGGGCACAACTTGGTGAATTGGGTGAACTGAAGATCGGCTTCACCTCGTCGGCGCCGTTCAACTCGACCATTCCCCAGGCGATTTTCTCATTTCGCCAACGCTTCCCGGCGGTGCACCTGAACCTGCGGGAAATGAGCAGCACCCAAGTGGCCGATGCGCTGGTGGACGAGTCGATCGAGGTCGGCATCATGCGCCCGTTGGGCTTGCCGGACTCCCTTAGCGTGGTGGAACTGATGCGTGAGCCATTGGTGGCGGTGCTCAGCTCCAAGCATCCGCTGGTGGATGGCAGCGAAGAAGGTCTGTTCCTGTCCGCTCTGGCCCTCGAGCCGTTCGTATTTTTCCCGCGCAGCTATGGCAGCGGTCTGTACGCACAACTGCTCAGCCTGGCGCGGGACGCCGGCTTCAGCCCGCACTTTGCCCAGGAGGCGGGCGAGGCGATGACCATCATCGGGCTGGTGGCGGCGGGTTTGGGGGTATCGGTGTTGCCAGCGTCTTATCAGCGGATGCGCATTGATGGCGTGGTGTATCGGCCATTGCTCGATCCAGAGGCGATTTCGGCGGTGTGGCTGGTGCAGCGCAAGGATCAGAAGTCGCCGATGGCCAAGGCGTTTGTGGAGTTGTTGACGCGTAAGGTTGAAGGGAAGTGAAAGCGAGCAAATCACCGCACTCAGGACACTTCAAGTAATGGATCCGTCCTAGTGATTTATCTGAGTTTTACGCAATCAAAGCCGCGGTACGCAACGCTCTTGGCCTGTGATGCCATCAGAGGTGGCACAGTTGGGCGAGTCGCCACCCGTTGTCTCCCGTTAAGTTTCAAGCAATACTGCCCGCGTTCCCGAAAGGGGCTTGTGAGACTCTGAGGATCCTGGGTAACCAGCCATCGCAGAGCCAGGCAGGTACCGGGCGATGACAAGCCGACCTGTTTGTGAAAGGGCGCCGAAAGGCGCCCTTTGTCGATTCTGGCGTTACTGAACCTTCGCCAAATCCCCTTTCAGCGCAACCCCGGTAATGATCGCCCCTGCGTGGCTCGTTTACGACCAGCGGCGGAAGATCAACGAGGTGTTGACCCCACCAAAAGCGAAGTTGTTGTTCATCACGTACTGGTTGCTCATCTGCCGGAATTCGCCGCGCAGGTAATCGAGCTTGCCGCACTGCGGATCGACCTCATCGAGGTTGAAGGTGTGCACGTACAGGTCGCGGTTCATCATTTCGATGCTGAACCAGGACTCCAGCGCGCCGCAGGCTCCCAGGGTGTGGCCGAGGAAGCTCTTCTGCGAGCTGATCGGCATGTGTTCGCCGAACAAACTGTTGGTCGCCAGTGTTTCGGCAATGTCACCCTGTTCTGTCGCCGTACCGTGACCATTTACATAGCCGATGGCGCTTGGGTCGAGCCCGGCGTCTTCCAAAGCCAGCTCCATGGCCCGGCGCATGGTGATCAGCTCGGGGCGGGTGGCATGCTGGCCGTCGGCGTTGCTGCCGAAACCGACGATCTCGGCGTGGATGCGGGCGCCACGTGCCAGGGCGTGTTCGAGTTCTTCGAGTACCAGCATGCCGCCGCCCTCACCGATGACCAGGCCATCGCGGCCGCTGTCGTAAGGGCGCGGACTGGTTTGCGGGGCATCGTTTTTCAGGCTGGTGGCGTAGAGCGCATCGAACACCATGGCTTCGGTCGGGCACAGCTCTTCGGCGCCGCCGGCGAGCATCAGCGGCAGGCGGCCGAACTTGATCGACTCGTAGGCGTAACCGATGCCCTGGCTACCGCTGGTGCAGGCACTGGAGGTCGGGATCAGTCGGCCGGTGAGGCCGAAGAAGATGCTGATATTCGCTGCCGTGGTGTGCGGCATCATCCGCACGTAGGAGTTGGCGTTCAGGCCTTCGGCCACCGAATTGAGCAACATTTTGCCGAACGCCTTGATCTCGTCGGTGCTGCCGGTGGACGAGCCGCAGGACACGCCCATGCGCCCGTCTTTGATCGACTCATCACCCAGCAGCCCGGCGTCCGCCAGGGCCTGTTCTGCAGCGCCGACTGCCAGCCGCGATACCCGGCCCATGCTGCGCAGTTGCTTGCGCGTCCAGTGGCCGGGCACCTCGAAGTCGTCTATCGGCCCGGCCAGGCGGGTATTGAGTTCGGTAAAGCGATCCCACTCGTGCATGCGACGAATGCCGCTGCGGTTGGCGGCGAAGTTGGCGGCGATGGTGTCCCAGTCGCTGCCCAGTGAGGTGATGCCGGCCATGCCGGTGACGACGACGCGCTTCATCAGCACAGGCCTCCGTTGACGGCCAGAACCTGCCGGGTGATGTACGAAGCTTCCGCCGACATCAGGAAATTCACTGCGCTGGCCACCTCTTCCGGGGTGCCCATGCGTTGTGCGGGGATCATTTTCATCAGTTCTTCCACCGGCACGTTTTCATCGAGCATCGCCGTGTCGATCAGGCCGGGTGCGACACAGTTAACCGTGATTTTGCGCTTGCCCAGCTCAATCGCCAATGCCTTGGCCGCGCCGATCAGACCGGCCTTGGACGCGCTGTAATTGACCTGCCCGCGATTGCCGATCAGCCCGGACACCGAAGTAATGCAGACAATCCGTCCGGCGGCGCGACGACGGATCATCGGCATCATCACCGGGTGCAGCACGTTGTAGAAACCGTCGAGGTTGGTGCGCATCACCACATCCCAATCCTCCTCGCTCAGGGCCGGAAAAGCACCGTCGCGGGTCAGGCCAGCGTTGAGCACCACGCCGTAATAGGCGCCATGGGCTTCGACATCGGCTTCAAGGATCGCTTTGCAGCTGGCGCGGTTGCTGACGTCGAATTGCAGGATGCGCGCGTTGCGGCCCAAGGTTTCCACTTCGGCTTTGACGGCTTCGGCGTCCGCCAAGCCGCTGCGGCAGTGCAGCACGATGTCATGCCCCGCTCGGGCCAGACGCAGTGCGATGGCGCGGCCAATACCACGGCTGGAGCCGGTGACCAGTACGGATTCAGTCATCACTCGACTCCTTGGGATTCATGCAGATATTGAGCGGCTTGAGGCGGGCGGAACACGTTCAACCGAGCGGTCGCGTGGATGCCGGGGGCGGTGATGTGGCATTCGAATACGCCCATGCCGTTATCGTCTTCCAGCGAGCGTATCCCGTGGATAGTCAGCTCGGTGCCGGCGGGGAAGTGTTCCACGTTGCATTCGAATTTGCGGCTGCCGAGCAGGAAGCCCAGTTCCACCGCATTGCCTTTCTGGCGCGCATGGCAACCGGCATAAGCGGCGACGCTCTGGGCCATCAGCTCGATGCCGACCCAGGCCGGCAGACTGCCGTCGGGGCGATTGAACAGGCCGCCGGGTTTGACGGTGAGTCGGGTATAGATCTGCTCGTCGTCGAACGACAGGATCTGATCGATGAGGATCATGTCGCCGGCATGGGGCAGCAATTCGGCGAGCGGCCAGGTAATCATGAGGCGTCTCCGATAATCAGGCTGACGTTATTGCCACCAAAGGCAAAGGAATTACTCATTAGGTAGCGGGGTGCAATGGACGTCAGGTGGTCGGTCGGGGTCACCCAATGCAACGCCGGCAACTCGGGGTCGGGCTGCCCGTCCCAGACATGGGGCGGCAGGGCATGCTCGTGGTTATCCGCGCTCAGGCTCAACCAGCAGAACGCCGCTTCCAGGGCACCAGCGGCGCCGAGGGTATGGCCGGTCATCGGTTTGGTCGATGAGCAAGGCACGCCTTGTGGAAACAGCGCCGTCACAGCCAGGCTTTCCATGGCGTCATTGTGTTGGGTGGCGGTGCCGTGCAGGTTCAGATAGCTGATCTGTTGGGGTTGCAGGCCTGCGCGGCTCAAGGCTTTGTGCATGGCTTGCCGGGCGCCACGGCCGGTGGGTTCCGGCGCGGAAATATGGTGTGCATCGGAGCTGGCGCCACTGCCGAGCAAAGCAATCGGTTGGCTGCTGCCGGCGGTTTTGCTCATCAGGAACAGCACCGCGGCTTCGCCGATATTGATGCCGTTGCGGTTCGCCGAAAACGGGTTGCAGCGTTGCTCGGACACCGCTTCCAGGGCCGAGAAACCGTTGAGGGTCAGCTTGCACAAGCTGTCGACACCACCGCACAACACGGCATCGCACATGCCCAGGTCGAGCAGCCGCTGGGCACTCATCAGCGCGCGGGCGCTGGAGGTGCAGGCGGTGGAGATCACATAGGCCGGGCCGCTCAATTGCAGCCAGTCGGCGAGAAACGTCGCCGGAGCGCCGAGCTCTTGCTGCTGATAGTCATAATCGGCCGGGAAGTGATGTTCGCGGATGTAATGGGCCAGGCCGCGGCTGGCTTCGTCGATGCCTGAGGTGCTGGTGCCCAGAATGACGCCGATACGGTCGCGGCCGTAGGTCTGGATCGCCTGCTCGATGTCTTGGCGAATTTGCAGCGCGGCCTCCAGCAGCAATTGGTTGTTGCGACTGCTTTGATGAGCCAGCTCAGCCGGAATCGGTGCCAGCTCACCACGCACCGCCGCCACTGGCAACGAGCGCTCCGCGACCCAGCCGGCCTCGTTGCGTATGCCCGAGCAATCGCCGGCAAACAGGTTGCGGGCGACTTCCTGCTTGTCGCGGCCGAGGGCGCAGATTACCCCGAGGGCATTCAGGTAAGCGGTCATGGCGTGTTTTCGCCTAACGGGGTGACGCGATAATGCGGGCCTTGGGACACGTTCAATTCAAAGCTCGGTGGTTGCGAAAGACTTGGTTGTGAATAGCGGATATTCCAGCGCGCTGACAATGACCGTTGCCCGTCATGCTGTCGGGCGGCGGGATAGTTGCCGTGCAACTCGCCTTCGGGGGTCAATGCAAACAACAGGGCGGCGAACAGCTCCCGGGCTTCCGGATTGGGTGGTAGCAGACCGTCGGCTTGCCATTGGCCATCGATCAGTTTCTGTCGTGCCACGGGAATCCCCAACGGGTCCATCATCGACCAGCGAATGCCCGGGCCTTCACGCTGGATCACCAGGAGCCAGTCCTGACGCTGCTCGGCCATCTGCCGTTCGATATGCAGTTGCAGTGGCAACGCCAGGTTCGGGGTTCGCTCGGGCAGCGGCGTCTGGCTGGCGCAGGCGCTCAGCAGCAGGACACAACCCAGAAGCAGCAAGCGGATCATCAGACACTCTCTTCAAGGGGCTTGCGCGCGACCACATTGACCAGGGTTTCTTCCCGTTGGCCAAAGGGTTTTGGCTGGCGCAAGCCGAAGCGTTCAAGCAGGCCGAAATCCTTGGCGCGACTCCACCACAAGTAAGGGTAAGACACGTTTTTCGGGCTAAATTCAAAACCCTGCCGACGAATCATCTCCAGGTAGCCGGCGGCACTCTTTTGCACGTGCATCGGGTGGCGGAACAACCAGCGAATCACCCACGTATCAATGTAAGCCTCGGTGGACTCGGCGAACAGCAGATAACCGCCCGGCTTGAGCACCCGATAGAACTCGGCCAGGGCCTGATCCTGCTCGACAAGATGATGGAAGGTCTGGTGGCAGAACAGCAGATCGACACTGGCGTCCGGCACTTTAATGCTCGCGCAGTCACTGCCGATCAGCTCTACCTCCATGCCCTGGCGGGCCGCTTCTTCGCCGCTCAGGTTCAGGCTGTGAGGGTCGGCATCCAGTCCGATCAGATGCTTGGGCGCGAAGGTCTGGCGCAGGTACTGGAACGATTTGCCCTGGCCGCACCCGGCGTCCAGCAAGACCGGATTGCTGGGCAACGGTGTGCTGAACAGGCTGCGCAAGTCATTGATCGCCACTCGCAATACATGGTGCTGCCAGGTGTGGCTGCGCAGGAACCAGAAGCCGAAACGGGTTTCTTCGACGTAGTTGTCGCTCAAATAACTCATGTCGCTTCCCTGGCGCACAGGTCTGAGATCATCCGCAGTCGACGTTTGGCTTCGCTGACGAACGGGTTGCGTTCATCCCAGGCATAACCCGCGAGGATCGAGCTGATCATGCGGCGAATATCCTCTGTACCGCCCTGATAGAAAATCACATCCTGAAAAGTCCCTGCGTACCAGCCCTCGACGTAGCAACGGAAGGTATCGACGCCGCGCTTGAGCGGTTCGGCGAATTCGGTCTGCCAGTCGACGCTTTCACCTTGCAGTTGGCGGTGCAGCACCCCGGCGGCCATGCTCGCCGAACGCATGGCGATGGTCACGCCGGAGGAGAACACCGGGTCGAGAAATTCCGCGGCATTGCCCAACAAGACGAAGCCAGGGCCATGCAGGGTTTTGACGTTGGCCGAATAACCGCCGATGGTCCGCGCGGGGGTATCCCACACCGCATTGTTCAGCACCCCGGCCAGGCTTGGCGTTTCAGCGATAAAGCCGCGCAGGCAGTCGTCCAGATTCTCGGTGCGGCCTGCGAAGTGTTCGGCGGCTGCCACGACGCCCACCGAGCAGCGACCGTTGCTGAACGGGATGGTCCAGAACCAGATGTCGCGCTGGGTCGGATGGGTGGTAATGAGGATTTTTTCCCGTTCGAAAGCCGGGCTGTCGATACAGTCTTCGACGTGGGTGAACACCGCCTGACGCACCGGAAAGTTCGACGGTGCCTCAAGGTCCAGCAAGCGTGGCAGTACGCGACCGTAGCCGCTGGCATCGAGCACGAAATCGGCCTCGACGCGGTATTGGCTGCCATCTTCGCGAAGCACATCGAGCTGCGGTTTCGCCAAGCTGAAATCAACGCTGACGATGGCTTCGCCGTAACGGACGTCGACTCCCTGCAGTTCAGCCTGATCGGCCAGCAGTTTGTCAAAGTCGGCGCGCTGGACCTGGAAGGTCGTCGGCTTGCCGTTGCTGAACGTCTCACCGAAATCGAAGGTGCTGTACTGATCGCCCCAGGCGAATGCCGCACCGTTCTTCAATTGGAAACCGGCCGCATTGACCGCGTCGAGCATGCCGGCTTCTTCGACGAAATCCAGGCAGTGGGACAGCAGGCTTTCACCGATGGAAAACCGCGGGAAATGCTGGCGTTCGATCATCAGCACATCATGGCCTTTGCGCTTGAGCAGCGCGGCGGCGATGGCGCCCGAGGGGCCGGCACCGATCACCACCACCTGACGACGTTCCATTTCAACTGTTGGCACGGGTGCTCCTTGCCGGGGCGGCGATGTTCAAAGGGATTCGGTGCATGCCGGCGAGTGCCGGCAGCAGGGTTGCGACCAGGCCCATCAACATCAGCGCGAAATACAGCTCGGGGCTGATGAGTTGTTGTTGCAGCAGCAGGTTGAGAAAGACGATCTCGCTCAAGCCGCGGATATTCAGTAAAAGGCTTTCCCGCCAGCGGCTGGCACCTTCAAACGAGACGCCGGCCCAGCCGAGGCCCAGCCAGTTGCCCAACAATTTGCTGGCGATCGGCAACAACAGGAGCGCGGCCAGTTGCACCCCACCGAGATTGTCGAGGGCGCTGTGCACGTTGATCTGCACGATGCCGAACGTGAGGATCAACGGGATGGCGATCCAGGTCTGCAAACGACTCATCCACGCCGTTGGCAATGGCAGTACCAGCGACACCTTGAGCACGGCCATGCACAGCAGGTAACCGATGCCGAAAATCAGCGCATTGAGCTTGAAGTGCTCGGCGACCACCAGCAGCGCGAAGAAGCAGCCGCTGTGCAGCAACGGCTGGCGCAACCCGAGCAGTCGCAGCAATAACGGCAGACAGGCGCCTGCCAGCGGCAGCAAGAGGCTGCTCAGGTGCAGGCTGCCTTGGGCGAACGCGAACAGGGTCCAGCAAGTCAGGTCGATCAGGATCGCGGTCTGCACCAGGCGTCGGGTGGCGGCGGGCGGGTAGTTGATGTGTCGCAGGTACAGGTACAACACCGGAATCGCGGTGATGGCGAACAACAGACCGACCGCCAGCGAGCTGATCCACGGCTGTGGCGGCAGTAACCAGACCGCTGTCGCCAGCCCGCAGGCAAAGGGAATGCAGAAACTCGGCAGGGCGATTTTCAGGCTCTGGCGATCCAGTCGCAGGTCGATCACGTCGCTGAGGATGTGCCCCAGCAGCAAGGCAAAGCTCAGGCTGTAGAGGTTCTTCAGCCAACCCGGCGAGATCAGGTCGGCACCGCTGAGATGCCAGCCTGGTTCGATCCAGAAATACATCAGCAGCGGCAGGCCGAAGGTTGCCAGCAACAACTGGCTGACGATCGGAATCAGACCGAAACGTCGACCGACGTGGGTGGCCATGGCGAACAACACCAGGGCCATGACCCAGAACGCCGCGACCATCATGCTGCTGGCTCCGCAACCGGGGCGGTGTGGACTTGGCGTCCGGCCCACGGCGCCAGGATGAAGCTGTACGCTAGGCCGAGGCTCACCGATAGGCCGAAGTTGCTCACCGCCGGTGTGCTGGACACCGCCAGCAGGCCAAACGATAGCCATGTGGTTGCGGCTGCCAGCATGGTGCCCAACAGGCTCGCGGCGGCGCCGCCGATCTGCTCGCGCATGAGGATCGCGTAGTCGACGCTGATGGCTGTCACCAGCAGCAGGCCGAACAGGCTGAACAGCGTCAGCGGCTGCCCGAGCCAGCCGAGGCTTGCCAGGCTGCACAGGGCCGCCAGTAGTGGCAGGGAGACAATTCGCAGTGCGCCACCGAGACCGAATGGCAGAATCAGCACCAGCACGATCAATACGCAGGAGGCGAGTTTCAATTCAGCGGCGCTGATTTGAGTTGCGGCAAATACCTTGTTCAGGTCGCCGAGGCGGTCGACCAGTTGCACACCCGGCAAGTCCAGCGCCTGGACCCGCAACAACGCCGGATTGTTCAAACCTTGCAGGCTGACCATCGCGGCCACGCCGTTATCGGTCGGCCCCAGCCACAGGGTGCGGTAGGGCTCGGCCAATGGGCCGGCCAGGGCCGCATCGATATCTTCGGTGGGCAGCGCCTGTAGCTTCACCAACTCGGCTTGCAGCGCGTCGGCAGGCACGCCAAGCTCGAGCAACGGTTGCCAGAACTGCGGCAGCTTGCCCAGAGCATCACGCACTTTGCGCTGTTCGCTCGGCGGGCTGACCAACTGGTTGAGCGACAGGTAGCCCTGGAGTTTTTCCAGGTTGACCAACTGATCCAGGCGCTCGCTCAGTGCCGTCTGGCGTTCGAGCAACTCCTGCTGATTGGCCGCGCGCACCAGGAAAAACTGGCTGGTGGGTTGATAGCCGGTGATGCGCGCAATGGTCTGGGCTTCGTCCGTCAGTTGCTGCGGTGCGCCGACCCATTGGCGAATGTCGTTTTTTGTTTGCAACTGCAACAGACCGCCAACACAGAACGCGATCAACAGCGCCAGCAACACCGGCGTGCGTACGTATTTGAGCAGCGATTCACGCAGCGCCAGCAAAGACTCGGCAATGCGCATCGGCCATTGCGCCGGACGCAGTTGCGCGCCCTTGAGCAGCGCCGGCAGCAGGCACACCGCTGACAGATAAGCGCCGAGCAGGCCAGCGGCGGAGAACACGGCAATCTGGGTCAGGGCAGGGAACGGCGTCCAGGCCAGGGCCAGGTAGCCGATGCAACTGGTGATCAGGCTCAGCGTCAGCCCTGGCAGGGTCAGGCGCAACGCCGGCCAACTGTGCCAGGGTTTCAGGCTCCAGCTTTTCGACAGGTAATGCAGTGGGTAATCCACCGCCACGCCGATCAGGCTTGAGCCCAGCACCAGCGTCATCACATGCATCTGACCGAACAGTGCCACGCAGGCCACCGCGCCGAACAGCATGCCCACCAGCACCGGGACGAACGCCAGCACCACCCGCCAACGCCGGAAGGCCAGCAACAGCAGCAACAAAATCCCCATCGTGGCGCCGCCACCGACCCAGGTGATCTCGCGCGCGGCTTGCCGTTGACCGCTGGCGGCATACAGCAGGCCGCTGGCAGCGAGCAGTTGCACATCCGCCTGGGCGGCTTCTTCGCGACTGTGCTGGAGCAGGTCAGCCACTTGCAGCGGCAGGTTCATGTCGAATGCGTTGCCGACGGTTCGCGCCCGCAGCATCACCCAGCTCTTGCCGTCGGCATCGGCGACCAGCACGCCGCTGCCGATGTCCAACTGCACCGAACCGCGCTGTGGCTGGCTGTTCTGGATGCGCCCGGTCAGGCCGAGCCAGTCATCCTGGCTCGGCACCAGGCTGAACCCGGTGAAGGGGTCGAACAGGGCTTGTACCCGTTGCTGGATAAAGGCGTCGGGATGCTCGATGAGTTGCTGACGGTCGGCCGCGGACAGCATCGCCAGTCGGCCTTGCAGCAATTGCGTGCGCAGCGCTGGCAAGTCGGCTTGCAGGTTCCACTGGACCTTTTCGAACACGCCGCTGGCTTGCCACTGTTCACCGAGTTTTTGCGCCATGGCGATGGCTTGCTGACGGTCTTTATGGCCGACCAGCACCAGCATTTCCCGGTTCAGCGGTTCTTGCATGCGTTGTTCGGCGCGCAACTCCAGTGCGTCCGGCGCGGTGCCTGGCACCAGTTCCATCAGGTTGGCCGACAGCGGAGTGCCGTCGCGCCACTGCCAACCGGCGAGTGCGAGCACCGCCAGCAGCAGGACCAGGAACAGCCGCGGCAGCATCCGTTCACTCGGCAAAGTCATGTTGCTCCGCATCGCTCAAAGGTTGGGCGCTGGTGCTGTCCTGCATGCGCAACAGGGTTCGGTCACCCTGGGTTTCGAGCAGTTCGATGTTGTGTACCAGTTCGCCGCCGTCAATGTTGATCTGATTGAACACCTGTTTGAGCAGCATCGAACGCGGGGTCAGGGTCAGTTTCCAGTTCTGCGCATCGCCACTCAACGACAGCTCGAAATCCCGTTGCAGGCCACTGCTGTCGCCTTGCAGCACGGCGAGGAACAAACGGTTCTGTTCGGCGCCGGCACTCTTGTTCGGCAGCATTTGCCAGCCGCTGGCATCCCGCCGGGCAATGCCCTTGTCGCTGATGCGGTAATCCTGTTGCAGCGGCGTTTTCAGCAGCCAGAGCAGGCCGTGATTTTTCGCCAGAACGAAGGTGCCCTTGCTGGTCAGCGGCTGGGGCAGGGCGCGCAGGTGTTTTTCCTGGATGAAGTTGCCGTGGATCACATCGGGTTTGGCCAGTTGATCGCTCAGTTGCTGGAGATCGAAGGCCTGGGCCAACGATGAAAAGCCCAGCATAAATATCAAGCTCACACCAATCCCGTAGCAGCTGCCGAGCCTGCGAGGCTGCGTCCGGCGGCGAAGCCGTCGTTCAGGCATATCCGGTGGCGACTGCTGCGCAGTCGAACGCAGGCTTCGCCAGCTGCTACAAAGGAATCGCAAATTCATGGCAGCACCCTTTCAACCGCGTCGGTAAACACCTTGGGCGAAGCCAACTGCATTTCGCGGCTGCTCATGTCGACGGCAACCTGCACTGAAACAGCGCGGGTCAGACGTTCGCCAGTTGCGAGATCGCTGATCAGGTAATTGATCTTCAGTCGGTTCTCCCATTCCACCAGGCTGGCGCGCACATTCAGCTTCTGGCCGAACACGGCGCCGCGTACATAGCGCAACTGCAAGTCGATCACCGGCCAGGCGTAACCCGACGCAACCATGGCGTCGTAGTTGTGGCCGATCCTGTCCAGCAGCGCACAGCGGGCGACTTCCAGGTATTTGACGTAATGGCCGTGCCAGACCACGTTCATGGTGTCGACGTCAAAGAACGGGACGAGGATTTCCGTATCGGTGTGAAGCACTCCCTTGCTACGCATGCAGCCTCCAGTGTTGCTCGGCGATGCGTTGCAGGCACAGGCGCAATTCGCCTTCCAGGGCACGGTCTTCGATGACCGGCGGGAAGTCCTTGGCCAATTCCTCGTGCATCGCGGCCAGGGCCGGTGGCAGTGGACGCGCGTCTTCAGCCTGGCCGCGCAGCCACACGCCTTGATTGGCGGCCAGCAGCGTGGCGGCGGCAACCTGTTCGGTCAGCTCCAGCACGCGGATGGCGTCGCGGGCAGCGATGGTGCCCATGCTGACTTTGTCCTGGTTGTGGCACTCGGTGGAGCGCGAGAAGACGCTGGCCGGCATGGTGTTTTTCAGGGCTTCGGCGGTCCAGGCGCTGGTGCCGATCTGCACGGCCTTGAAGCCGTGATTGAGCATCGCACGGTCGGCGGTGGCGCCGGACAGGTTGCTCGGCAAGCCATGGTTGTAGCGTTCGTCCACCAGCAGCGCGAGTTGACGGTCGAGCAAGTCGGCGACGTTGGCCACCAGGTTTTTCAGGCTGTCCATGGCGAACGCAATGTGGCCGCCGTAGAAGTGCCCGCCGTGCAGCACGCGTTCGGCTTCGGCGTCGATGATCGGGTTGTCGTTGGCGCTGTTGAGTTCGATCTCGATGAACGAGCGCAGCCAGTTCAGACTGTCGGCCAGCACACCGAGCACGTGTGGTGCGCAACGCAGGGAGTAACGGTCTTGCAGGCGATGCAGCGGCGCGGTCGGCGCGTCGATCGCCAGATCCTTGCGCAGCCACGCGGCAACTTGCATCTGCCCTGGATGGGGTTTGGCGGCGAACAGGCGCTCGTCGAAGTGCTCCGGGTTGCCCTGCAAAGCGACCACGTTCAGCGCGGTGATGCGCGTGGCCAGTTGCAGCAGGTAATCGGCACGGGCGTAAGCCAGGCACGCAAGGCCGGTCATCACGGCGGTGCCGTTCATCAGCGCCAGGGCTTCCTTGGGGCGCAATACCAGCGGTTGCCAACCCAGTTCCTTGTGCACATCAGCCGCTTGCCGGCGTTCGCCGCGGAACATCACTTCGCGCTCGCCGGACAAGGCTGCGGCGACGTAGGACAGCGGCGTCAGATCACCGCTGGCGCCCACGGAACCTTCTTCCGGAATCAGCGGCAGGATGTCGTGTTCGAGGAACGCTTGCAGGCGCTCCAGCAACTCCACGCGTACCCCGGACACGCCCTGGCACAGCGACTGTAAACGTGCCGCCAGCACCGCACGGGTGGCCTGGGCATCGAGCAGTTTGCCCAGGCCGCAGCCGTGGAATGTGTACAGATGACGAGGCAGGGCTTCGACGTGGTGCAGCGGCACCGCCACCACACAGGAATCGCCATAACCGGTGGTCACGCCATAGATCACGCCTTCCTTGTCCAGCAGGGAGTCAAGGAACTGCGGACCCTTGGCAATGCGCTGGCGAAACTCGGGGTTGCCCTGCAACTGCGTCGGCACCTGACGGTTGGCCAGGGCCAGCACGTCTTCGATGCACAAAGGGAGTTCGCCGAAGGTTACCGGCTCAAGCGTTGGCGTCGTCATCGGTCTTCCAGAAAGGGTAAAAGTTGAACCATTGTTGGGGCGCTTCGAGGCAATAGTGACCCAGGCGTTCGGCATAGCGCGAAGCCCACTGATGAATGACCTGTTCGCGCTCGCTGCGTTTCCACACCACCGCCTCGGTGAACGGTTCGAGGGTCAGTCGATAGTCGCCCGTGGGCTTCTTCAGGCACAGCAGCAGATTGACCGGGCATTTCAGCAAACCGGCCAGCAGCCACGGGCCTTGCGGGAACGCTGCCTGGTGACCGAGAAAATCCACCGTCACGCTGCGCCCGCCATGCAGCGGCACGCGGTCGCCGGCAATTGCCAGCCACTCGCCGCGCTCCAGGCGCTCATGCAGTTGCAACATGATCACCGGGTCGAGCTCGCTGACCTGGATCAGCCGCAGATTGGTTGCCCCGGCTTCGCCCAGCAGGCGGTTGAACTGCTCGGCGTGCTTGGTGTGCACCAGCACGTTCATGGTGACTTTCTCGCCGATCTCGGCCAGTGCCCGGCAAACCTCGAGATTGCCCAGGTGCGCGCCCACCAGCATCTGCCCGCGTGTGCCGCGCAGTTTATTGCGCAGCAGCGCCGGGTCGATGATTTCGATCTGCTCGATGCTCAGCTTGCCGTTCCACACGTCGAGTTTGTCGAGCATGGAATCGGCGAAGGCCATGAACTGGCCGAACACCCGCCAATGAGTCGGACGCAATTCGCTGCGCCCGCTCCAGTCGGCGAGCCGCTGCTGGTATTGCCAGGCGCTTTGGCGGGCGCTGCGTCCGAACAGGAAAAAGTACAGCACGATGCCGTAGAGCAGCGGGCTCAGCAGGCGTCGGCCCAGGACCTTTGCGCAGAATGCGGTGAACTTCATCAACCAGAAACTGCCACGCTCCTGGCGGTCGGCCCAGTGCTGTTTGTCTGCGTTGCCGTTCATGCCCGCCACCGTCGCCAGAGGATCACCGGTGCTCGCAGCAACATGCCGAAGAACAGCCGGGTGTGCATGCTCGTAATCAGTACGTTGTCGTAGAACAGACGGAAATGTGAAACGCCATCCAGAGGGTAATGGACCCTGGTTTTCAGCCACTGCATCGGCAGATTGCGCCAGGCCAGGCGCACCAGGATGTCGGAGTCGAAGTCCATGCGCTTGCCGATCCTGGCCGAGTCGATCAGTGCCAGGGTTGGCGGTAACGGATAGACACGGAAGCCGCACATCGAGTCGCGAATCTGCAGTGACAGGGTGTTGATCCAGACCATGACGTGAGTCAGGTAGCGCGCGTACAAACGACCTTTCGGCACGCTGGCGTCGTATTGCGGATAGCCGCAGATCACCGCCTCGGGATGGTTGCGTGAGTATTCGATGAAGACTTTGACGTCTTGCAGGTCGTGCTGGCCGTCGGCGTCCACCTGCAAGGCATGGCTGAAGCCCAGGCGCGAAGCCTCCCGCAGACCGGTCATCACTGCGCCGCCCTTGCCCTGATTGATGGTGAGCCGGATCAGATAAACCCTGTCGCGCTGCGCCAGTTGGTCGAGTACCTTGGCGCAGGCGGGGCTACTGGCATCGTCCACCAGAATGCATGGCAGGTCACAGGCTAGCAGCGCATCGACCACGGCAGTGATGGCGGTTTCGTGGTTGTAGACCGGGATTATGGCGCAGGGGTTATGCATCGCTGGCAGCCTCCAGCAAAATCCGCCCGCTGGAGCAGGTGGCGGTTTCGTTGCGATAGGCGAAATACAATTTGCCGCGCACCGGGTCGAAGCGCAGGTGCAACTGGATTTCATCGCCAGGGCGCACCAGTTGCTGGAATTTCAGCACTTCCATGCCGGCGAACTTTGCCGGCAGGTCCATCAATTGTTGGCCCAGGCTCATTGCCCACTCCACTTGCACCACGCCGGGCAATACCGGGGCCCGGGGAAAGTGTCCGCTGAAATACGCCAGGTCCGGCGGGACGGCCAGTTGCAGGCTCCACTCACCATCGGCTTCGACCTGCTCCAGCACTTGCGGCGCCTTTGGGCGGGGCGCCAGCAGCAAGGCTTCAACCTCAGCCTGGGGCAGTTTGCCCTGCGCGTTCAGCGGCAACTGCCGCAACAGGCGCCAGCGTCGTGGCAGGGCCAGCGTTTCACAGTGCTGGCTCAGATGCTGACGCAACGCTTGCGTGAGGCTGCGTCGTCCCTGATTGCGCAACGCGTGCATACCTCGCTCGCTGAGCACCAGCAACGCCCCCAATGAGGCGCGGTTTTCCTGAACCACTCCCAGGCGCGCTTCGGCGACCCAGGCGTGCGCCATCAGCGCGTGTTCGAGCATGGGTAGCGAGATACGTTTTTCTTCCAGTTTGACGATCCGGTCCAGCCGCCCCAACAGCTCGAAACGGCCGTCGGCTGCGATGCGCGCGGCATCGGCGGTGTGTTCGATATGACCTGCCGGCAGGTATGGCGATGCGATAAGCAGGGCGCCATCGCTGTCCTGGCTCAGCTCCACGCCGGCGAAGGGCTGCCAGAGATCCTGGCCCTGACGCCAGGCGATGCCGCCGGTTTCCGAGCTGCCGAGGATCTCGGTCGGCCATTGTTGCAGGCGTTCGTAAAGGCTTTGCGAGGCTTCGGCGGGTAACGCGCCACCGGAGGAGAACACTCGGCGCACTGCGCTCAGCGCTGGCCAGTCGAGGTTGTCGCCCATGCGCTTGAGCAATGCCGGGCTGGCGACCCAGGCGAAGGCCGGGTGTTCGCGGCTGGCGCGTTGCAAGTCTTCCGGGAAAGCCAGTTGCTTGCGCACGAACGAACGCCCGGCGCACAGCGGCCACAGCACCCGAAACAGCAAGCCGTAGATGTGCTGGGTGGCGACGCTGCCGATGATGCAGGCTTCGCCCAGATCTGCGCCCCACAAGTGCTCCAGCGCTTCGACTTCATTGGCCAGTTGGCGCAGGGTTTTGTCGATGCGCTTGGGTTCGCCACTGGAGCCTGAGGTGCACAGGCTCAGCTGACAACGATCCAGGTCCAGCGGGTGGGCTGGTAGCGGCGGATGCCGATAATCGCTCAGGTGCGCATCGTCGGTCTGATCGGTCAGCCACAGATCGACCTCGGTCGACCAGCGCTGGCGCGTCTGCGCTTGCAGGTCGGCGGGCAGCAGTACGCTGATCCCGGCACGCCAGGCGCCGAGCAGGGCAATGGCCAGGTCGGCGGCGTCTTCAAGGTGCACGGCGATGCGCTGCACACCCTGGGCTTGCAGGCCGGCAGCCAGGCTCAGGGCCCGGTCGCACAATTGCGCGTGATTCAACGCCGGCTCGGCCGTCACGGCACGCTCCGGCTGAGCCTTGAGCAGCAGTTGCTCAAGTTTTATCCAATTCATGGGTGGCCTCGTACCCGTTGTCGTATCAGCCATTCAATGGCAAACATCAGGCCGATCAATCCATAGGAGATCAGGCCGGTGTACAACATCCACCAGCTCAGCGGCGCCCAAAGGGTCAGGGCGGCGGCGCACAAACCGTTGCAGAGAAAAAACACGCTCCAGGCAATGGTCACCTGGCGGGTGTAGCGAATGGCCCTGGGCGGTAAATCCGGTTCTCGCAGGCGGGCCAGGCGTTCGACCATCGGCGGGCCGTATTTCAGGCTAAGACCGAACAGCACCAGCATGAACGCGCTGATCAGCACCGGGTACCAGCGCAGCAGCACCGGGCTGTCGAACGCTGCCAGCAGCAGGCAGAAGGCGATGGCGACCGTGGACATCCACAGGCTGCCGGGGCGCCGTTCGCCGGTCAGCGCTCGCGCCAGCCACAGGCTGCCCAGCAGCAGACCGAACTGCCACGGGGCAAAATGCTCCATGCCGAAATACACCGCAAAGGGGTACAACAGGCCTGCGAGCAGCAGGCCAAGGCCAATCAGTCGGCTCATGCGGCGGGCTGAACCAGACGGTAAACCGCCTCGACCACGTCGCTGACGGTACGCACCGATTTGAATTCTTCGGCGGCGATTTTCTTGCCGGTCTGGCGTTTGATGTGATCGATCAGGTCGACCGCATCGATGCTGTCGATTTCCAGATCCTGGTACAGGTTGGATTCCAGGCTGATGCGCTCGGGGTCCAGCTCGAAGAGTTCGACCAGAGCATCGCGCAGGGTGTTGAAAATATCGTCACGAGTTTGCATGGTCCGGTCTCAAGCTGCCTGTTTTGCAGTGACGAACGCCGCAAGGCTCGCCACGTTGCTGAAGTGATTACGGGTGTCCTTGGCGTCGGCATCGATTTTGATGCCGTACTTTTTCTGGATCGCCAGGCCGAGTTCCAGCGCGTCTACCGAGTCCAGGCCCAGGCCTTCGCCGAACAGCGTCTGGTTGTCGCCGATGTCGTCGACGCTGATGTCTTCGAGGCCCAGGGCTTCGATGATCAGCTCTTTGATTTCCTGCATCAGGCTAACGGTGTTCTGATCGCTCATCTTCGGCGAGCTCCTTGATAAAGTAAGAGTGCAAATAGTCGTTGAGCTTGCGCGAGGCCTGGGGTGCAGGGCCTTGCGTAGCGAAGGCCTGTGGGTCTATATCGGCCCCGACGCGAAAACTGAAGTGCACGCGGCGTTTGGGGATCCGATACCAGGGTTCGGCCTTGGTCAATGTGGTCGGGTTGACCTTGATAATCACCGGGGTGAGGATTCTCGCACCGCGCAGCGCGATTGCCGCGCCCCCCCGATGAAAGGCCGGCGGTTGGCCGGGTCGGGTCCGGGTGCCCTCGGGAAAGATGATCAGGGTCTGACCGCTTTTCAGCGCGTCGGCAGCGGCGTCGAGCATGTCCATGCTGCCATCGTTGCTGATGTATTCGGTACAGCGTAGCGGACCGCGAGTGAACGGGTTTTCCCAGAGGCTTTTCTTGACCACGCAGTTGGCGTGGCGCACCAGGCCGATCAAAAACACCACATCGATCAGCGAGGGGTGGTTGGCGACGATCATTTGGCCTGGGCGCCCGAGCTTTTCCGCCCCCTGAATGTCATAGGTCAGCACGCCACTGCGCGCCATGAACCGAATGAAAAACCAGAAACACCGACTGACCGTATGTCGCGCGCGCTGACGATGGACCTGAGCGTCTCCTGGCAGGCAGTTCAACAGCGGGAACACCACCAGTCGCAGGCACAGGCTGCTCAACCCGAACAGGGTAAAGCTTGCGGCGGTGGCCAGCAGGCGCCAGTAGTAGGCGTCGCGGTTTTTATCGGTTACGGGTTGCGTTGCCAGGTCCATACACGATTTTTCCAGGCATGTTGGCAGGTTGTTTGCTGGCCGAGCAGCGTACGCAACAGATTCAGAGCATGGGGCCAGCGGGCTTTGGACAACGTGTGCGGGTCGCTGTTCAGCGACAGTTGCCACTGATTACCGGGGGTGATCAACAGGCCGACCGCATAAGGGAAAGGCACATCATCTATCCAGGCCGAGTAGGCGGCGGGAGGTTGCTCTTCGGTGACGATCAGCAGTACCGCGGGCGCGCCTTCCTCAAGCAGCGCCGCGGCCTCTAGCATGCCGTGTTCAAGGCCATCGCCGGCGGCGGCGAGGGCGGTCATTTCGCTGGTTTCGCCACGCATGATCGACCACAGGCCGATGACCGCGTTGTGCACCGACAGGCTGAACTGGGTGGGCGACAACGGTTGGTCGGTCGCCAGATCGCTGAGAATTTCGAAGGTGCGCGGGGTTTCGCCGTGGCGAGAAATAAAGACCAACGGTAAATCCGGATGACCTTCGGCCAAGGGCCAGCCGACACTGAACGCCATCCGCGCCAGACGGCTGAGTCGCCGACGCTGCATGGCCGGCAGAAACGACACATCCGGGGCGGCATCGCTGGGCTCGAGCACGACCGGTTGTCGGCTCCAGGCCTGCCAATCATCCACGCTTTCAAGCCCAGGGGCCCAAGCGCGCCATTGGGCGATGTTGAAGTTGATCACAGACATTCATCCCGCCCCTGCGGGCTTCCTTTAACGCGGTGAGTCGCAAGAACCGCGGCTGACCTGACGTGGCGCTTAACGCCGAGTGGCGCGCATTATCCCGGTGCTGCGGGCGTGTAGCAAATGCTGGTTACATTTTGCGCAACGAAATGTACCGTCTGGTTCGCGAAAAGCTGTCGTTTGGCCATTATCCACAATGCGGCGGACATGTCTGTCGGCACTGTCGGCTATCAATGGACGAGTTGGCAGCTGTTCCGGCCAGAGATTTGCCTATGACTGTGTAGTCTAGATGCTGGCGAGGTAGCTAAGCAGCGATGTGGACTACTACACTCGGTCATTCTTTGATACACGGAGGTTTAGACATGCGGCGCGTGGTGTTCAATCAGAAAGGTGGCGTGGGCAAATCAAGCATTGCCTGCAATCTGGCGGCGGTCAGCGCCAGCGAAGGCTATCGCACGTTATTGGTGGATCTCGATGCCCAGGCCAACTCCACTCAATACCTGACGGGGCTCACCGGTGAGGATATCCCGATGGGTATCGCCGACTTCTTCAAGCAGACCCTGTCCTCCGGGCCGTTCTCGAAGAAAGGTCAGGTCGACATCTACGAAACTCCGTTCGACAACCTTCACGTCATCACTGCCACCGCCGAGCTGGCAGACTTGCAGCCCAAGCTTGAGGCCAAACACAAGATCAACAAGCTGCGTAAATTGCTCGAGGAGCTGGACGGTGATTACGACCGGATCTACCTCGACACCCCGCCAGCGCTGAATTTCTATGCCGTCTCCGCCTTGATCGCCGCTGATCGCGTGCTGATTCCCTTTGACTGCGACAGCTTCTCGCGCCAGGCGTTGTATGGTCTGTTGGCGGAAATCGAAGAGTTGAAGGACGACCACAATGAAGGGCTGGAAGTCGAAGGCATTGTCGTCAACCAGTTCCAGGCCCGCGCCAGTCTGCCGCAGCAAATTCTCGACGAACTGATCGCCGAAGGGCTGCCGGTACTGCCGGTGTACCTGGCAAGTTCGGTGCGCATGCGCGAATCCCATCAGGCCAACACGCCGCTGATCCACCTCGACCCCCGGCACAAGCTGACCCAGCAATTCGTCGAACTGCACAACCTGCTGGAAAATGCCTGAAAGGCAATCAGATCCCCTGACTGTGCAACCAGCTCATCAACTGCGGTAACGGGAAGGCCCCGCTTTGGCGAGCCACTTCCCGGCCGTTCTTGAACAGAATCAGGCTCGGGATCGAGCGAATCCCCAGCTGCGCCGACAACTGTTGATTCGCCTCGCTGTCCAGCTTGGCCAACCGACACTTGCCTGCCAATTGCCCCGCCGCTTGCTCGAACACCGGCGCAAACGATTTGCACGGCCCGCACCAGTCCGCCCACACATCCACCAGCAACGGCAGGTCACCCTTGATCTGACTGGCGTAATCGCCTTGTTTCAGTTCGAACGGCTTGCTCAGCAGGACCTCGGCCTTGCAGCGGCCGCACTTTGGATGATCGTTGAGGCGTTCGGCGGGGATGCGGTTCAGGCCGTTGCAGTGGGGGCAGGGGATGAGGAGTGGGTCGGTCATGAAGGAGGTCCTGTTAAGAAGCCGATCACTCCTATGTGGAGACGTTTGCTCATATTTTCAATCGTGCAGCGTCTGGCGATGAAACTAGGCTGAATCGTACTGAGCGAGACCGTTGGTCTGCCGAGAGCTATCGCAACTTGCGATATTTTTGATCTGTGTTTAACTCCCCATAGCAGAATGCGATAAGGATGTTGCATGCATGTGTTTACTGAAAAACCAATTCGTGAGGCCAAGGAAAAGTGGCCGCGGGCAGCCAATGCATTGGAGCAGTGGTATCGACTCGCCAAAGGGAGTAGCCCGGGAGACTTCGCGGCGATGAAGTCTATTTTTCCCGCAACCGACAAAGTCGGCGAGTTTCATGTGTTCGACATCGGTGGCAACAAATTGCGGCTTATCGCTTTTGTCAGGTATCGGTCTCAAAAGCTTTATATCAAGCATGTGCTGGATCATAGCGAATATGACCGCGGTAAATGGAAGGAGGGAAGGGTATGAGTGTTCTAATCAAAAAAGCTGCTGAGCATTGGGAGTTCGTCTCGCCATTGCTTCGAAAACCGAAAAACGAAGACGACTATGACATGTTGGCGCGGGCACTCGATGAATTGCTTGAGATGACCGGCGATGATGAGTCGCATCCGTTGATGAGCTTGGTGGACATCATCGGTGACTGGATTGCGGAGTGGGATCGCAACCATCACCCCATGCGCGAAGCCTCTGGTGCAGAGGTTCTTGGCTATATGATGCGCGAACACGGCCTGAGCCAGAGCGAGCTGCCCGGTGTGGGCACGCAATCGGTAGTCTCGGAGATCTTAAGCGGCAAGCGCCAGCTCAACCTGCGGCAGGTTCGCTGGTTGGCCGAGCGCTTTGGTGTGTCCGTAGAGACCTTTATCTGACAAGCCTCACGACGAACAACTGATCTCCAGATGTTTGCCCCATTCCGGTGGCCGCTCGGCGTAGCTCTCCATTCCAGGCTGCTCCTCGAACGGATTGCTCAATACCGCGTGCAAGCGACGAACTTCTGAATAGTCGCCGCTTTCCGCCGCATCGATGGCTTTTTGCGCCAGATAATTGCGCAGGATGTACAGCGGATTGACCGCATGCATTCGTTTGCGGCGCTGCTCCTGATCAATCACGCCTTCACGGGCAACCCGGGCGGCGTAGAGCTCGCCCCACGCATCGAAACCCTTGATGTCGACAAAGTCATCGCGCAACCGGGCGACAGCCAGCTCCGGTGCCTCATCGCCCAGGCGGCGGAAGAACAGGCTGTAATCGACGCCGCTGTTCTGCATCAGTTGCAGCAGCTGCTCCAGCAGTTTCTGGTCGTCGTCTTCGGCGGTAGTAAGGCCGAGGCGGCGGCGCATCAGGTCCAGGTAGTGGGCCTGGAACAGTGGCAGGTACAGGCCGAGGGTTTCGCGCAGGGCTTCGACGCTGATGAACGGTGTCAGGGCCTGGGCGAGGGCGCTGAGGTTCCACTGGCCGATCGGTACCTGGTTGCTGAAGGAGTAGCGGCCCTGGTCATCGGAGTGGTTGCAGATGAAGTGGGCGTCGAAGTCGTCGAGGAAGGCGAACGGGCCGAAGTCGAAGGTGATGCCGAGGATCGACATGTTGTCGGTGTTCATCACGCCGTGGCAGAACCCATAGGCCTGCCATTTGGCGATCAGTTCGGCATTACGCTCGACAATTTCGCGGAACATCGCCAGGTACGGCTCCGGCTGCTCCAGGCAGTGCGGGAAGTGCATGGCCAGCACGTGCTCACCAAGTTCTTTCTGCTGCTCGGGGCGCTTGGTGTAGTAGAAAAATTCGAAGTGCCCGAAACGCACATGGCTCGGCGACAGGCGCAGGACCATGGCCGCGCGCTCCTGTTTCTCGCGCCAGACCGGCGTGTCGGAGCCGATCACGCAGAGTGCGCGCGTGGTGGGAATGTTCAGGGCATGCAGGGCTTCGGAGGCAAGGAACTCGCGGATCGAGGAGCGCAGCACCGCCCGTCCATCGCCCATGCGTGAGTAAGGCGTCTGACCGGCACCCTTGAGGTGCAGGTCCCAATGCTCGCCGGCTTCGTTATAGACCTCGCCCAGCAACAGGCCGCGACCGTCGCCCAACTGCGGGTTATAGGAGCCGAATTGATGTCCGGAGTAGACCATCGCCCGCGGCTCGGCTTCAGCCCACAGCTTGTGGCCGCCGAACAGCTCGGCGAATACTGGTGTTTCGGCCTCGGCCGGGTCCAGGTCCAGCAGCGCCATGGCGGCGGGGCTGGCGACCACCAGTCGCGGAGCCGCAATGGGCTCAGGCAGTACGTGGGTTGAGAACGCATCGCCCAGGCGGGCGAAGCGATTGTCGAAGGTCAGTTCGTCGAGGGCTTTCAACGGCCATCTCCAGCAGAATGTCCGAGCATTCTGCTAGGGATAGCGCGCTTAGTCGAGTTCGACAGGCGGTGGCTCTTGCCGCGGTTTGCTGGTGGGTTCCGGAACAACGGTTTTGGTTTCCGGCTCAACCGGGACCATTTTGTATTCCTGGCCCTGAAGGTTCTTGAGATAGACCTCCATCTGCCGGAACGAGATGTTGATGTGCTGCTTCTTGAACTCGCGATTGATGAAGCGGTTGACCTCATCGAGCACCGGGTTACGGTCGCCGAGGTCACGCACATGCATGCGCAACTCGTGGTCGAGGGTGCTTTCGCCGAAATTCAGGAAGTACACCTGGGGTTCCGGGTCCTTCAGCACGCGCGGGTTATTGCGGGCTGCCTTGAGCAACAGTTCTTTCACCAGGTCCAGATCCGAGCCGTAGTCGACGCCGAGCTTGAGGGTCACCCGGGTGATGGTGTCGGTCAGCGACCAGTTGATCAGTTGCCCGGTGATGAACGTCTTGTTCGGGACGATGATGTCCTTGCGATCGAAGTCGGTGATGGTCGTGGCACGGATGCGGATCTTGCTCACCGTGCCCGACAGGTTGCCGATGGTGATGGTGTCGCCGATCCGCACCGGGCGTTCGAACAGGATCATGATGCCGGAGATGAAGTTGGCGAAGATTTCCTGCATCCCGAAACCGAGACCTACCGACAGCGCTGCCACCAGCCATTGCAACTTGTCCCAGCTCACGCCGAGCGTGGACAGGGTAGAGACGAAACCGACACCGGCGATCACATAGGACAGCAACGTGGTCGTGGCGTAGGAACTGCCCTGGGCCAGGTTGAGCTTGGACAGCACAAACACTTCCAGCAGACCCGGCAAGTTGCGCGCCAGCGCGAAGGTGATGCCGATGATGATCAGCGCGCCAAGCATGTCGCCGATGCTGATCGGCACCATGCTCATGTTGGCGCCGGTGCCGCTGGTGTATTCGTAGAGGGTGATGTTGTCCAGGTACGAGAACACCGAGATCAGGTCCGACCAGACCCAGTACAGCGCCGCGATGAAACCGCCGAGCAGGGCCAGGCGGATCAGTCGCAGCGACTGCTCGTTGACCTTCTCGATGTCCAGGGTCGGCTCTTCGATCACCGCTTCGCCGTCGCCGGCCTCTTTCGCGGCCTGGCGTTTGGCCAGGGCGCGCTGATAGGCCAGGCGCCGTGCCGCAACGCTGAGGCCGCGCACGAAGGTGGCTTCGATCACCAGCCAGAACATCAGCAGGTACAGGGTGTTGATCAACCGGTCGCTGAGTTTCAGCGCGGTGTAGTAGTAGCCGAAGCACACGGCGACGAACAACGCGATCGGCAGGACGGTGAACATGATTCCCACGGCCTTGCGGAACAGCGAGGCGTTTTCATGGTTTGGGCTGCTGACCAGCAAGCGGCTGAGCAGCCAGGTCATCAAGGCGTAGCAGGTCAGCACCACCGGCATGCCAAGCACGTCATCGGCCAGCGCCGCCGGTTGCAGCTCGGCGACCGCCACTACAGTCACCAGGGCCATCACCACCAGCCCGAGCCGGCGAATCCAGCCTTGAAGGAATTCGACCTGGGGCTTTTCCCAACGGAAATGCAGTTCGGCCACGCCACCCGGCGCGAGGATGCGGTAGGCGGTGTAGAACACCAGCCAGGCCTGGGCCATCTGCAACAGCGCTGCGCCCATGTTGGCGTTCTGGCCGCGGGCGTCGATCTGCAAGGCCAGGCCGCACAAGGCCAGGCCCAGGGAAACCGGCATCGCCAGCAGGATGTTGATCAGAATCGCTTGCGGGGTGTGCCACTGGCTGTCGCGTTTGAAATGGCCGATGTCCTGGTGAACTTTGTTCAGGCGGGAATAGAGATTTTTGCGGCGCCACAGCAGCGCGCCGATCAGCAGGGCCAGTGGCAGGAACAGCAACGGCCGTTGCGTCAGGCCATCGGTCAATTCGCTCAGGCTCGAAGCCCACGGCAGGGTAGTGACCTGGCGTTGCAGGCGTTCCGGCACGCTGTGCATCCACTCAAGATCCAGCGGTTTGTTGCTGGGAATCCAGAACATCTGCTCGTCCAGCGTAGCCCGCAGACTTTGTGCGGTGCTGAGCAGTTGTTTCTGATTGAGTTGCAGCGTGATGGATTCGTTGAGCACCGCGCTCAGTTCGCGATTCAAGCGCTCCAACAGGTCCGCGCGGGTGTTGGCCAGGTCCAGCAGGCTCTTGCGCAGTTGCGGGGTGACTTGCTCGGGTGGCTGAGTCGCCAGCAGGTTATCGACGTAGGTGATCGGGTTGCTGAGCAGTTCCCGTTGCTGGCTGACTTCGAACTGATACAGGCGAATGTCGGCAATCTGGTCGGCCAGGTCGCGGTCGAGCCTTAGGCGCGGCAGGGCCTGTTTCTGTTTGTAGAGAATCTTGGAGAGCAGCAGGCTGCCCTTGAGCACGTTGATCTGTTCGTCCAGCGCCGAGTCGCTCTGGGTCACGCTGTCCAGTTGCTGCTTGGTCTGCAGGTTCTGTTGAGTGACTTCGTTGAGGCGGTCGGTGCTTTTGAGCAGGTAGTCGGAGAGCTTCAGGTTGGCCGCGCTTTCGGTGGCCAGCAGGCTACTGCCGCCGGCCTTCTGCGCCTCGATGGACTGCTGGGTCACGGTCTCTTGTGACTGGGCCAGGCGTTTCTGGTTGATCAGGGTTTGCAGGTCCTGGATCTCCTGATCCAGGCGATCGGACTTTTCTGACAGCAAGTCGTGCTGGCTGTTGCCCAGGTCCTGCAACAGGCTGTTGCCGGCCAGTTCCTGGCGACGCAACGGAATCAAGGCGTTCAGTGCCGCGAGTTCGGCATTGAGCTGATCGCGTTGCTCGGCGGTCAGGGTCTTGCCGCTGTCCTTGCCAAGTTTGAGGATGTTGTTGATCTGCTGGATGCGCGTCTGGCTGGCAGAGATCTCGGCCTGGGCGCGCTCGGGGCGGGTCTGGGCGGTAATGATCAGGCTGTTCGCTTCGGCCAGGGCTTTCTGCAGGTCGCTTTGTTGAGTGGAGCGTTCGGTCAGCAGTTGCTCAAGCTGCTGAATCGTCTCTTTGGTATAGCGCTGCCCCACCGGCACCACTTTGGTGGCCTTGAGGCGGGCCAGCTCGCGCTGGTTCTCGATGTTCTGCCTTGGAGCGTTGGTCAACTGCTGCTTGAGATCGATCAGCTTCTGGTCGTAATCACGCCGGTTGTTGAGCTGGGTGAGCGTGCTCTGCAGGACCGCTTGCAGGGCTTTTTGATCGGCCTCCGGCAGTTTGCGGTCAGCGATCTTGTCCAGGCTCGCTTGCACGGCTTCGCTGGACGGCGGCTCGGCGGCTTGCAGCGTGTTGATGGAAAGACTCAAGCCCAGCAGGGCCATGATGAAAAAGGTACGCAGAGTTGACATAGAGACCGATCGAAAACGAGACGAAGTGTGGAGTTTAGAGGAACAGGCCGGGGCCGGGGCGACTTCCTTCGGGGAATCTGACGCCCACTTTCCCAATCTTGTTCCCTTCCATGACCGCGACGGTCCAGAGGGTGTTGTTCCACTCCACCTGGTCACCGACGACTGGAGCGCCGCCCACTTTCTGGGCAATGAAGTGGCCCAGGGACATGTTCGGATCGATGCCCTCGACTTTCAATCCGTACAGGGCCGCAACCGCGCCCAGCTGGGCGTCTCCTTCGAGTACGAAGTCGCCGAAGAAGCGCAAATCCAGCCCCCGTTGCGGTGCCTGGCTGAAGAGTTTTCCGAGGGCCGGAAGGTTGTGTTCATGGCCGATCACGCAGAGCAAATCATCGACTTCGAGCACCGTACTACCCGACGGATGGAGCAGTTGCTGGCCACGAAACAGGGCTGCGATACGGGTGCCTTCGGGCATTTTCAGTTCGCGAAGGGGTGAACCGATGCACCATTTCTCGGCACCGAGGCGATACACGAACAGTTCCCACTCGCTGGTGACATGCACTTCCAGCGCCGATCGGGAGATCGGCAGGGGCTCTGGGGGGACGGTCACTTTCAAAAGCTTGGCGACCCACGGCAGGCTTGTGCCCTGCACCAGCAGCGACACCAGCACGATAAAGAACGCCAGATTGAAATACAGTTGAGCATTGGGCAGCCCCGCCATCAGCGGGAACACCGCCAGAATGATCGGTACGGCGCCGCGCAGGCCAACCCAGGAAATGAATGCCTTCTCGCGTCCATGGAACGCCTTGAAAGGCAGCAGGCCAGCCAGCACCGACAGCGGACGGGCAAACAGAATCATCCACAGCGCCAGGCCCAGCGCCGGCAAAGCGATCGGCAGCAGGTCATGGGGCGTGACCAGCAGCCCCAGCACCAGGAACATGCCGATCTGGGCCAGCCAGGCCATGCCGTCGAGCATATGCAAAATGCCGTGACGGCTGCGTACCGGGCGGTTGCCGATCACCAGGCCGCACAGGTACACCGCCAAAAAGCCGCTGCCGTGCAGGGCGTTGGTCAGGGCGAACACCACCAGGCCGCCGGCAATCACCAGAATTGGATAAAGGCCGGTGGCCAGGTGGATGCGGTTGACCAGTTGCAACATCAGCCAGCCACCGCCGAGGCCGATGACGCCGCCAATACCGAACTCACGCAGCAAGTGCCCGAGCAGGCTCCAGTGCAGGCCGGTCTGGCCGCTGGCAAGCATGTCGATCAGGGTGACGGTGAGAAATACTGCCATCGGGTCGTTGCTGCCGGATTCGATCTCCAGGCTCGCGGTCACCCGCTCGTTCAAGCCTTTACCACCGAGCAGCGAGAACACGGCCGCGGCATCGGTGGAACCGACGATGGCGCCGATCAGCAGGCCTTGAATCAGGTTCAGGTCGAACAACCACGCCGCCGCCATCCCGGTCAGCCCGGTGGTGATCAACACCCCGACTGTGGCCAGCGACAGCGCCGGCCATAACGCCACGCGAAAACTCGCCACCCGGGTGCGCAAGCCGCCGTCGAGCAGGATCACTGCCAGGGCGAGGTTACCGACCAGATAAGCCGTGGGGTAGTTATCGAAAATAATGCCGGCGCCGTCGACACCGGCCGACATGCCCACCGCGAGGATGATCACCAGAATCGGGATCCCGAGGCGCGATGAAAGTGAGCTCACCAGAATGCTCGCACCTACCAGCAACGCGCCGATCAAGAACAGGCTGTTGATGGTCGTCGCATTCAAGGGCAGTACTCCGGAAGCGTAAAGGCGGGCGCAAACTGACCATGCAGTCCGCGTGCCAGCGATTCTAACCTGTTGAAATGTGATGCTGTCAAAAAGCTTTTGACGGCGATCATCCCCTGTGGCGAGGGGGCTTGCCCCCGTTGGGTCGCGCAGCGACCCCAAAGCCGGCGCTGCGGTGCGCCAGGTTCAACGCGTGGGTCAATTGCGACTGCTTCGCAGCCGAACGGGGGCAAGCCCCCTCGCCACAGGGGGGAGCCGTTACAGGCTAAACCGCCCAACCATGTTGTTCAGGTCCAGCGCCAGGCGCGACAGTTCGTTGCTGGCCGCACTCGTCTGGTTGGCACCGGTGGCCGATTGCACCGACAGGTCACGAATGTTCACCAGATTGCGGTCCACTTCACGGGCCACTTGCGCCTGCTCTTCGGCCGCGCTGGCGATCACCAGGTTGCGCTCGTTGATTTCGACGATGGCGCTGTTGATGGTGTCCAGCGACAGGCCGGCACCGCGCGCGATGTTCAAGGTCGACTCGGCGCGCTCGGTGCTGTTGCGCATCGAGTCCACGGCGTGTTCGGTGCCGCTCTGGATGCTGCCGATCATGCGTTCGATTTCGCTGGTCGACTGCTGGGTGCGATGGGCCAGGGCCCGCACTTCATCGGCAACCACCGCAAAACCACGACCGGCTTCACCGGCACGGGCCGCTTCGATGGCGGCGTTCAACGCCAACAGGTTGGTCTGGTCAGCCAGGCCGCGAATCACGTCCAGCACTTTGCCGATGTCTCGCGACTCGTTGGCCAGATCGCCGATCAGGGTGGCGGTGCTCTGCACATCGGCGCTCATGCGTTCGATGGCGCTGACGGTCTCCTGTACCAGGTCACGACCGTCGCCCGCCGAAGTAGTGGCGTTTTTCGAGGCTTCGGAAGTGCTCACGGCATTGCGCGCGACTTCTTCCACGGCGCTGGTCATTTCGTTGACGGCGGTGGCGGCCTGTTCGATTTCGTTGTTCTGCTGGGTCAGGCCGCGGGCGCTTTCGTCGGTGACACTGTTGAGTTCTTCCGCGGCGGATGCCAGTTGCGTGGCCGAACCGGAAATCCGTTGCAGGGTGTCGCGCAGTTTGTCCTGCATCTTCTCCATGGCGGCCAATAGACGACCGGCTTCGTCTGCACCGTCAACCGTGATCGGGCGTGTCAGGTTGCCTTCGGCGATTTCTTCGGCGGCGCTCAGGGCGTTGGCGATCGGTTTGGTGATGCTGTTGGTCAGCAGCCAGGCGAACAGCAGGGTCAGGCCGGTGGCGATGACCAGCAGGGTCACCACCAGGTTGAACGCCGAGGAGTACTGGTCGGCGGCTTGCTGGTTGGTGTCGATGGTCTGCTGGGTGTTGATCTCCAGCAAGCGATTGAGCACGGTGTTCATGGCTTCAGAGTTGTTCAGCAAATCGGTGTTGACCAGCGTGCGCTGTTCGTCGACTTGATTGTTGCGCGACAGACTTTTCATCCGGTCTTCGATCTGGCGGTACTGCCCCAGCAACTGCACATACTGATCATAGGCTGCACGCTCCTGCGGGCTGGCGATCAGTTTTTCGTAGCCGACCTGAGCCGCTCGGATCTGCTGGTTTCGGGTTTCCAGCAGCTCGATGGTTTTCTGCTGGACGTCCGGCTCACGATTCACGAGCAGACGATAGGCCAGCACACGCAGGCGCAGGGTCAGCTGGGTGAATTCGTCGAGGCTTTTAATGCTCGGTACGCTGTTTGAGGTGATCTCCTCGGCGGCGCCGCGAATCTTGCTCATCTGGTTCAGGGCGAACACACCCAGGATCAGCATCATGGCGCCAATCAGGGTGAAACCGAGGAACGCCCGCGGTGCGATATTCATATTTCTTAGGGACATGGTGTTCACCGAAAAAAGCGCCTCCGTGCGAGGCTGAGACTGTTGTATGGATGACTTATCGGTCATACGACTAAAGTCTTGAGTCGCTGCGCGTATTTGTCGCAGAAGGGCCGCGACGACGAAGTGCAGGAACCAGAACCGCCAATCACAGTCTTTAAAGTTCGCGAGGAAGGTCGACCGCCAGGAAAATCAAGGCCTTGCGCCTGCATACCCCTGGCTTCCACAGTGACTTTTCTTTATCGTACGCGCCCTTGAAAATGCCCGGAAATCAAAATGTTAGAAGCAACCCTAAGCCAATTGGAACAACTGGTCAGCGACCTGGTGCAACAGAACCAGGCGCTGCTCGGCACCAATCAATCCCTGAGTGCGGAGCTGGCCCAGGTCAAGGATGAAAACGAAAGCTTGCAACTGAGCCTGATGGAACAGGAAGAGAAACAAGGCGCCACCGTTGCACGCATTCAGGCCTTGGTTGAGCGCGTCAGCGCCGGCCCTGTCAGCGCATGAGTTACGGCGCCGCAGGGGTAAAAGTCGTCTCGATTCTGGGTGAAGACTATTCAATCAAGGCGCCGGCCGGGGAAGAGCAGACCCTGCTGGACGCCGCCTTAATGTTGAAGGCCGCTCTGGCCGAGACCAAAAAGAAATACCCGGCACTGATCGGTGACCGCTTGCTGGTGCTGGCGGCGATGAATCTGTGCTCGCAGCAGATCGAAATGCAAAAGCGTCACCAGCAGGAACTCGACCGTTACCAAGAGCAAGTCAGCGCCACGGTTGAAGTGATCGCCAAGACGATCAACCAGGCCTGAGCGGCTTTGCGCACAACCAAAGAATAAATTGTCGATTTAGTTGTATACAATCGGCATGGCTGTTGCAGTGTTTCAGCCTCTTATTCTTTGGGGGTGCTCCATGCAGTTCTGGCGACGCAGTATTCAATGGCAGTTGATCCTGAGCATGGGCACCGCCCTGCTGATCAGTATTCTGATCGTGGTTGGCATTTATACCCTCGTGGTCAACCGCCTCGCCCAGCGCTATCTGGTCGAGCAGGCGTTACCGTCGAGCATCGAAGCGATGCGCAACGACATCGAGCGCATCCTCGTTCAACCCCTCACCGCCGCCAAGGACATCGCCAGTAACAGCATGGTGCGCGACTGGTTGGCCGGAGGCGAAAACACTGCCCAGACCGCGGCCTTCGTCAGTTACCTGGAAGGCATCCGGACCGAGCACAAAGCCTTTACCGCGTTGATCATCGGCACCGCTTCAAACCATTACTTCACCGAAAAGGGTCTGGACCGTACGCTCAGCCGCTCCAATCCCAATGACGCCTGGTTCTATTCGTTCCTCGACAGTAATCAACCGCGCACCCTCAATATCGACAATGACACTGCCACCGGCGAGTTGGCGCTGTTCATCGACCTCAAGGTCGAGCAGGCCGGCAAAGTCGTGGGCGTGGCCGGGCTGGGGCTGAACATGAAAGAGCTTTCGGAGCTGATCCACAACTTCAACTTTGGGGAGCGCGGCAAGGTCTATCTCGTGCGCTCCGACGGTTTGATCCAGGTTCATCCCGAGGCGCAGTTCAGCGGCAAACGTACGCTGGTCGAACAGATCGGCGCCTCGGCGGCGCAAGCGGTGATGACCTCCACCGCGTCTGGCAGCAGCAGTTTTGCCCGCGATGGTGAAGAGTTTCTGGCGTTGAGCCTGCCGCTGCGCGATTTGGGCTGGACCCTGGTGGCCGAAGTGCCGCAGTCGCAGATCTACGCCGAAGCTCGCCGGGCGATGTGGATGAGCGGCGGCATTGGCCTGGCGGTGGCGTTGGTTTGTCTTTTATTGGTGGTGTTGCTGGCTCGTGGATTGGTGCGACCGATTCGTCAGGTAACAGCGGCGTTGGTGGCCATCGGTAGCGGTGGTGGAGATTTGACCCACCGGTTAGATTCCAGTCGCGCCGATGAGCTGGGTGACCTGGCTCGTGGCTTCAATCGGTTCCTGGAAAGTCAGCGCGAGATGATCGGCGAAGTGCTGACCACCAGTGAACATTTGCGCACGGCAGTCGGCCAGGTGGCGCGGGTGGTGGACAACACCGCTGAGCGTTCCGGACGTCAGCAGGAAATGACCGACATGGTTGCCACCGCCGTTCATGAGATGGGGCTGACCGTGCAGGAAATCGCCCAGAACGCTGGCAACGCGGCGGTCGCTTCGCAAACCGCGCGGGATGAAGCGCTGCAGGCGCGGGAAGTGGTGGGCGGGTCGATCCGGCACATCGAAAGTATGTCTGACGAAATTGGCGTCGCCGCCGCAGCGGTGGGTGAGTTGGCCCTGCAGGTGGCGTCGATCGATCAAGTGCTGGCGGTGATTCGCGGGATTTCCGAGCAGACCAATTTGCTGGCGCTCAACGCCGCCATCGAAGCGGCGCGGGCCGGGGACATGGGGCGCGGCTTTGCGGTGGTGGCCGATGAAGTGCGGACCCTGGCGCGGCGGACTCAGTCGTCCACCGACGAGATCCAGCAGATGATCGGCAGCCTCAAGCAGGGTGCGGAGCATGCAGTGTCTTCTATGCACGCCGGGCAAGCGGCGACCGGCACGGGGGTTGAGTCAAGCCAGCGCACCGGGGCGTCGTTGACGGCGATTACCGGGCAGGTCGAGCACATCAGCGACATGAACCATCAGGTGGCCACAGCGACTGAAGAGCAATCGGCGGTGACGGAAGAGATCAACCGCAACGTGCAGGGGATTTCCGATTTGGCACGGGCCACGGCGGGGGAGGTCAGGGCTTGTCGTGAAGACTGTCAGACGTTGCAGCGCCTGGCCGATGATTTGGCGCGGCAGATGGGTGGGTTCAAGTTGAGCTAACTGATCATTCCCACGCTCTGCGTGGGAATGCAGCCCGGGACGCAGAGCGTGGGAACGATCGGTGTCAGCGGGTCAGAACCACTCATCCTGCATGCTCAGACACACATCATCCCGCGCCTCAAGAATCGCCAGTTCATGGTGGCAACCCGGCACTTCCCACGTCAGGAAATACCGCGCCGCCTGTAGCTTGCCTTTATAGAAGCTCACATCCACCGCATTACCCTTGGCCAACCCTTCCTCGGCACGAATCGCCTGTTCCAGCCAGCGCCAGCCGATCACCGTATGACCGAACACTTTCAGGTACAGCGCCGAGTTCGCCAGGCTGCTGTTGACCTTGCCCTGGGCCAGATCAGTCAGCAGGCCGATGGTCACGGTTTGCAGGCGAGCCACCAGTTTTTCCAGCGGTTCACGCAATGGAGTCAGCGACTCATGCGCCTGCGCCCGCTCAGCGGTGTCGGCGATCAGGCGGATCAGTTGCTTGAGCCCCGCGCCACCGTTCTGCGCCAGTTTGCGCCCCAGCAAGTCCAGGGACTGAATGCCGTGGGTGCCTTCATGGATCGGGTTCAGGCGGTTGTCGCGGTAATACTGCTCCACCGGATACTCGCGGGTGTAGCCGTGACCGCCGAGAATCTGGATCGCCAGTTCGTTGGCCTTCAGGCAAAACTCCGACGGCCAGGATTTGACGATCGGCGTCAGCAGATCCAATAGCTCGTGGGCCTGTTTGCGCTCGGCTTCGCCTTCAAGCGTCGTGGTGTCGTCGAACAGCCGCGCAGCGTACAACCCGAGGTCGAACGCGCCTTCGACGTAGGCTTTCTGGGTCAGCAACATGCGTTTGACGTCGGCGTGTTGAATGATTGCCACCGGTGCGGTGGTCGGATCCTTGCTGTCCGGCACCCGACCTTGCGGACGCTCGCGGGCGTATTCCAGGGAATACAGATACCCGGCGTAACCCAGCATCACCGCGCCCATGCCGACGCCGATCCGCGCCTCGTTCATCATCTGGAACATGTAGCTCAAGCCATGGTGTGGCTTGCCCACCAGATAACCGACACACTCGCCGTTATCGCCGAAGTTCAATGCGGTGGAGGTGGTGCCGCGCCAGCCCATCTTGTGAAACAGCCCGGCCAGCAGCACATCGTTGCGCTTGCCGAGACTGCCGTCATCGTTGACCAAAAACTTGGGCACGATAAACAGCGAGATCCCCTTCACCCCGGCCGGCGCGTCCGGCAACTTGGCCAACACCATGTGCACGATGTTTTCCGACAGCGGGTGATCACCGCCGGAGATGAAGATCTTGTTGCCCTTGAGTCGATAGGTGCCGTCGGACGCCGGCTCGGCGCGGGTACGAATATCCGACAGTGACGAGCCGGCGTGGGGCTCGGTCAGCGCCATGGTGCCGAAGAAGCGACCGTCGATCATCGGTTGCAAAAAACGCTGCTTCTGCTCATCGGTGCCGAAGCTTTCAATCAGGTTGGCCGCGCCCATGGTCAGGAACGGGTAGGAGGTCGATGCCGCGTTGGCCGATTGAAAGTGCGCGAAGCAAGCCTGGGACAGCAGCGTAGGAAGTTGCATGCCGCCGGCATCGAAACTGCGCGCGGCGTTGAGGAAACCGGCTTCGAGGAAGGCATCCACCGCCGGTTTCACTTCCGGAATCAGAATCGCCTGACCGTCCTCATAGCGCGGCTCGTTCTCATCGCCCTTGCGGTTGTGCGGGGCGAAGAACTTCTCGGCGATATTGCGGGCAGTGCCGATGGCGGCATCGAAGGTCTCGCGATTGTGCTCGGCGAAACGCTCACGTTGGGTCAGGCCCTCGGCATCAAGGACTTCATACAGCTCGAAAGCCAGATTGCGGGAACTGAGCAACGTCTCGGACATGGCGGCCTACCTTTAATTGGGATGGACCGAGTCTAGGCGTGGGAATAGAGGCTGAACAGGATGATTGATCTTGGTGATGGAGAAGCAAAAGATCCTGCTTCAAAAAAACCGGGCGCCCGTTGCAGGCGCCCGGCTTTATTACGGTTTAACCGATAGTCATCAAGCTGGCATTACCACCCGCCGCGGCGGTGTTTACGCTCAACGCCCGTTCGATCACCAGGCGCTCCAGCGCAATGTTGGTTTCACCCTGGGACAAACCATGAACCCCGACAATCGCCCCCGCCCGCTTGGCCACTTGCTGGCACACCGCGCGCAGCTGATCGGAATGGCCATGATGCAGAACGGCATCAACCACCACTTCGTCCTTGGTCCAGTCGGCCACCCGCTTGATCCGTGCCTGCACTTCTTTCGGCAGACGTGCGAACAAGGCCTTGCCCGGTTCCGCGTCCGGCCACACCGCCGAGCCGCCGACGGCCAATACCGCCGCCAGTTGAGTCAGCAGATCGCCTTCGACGTCCGCCAGGCACAGCACGTGTTCGCGCGGGAGGATGGCGTAGCTGTTGCGCTCGCCGGTCGGGCCGGCCAGCACGCGGGTGATCCCGCTTTGCGATTGCGCCGCGAACTGCACGCACAGGGCGCTCAGGTCCGTGAGCTTGTTGCTGTCGGCCCAGGCTTGCAGCGCGGTCAGCGGTTTGCTCATGGCGTCACGCAGACGCACGTCCGGCGCTACGATAGCGTCGCCGCGAGCGAAGGATTGTTCGATCGCATCGGTAGGACGCGTCGACAGCAGACGGTACAGGTACAGCGGACCGCCGGCCTTCGGACCGGTACCCGACAGGCCTTCGCCACCGAATGGCTGCACGCCGACCACGGCACCGACGATGTTGCGGTTGACGTAGACGTTACCGGCGTTGACGTTGTCGATCACCTTGGCGATGGTTTCGTCGATGCGAGTGTGCACGCCGAGGGTCAGGCCGTAGCCGGATGCGTTGATCTGGCCGATCAGTTGGTCGATGTCTTTGCGCTTGTAGCGCACCACGTGCAGCACCGGGCCAAAGATCTCCCGTTGCAGCTCGTCGAAGCTTTCCAGCTCGATCAGGGTCGGCATCACGAAGGTGCCGCGTTTGACTTCTTCGCTGTTGGCGATCGCCACCTGGTACACGTTGCGACCTTTGTCGCGCATGGCCTGGATGTGTTTCTCGATGCCGGCCTTGGCTTCGGCGTCGATCACCGGGCCAATGTCCACGGACAGGCGCTCCGGGTTACCGAGACGGCATTCCGCCATGGCGCCCTTGAGCATTTCGATGACACGATCAGCGGAATCTTCCTGCAAGCACAGCACCCGCAGCGCCGAGCAGCGTTGACCGGCGCTGTCGAAGGCTGACGACACCACGTCGATAACGACTTGTTCGGTCAGTGCCGAGGAGTCGACGATCATCGCGTTCTGGCCGCCGGTTTCGGCGATCAGCGGGATCGGACGGCCCTGAGCATCCAGGCGACCGGCGATGTTGCGTTGCAGCAGGCGCGCGACTTCGGTGGAGCCGGTGAACATCACGCCTTTGACCCGATCGTCGCCGACCAGACGGGCGCCGACGGTTTCGCCACGGCCCGGCAGCAGTTGCAGCACGCCTTCCGGAATCCCGGCTTCGAGCAGCAGACGCACGGCTTGAGCGGCGACCAGCGGGGTTTGTTCGGCAGGCTTGGCCAGTACCGGATTGCCAGCGGCCAGTGCGGCAGCGACTTGGCCGCTGAAGATTGCCAGCGGGAAGTTCCACGGGCTGATGCACACCACTGGGCCCAACGGGCGGTGGGCGTCGTTGGTGAAATCGTTGCGCGCCTGCACCGCGTAATAACGCAGGAAGTCCACCGCTTCACGCACTTCGGCGATGGCGTTGGCGAATGTCTTGCCGGCTTCGCGAGCCAACAGGCCCATCAGCGGCTGGATCTCGCCTTCCATCAAATCGGCGGCACGTTCCAGAATCGCGGCGCGTTCGGCCGGCGGCGTGGCCTGCCAGATCGGCGCAGCATTCAAGGCGCATTGGATCGCGTTGTCGACGTCTTCGACGGTGGCTTCCTGCACATGGCCCACCACGTCACGCAGATCGGAAGGGTTCAGGACTGGCGCAGGGCTTTCAGTGCTGGAGGCGCAACCGAGCATCGGCGCGGCTTTCCAGTTGTTGTGCGCGGTGGCCAGCAGGGCGCACGACAGGGATGCCAAACGGTGTTCGTTGGCCATGTCGATGCCACTGGAGTTGGCGCGCTCGGCACCGTACAGGTCACGTGGCAGCGGGATGCGCGGGTGCGGCAGGCCGAAACCGCCTTCCAGCGTCGCCATCTGCTCGATGCTGGCCACCGGATCGGCCACCAGTTCCTGAATCGAAATCGACTGGTCGGCAATGCGGTTAACGAACGAGGTGTTCGCGCCGTTTTCCAGCAGACGACGCACCAGATACGCCAGCAGGGTTTCGTGGGTGCCGACCGGAGCGTACACGCGGCACGGACGGTTCAGCTTGCCTTCGGAGACTTTGCCTACAACCTGTTCGTAAAGCGGTTCACCCATGCCATGCAGGCACTGGAACTCGTACTGGCCGGGGTAATAGTTCTGGCCAGCGATGTGGTAAATGGCCGACAGCGTGTGGGCGTTGTGCGTGGCGAACTGCGGGTAGATGACTTCCGGCACCGACAGCAGTTTGCGCGCGCAGGCGATGTAGGACACGTCGGTGTACACCTTGCGGGTGTACACCGGATAGCCTTCCAGGCCTTCGACCTGGGCGCGTTTGATTTCGCTGTCCCAGTACGCGCCTTTCACCAGGCGGATCATCAGGCGATGACGGCTGCGGCGAGCCAGGTCGATCACATAGTCGATCACATAAGGGCAGCGCTTCTGGTAAGCCTGGATCACGAAGCCGATACCGTTCCAGCCGGTCAGTTGCGGCTCGAAGCACAGGCGCTCCAGCAGATCCAGCGACAACTCGAGGCGGTCGGCTTCTTCGGCGTCGATGTTCAGGCCGATATCGTATTGCTTGGCCAGCAGGGTCAGCGACAGCAGGCGCGGGTACAGCTCGTCCATCACGCGCTCGTACTGGGCGCGGCTGTAGCGCGGGTGCAAGGCGGACAGCTTGATCGAAATGCCCGGGCCTTCGTAAATCCCACGACCGTGGGAGGCTTTGCCGATCGCATGGATGGCTTGTTCGTACGAGGCCAGGTACTTCTGGGCGTCATGTTCGGTGAGGGCGGCTTCACCCAGCATGTCGTAGGAATAGCGGAAGCCTTTGGCTTCGAACTTGCTGGCGTTGGCCAGGGCTTCGGCGATGGTTTCGCCGGTGACGAACTGCTCGCCCATCAGGCGCATGGCCATGTCGACGCCCTTGCGGATCATCGGCTCGCCGCTCTTGCCGATGATGCGGCTCAGGGAGGAGGTCAGTCCGGCTTCATTGTGGGTGGCGACCAGTTTGCCGGTCAGCAACAGGCCCCAAGTGGCGGCGTTGACGAACAGCGACGGGCTGTTGCCCAGGTGTGGCTGCCAGTTGCCGGTGCTGATCTTGTCGCGGATCAGTGCGTCGCGGGTGCCTTTGTCCGGGATGCGCAGCAGCGCTTCGGCCAGGCACATCAGCGCCACGCCTTCCTGGGACGACAGGGAAAATTCCTGCAACAGGCCCTGAACAATCCCGGCACGGCCGCCGGCGCTCTTCTGATTGCGCAGTTTCTCGGCAATCGAGGCGGCGAGCTTGTTGGTGGCCTCGGCCATCGGTGCCGGCAGGCGCGCCTGCTCGATCAGCATCGGCACCACTTCGGGTTCCGGGCGACGGTAGGCGGCGGTGATCGAAGCGCGCAGTACCGATTGCGGCAGGATGCTTTCGGCGAATTCCAGGAAGCACTGGTGTGCGTGATCGACGTGGACCTCGCCGGCCTCGTCAACTTCCTTGCCGTTCAAACCATTCAGCTCGGACAGGGTTGCACCACCCTCGAGTTTTTCCAGGTAATTGAAAATTGCCTGCTTGATCAGCCAGTGCGGCGTGCGATCAATCGAGGTCGCGGCGGCCTTGAGGCGTTCGCGGGTCGGGTCGTCAAGTTTGACCCCAAGGGTGGTGGTAGCCATATTTTTATCCTCATGTTTGCCACGACCGCGTGGCATCAGCTGACGGCAAGATTAGCTGTGCGCTGGTTGAGGTGCAACCGGGTGCAACCCTTTTTTTGCCGGAATAATAAGCAGCTCGTCAGGAAATAAATTCTGGTACACCCGGACCGCTCCTGCTTGGTGCTTTTACTTCTAGCGCAATCCGGAAAACGCCCTAAAAAGGAGCAAAAACCGACTGTTTTCAGGTAAATCCGATTAGGTGCAACTTATTCGAACGAAACTGGTTGCACCTTATTTGCATTGTTGAATAGCATTCGCGGCCAAGGTGCAACCGGGTCAAAAAGATCGGTGCACCGGCTGATGGCTTTCCTGGGGAAACATCAGTCATAAATGCGCGGGCCCCGAATCGTCTGTCAAACGTCATCGTTTGCGAGCGGTTCACCAGCCGCCGCTACATAAAAACAATGCCAGGGCGTAACTCAATGAGCGTAAGCAATCCAACCCTGATCACGTTCGTGATCTACATCGCAGCAATGGTGCTGATCGGCTTCATGGCCTATCGCTCCACCAACAACCTTTCTGACTACATTCTGGGCGGCCGTAGCCTGGGCAGCGTCGTGACCGCACTCTCTGCCGGTGCTTCCGACATGAGCGGCTGGTTGTTGATGGGCCTGCCGGGCGCTATCTACATGTCCGGTCTTTCCGAAAGCTGGATCGCCATCGGCCTGATCGTCGGTGCTTACCTGAACTGGCTGTTCGTCGCCGGCCGTCTGCGTGTGCAGACCGAGCACAATGGCGATGCGCTGACCCTGCCGGACTACTTCTCCAGCCGTTTCGAAGACAAAAGCGGCCTGCTGCGGATCATCTCCGCGGTCGTGATCCTGGTGTTCTTCACCATCTACTGCGCTTCCGGCATCGTGGCCGGTGCCCGTCTGTTCGAAAGCACCTTCGGCATGTCCTACGAGACCGCGCTGTGGGCTGGTGCTGCGGCGACGATTGCCTACACCTTCGTTGGTGGTTTCCTGGCAGTGAGCTGGACCGACACCGTACAAGCCACGTTGATGATCTTCGCCCTGTTGCTGACGCCGATCATCGTGCTGTTGGCCACTGGCGGCATCGACACCACGTTCCTGGCCATTGAAGCGCAAGATCCAAGCAACTTCGACATGCTGAAAAACACCACCTTCATCGGCGTGATTTCGCTGATGGGCTGGGGTCTTGGCTACTTCGGCCAGCCGCACATCCTGGCGCGTTTCATGGCGGCGGATTCGGTCAAGTCGATCGCCAACGCTCGTCGCATCTCCATGACCTGGATGATCCTGTGCCTGGGCGGCACCGTCGCGGTAGGTTTCTTCGGCATCGCTTACTTCTCGGCAAACCCAGCCCTGGCCTTGCCGGTGAGCGAAAACCACGAGCGTGTGTTCATCGAACTGGCAAAAATCCTGTTCAATCCATGGGTTGCCGGTGTGTTGCTGTCGGCCATTCTGGCGGCGGTGATGAGTACCCTGAGCTGCCAACTGCTGGTGTGCTCGAGCGCCCTGACCGAAGATTTCTACAAAACCTTCCTGCGTAAAAGTGCTTCCCAGGTTGAGCTGGTCTGGGTCGGCCGTGCCATGGTGCTGCTGGTTGCGCTGATCGCTATCGCTCTGGCGGCTAACCCGCAAAACCGTGTACTGGGCCTGGTCAGCTACGCCTGGGCAGGTTTCGGTGCTGCGTTCGGTCCAGTTGTCCTGATCTCCGTGATCTGGAAAAACATGACCCGCAACGGCGCACTGGCCGGCATCCTGGTCGGCGCGACCACTGTGATCGTCTGGAAACACTTCGAACTGCTGGGCCTGTACGAAATCATCCCTGGTTTCATCTTCGCCAGCCTGGCGATCTACATCGTCAGCAAAATGGGCGCACCGACCAGCGGCATGCTTTCGCGCTTCGCTGCAGCCGAAAAGGATTTCCGCCTGAACCAGTGAGGGGGATGAGCTGATGCTCTGACCTTTCGCCGAACATGAAAACGGCCCGCTTCCTTTTGGAGGCGGGCCGTTTTTTTTGCGCTCCCACATTTGTTTGGAGGTGCTTCTGACAGGAATGTCTGTAGTGCTTTATCCAGTTTTTTGAAGGAAAAATCCCTAAAAAAGCAGGGTAAATCTGATTTCCTTGTCCCTCCATCAACACCCCTTGTCGCTCATGCAGAATCGCCCGCCTTCATTCTGCAGAGACACATCGGATGTTCGCGCCTGCCAATCAACCGCGTTTCACGTTGACCCTCGACGGCGTCCAGAATGAGCTCAAGGTGCTTGAGTTCACGGGCAAGGAAGCCATCAGCCAACCCTACCGTTTTGACCTGGAACTGGTCAGCGAGCGACCCGACATAGAGCTCGAAAGCCTGCTGCATCGTCAGGCGTTTCTGAGTTTCGATGCGCAAGGTTCCGGTATTCATGGTCAGATCTTTCGCGTCGGCCAAAGCGATTCCGGGCACCGTCTGACGGGTTACCAGATCAGTCTCGTACCGCGTCTGGCGTATCTCGACCGGCGTATCAATCAGCGGATCTTCCAGCACAAAAGTGTGCCGACGATCGTCACGCAAATCCTCAAGGACCACGGCATCCAGCGCGACGCCTTCGAGTTCCGGCTCGGCAGCGACTACCCCGATCGCGAGTACTGCGTGCAATACGCCGAAAGCGATCTGGCGTTCATCCAGCGCCTGTGTGCCGAGGTCGGCATTCACTATCACTTCCAGCACAGCCCCGACGGGCACCTGTTGGTGTTCGGCGATGACCAGACGGTTTTCCCCCGTCTGCCCGAGCCGACGCTGTACCTGCCGGGCAGCGGGATGGCTGCGGATGCGCCGGCGATCAAGCGTTTCAATGTACGGCTGGAAACCCGGACCACCGCAGTCACCCGTCGCGACTACGACTTCCAGAAACCGCGTTTGCAACTCGAAAGCCGCCTCGACAGCGAACAGCGGCCGGCGCTGGAGGACTACCACTTTCCCGGTCAATTCACCGACCGTGAACACGGCAAACACCTGACTCAGCGAGCGCTGGAGCGGCACAGCGCGGATTACCGTCAGGCCGAAGGTCGCGGCGATGAATCCGCATTGGTCAGCGGGCATTTCCTATACCTGGCCGAACACCCGCGTCAGGCGTGGAATGACCTGTGGTTGATCACCGAAATAGAACACCGCGGCCGTCAACCGCAGGTACTGGAGGAGTCAGCCACCAGCGACAGCCCGGATGATTTCCAGGGCTATCGCAATACGTTTCTGGCGACGCCGTGGGACGTTTCTTTTCGCCCACCGCTGGGCCCGGAAAAGCCACGGATGCTCGGCTATCAACCCGGCGTAGTCACCGGCCCGACGGACAGCGAAATCCATTGCGACGAGTACGGTCGGGTCAAGGTTCAGCTCGCCTGGGACCGTGACGGTCAGCTCAACGAACACTCCAGTTGTTGGCTACGCGTCGCCACTGGCTGGGCTCATGACCGTTACGGCAGCGTGATGATTCCGCGCGTCGGCATGGAAGTGCTGGTGGGGTTTATCGATGCCGATGCCGACAAGCCACTGGTGATGGGCTGCCTGCCCAACGCCGCGACGCCTGTGCCCCTCGATCTGCCGGCGGACAAGACCCGCAGTATTTTCCGCAGCCAAAGCAGTCCCGGTGGCGGCGGTTACAACGAATTGCGCATCGAGGATCGCAAAGGGGCCGAGGAAATCTACCTGCGCGCCCAGCGCAACTGGACTCAGCACGTCCTTAACGATCAACAGGTGCAGGTTGATAACCAGCGCAGCATCGTCGTCACCGGCACCGCCCGCCATGAGTTGAAGGCCGACGAAAAGCGCATCACCCATGGCCAGCGACAGACCGAAGTACGGTTGGACGATCACCTGGTGGTGGTCGGCGATCGGCACATTCGCGTGAGCAATCAAGCCCTCAATGCCAGTCAGCAATTCCACGTCAGCGCCGGCCAACAAGTGGTCATCGACGGCGGCGCCAGCGCGACCATTCAGGCGGGCGGGCAGTGGATCAACATCGGCCCCGGCGGGATTTTCAGCAGCGTGCCGATTCAGGTCGGTGGGGCACCGATGGCGGCCATGGCTTCCGCGCCGAGCTTGCCGGATATGCCGTTGAAACTTGCAGCAGCCCCTGCGGCGCTGCTCAGTGCCGCGCAGATTCTCAGCCTGCAAAGCGACGCGCCGTTCTGCGAAGAGTGTGAGCGCTGCAAGGGCGGTGTCTGTGCTGCCTGATGTTTTGTCGCCTCGCGCCTGGCTGGAGCGCCAGCCACTGCAACCGTCGGAGCAACTGTTCGCGATTTTCAGCAGCGCCAGTGCCGCCGAACCGTTCAAAACCTGGCAACGCTCGATCACTGCACAAGCGCCGAGCCCGATCTGGGCCGGCACTGCCTACGCCGAGTGGGAAGCGGTGATGCCCTATGTCGGAATCGTCACCGCTGACAGTGAGTTTCTGGACTGGGTAGCCGCCACTGAGTCCCGCGATTGGGGTTGGCTGGCGGTGTCTTGCGCCACTCAAGAGGCGTTGGTCGAGCATTTGCGCAGCCTCACACACGTTCTGATGCCCAACGGCAACGCGGTGTTTTTCCGCTATTGGGATGGACGCTATTTGCTGCCGATTCTGCAGTCTGCCGAGGTTAACGCTGCGCAACTGATGCCGGTGATCGGGCGTTGCCTGATCAATGGTCAGCCACTGGATATCGGTGGTAGTGCGCTGAAAACCGCCAGGGATTTCCCCTGGTGGGAAGTATCTGAATCGCTGCTCAACCACCTCGCCACCGAGTCCGCGACAACGCATATCAACAACCTGCTGAAGTGGTTGAGCGAGGACCGCCCTGATCTTTATGAGGCGTTCTCCGAAAGCGTGTTGCGGCACAAAGTCGTGAGCTTTCTTGAGATGCCAGACCTGCCTCAAGCGCCGAAATCAGCGTTGGTGGATTACCTGATGACGGAGCTGGACTGATGGATCAGATCGTACGGATCGAGCAGGAGCTCGACGGTTTCAAAGACACACTGGTTTTGTATCGCCAACAGCTTGGCAACTTCTTGAGCCGGAATGCGGACAAGGTCAGCCGGGCGATGGACATGCCTTCGCTGTTGGACATGGAGCGGGTGATAAAACTCGGCAATACCACGACTGCGGTGAGCAGTGGCGACGATGATTTTATCTCGGGTCTTGCGCAGTGTCCGGCTAGTGGAATTCTGCAGATCGAGAGCAAGTTCGAATCGGTCTACGACATTCCGTTGGGGAGCATTCAGGTCGATGTGATTGCCAATGATGGCGGCGAAAGTACACCTGTAACACTCGATGAAAACGGTCAGGGGCAGTTCAAAGGCACGCCCGGCAAGTTCTACCGCGTTCATGTCCACAGTGAAGTTACCCCGACTCAAATCGATGACCTTTTCTCCTCCTACGACGGCCTGACCCAGGAGCTGGAAAGCTGGCTGCGCAAGGAATGGGAAGGGTTCAAGCCACAGTGGTCGCAGCAATCGGCATCCGCTTCGTTGGCGGCGGTGGGCAACGGAGTGCTCGCGGGAGGTTGGGCGGCGATTCAGGCGGTTTGGGATGGCATGGGTGAACTCGCCGACATCCTGAAAGACCCCAACGCCTATGCCGAGAAGCTGGGTGAAAGCGCCGGCAGACTTGCCGATCTGGCCGTAACCGCTCCAGACAAGATGGAAAAGGCCATGTTGCTGGCCAGCGACGAGGCGGCGCTGTGCTTGCTGATGCGCACTGCGACCTTGTGGCTGGAAGCATTGCCACCTTCGCAACTGGCCGGGTCTTCGGCTGAAGCGATTTCCAAGGTCGTGGTTGGGTTGGTCATCGACCTGTTGATTGGTTTGGTACTGAGTGTGGTCGGGGTTGGCATTGCCTGGCTGACCGTGCGCCTGGCCAAGTACAGCGCACAGATTTTTCAGGCCGCCATGGGCTTCGTGAAGTCGATGGTTGCGATCATCAACAACTTCATGGAGTACGTTGATCGCTACAAAAAGGTCGCCGCGCGCGGTGTTGCGGCGGGCCTGAAAAAAGGCCGGATGCAACTGCGCTGGGATGCCAAACGCAACACCACGCTCAAGCAAAACGAACACCACGACGACTCCCCGGATCAGGCGAAAAACCCCAACGGCGACAGCGCCGACTCAGTCGACAAAACCGCGACCAACCAATGCCCGGTGTCGATGGTCACCGGCGAAGAACTGCTGACCCTCACCGACGGTGCGCTGGACGGCATCCTGCCGTTCGACTTCACCCGACTCTATCGCACCAGCGCCGCCGAGATCGACTGCGGCCTCGGCTTTGGCTGGAGCCATTCGCTCGCCCATCGGCTGGAAATCGACGGCGACCAGGTCATCTGGATCGACCACGAAAACCGCCGCACCACGTTTCCATTGCCGAGCAGCGAACGCCCGGCGATCCACAACAGCCTGTCGCGCGCGGCAATTTACCTGGGCAATGACCCCGAAGAACTGATCCTCGCCCAGGCCGGTGGCGACACGCGGTTCTACCACTTTCACAATGGTCGGCTGACGGCGATCAGCGACGCCTACGACAACCGCTTGCGCATCACCCGCGATCGTCAGGAGCGCATCCAGCGCGTCGACAACGGCGCCGGTCGTGCCTTGCTGTTGCGCTACGACCGTGCCCACCTGATCGCTGTCGACTACCAAAGTTTTCGCCAGGCCCAGATCCTCGCCGAGGCCTGGCACACCGAACAAACCTTGGTCAGTTACCACTACGACGAACGCGATCAACTGATCGAAGCGAGCAACGCCGCCGGCGAAAGCGAGCGTTACGACTACGACGATCAACATGTGATCCTGCAGCGGCAACTGGCCGGCGGCGCGAGTTTCTTCTGGGAGTGGGAACGGTCCGGCAAGACGGCGCGCTGCGTACGGCATTGGGCGTCGTTTGCGCAGATGGACACGCGCTATGTCTGGGATGACCAGGGCCGCGTCACCGTCCGGAACATCGATGGCAGCGAAGAGGTTTACGTCCACGACGACCGGGCGCGGCTGGTGCGCCGGGTTGGGCTGGATGGCGGCGAACAGCTCAAGGCCTACGACGAGCAGGGCCGAATGGTGGCCGAGCAGGATCCGTTGGGGGCCGTCACCGAATACCGTTATGACGACGTCGGACGGTTGGTGGCGCTGATTCCACCGCAAGACGAACCGACGTCCTACGAGTATCGCAACGGTTTCCTGCATGCGCGCTATCGCGGTAAGGCGGTGTGGAAATACCGGCGCAATGCTCAGGGCGATGTCACCGAGGCGACCGATCCGGACGGTCAGGTCACCCATTACCACTACGACGACTACGGTCAGTTGCTGTCGATCCGTTACCCGGACACCAGCCGGCATGTGTTTGTCTGGAATGCCTTGGGCCAGTTGCTTGAGGAAACACTGCCGGACGGTGGGCAGCGAACGTTTTCCTACGATGCGCTGGGACGGCAGACGACTCGTCAGGACGAACACGGTGCGCTCACTCAGTACCAATGGGACGCCGTTGGCCGACTGACCCAGACGACGTTGCCGACCGGTGCCACTCGCGCCTTCAGCTACAACGCCTACGGCAAGATCACCGCCGAACGCGACGAACTGGGCCGCGTCACCCGCTACGAATACGTCGACGATCTGCACCTGGTCAGCCGCCGGATCAATGCCGACGGCACCCAGCTCAAGTATCGCTACGACAACGCGCAGCTGTTGCTCACGGAAATCGAGAATGAATCCGGCGAAACATATCGGCTGGACTACACGCCCGGCGGATTGATCCGACAGGAAACCGGATTCGATGGACGGCGAACGGCGTACGTTTACGACCTCAACGGCCATTTGCTGGAGAAAACCGAATTCGGCGATGACGGCTCGCAGCTGATCACCGGGTACGAGCGGGATGCGGAAGGGCGGCTGTTAGTCAAAACCTTGCCCGACGGCATCCAGGTCGAATACCGCTACGACAGCCTCGGCCGATTGGTCAGCGTCGACGACGGCCACGACCATCCGCTGGAATTCGAATACGACCAGCAGGACCGGCTGATCACCGAGCATCAGGGCTGGGGCACGCTGCGTTATGGCTACGACGCCTGCGGCCAACTTAACCGCCTGCGCCTGCCGGATGGCAGCAAGCTCGACTACCACCACGCCAAGGGTGGCGCGCTGACGGACATCGACCTCAACGGCGCACGGCTTACAGATCACACGTACAAGTCGGGTCGAGAAGTACAGCGCCAGCAAGGCCTGCTGCTCAGCGAATATGCCTACGACGACCAGGGCCGGCTAAAGGCCCACGCCGTCAGCCAACAGCAAAAAAGCCTGTACCGCCGCGACTATGCCTACAGCCTCAACGGCAATCTCGACCACATCGCCGACACCCGCCACGGCCAGCGCAGTTACCAGTACGACCCGCTGAACCGGCTGACCCGCGTCCGCCACACCCGCGACGACCCACCGGAAAGCTTCGCCCACGACCCCGCCGGCAACCTGCTGATGCAGGACCGCCCCGGCCCGACGACCGTCAAAGGCAATCGCCTGCTGATGCAAGGCGACCGTCATTACGACTACGACGCCTTCGGCAACCTGATCCGCGAACGCCGTGGCACCGGGCAGAAACTGGTCACCGAATACCGCTACGACTGCCAGCATCGGCTGGTCGGCGTCACGTTGCCGGATGGAAGTTGCGCGAGCTATCGCTACGATGCCTTCGGTCGCCGCATCGCCAAAACCGTCGACGGCCAAACTACCGAGTTCTTCTGGCAGGGCGACCAAGTCGTCGCTGAAAGCAGCAAAGAGCACTACCGCAGCTACGTCTACGAGCCGGGCAACTTCCGCCCGTTGGCCATGCTCGACGGCAAAGGCCCGAAAAAGGCCTGCCCGTTCTACTACCAGCTCGATCACCTGGGCACACCGCAGGAACTGACGGATTTTGGCGGCGAGATTGTCTGGTCGGCGAAGTACAACGCCTACGGCAAAGTCACTCACCAGACGTTCGGCGGGGGCGAGCAACTTGAACAACCGTTACGGTTTCAGGGCCAATACTTCGACGCCGAGAGCGGTCTGCACTACAACCGGCATCGATACTATGATCCAGAGGTTGGTCGGTATCTGACACCGGATCCGATCAAGTTGGCGGGTGGGCTGAACCAGTACCAGTACACGCCGAATCCGACGGGGTGGGTTGATCCGTTGGGGTTGAGCGGGAATTGTCCGCCGCCGAATAAGCCTGGGTGTGGGGCGCCGGATGATACGACTGGCGCTAGGGTGGATGAGGGTGAACCGCAACTTCCGAAGCTGACGGGTGAGCAGCGGCGGGCGCGGATTGATGAGCTGGCTGAGGCGAATGCGAAGCGGCGTGTTGAAGAAATGGAAGCAAAATATGATATGCACACAGTCAAAAAACACAGCTCAGAAATATCTGACCAAGCGCTCAATCAACGAGCAGTTAATGGGGCCGATCCTCATACCGGTGAGGTTCCGAAAGGCGCCAGAGGGAACTTGAGCTCTCAATTCAGAAACTGGCGTATGCATTTGGGGGCATTGAATAAAGCTATGACAAGGGAAGCGTTAGGTTTGAGCCCGCATACAGGGAAGGACCAGAATAAAAATCCGATCGTAAGGATGGAACTTCCTGGGGCCGGGCGTGGTTATAAACCGAACAAGAAAGATGCTCGTAACCCAACACTAAATGAAGATCTGAATTGGTTTGAAGTTAAATTCGATAAAGATAATGTGCTGCGGCCTTTTACTGCTTTTCCTTCGGAGAGAAAATAATGTTGCGAGATCCATTTTTAAATGAAGAATTTCAACCAGATTTGATGTGGTTTATTGGCGTCTTTGATGTTTATGATCGCGAGGAAACTCGGGGTGCGGAACTGGAAGTGTTTAATCCTAATGATCGCTTTGATAGAGCTGAGCTGATCAAAAGATACAGCTTGAATCTAGGTTATCTGTCCTATCGACATAAGTTCGTGCTGCTGGATTTTCTAGCGGAAAAGCTAAGCGATGCGTCTTATGATTTTCGGAGTTTGTTTGATATAGATGAAGAAGATGCAGGCAGTTGGCCGCGTGGTGAGTGGTATGCATTGGAAGATCCCCGTGGATTTTTTCAAGATGTCTATTTTTTGGCTCAGGAGACCTGGAAGGAAGATCTTCTTTTAGCGAGTCTTGAAGATCGGGCCAGTTGGTGATGGAAAAGGTGGTGCCTGTCAGTCTGGAGTCCTAGGTGTCGGCATTCTCAAGAGTAATAAATAAATCCGTCCCCTTTATGGTCTATACCAGATCAAGTGAGGGAGATTATGTTTATTGATCCTGATACTCAGCAGCCATATATACCGACACCTTCATATTTTTTGGGGTGTTTTGATGTTTATGATCGTGAAGAGACTCTTGGTGAGGAGTTAGAGAGGTTCGAACCTAATGATCCGACGGACAGGGAGGAGCTAATTCTCAAATACTGCCTCCCTAGAAAGCGATCATATAGGCAGAGATTTTTACTTTACAAATGTCTGGAGGAAGCTCTTCAGGACAAAAATTATGATTTCCAATCACTGCTGAAGTATGACCCTGAGGCGTATTCATCATTTCCTGATGGGTGGGATGAGATGAAAGATACCAGGGCATTTTTTGAAGACATTTTTCGCTTGGCAACTGTTGAGTGGAAAGACGACCTTCAAAAAGCCAGTCTCGAAGATCAATCCACTTGGACGGCTGTTGGTTAATTGCATGGACGTCGTACATCCTGCGAAATTTCTGGGCAAGGTCGTCGGAAGTTTCCTTCAAGTCCTAGCGGTTTCCATGAACTGGTGTGAAATGAGCTCCATCGATAGTCTCTGGTGGTCACTGAAAATTCAGTGGCAGGGTGTAGGAACCCTTCGAAACCGTTAGAGCTATATTGGCGTCGATGCTTGGTTTGCGGCCGTTAACGTGCGTCCGTATGATCAGTTGCGGCGGCTATGCGCGGGCACGCTTCGGCGTGGTCGAGTTTTGCTCTAAGGGTCTCGATATTCCTACCCCGTGCATAGCTGCCACCCTAGCCTGTAGGAAGGCCTAAGGCAGCTCCATTTCTTCCTTGGAGCAATTCAAATGAAAACATTTACACCCGATCCACCCTACGAAAAACCAATTCCCCACCCCAAAAGCCGCTTCATGGCCCTAACCGGCAACTGCACCGACATGCCCACGCTATTCGTCGATACCCACGCGCCGCTGGATATTTTGACCGACACTGCCAGCTACCGAATTCGCGCCGTCACTCAGGTGCTGGAAAACATGTCCATGCGCGGTTCGGTCGAGTGTGAATCTTTCATTCTTAGTGATTTTGCCTTGCTCTGTGCCATTTCATTGCGTGATGGGTGTGATGTGCTGGATGTGGTGGGGCGGCGGTTGCGGGCGCGGCCTTCGGAATAACGTCGAGTGGCTTTTGTGGCGAGGGAGCTTGCTCCCGTTGGGCTGCGTAGCAGCCCCAAAACCTGCAATCCCGTTTTGTCAGCTGTACCGAGTGGTTTGGTTTGGCGACTGCTTCGCAGTCGAGCGGGAGCAAGCTCCCTCGCCACAGGTTATGGGTGGTCTGGATATTTTGGGGCTGCTTTGCAGCCCAACGGGGGGCAAGCCCCCTCGCCACAGGGTTTATGGATTGGCGCGGTATTGGGGTTGTACTTGCCCGCTCAGCCACCAACCCCTGACGTCCTGCGCCGTACAGGGTAAACTTCCCGGCCTTCGCAGGAGCAGCCATGAATTATCGTCACGCCTTCCATGCCGGCAATCACGCCGATGTGTTCAAACACCTGACTTTGACCCGCCTCATCGCCTTGATGTCGCGCAAGGAGCAGCCGTTTGCTTATCTCGACACTCACGCCGGCATCGGCCTGTATGACCTGCAGGGCGATCAGGCCAGTCGTACCGGTGAGTACCTGGAAGGCATCGCGCGGTTGTGGGATCAGCCGGATTTGCCAGCGCTGACCGCCGATTACATGAAGGTGTTGCACGAGATGAACCCGGATGGCCAGTTGCGCTATTACCCGGGGTCGCCGGAGTTGGCGCGGCGTTTGACCCGGCCGCAGGATCGTGTGTTGCTCAATGAGAAGCACCCGGAAGACGGTGTGTTGCTCAAGGACAACATGAAGGGCGATCGTCGGGTGAAGGTTCACCTGGGCGAAGGCTGGCATGTGCCGCGTGCGCTGCTGCCGGTGCCGGAGAAGCGGGCGGTGATGTTGATCGATCCGCCGTTCGAACAGCTTGATGAGATGCAGCGTTGTGCGGCGTCGTTGAAAGAGGCGATTGGCCGTATGCGCCAGACGGTGGCGGCGATCTGGTATCCGGTGAAGGATCAGCGGGCGTTGCGGCGCTTCTATCAGGATTTGGCGGGAACGGGCGCGCCTAAGTTGTTGCGGGTGGAGTTGCTGGTGCATCCGCTGGATACGCCGAACAGCCTGAACGGTTCGGGGTTGGCGATTGCCAATCCGCCGTGGGGGCTGGAAGAGGAGTTACGTGAGTTGCTGCCGTGGTTGTCCAAGAAGTTGGGGCAGACCCAGGGTGGCTGGCAGATGGATTGGTTGATCGCCGAGAGTTAATCAGTTGCATGTGTGGCGTCTAGTCGGACGCCTTCGCGGGCAAGCCTCGCTCCTACAGGTCGGTGTGACCGTAGGAGCGAGGCTTGCCCGCGAAGCTTTTCAGCGTCCGAAATTTAGATCGGGCACGTCACGCCAGTACCGCCAATCCCGCAATACCCCTCAGGATTCTTGGCCAGGTACTGCTGGTGATACGCCTCGGCGTAGTAGAACGTCGGGGCTTCGTCGATTTCAGTGGTGATGATGCCTTTGCCCGCTTTGGTCAGTTCCGCCTGGAACACTTTCGCGCTGTTCTTCGCCGCTTCCAGTTGTTCCGGTTTGGTGCAGTAGATCACCGAGCGGTACTGGGTGCCGATGTCGTTGCCCTGGCGCATGCCCTGGGTCGGGTTGTGCAGTTCCCAGAACATTTTCAGCAGCTGTTCGTAGCTGACTTTTTCCGGCTCATACACCACGAGCACCACTTCGGTGTGCCCGGTCAGGCCCGAGCAGACTTCTTCGTAGGTCGGGTTCGGCGTGAAGCCGCCGGCGTAACCGACCGAGGTGCTGAACACGCCTTCGCGCTGCCAGAATTTGCGTTCCGCGCCCCAGAAGCAACCCAGGCCGAAGATTGCGAATTCTACGTTGCCCGGAAACGGACCCAGCAGCGGGTTGCCGTTGACGAAGTGTTTCTCCGGAACCTTGATCGGGGTTTCGCGGCCAGGCAGAGCTTGTTCTTTAGTCGGGAGCACGTTTTTGTTCACCAGAATTTCCGAGCGCAGAACCATGATCAGTCCTCTCAGTCAGGTTGAGATGTAAATACAGACTGCCAGTTTGCCCGAGTGTTACGTCGCTGTCAGGCGATTGGGCCGCGCGGGTAGCGTTTGAGCTTTTCGATCAGCTCGGAGCCCGGGATCGGTCGGTCGAACAGGTAGCCCTGGCCGACGTCGCAGCGGTGGCGGCGCAGGAAGGCCAGTTGCTCGGCAGTCTCGATGCCTTCAGCCACGACCTTGAGTTTCAGGTTGTGGGCCATGGCAATCACCGCGGAGGTGATTTCCATGTCGTCCTGGTTGTCGGGGATTTCGTGGATGAAGCTTCGATCGATCTTGATGATGTCGATCGGGAATTTTTTCAAGTAACTGAGCGACGAGTAACCGGTGCCGAAGTCGTCCATCGCCAGGGTCAGGCCCAGACGCTTGAGCTGATCGAGCTGCAAGTGCGTGTCTTCGGTGGCTTCCAGCAGCAGGCCTTCGGTCAGTTCCAACTCCAGCAGGTTCGCCGGCAGCGCTTCTTCCTTGAGGATGTTGGCGATGGACGCCACCAGGTCCGGGTCGGAGAACTGCTTGGGCGACAGGTTGATCGCCACTTGCAGGTTGCCCAGGCCAGCGGCGGTCAGGTCTTTGCTCATGCGGCAGGCCTGACGGGCGATCCATTTGCCGATCGGGATGATCAGCCCGGTTTCTTCGGCCACGCTGATGAATTGGTCCGGGCGGATCATGCCTTTTTCCGGATGGTTCCAGCGCAACAGCGCTTCCATGCCCAGCAAGCGACCGCTGCGCAGGCACAGCTTGGGCTGGTAGAACACGTCCAGCTCGTTCTGGGTCAGGGCTCGGCGCAGGTTGTTTTCGACGAACAGTTTGTAGCTGGCTTCAGCGTTCAGCGCTTCGGTGAACACTTGCACCTGGTGTTTGCCGTTGGCCTTGGCCTTGTGCAGCGCCAGGCCGGCGTTGCGCATCAGCGTCTGTGGGTCGCGACCGTGCAGCGGCGCGCAGGCCAGGCCCACGGAGCCGGTGACGCTGATCAACTGGTTGTCGACGAACATCGGTTTGTCGAGGGTTGCCAGCAATTGATTGGCAACCTGCTGGCCCGCCGAGAGGTCAGTGTCGTCCAGCAGCACCGCGAATTCGTTACTGGCAAACCGCGCCAGACTGCCGCTCGAACTCAGGCTGTTGCGCAGGCGCCGTGCCAGGCTGATCAGCAGTTTGTCGCCGGTCTGGTGGCCGAGGCTGTCGTTGATCCGCTTGAAGTTGTCGATGTCCACCAGCAGCAGGCTGATGGGTGTATCGCTGTCTCGGGCGAAGCGCTCATCGAGGTTGCGGATGAACGCCGGGCGGTTGCCGAGGTTGGTCAGGTTATCGGTGTAAGCCAGGCGCTCGATTCGTTGCTGGGCGAGCTTGGTCTGGGTGATGTCTTCGTAGATGCCGATGTAGTGCGTCAGCTCACGGTTGTCGCCGTAGACCTTGGAAATCGACAACTGGCCCCAGTAGGGTTCGAGGTTTTTACGCCGGCTCTTGAACTCGCCCTGCCAGCTGTTGCTTTTGGCCAGCGCCGACGGAGCGTCGAACAGCAGTTCGCTGAGGTTTTCCAGCGCCGGCAGTTCCGACAGCCGCTGACCGTGGACTTCCTCGGTGGTGTACTGGGTGATCGCGGTGAAGCTTGGGTTGACGTACTCCACCACGCCGTCGCAATTGACCAGCAGAAAGGCGTTGGCGCTTTGTTCCACCGCACGCTGGAACAGGTGCAGGGCGCTGGTGGCGGTACGGCGGTTGTGGTTGTTGATGACTTGGGCGAATTGATCCGCCAGTTCGCCGGCAAAGGCGATTTCGTCCGATTGCCAGGCGCGGGTCGCCCCGATCTGTTCCAGGCAGAGCACGCCGACCACCTGGCCATCGACACGGATGCTGGCGTCGAGCATGGCGTTGACGTCGCGCGGGCGCAGGTACTCGGCGATTTCCCGGGTGCGCGGGTCGCGCATGGCGTTGTGGGCGTCGATGGCGCGGCCGGTGTGCAAGGCCTCGAGGTAATCGGGAAAACCACTGGCGTCGATCGGCTTCGGCAGTTGGTGATTGCGGGTGGCACGGTGATAGGCCGAGATCGGCGTCAGTAGCGAGCCATCGAGGTTCCACAGGCTGGCGCAGTCGATTTCATAGATGTCGCAGGCGCTGCGGGTGATCAGTTCGGCGGCTTCTTGCAGGGAGTTGTTGGTGCTATAGCGCTGGCGGGTCAGCAGCAGGATCAGGTCTTGCTGGGCGCGCACCCGGTCCAGGTGCTGCAGTTGTTCCTGCTGGGCACGTTGATTGAGTTCCAGGGCGATTTGCAGGCGTGAGTTCTGGGTTTCCAGATCCAGCGCCGGCAGCAAGGGTTCGCCGTCGAACAGGCCGTCCACCACCATCAGGTAGCCGCGCAGCAGGTGCCGATTGTGTTGTTTGTAGGCTTCGCCCAGTTCCAGCAGGCTCAGAACGCCGGCGGCGGTGTGCAAGGTGTAGCGGATCAGGTAATGCGGGCTTTCGGTGAGTTGCTGCTGGATCGTGTCATGCAGTTGATAGCGCGCTTCGGGCTCCATCAGGCTGGCGTAGGGCGAGCCGACCAGAGCACAAAGCTCCACCGCCGGCAGGCCGAACTGTCGTTCGCAATTAGGATCGAGAAACAGCAGCGCCCAGCTTGGTTCATTCAGCCGTTCGAAACGCAGCATGCCGAGCCGCGAGGGCACAGGCAACTGCGTCACTACCTCGGCCACCATACGGCTGGCGGCATCGGGTTGGCTTTTCATTGAAGGAAACTCGCTTCGAATATGCTGATCGCGCCGGGCTCTCGCCCTCTTTACTGTTGCCTGCGGCAAGGTTGCATCATTGCGACACCGACTGACAAGAGACATGAAGGCCAAGTGCTATAAGAATATGTCGGCAGGCGCACAGTTTTCTCCAGCGAGGCGTCAAAAAGTAATGTTGTGGGCCAAAAGATTGCAGCCCGTAGGGGCTGCCGAAGGCTGTGATCTTTCCGAGGGATCAACGAAATTTGATGCTGATCGACTGCAATGGCTTGCCATCCCGATCGTGATAATTGACGCGAACCTGCTCGGCCTCGACGATCAGATGCGCGAAGTTGTCCTGGCTGATCACCTCGCTGGTCAGTTCATGCCGATAGTCGCCTGCCGCTGTTCGGGCCAGGGCCTGATCGAGGATGAAGGTCGATGCCTTGGCGTACGGCAGCAGTTTGCTGTTGCACAACGGTGAAGACACGATGGTGTGGACTTCGAAATCCGGGTCCTCGCTGTGGGTCAGGCGACTGGTGAGGGAGCCGTGGACATCGCCGGAGATGAACAAGACGTTTTTGATACGGCGTGTACGAATCGTCTCCAGCAGCCGTAGGCGTTGCTCCGGGAAGGCTTTCCAAGCGTCATCACCGTGAAGTTTACGGTCGGGATAGAACATGACACTGGTGACCACGAATTTGACCCGGGCCGGGTTATTGATCAGCCATTTGAGCAGGGCCTGTTCCTGTTCTTCGTCAAGGATGCGCCGGTCGTTGGCCGACAGATTGCGTCGGGTTCGACTGTCGGTGACAAACCACCCGATATCACCCTCGGAGAACTGATACCAATACTTTTCCAGTCTTTTGCTTACTTGCCCATTGGCCAGCAGCTCATACGTGGGGCTGTGACTGGCTTGATATAACTCATATGCTGCAATGGCGTTTTTGTATAAGTAATCATCGGCGTTACTTTTGTTGGCGGGCCAGTTGTCTTCTATTTCATGGTCGTCGAGGATCATGTAAGTCGGCATGCCCGACATTAACTTGGAAATATGAGGCTGCGAAAAGGCTGTGCGGTATTTTTTGAGAATGTCCTTGTATTCCCGGTCGGGGGCCACGAGGTTCAAGTCGTCGACGTAAATCTGATCGCCAGTCATCAGCATGGCACTGACGGGCGGTTCGGCGCTGTCCGCCAGGCTGTTGATCGAGGCAAAAATCCGGTCGCCCAACTGTGGGGCCGACGCAATGCCGGCGGTCATTCGCAGGTAACGACACGAGCCGACGATATAGGCCCGTGGCTGGCTGATTTTGCTGGACTGCGTGCGAAAGCGGTAAATCTCCCGTGGCCATTGCAGCGGCAGTTCCTGAACTGTCTCCACGGTATGCACCGGGCTCATGGGGCTGAACCAGCCTGCCTGGTACTCATAGTCGGTGTCGGTGACCAGGTCATTGAGTGCAATGACATCGGACATGTCGCGCAAGACGGACAGTTTTGCAAATACGCCTTTGGACCAGAGTTTCTCGCCTGTGCGTCGATAACGGATGCCCGCAAATACCAAGGCGTCGTTCTGTAATTCACCGCGCAAGAAAATACGCGCATGGTTAGTTGTGGTATGGCCGATAATTGGGCCGACAGTTGGTTTGAACATGTTCGAATCCATTCGAGGTAATGCTAACTAAGCAAATTAAGTCATCGAGGTTTCTATTAGAAATCTCCGAACTAAGCCTAGTTATTGGCTGGAGAAAAATATCGGGCAGAAGTGGACTGGGGTTGTAGGTGGCGTAAGCCTTAGATGTAGGAATAAGGCACGAAGAGGGTCAATCCCGTAGCAGCAGCCTCGCAAGCTCGACAGCTGCTACATAGGATGCTGAAACGCGGAGGGCTTTCTTCAGGGCAAAAAAAAGCCCCGCCAAATCGACGGGGTTGAGGTACGAGCGTGGCGCTCGGAAAACGTGGAACGCGATTGGCCCTCCGCCAGGGGAGGGCCAGTCGGTGTTACAGCAGGATGGTGCGGATGTCTGCCAGCAGGTCGCTCAGACGCTTGGTGAAGCGTGCAGCAGCGGCGCCGTTGATCACACGGTGATCGTAGGACAGCGACAGCGGTAGCATCAGTTTCGGCTGGAAGGCTTTGCCGTCCCAGACTGACTGGATGGTTGCCTTGGAAACACCGAGGATCGCCACTTCCGGCGCGTTGACGATCGGCGTGAAGCCGGTGCCGCCAATGTGGCCGAGGCTGGAAATGGTGAAGCAGGCGCCTTGCATCTCGTCCGACGAAAGCTTCTTGGTCCGGGCTTTCTCAGCCAGGGAAGCAGCTTCGGCGGCCAGTTGCAGGAGGCTCTTCTGGTCGACGTTCTTGATGACCGGTACCAGCAGGCCATCCGGGGTGTCGACGGCGAAGCCGATGTTCACGTATTTCTTGCGGATGATCGCTTTGCCGCTTGGTGCCAGCGAGCTGTTGAAGTCCGGCAGTTCCTTGAGCAGGTGTGCGCAGGACTTGAGCAGCAGCGGCAGGATGGTCAGCTTGACGCCGGCCTTCTCTGCAACGGCTTTCTGGGCGTTACGGAACGCTTCCAGCTCGGTGATATCCGCCGAGTCGAATTGCGTCACGTGCGGCACGTTCAGCCAGCTGCGGTGCAGGTTGGCAGCGCCGACCTGCATCAGGCGTGTCATCGGCACTTCTTCGATTTCGCCGAAGCGGCTGAAGTCCACGACCGGAATCGGCGGGATGCCCGCGCCGCCGGTTGCACCAGCTGCAGCGGCCGGAGCTTCCTTGGCCTTCTGCATCATGGCCTTGACGTAAACCTGAACGTCTTCCTTCAGGATGCGACCGTGCGGACCGCTGGCGCCGACAGCGCTCAGCTCGACGCCGAACTCGCGAGCCAGTTGACGCACGGCAGGGCCGGCGTGAACTTTCGCGCCAGGCTTGGCAGGAGCAGCAGCCGGGGCAGCAGCAGGAGCGGCGGCAGCCGGAGCGGCAGCGGCAGGCGCTGGAGCACTCGGCGCGGCAGCGGCAGTCGGAGCCGGGGCTGCAGCAGGTGCCGCGCCTTTGACTTTCAGCTTCAGGATCAGGTCGCCGGTACCGACTTCGTCATCCAGCTTGATGGAAATGCTTTCCACCACGCCAGCGGCAGGCGATGGGATTTCCATGCTCGCCTTGTCGGATTCCAGGGTGATCAGCGACTGATCGGCGGCAACAGTGTCGCCAGCCTTGACCAGTACTTCGATGATCTTGGCCTTGCCCGCCGAACCGATGTCCGGGACGTGAATGTCCTGAACGCTGTCGGCAACCGGTGCAGCCGGAGCCGCGGCGGCTGGCGCCGGAGCAGCGGCAGCAGGCGCAGCAGCCTGGGCAGGAGCGGCAGCAGCAGGGGCCGCAGCACCCGCCACTTCCAGATCCAGAATCAGGTCGCCCGTGCCGACTTCGTCGTTGAGCTTGACGCTGATGGCCTTGACCACGCCAGCGGCGGGCGAAGGGATTTCCATGCTGGCCTTGTCGGATTCCAGGGTGATCAGCGACTGATCAGCCTCGACGGTGTCGCCGACCTTGACCTGGATCTCGATGATCTGGGCCTTGCCCGACGAACCGATGTCCGGCACGTGCACTTGCTGGATGCTGGCAGCAGCCGGCGCGGCAGCAGGCGCCGCTGGCGCAGGTGCGGCAGCCGGTTTGGCTTCAGCTTTGGCTGGCGCAGCGGCCGCCGCAGGGGGCTGTATAGAGGCTGGGGCAGCGGCACCTTCGACTTCCAGTTCCAGCAGTTCGTCGCCTTCTTTCAGGCGATCGCCCAGCTTCACTTTCAGGCTCTTGATGATGCCGGCCTTAGGCGCAGGCACTTCCATGCTCGCCTTGTCCGATTCCAGCGTCAGGATGCTCTGATCGGCTTCGATACGGTCGCCGACCTTCACAAACAGTTCAATTACTTCACCTTCACCGCTGCCGATGTCAGGTACGCGAATGAGTTCGCTCACAGAGTGTCTCCTCAGCAGTCCAGTGGGTTGCGTTTTTCCGGGTTGATGCCGAACTTGGCGATGGCTTCAGCCACCACTTTAGGTTCGATGTCACCACGGTCAGCCAAGGCTTCCAGGGCTGCCAACACCACGAAATGACGGTCTACTTCGAAGAAGTGACGCAGCTTCTTGCGGCTGTCACTGCGGCCGAAACCATCGGTGCCCAGGACTTTGAATTCCTTGGACGGGACCCACTGACGAATTTGTTCAGCGAACAGCTTCATGTAGTCGGTAGAGGCAATGACCGGACCTTTACGGCCGTTCAGGCACTCTTCGACGTAGCTCAGCTTAGGCTTCTGGCCAGGGTGCAGACGGTTAGTGCGTTCAACGGCCAGGCCATCGCGACGCAGTTCGTTGAAGCTGGTAACGCTCCATACGTCGGCGCCGACGTTGAACTCTTCACGCAGGATCTTCGCCGCTTCACGGACTTCACGCAGGATGGTGCCGGAGCCCATCAGCTGAACGTGGTGCGCCGCTTCGCGGGTGTCTTCCTCGAGCAGGTACATGCCTTTCTTGATGCCTTCTTCGGCACCGGCCGGCATGGCTGGCTGCTGGTAGGACTCGTTCATTACGGTGATGTAGTAGAAGACGTCCTGTTGCTCTTCGGTCATCTTCTTCATGCCGTCCTGAATGATCACCGCCAGCTCGTAGCCGTAGGTTGGATCGTAGGTGCGGCAGTTCGGGATGGTCGCGGCCAGCAGGTGGCTGTGACCGTCTTCGTGTTGCAGGCCTTCACCGTTCAGGGTGGTACGGCCGGCGGTGCCGCCGATCAGGAAGCCACGGGTACGGCTGTCGCCAGCGGCCCAGGCCAGGTCGCCAATACGCTGGAAGCCGAACATCGAGTAGAAGATGTAGAACGGCAGCATCGGCTGGTTGTGGCTGGAGTACGAAGTACCGGCAGCGATGAAGGAGCTCATGGCGCCCGCTTCGTTGATGCCTTCCTCGAGGATCTGGCCCTTCTGGTCTTCCTTGTAGAACATCACCTGGTCTTTATCGACTGGCTCGTAGAGCTGGCCGACGGAGGAGTAGATGCCCAACTGACGGAACATGCCTTCCATACCGAAGGTACGGGCTTCGTCCGGGATGATCGGTACGATGCGCGGGCCGATTTCCTTGTCCTTGACCAGTTGCGCGAGGATCCGCACGAAGGCCATGGTGGTGGAGATTTCGCGGTCGCCCGAGCCGTCCAGGATCGCCTTGAGGGTGTCCAGTGGAGGGGTCGGGATGTTGAAGCTCTTGGCGCGACGCTGAGGCACGAAACCGCCCAGTGCGGTACGGCGCTCGGCCAGGTAACGGGCTTCGGCGCTGCCTTCTTCCGGTTTGAAGAATGGCAGGTTCTCCAACTCTTCGTCCCTGACCGGAATGTCGAAACGATCGCGGAACAACTTCAGGCTGTCGACATCGACTTTCTTGGTGTTGTGCGCAGTGTTTTTCGCTTCGCCGGCACCGGTGCCATAACCCTTGATGGTCTTGGCCAGGATGACAGTTGGTTGTTCCTTGTGGTTGACCGCTTCGTGGTATGCCGCGTAGACCTTGTACGGGTCGTGGCCGCCACGGTTGAGCTTCCAGATCTCGTCGTCGGACAGATCGGCAACCATCGCCTTGAGTTCTGGCGAGTTGAAGAAGTGTTCACGCACGAACGCGCCGTCTTTGGCTTTGTAGTTCTGGTACTCGCCGTCGATGACTTCGTCCATGCGGCGTTGCAGGATGCCGTCGACGTCCTTGGCCAGCAGTGGGTCCCAGAAGCGGCCCCAGATGACTTTGGTCACGTTCCACTGAGCACCGCGGAACACGCCTTCGAGTTCCTGGATGATCTTGCCGTTGCCGCGAACCGGGCCGTCGAGGCGCTGCAGGTTGCAGTTGATGACGAAGATCAGGTTGTCCAGCTTTTCGCGGCCGGCCAGGGAGATCGCGCCCAGGGATTCCGGCTCGTCGCACTCGCCGTCGCCCAGGAAGCACCAGACTTTCTGTTTGCCTGGCTGGATGAAGCCACGGTGTTCCAGGTACTTCATGAAGCGTGCCTGGTAGATCGCCTGGATCGGGCCCAGACCCATGGATACGGTCGGGAACTGCCAGAAGTCAGGCATCAGCCATGGGTGTGGGTAGGACGACAGGCCCTGACCGTCGACTTCCTGGCGGAAGTTGTTCATCTGGTCTTCGGTGATGCGGCCTTCCATGAATGCACGGGCGTAAACGCCTGGCGAGGTGTGGCCCTGGAAGTAGATCAGGTCGCCGCCGTGTTCGTCGGTCGGGGCCTGGAAGAAATAGTTGAAGCCGATGTCGTACAGGGTTGCGCTGGAGGCGAAGCTGGAGATATGACCGCCCAGGTCAGAATCTTTCAGGTTCGTGCGCATCACCATGGCCATCGCGTTCCAGCGTACCAGCGAGCGAATGCGGCGTTCCATGAACAGGTCGCCAGGCATGCGTGCTTCGTGGGTAACGGGAATGGTGTTGCGGTATGGCGTGGTGATGGCGTAAGGCAATTGCGAACCGCTACGGGTTGCGAGTTCGCCCATACGGGTCATCAGATAGTGAGCACGGTCTTCGCCTTCTTTGTCGAGAACCGATTCCAGGGCGTCCAGCCATTCCTGGGTTTCGACGGGATCGAGGTCTTGCATGGCTTGCTCCAGGGCGGAAAGGCTTCCAGAATCGGTTGCCTGAGTTTGCGACTGGCCTTGTGGGCAGACGATATAAATTCTTGGATTGCCGATAGGTTGTTCCGGCGGCGTGTAGTTTTACTACAAATCTTCGGGCATTTCAGCCTTTCGAATGTATAGACGAGTAGTAAAACTACAGATGATTGGCTTGTGGCCTCCGGCTGCGTTGTGAGAATAATCGTTAAGGTTGGTCTTTTGCCAATCGAAAAAGGTGGAAGCTTGATGATCGCTGCCAAAAAAAAAGAAATTTCAGCTATTTCTAACCTTTGTTCGACAGTCAGTCGCGTAGCGTGTTTTCACGAATCACTACATGCAGCCCTTCACACGCCGATCAAGGATAGACCATGAGCCTCCCTTCGCTTGCCGAACTGCCCGATGGGCTCCTGCCGTTAGTCACCCGCGCCGAGCAGTCGTTTCGTACGACAGTCGGGGTTCTTCCCGATGACCATGGCCTGTCTGCCTGGACGCCTGAGCGCTGGGCGCAATTCGCCCGCGTCGCCGCTGCCAGCGACTTTGTGATTGAACAGAGTCTGCGTGACCCTTTGATGTTGCTGGAACTGGTGCAGTCCGGCGAACTGGACCGCGCCTTGGCACCGGGCGAGTTGTGCGCACAGATCGCCATGGCGGTGAGCGCCGCCGAAACCGACGACCAGCTAGGCCGTGCCTTGCGCCGCCAGCGTAATCGTCACCAGGTGCGGATCATCTGGCGCGACCTGACTCGCCAGGCCGATCTGGTGCAGACCTGTCGCGACCTCTCGGACATGGCCGATGCCAGCATCGATCAGGCCTATCAGTGGTTGTACTCGCGGCATTGCCAGCAGTTCGGTGTGCCCACCGGGCGGCGCAGCGGCGAGCCGCAGCAGATGGTCATCCTCGGCATGGGCAAGCTCGGCGCGGTGGAGCTGAACCTGTCGTCGGACATCGATCTGATCTTTGCCTACCCCGAGGGCGGCGAAACCGTCGGCGTGAAGCGTTCGCTGGATAACCAGGAGTTTTTCATTCGCCTCGGCCAGCGTCTGATCAAGGCGCTGGACCCGATGACTGTCGACGGTTTTGTGTTCCGCGTCGACATGCGCCTGCGGCCTTATGGTTCGTCCGGCGCTCTGGTGCTGAGCTTCAATGCGCTGGAGCAGTATTACCAGGATCAGGGCCGTGACTGGGAACGCTACGCGATGATCAAGGCGCGGGTGGTGGCAGGTGATCAAGTGGCTGGCGCCCAGTTGCTCGAGATGCTGCGGCCGTTCGTTTACCGGCGTTACCTGGACTTCTCGGCCATCGAAGCGCTGCGCACCATGAAGCAGTTGATCCAGCAGGAAGTCCGGCGCAAGGGTATGGCCGACAACATCAAGCTTGGCTCCGGCGGCATCCGTGAAGTCGAGTTTATCGCCCAGGCCTTCCAGCTGATTCACGGTGGTCGCGACCTGAGCCTGCAGCAGCGTCCTCTATTAAAAGTACTGAGCACCCTGGAGGGGCAGGGCTATCTGCCGCCGGCGGTGGTCAGCGAACTGCGCCAAGGCTACGAATTCCTGCGTTACACCGAGCACGCGATTCAGGCGATTGCCGACCGCCAGACCCAGATGTTGCCGGACGGCCCGCAGGATCAGGCGCGCATTGCCTTCATGCTCGGGTTTGCCAACTGGACGGCATTCCACGAACAACTGATGTACTGGCGTGGCCGGGTGGCCTGGCACTTTGGTCAGGTGATTGCCGATCCCGATGAAGAGCAGGGCACCGAGAGCGAAGTGGTGGTCGGCGGGGAATGGCTGCCGCTGTGGGAAGAAGCCCAGGACGAAGAAGCCGCGTGCCGCCAACTCGAAGAGGGCGGTTTCGCCGATGCCGCCAAGGCGCTGAAAGCATTGGCCAGTCTGCGCAGCAGTCCGCAATTGCGTGCCATGCAGCGCCTGGGGCGGGAACGCCTCGATGCTTTTATACCGCGCTTGCTGGCCCAGGCCGTGGAGCACGCCAATCCCGATCTGGTGCTGGAGCGCGTGCTGCCACTGGTTGAAGCGGTGGCGCGGCGTTCCGCCTATCTGGTGCTGCTGACCGAAAACCCCGGTGCGCTGCGCCGTCTGCTGACACTGTGCGCGGCGAGCCCGTGGATTGCCGAACAGATCACGCGCTTCCCGTTGCTGCTCGACGAATTGCTCAACGAAGGCCGGCTGTTCAAGCCGCCGCTGGCGCCGGAGCTGGCGGCCGAGTTGCGCGAGCGTCTGACGCGGATTCCCGAAGACGACCTCGAACAACAAATGGAAGCCCTGCGGCATTTCAAACTGGCGCACCGCTTGCGTGTCGCAGCTTCGGAAATTGCCGGTAGCCTGCCGTTGATGAAAGTCAGCGATTACCTGACCTGGCTTGCCGAAGCGATCCTCGAACAAGTGCTGGCCCTGGCCTGGCGCCAGACGGTGGCCAAGTACGGTACACCGCTGCGCACCGATGGCAGCGTGTGCGACCCTGGATTCATCATTGTCGGTTACGGGAAAGTCGGCGGCCTGGAATTGGGGCACAGTTCGGACCTGGACCTGGTGTTCATCCATGACGCGGATCCGCAAGCGGAAACCGACGGCCCGAAACCCATCGACGGTGCACAGTTCTTTACCCGGCTCGGGCAGCGGATCATTCACTTGCTGACGGCTCAGACCAACTCCGGTCAGCTATATGAAGTGGACATGCGCCTGCGGCCGTCCGGTGCTTCCGGTTTGCTGGTGAGTTCATTGGGCGCGTTTGCCCGGTATCAGGAGAACGAGGCCTGGACCTGGGAGCACCAGGCGCTGGTGCGGGCGCGGGTGCTGGTGGGTAGTCAGGATGTCGGCCAGGCATTCGAGAAGGTTCGCGCGACGGTATTGGCCAAATCGCGGGACTTGTCGACCTTGCGCCAGGAGGTCAGCGAGATGCGCGCCAAGATGCGCGATAATCTCGGCAGCAAGAGCACTGCGGCGGGCACGGCGGCAAATGCCTTCGAGGCCACGGCGCCGTTCGATCTCAAGCAGGACGCTGGAGGTATCGTCGATATTGAATTTATGGTGCAATACGCGGCTCTGGCGTGGTCTGAAACACATCCGTCATTGCTGCGCTATACCGACAATATCCGCATTCTGGAAGGGCTGGAGGAGGAAGGGTTGATACCCGCCGAAGACGCCAGCCTGTTGCGTGAGGCTTATAAAGCCTACCGCTCCGCCGCTCACCGGGAGGCCTTGCAGAAGGATGCCGGTGTGATACCGGGCGACCAGTTCGCGGATGAGCGACGGCAGGTCATGCGGATCTGGCGTGAGCTGGGGTTAAGCTGACATGAGTGTGGCAGGCTTTTGTGGCGAGGGAGCTTGCTCCCGCTGGAGTGCGAAGCACTCCCATATCAGATTGTGCGGTCCGCCAGATTAAAACGCAGTGGCAGTTTTGGTGCTGCTTCGCAGCCCAGCGGGAGCAAGCTCCCTCGCCACAGAGGGTTATGCTAACTAACATGGATGTGTATTAAATTTATTCGACGAGCCCCAGCCGGCTCGTCCAAATGACCTGGCGGCTCACCCCGCAGGTGCTGGATTCTCGAGGCGGGGAGGCGTATGCCTCCCCGGTTCGTTTTTGGAAACCACATGAAAATTCTGATCGTTGGGCCCAGTTGGGTCGGTGACATGGTGATGGCGCAGACACTTTTTCAGTGTCTCAAACAACGCCACCCGCAGTGCGAAATCGACGTGCTGGCCCCCGAGTGGAGCCGGCCGATCCTCGAGCGCATGCCCGAAGTACGCCAGGCCTTGAGCTTCCCGCTCGGCCACGGCGTGCTGGAACTGGCGACGCGTCGGCGCATCGGTAAATCCCTGGCCGGTCAGTACGACCAGGCCATCCTGCTGCCCAATTCGCTGAAATCGGCCCTGGTGCCGTTTTTTGCCGGCATCCCGAAACGCACCGGCTGGCGTGGCGAGTTCCGCTACGGCCTGCTCAATGATGTGCGCACGCTCGACAAAGAGCGTTATCCGTTGATGATCGAGCGCTTCATGGCCCTGGCCTTTGAGCCTGGCATCGAGCTGCCGAAACCTTATCCACGGCCGAGCTTGCAGATCGATCCGGTGACTCGCGACGGCGCACTGGCCAAGTTCGGCCTGGCCCTTGACCGTCCAGTGTTGGCGCTGTGCCCTGGCGCCGAATTTGGCGAGTCCAAGCGCTGGCCGTCCGAGCACTATGCCAAGGTCGCCGAGGCGAAGATTCGTGAAGGCTGGCAAGTCTGGCTGTTCGGCTCGAAAAACGATCACGCGGTGGGCGAAGACATTCGTGGGCGGTTGATTCCGGGGCTGCGTGAAGAGTCGGTAAACCTCAGTGGCGGCACTTCCTTGGCCGAGGCCATCGATCTGCTGTCCTGCGCCGACGCGGTGGTCTCCAACGACTCGGGCCTGATGCACGTGGCTGCCGCGCTGAACCGCCCGTTGGTGGCGGTGTACGGCTCGACGTCGCCGGGTTTCACGCCACCGCTGGCCGAGCATGTCGAGATCGTGCGCCTGGGCATCGAATGCAGTCCGTGCTTCGATCGCACCTGCCGTTTCGGTCATTACAACTGCTTGCGCCAGCTCATGCCCAAAGCGGTGAACGAAGCCTTGCAGCGGTTGCTGGGCACTGTGGTCGAGGTCAAATAGTTTGCGGGTACTGTTGATCAAGACTTCTTCGCTGGGCGACGTGATTCACGCGTTGCCAGCGTTGACCGATGCGGCGAGGGCGATCCCCGGCATCAAGTTCGACTGGGTGGTGGAAGAAGGTTTCGCCGAGATTCCGACCTGGCACCCGGCCGTGGGCAAGGTGATTCCGGTGGCGATCCGTCGCTGGCGCAAGAACATCTGGCAGACCATCAAGAGTGGCGAGTGGAAGCGCTTCAAGCAAAGCGTTCGTGCGACGAAATACGACTTGGTGATCGATGCCCAGGGCCTGCTGAAAAGTGCGTTGCTGACGCGCTATGCCAAAGCGCCGGTGGCCGGGCTGGACAAGAATTCGGCCCGCGAACCGATCGCCGCGCGCTTCTATTCCCGACGCCTGGCCGTGGCCCGTGGGCAGCACGCGGTTGAGCGAGTGCGTCAGCTGTTCGCGGTGGCCCTGGGTTACGACCTGCCCAAAGGCCTGGGTGATTACGGCCTGAACGTCGAGCGGCTGGTGGAATTGCCGCGCAAGAATCCGTACGTGGTGTTTCTCCACGGCACCACCTGGGACACCAAGCACTGGCCCGAAGCCTATTGGCGCGAGCTGGCCGAGCGGGTGGGTTATCTCGGCGTGGCGGTGAAGCTGCCATGGGGCAACCCGGTCGAAAAAGCCCGCGCCGAGCGCATCGCCAAAGACATGAAACACGTCGAAGTGCTACCCAGGCTGAACCTGGCGGGTGTCGGCAAAGTCCTGGCCGGCGCGCAGGCGTGCGTGGCGGTGGACACCGGCCTCGGTCACCTGGCTGCGGCGCTGGACGTGCCGACCCTGTCGCTGTTCGGCCCGACCAATCCGGGCCTGACCGGCGCCTATGGCAAATCGCAGATTCACATGGCCAGCGACTTCCCTTGCGCACCGTGCCTGCAAAAGAAATGCACCTATCAACCGACGGCCGACGATGCCCGTCGGTTTGACCTGAAACGCGAGTGGCCCCTGTGCTTCACGCGTCTGAATCCCGAGCGTGTCGCGAGCCGACTGAGCACGTTGTTACTGGCTGAGGAGCTGCGCTGATGCAATTGGCATTTGTCCTGTACAAGTACTTTCCCTTTGGCGGCTTGCAGCGTGACTTCATGCGCATCGCCCTTGAATGCCAGCAGCGCGGCCATCAAATTCGTGTCTACACGTTGATCTGGGAAGGCGACATCCCGCCGGGCTTCGAAGTGTTGGTGGCGCCGGTCAAGGCGTTCTTCAATCATCGGCGCAACGAGAAACTCACCGAATGGATGGAGGCCGACCTGGCCAAGCGCCCGGTGGATCGCCTGATCGGTTTCAATAAAATGCCGGGCCTGGACGTTTACTACGCCGCCGACGGCTGCTTCGAAGACAAGGCGCAAAACCTGCGCAACTCGCTGTACCGTCGCTGGGGCCGCTACCGGCACTTCGCCGAGTACGAGCGCGCGGTGTTCGCCAAAGATGCCAAGACCGAAGTGCTGATGATTTCCGAAGTCCAGCAGCCGCTGTTCATCAAGCATTACGACACACCGCTGGAGCGCTTCCATTTGCTGCCACCGGGCATTGCCCAAGACCGTCGTCGCCCCGCGAACGCGGATGAAATTCGCGCCGGGTTCCGCGCCGAATTCAACCTGAAGGACGATGAGCTGCTGCTGGTGCAGATCGGTTCCGGGTTCAAGACCAAAGGCGTGGACCGTAGCCTCAAGGCACTGGCCGCGCTGCCCGCCGAGCTGAAAAAACGCACCCGGCTGTTTGTAATTGGCCAGGACGACCCCAAAGTATTCCAATTGCAGAGCGCCACATTGGGGCTCGGCGACAACGTGCAATTCCTCAAGGGCCGCAGCGATATCCCGCGCTTCCTGCTCGGTGCCGATCTGCTGATCCACCCGGCGTACAACGAAAACACCGGGACGGTATTGCTTGAAGCCCTGGTAGCCGGTTTGCCGGTGTTGGTGAGCGCGGTGTGTGGGTATGCCCATTACATCGCCGAGGCCGACGCGGGTCTGGTGCTGGACGAACCCTTCGATCAGGCGCAACTGACTCAGTACCTGACCGGCATGTTGAACGACACTGATGCACGGGCGGCCTGGAGCCGCAACGGTCTGGCCTTCGCCGAGACGGCCGACCTCTACAGCATGCCGCAGCACGCGGCCGATGTGATTCTGGCGGAGCACGCTTAATGAAGTTGATGCTGGCTGAACCGTTCAAGAGCCTCTGGGCCGGACGCGACCCGTTCGCCGAAGTCGAGGACCTCAAGGGCGAGGTGTACCGCGAGCTCGAAGCGCGCCGGACACTGCGAACTGAAGTGGACGGCCACGGGTACTTCGTGAAGATCCACCGGGGCATCGGCTGGGGTGAGATTTTCAAGAACCTGCTGACCGCCAAGCTGCCGGTGCTGGGCGCGGGCCAGGAGTGGAAGGCCATTGAGCGCCTGCAAGAAGTCGGCGTGCCGACCATGACTGCCGTCGCTTATGGCGAAAAGGGCAGCAACCCGGCGGATCAGCATTCGTTCATCGTCACTGAAGAATTGGCGCCCACCGTCAGCCTTGAAGATTTCAGCATCGACTGGGTCAAGCACCCGCCGGAGCCAAAGCTCAAGCGCGCGCTGATCGCCGAAGTCGCGCGCATGACCGGCATGATGCACCGCGCCGGGGTCAACCATCGCGACTGCTACATCTGCCACTTCCTGCTGCACACCGATAAGCCGGTGACCTGCGATGACCTCAAGTTGTCGGTGATCGACCTGCACCGCGCCCAGGCCCGCCCGACGATTACCCGGCGCTGGCGCAACAAGGACCTGGCGGCGCTGTATTTTTCGGCGCTGGAGATCGGCCTGACCCGTCGCGACAAACTGCGTTTCCTCAAGGGGTACTTCCAGCAGCCCCTGCGCCAGATACTGGTTGAAGAAGCCGGGTTACTGGCGTGGCTCGAAGGCAAGGCCAACAAGCTCTACGAGCGTAAACAGCGCTACGGGGATGCGCTCTGATGTCGGGTTGGACACTGGAGCCGGCTTACAGCGATCTGGCAGAAGATTTCGGCAGTCTTGATGCGGTGTTTGCCCTCGAGGGCGAGCAACTGACCCATGATCCGCTGTCCGAAGTTATTCGCGTCCAGCGCAAAGGCGTCAACTATTACGTCAAACGCTACGTCAGTGCCGGCAAAGGCCTGCGGCGCTACCTGGGCAAACCTCGGGTCAAGGCCGAATGGCAGAACCTCAAGCGTTTCGCCAAGTGGGGCATTCCCACCGCAGAGGTTGTGGCCTGGGGGTTGGAGCGGCACGGTGTGACGTACGCCCGTGGGGCAATGATCACCCGCGAACTGCCGCATACCGAAGACTTGTCGGTCCTGGCTAATCGGCATGATCCGAAACTGGCGGACCGCGCCTGGGTTGATACCGTCAGTCGCCAATTGGCCGGTTACACCCGGACCATGCACGACAACCGTTTCACTCATAATGATTTGAAGTGGCGCAACCTGTTGGTCGACGATGAGGCCCGGCTGTTCCTGATCGATTGCCCCAACGGCGATTTCTGGCGCGGCTTCTGGCTCAAATACCGCATCACCAAAGACCTGGCCTGCCTCGACAAGGTCGCCAAGTATCACCTGTCGGCGACCCAGCGCCTGCGCTTTTACCTGCAATACCGCCAATGCGCCCGGCTCGATGCCGCGGACAAGAAACGCATTCGGCACGTGGTGAGATTTTTTGAGGGGCGCGAATGACTGATTTTCTGGCTGCTGAAGACCGCGCGCTGTTTGAGCGTCATGGTCTCGGCACCTTCGACGCGCTTTGGGCCAAACAGCTCGACGCGGTGGACGAGCCCAATACCGGTCGGGGTGGCTGGAGCAGTGTGTTTCGGCTGGATCTGGACGGTCATGGCTACTACCTCAAGCGCCAGAGCAACTACCTGACGCGCTCCCGGCATTCGCCCTTTGGCGAGCCGAGTTTTGCCCGTGAATTTCGCAACATCAGTCGTTATCGGGCGCTGGGTATTCCGGCGCTGCAGGCGGCGTTTTTTGGTGAGCGCAAGGTCGACGGCGAAGTTCGGGCGATTCTGCTGACTCACGCACTGGACGGTTGGGATGATCTGGATTCGCTGTTGCAGCGCTGGTCGGAGCTGAGCGCGATACAGCACTCGGCCATTCTCAAGGCCTGTGGGCAACTGGCGCGACGCCTGCACGGCAGGCGCCAGGTCCACGGTTGCTTCTACCCCAAGCACATTTTTCTTCAGGCCACCGGCGACGGCTATCAGGCGCAATTGATCGACCTGGAAAAAACCCGGCCGCTGTTTTTCGGCCGGCGTGATCGGATCAAGGATCTGGAGCCGCTGCTGCGTCGGGCGCCGGAATGGAGCGACAGCCAGCTGCGCGAATTGTTGGCGGTTTATCTGGATCAGCCGCTGAACAGTTCGCGGGTGGACCGTTGGGTATCGCGCCTGAGTGCGCGGCGCAGTAACAAGGAGACGCGTTGATGCGTTTGTCCGAGCTGAAAAACGCCGGCCGCAGCCCGAGCCTGCCGCTGAGTATTCCACTGGCCGATGCCGCGGGGCCTGCCGATTTGCAGTTGCTGAGTCTGCTGCGGGTGTTGCCGGGACAGCGTTATGTTGGGGCTGGCGTCTGGCGCGGCCGGCCGGTGCTGGCCAAGTTGTTGGTCGGTGGCAAAGCGGCGCGGCATTTTCAACGCGAACTGGACGGTGTGCGTTTGCTGGCCGCTCAGGGGCTGACCACGCCGTTGTTATTGGCCGATGGCCTCAAGGACGGCGAGGGCGGTTGGCTGTTGTTCGATTTCCTTGAGGGTGCCGAGAGCCTGGGGGATGCCTGGAAGCAGGTCGAACACTTGCCCGCATTGGCGGATGAACAATCCGCGGTGCTGGCTGAGGCGTTGGGCGCCATCGGCCAACTGCACAGCAAAGGCCTGTGGCAGGAAGACCTGCACCTGGACAACCTGCTGCGCCATGGCGGTCAGTTGTATTTGATCGATGGCGCCGGTATCTGCGTCGAGACGGCGGGCAAGCCGCTGTCGCAACAGAAAGTCCTGGAAAACCTCGGGGTGTTCTTCGCCCAGTTGCCCAAAGTGCTGGAACCCTTCACCGAAGAGTTGCTGGTGTATTACCTGCTGAGTAATGGCGAACACGCGTTGCCGATGGAGGCGTTGCAAAAACAGATCGACAAGGTCCGTCGCTGGCGTTTGAAGGACTTTCTGATCAAGGTCGGCCGCGAATGCACGCTGTTCAGCGTCCAGCGTGGTGCGTTCGGCTTGCGGGCGATTCGCCGTGAGGAAGAGGCGGCGATGCTGCCGGTGCTGGCACAGGCCGACGCCTTGCTCGATCAGGGGCATCTGTACAAGACCGGCGGCGCGGCGAGCGTCGGCAAGGTCGAGGTGGCCGGGCGCACATTGGTGGTCAAGCGTTACAACATCAAAGGCTTTACCCACTGGCTCAAGCGTTTCTGGCGCCCGAGCCGCGCCTGGCACTCATGGCGCGAAGGCAATCGCCTGGCGTTCCTCGGTATTGCCACGCCAAAACCATTGGCGTTGCTGGAGAAGCGTTTTCTCTGGCTGCGCAGCCGGGCGTACCTGGTGACCGAGTATTTGCCGGGGCCGGACATCATCGAGCGCTTCGCGCCGTACGTTGAGAGCGGGGACGCGCCAGAGGCTGAGCTGCAGGCTCTGGATTACCTGTTCGCCGAGCTGATTGGCGAGCGGATCAGCCATGGCGATTTCAAGGGCCATAACCTGTTCTGGCAACAGGATCGCTGGGCGCTGATCGACCTGGATTCGATGTGTCAGCATGGTTCGCTCAGCAGCTTTGCCCCCGCGTATGCGCGGGATAGGGCGCGGTTCATGCGCAACTGGCCCGAGAGCAGTGCGCTGTACCAAGTGATTGATCAGCGTCTGCCCAAAGATATTTCTAGCGCTGCTTGACGCGGGTCTTCGACGCCATCGCGGGCTTGCCCGCGATGGCGCCAGATCAGTCTCCCGAGAACTGGCGGACAAGTTCTTGTGAATCGTCCTACATGATCTGCAGAACCCATGAACTGTGCCCTGAATAGCCGCGATGCTAGTTTGCCTGACGTTCTCGGAGGGCAGATTTTGACGATAAAAATGGCTGTGATGTTGAGCTCTTTTTCACTGGCGCTGTCTGGCTGCGGGACCGCTGTCACGGTGCTGCAGGATGACGAAGACGCCGCTCGTGGCCTCAGAAAGCAAAAGACCTACTGTCAGTCCATTCCTCGCATCTACAGCGGTCTGGCTCACGACTTTTGTCTCCTGCACGCGCCGCCCGATCCCACGGGTATTCTGGTGCCGTTCGTATTGCTGGACTTGACCCTTTCGGGTGTATTCGACACGGTTTTCTTGCCCTATACGATTTACCGGCAAGCTGCCGACGGAAACATCAGGATTTACTGGCGGCCGGGTCGCGGATGAGCAAAGGCGAACGCTTGGGCTCGACGTCATCTTCACGGCGCCGATAAGGGCAGGGTCATTCCCGCCACGTTTACGCTATAATCCCGCCCTTTAGCTGTCTCTCGCCCCTTGCGAGGGCACATTAATTTTTGAGGCGCGTTGCGCCTGCATGCAGACTAAAGAGGCTAGACCCCTGTGGCATTGACGATTCTTGGCCTGTCCGGCGCCCTTAGCCATGATCCTTCCGCAGCCTTGTACATCGACGGCAAGCTGGTCGCGGCGGCTGAAGAAGAGCGTTTCGTGCGCGATAAACATGCAAAGAACCGCATGCCTTACGAATCGGCGAAATTCTGCCTCGAGCAGGCGGGCATCAAGCCATCCGACGTTGACGTGGTGGCGATTCCATTCGCGCCGATCAGCCTGTTCGGCAAGGCTCGCTGGCACTACGCCAAGCGCTACTGGTACGCCCCGGACCGCGCCCTCGACGCGATCCTGATGGGTAACCGTCGCTACAAGCGCTATCGCAACAAGATTGTCTGGTGCCTCGAGCAATTGGGTTTCGATCCGAAAAAGATCAAGATCGAGCCGGTCGAGCACCACTTGGCCCACGCCTCCAGCGCCTACCACTGCTCCGGTTTCAAAGAGAAAACCGCGATCCTGGGGATTGACGGCAAGGGCGAGTACGCCACGACTTTCTTCGGTTATGGCGAAAACGGCAAGATCCACAAGATCAAGGAATTCTTCGATCCGGACTCCCTCGGCGGCCTGTACGGCGCGATCACCGAGTTCCTCGGCTTCGAGATGCTCGACGGTGAGTTCAAGGTCATGGGCATGGCGCCGTACGGCGACGCCAGCAAATACGATTTTTCGCGCCTGGCCTCGTTCGAAAACGGCGAGCTGGTGATCAACACCGACTACGCCAACGTCATCGGCCTGCGTCGTTATAAAGAGAAGGGCAAGGGTTTCTACTTCTCGCCGAAGCTGATCGAGTGGCTGGGGCCGAAGCGCGAGGGCGATATCGCCGACGAGCCCTACATTCACTACGCCGCGAGCATGCAAGCGCTGTTCGAGAAACTGGCGTTGCAGATGATCGACCATTACCTGGGCGATGTGCTCAAGGAAACCGGCAAGCTGGCCTTCGCCGGTGGTTGTGCGTTGAACGTCAAGCTGAACCAGAAGATCATTGCCCGCGACGACATCAAAGAACTGTTCGTCCAGCCTGCGTCCGGCGATGCCGGTACCGCGGTGGGTGCAGCGGCTTATGTGTCTCATGCCCGTGGTGTACCGGTCGAGAAGATGGAACACGTCTACCTCGGCCCGTCCTACAGCAATGAAGACGTGATCGCGGCCTGCGCCCGTCACGCCGATAAGCCAAAGTGGCGCAAGCTCGACAATATGCCGGAGCAGATCGCCAAAATCATGGTCGATGGCAACCCGGTGGCCTGGTTCCAGGGTCGCATGGAGTTCGGTCCGCGTGCCTTGGGCGGTCGTTCGATCATTGGCTGTCCGAGCGTGGCCGGCGTGGCGGACCGTATCAACCATCAGATCAAGTTCCGCGAGCGCTGGAGGCCTTTCTGCCCGTCGATGCTCGACACCGTTGCGCCGCAAATGATCAAGATCGATCACCCGGCACCGTTCATGACCTTCACCTTCGAAGTGGCTGAAGAGTGGAAAACCCGCGTGCCGGAAGTCGTCCATGAAGACGGCACGTCCCGGGCCCAGGTGCTCAAGCGAGAATACAACCCGCGCTACTACGACATGATGAAGGCGCTGGAAGTACTGACCGGCAACGGTGTGTCGCTGAATACTTCGCTCAACCGTCGTGGCGAGCCGATGATCTGCTCGCCGACCGACGCCTTGAACATGTTCTTCGGTTCCGACCTGCAGTATCTGATCATGGAAGACATTCTGGTGGTCAAAGAAGGCGCGGACGCTTATGACTCGCTCGGCTGAACGCCATGTGCTGCAGTTCTGTCACGGCTATGACGGGCCGTTTCTGGACTGCGCCCGGCAGTACGCCAGCCTGTTCGCGGGGACCGGTTATCGCGTGACCACGGTGTTCCTGACCGGGGCTGCAGATAGCCAAGTCGCCGCGAACTGTGCGTCCGACGAGGTGCTGTTCATGGAGTACAGCTCCAAGGCCATTCGTGGCCTGAAGCTGGGCGCCATCGGCGATCTGCGCAAGATCGCCGCATCGCGCAACTTCAGTTTCTGCATCGCTCACCGTTTCAAACCGATCTACATCGCCCTGCTCGGCACTTCGTTGCCGGTGATTGGCGTACATCACGCGTTTGGCGATTACCAGCGCCGCACCCGCAAACTGTTCGCGCATATTTTCCGCAAACGCCTGAGCCTGCTCGGCGTCTCCGATGCGGTGCGTGACGACATGCGCCGTTGCTTGCCGAAATGGCCGCAGGCGCGGATTCAGACGCTCTATAACCGGATTGATGTACAGGCGTTACAGGCCAGTCAGGTGTCGGTTCGCGAGGCCCGGGAAACCCTCGGTCTGTCGATGGATGCCTGGATTGTCGGCAACGTCGGGCGCCTGCATCCGGACAAGGATCAGACTACGTTGTTGCATGGTTTTGCCACGGCATTGCCGGGGTTGCCGGCCAACAGTCAGCTGGTGATTCTGGGCAGCGGTCGGCTGGAGCAGGACCTCAAGGCCCTGGCGCGTGAACTGGGTATTGGCGATCGCGTGCTGTTCCTCGGCCAGGTGCCCGAGGCGCGTCGCTACTTCCGTGCTTTCGATGTGTTTGCCTTGAGTTCCGATCATGAACCGTTCGGCATGGTATTGCTGGAGGCCATGGCCGCCGGTGTGCCGTTGCTCGCCACCGCGTGTGGTGGCGCCAGGGAAGTGGTCGAAGGTGTGGGCATTCTATTTCCGCTGGGCGATGCCGGGCACCTGGCTCAAGGGCTGCAACATCTGGCCGCGATGGACGAGCAGCAACGCCGCCAGTGCGCCGAGCTGATGTTCGACCGCTTGCGTGAGCGCTTCTCCGATCGCGCGGTGCGCGATGCTTTCTGGCATTTGCCGCACGTTACCGAACTGGCACCGAGGGGCTGATGCTCAACCGATTTCAAGGCTGGCGCGAGCGTGGCTGGGTGCAGGTCGACGCCTCGACTTATGCACAAACCTGGCAGCGTTTTGGCGGCAGCGTCGCGACTCATCCTCTGGTGGTCGAACGTCTGGCACAGTTGGCCGACATCCCGGTGCGTTACCTGGCTTGGGAGCAGGACGGCGAAGTGAAAGCCGCCATCCCGACCTGGGGGCGCGACCTGGCGCTGTCCAAGGACGTGCTCAAGCGCACGGGTAAAAAAGGCCTGTTCGACCTCGGCAATGCCGAACTGATCCTGCCGGCCGCCGCCGATGCCCAGGCACCGCTGCGCCATCGGGGGCGTTACCTGTCGGCGCTGAGCGAAGGTCGTTTTACCGGTATCAAGCTGCAGACAGAACAACTGGCGCTGGCCCGTACGCCTGAAGAATTGTCGAAAAAGTTTCGCTACAACCAGCGCCGCGAGTTGCGTCTGCTGGAAGAGGCGGGCGGCGTGGTGCGGCCGGTTACCGAGTTTTCCAGCAGTGAGCTGGCGGCGATCTATTGCGACCTGTTCCAGCGTCGCTGGGGCTTTCCGGCCACCGGTGCCGAGCGCATGGGCGAGGTGATCGAGTTGTTGCGCGAGTTGCTGATCGGCTCGGTGATTTTCCTCAACGACGCACCGATTGCGACTCAACTGGTGTACCGCGTCGAGGCGCCGGAATGGATCAGCATCGAATACGTCAACGGCGGTGTCGATCCCGAGACCCGCGAATTCAGCCCGGGCAGCGTGCTGAGCTACCTCAACACCCAAAGCGCCTGGGAACATGCACGCGCGTTGGATAAACCCCTACGGTTTTCCTTTGGTCGAACCGACCGTGAGTACAAGGACCGTTGGTGCAATTCTGTGCCGGTCTTCACGGTATGAGCCAACCCATGAGCCGCAAACAGCAACTGCTCAAGCGCCATCGGCGCAACAAACGCATCGGCCTGTTGATTGCGTTGATGCTGCTGATCGCGATCGGCGTGCTGGTGGCCTGGTGGCTGCCGCTGGTGCTTGCGGTGCTGGGCTGGATCGCCCACGAGGCGTGGTTTGCCGACCATCTGTTTTATTCTCCCCAAGACGATTACCAATACAGCTTCCCGCCGTATACCCCGCAACCCAAGATTCATCTGGACGGTGAACGGCTACGGCTGGATGAGGGTGTCATGCTGGTCGATGACGCCACGCTGATACTGGCGCTGCGGGTGAAAAGTACTTGGCTGGGGCGCTTTATCGATCCGGTGGTCGAGTTGCTGGGGGGCGATAACCCCGACCGGCAAACCTTCGAGCGCGGTGTAAACGGCCTGCGTTACCTCAATCTCAGTGGTCAGGCAAACGTGTTGTCGCAAGGCGAGTTGCGTCTGCGCGGGCGTTTCTGTCGGTTGCTCGGCGAGCCTGTGCTCTGGGCGTTCGAGCAACCGGACTACCGCCGTCAGCGAGTGATGGTGATTGCACCCCATGCCGACGACGCTGAATTGGCCGCATACGGTTTGTACAGCCAGGCCGACGAAGCCTGGATCGTCACCCTGACCGCCGGTGAAATTGAAGCCGAACATTATCAACAGATGGGTCTGAACACGGTCGAGGCGGCTCGTCTCAAAGGCCGTTTGCGGGCCTGGGATAGCATCGCCGTACCGCGCTGGGCCGGGGTGCCTGAGGCCCATTGCGTGCAGTTGGGGTATTTTTGCCTGCAACTGGCGGCGATGCAGGCCGCGCCGGCCACACCGGTAGGTTCGCGCGAAGCGGATTTGGGAGACACCCGGTTGTTTCGTCAGTTGAATCCATTTGCCCTGCCGGGCGATGTCGATGGTGCGCCGACCTGGAATAATTTACTGGCCGATCTGCGTGAACTGTTGCTGAGGGCGCGTCCGCAAGTGATCGTATTGCCGCATCCGTCCCTCGACCCGCACCCGGATCATATCTGTGCCCAGGCAGCGGTTCTCGAAGCGTTGAGCGGGCTGGAGTGGCAGCCGACCACCGTGCTTGGCTATGCCAACCATCTGCATGACAATGATCGTTGGCCTATGGGGGATGCGGGTCATGGCATCGCCCTGCCACCGGCGTTCGATTCGACAACGCCGATGCAGCCCTGCTGTCTGCGAATGCCTTTGGCGCGTCAGCGTGATAAAGCAATGGCGTTGGGCATGATGCACGACCTGCAACCGCCCATGCCGTTCAAGCGACGTTTACGACGGTTGATACAGTGGCTTCTGGCTAGTAGGGTGCCACCCGTCTATGGCGAGAACGAGTTCTTTCGCAAGGCGGTCAGGCAGCATGAGTTGTTCTGGGTTCTGAAGCATGGTGAAACATCTGTTAGGCAGAAATGAAGTATCGCGCGGCCTAGCATGGCGCCGTATCCACGCAGCAGTGAGTATTTCTGTGATCAATCCATGCCCGCGCATCCTGTTCCTGATTCCGTATTTCGGTCATTGGCCGTTCTGGATGCCGTTTTTCCTCGAGAGTTGCCGACGCAACGCCGATATCGACTGGTTGCTGTTCAGTGATTGCGGTACTCCTGAGAACCTGCCGCCCAACGTGACTGTTGAAGCCATGAGTTTCAGCGAGTACTGCGCGCTGGTGTCACAGCGGCTGAATATCGACTTTGTGCCGGACGCGCCTTATAAGCTCTGCGACATCAAGCCTGCCCTGGGGCATATTCATGTCGACCGCCTGCAAGGCTATGATTTCTGGGCGTTCGGCGATATTGATCTGGTATTTGGTGACCTGCGAAGTTATTTCACCGCTGATCGGTTGGCCAGTTATGACCTGTTCTCTACCCACGAGCGGCGGGTGGCAGGCCATCTCTGTCTGATGCGCAACACTGCCCGCAAACGTGAGTTGTTCATGCAGATCAAGGACTGGCAAACACGCTTTACCGATCAGGCGCATCACGCGCTGGATGAAGGCGCATTCAGTCGGATCTTCCTCTGGCGCAAGAATTTTCCCGAGCCACTGTTCTCTCTGTTGGGCAAGCTCAATTCGTGGCGCCGCCGCAGCGAATTCATCGAGGCGTTCAGTACGCCGGGCGGTTGCATCAAGTGGCACGACGGCACGGATGATTTTCCGCAGCACTGGTATTGGCGCAATGGCTGTTTGAGTAACGATCGCGATGGCGACCGCCGGTATCCGTATTTCCACTTCGTCTGCTGGAAACGCAACGAATGGTCACGGTTGCCCCCACCCGATCCAGCCGAGATCAGGCGCCTCGCCGCCGAGCCGGCATGGGTCATCGATGCGACTGGTTTTCACCGGGGAGAGTTATGAGTCAACGGTCAAAGGTTCTGCAGTTGCAGCCGGACTACAACGTCAAAGCCCATGATTTTGCCGACCTCGCGGAGCAGATCGTCAAGGCCCTGCCGAGCGATCGCTATGAAGTGACCGCGGCGTTCCTGCGTGGCAAGCCCGGGCCTGGCGAGGCCGTAAGTCGCGCCGACCGTTCGGTGTATTTCGAGTTTTCCGACAAGTCCCTCAAGGGCATGCGCCTGCGCGCCATGTGGCAGTTGTACAAGTTTTGCCGCGCAGAAAAATTCGACGTGGTGATTTGCAATCGCTTCAAACCGGTAAACATGATGCTGGCGCTCAACCGTTGGTTGAAAGTACCGCTGTGCATCGGCATCTCCCACGGTTTTGGCGAGTACGACCGGTTTTACCGGCGCCGCCAGACCCAACGCCTGATCGATCGCCATTGGCGCTTTGTCGGCGTGTCGCCAGCGGTCAAACAGTACCTGCTCGATTGCGACTGCGGCTTTACCGACCAGAATACCTACGCGATCACCAACGCCATCGACATCGAGCAGGCTGAAGGTTTGCAGCACAGCCGCGAGCGTGCTCGCGAGTTATTGGGCATCGAGCCGTCGGTGCGCTTGATCGGTGCATTGGGCCGGCTGGTGCCGGTCAAGGGCCACACCTACCTGCTGCAGGCCTTTGCCACCCTCAAGGACAAATACCCGAACACCCAACTGGCAATCATTGGTGCGGGGCGTGAAGAGTCGCGCCTGGCCGCCGAGATCGAGCGCCTTGGGCTGACCGGTCGTGCGCATTTGCTGGGTTTCAAGGAAAATGCCTTGCAGTATGTTCGGGCATTCGACATCTGGACCATGCCGTCCTTGGCTGAAGGCCTGGGGCTGGCATTGCTCGAGGGCATGAGCGGGCACCTGCCGGTAATCGCCTCGAACGTACCGGCCATGTTGCCGCTGATTCAGGGCGCGGGCGGTCTGGCAATTACCCCGGCGGACGTGCCGACGCTGGTCGCAGCGCTGGAGAACTACCTGGGGCTGTCGGATGACGAGCTCAAGGCCAAGGGTGAACAGGCCTACCGCTATCTCCAGGAGCAACACGACATCGAGGTATTCCGCCAGGAGTACCTGAACCTGATCGACTCCGGCTTGAGTCAAGCCCGCAGGGAGCAACCATGAACGACGTGCAACCTCTCGTCACGGTCATCATCGCGTCGTACAACCACGGTCGCTATATCGAGGAAAGCATCCTCAGCGTCCTCACCCAGACCTACAAGAATATCGAGTTGCTGGTCATCGATGACGGCTCCAGCGATGACAGCGTCGAGCGCATCAATGCCTTGCAGGCGCAGCACGATTTCGATTTCCGGGTCCAGCAGAACCAGGGGCTGACCAACACCCTCAACGGCGCCATTGCGCGCTCAAAGGGCAGTTTGATCGTGCCGTTCGGGTCCGATGACATCATGTTGCCGGAGCGCATCGCCACCCAGGTGGCGTATATGGATGGCAAGCCCGAGGTCGGGATCTGCGCCGGCAACATCGAACTGATCGACGCCGACGGCAATCTCTATCCGGAGAATCGTCAGCGTCGCGATGTGCCGTTCCGTCGTCTGGATTTCGATGACATGTTCCTGGAGCGCAAGCCTTATCCGCCGGCGCCGACCCTGATGATTCGCCGTGAAGCGCTGGACAAGGTAGGCGGCTTCGATCCGAACATTCGCCTGGAGGACTTGCTGATCGAGTTGAAGGTGACCCGCGCCGGTTACTTCATCGATGGCCTGAATGTGCTGATGGCGCGCTATCGCAAGCACGCCACCAACTCCTACAAGAATAACCGCTTCATGATCGACAACATCCTGCGCTCCTACGCGCTGTTCAGCGATCATCCGCTGTACGACGAGGTGCGCTACAAATTCCTCAGCTCGATGTTCCTGAAAACCTCCAATCGCGACCGCAAGCTGGCGCGCGAACTGCTGGCGCAGATACCGTTCAAGGCCTGGAACAAGAAGACCTGGCGCGGCCTGGGGCGGCTGTATTTCTCACCGCTGGAAAAAGACTGAGCCCACCCTGAGACGCGCAGCCATCGATGCCGGTATAGCGGCCCTCACCGGCATGCCTGAGGTGTCGGGAACAGGGCGGCGGTCACGATGGCCAGCAGGTAGGCCGCCAGCGCAATGAACGGGTTGGTTTCGACTATTAATGAGCCCGGGCGGGATGACTCCCGGTCAGTACTTGCCTGTGTAGGTTATCCACTGCAGATTTCGACGCCATCACGGCGTAGCCCTGAAGTAGCGCGCCAAAGTGGTCTTCGAACAGCCAGCGTCGATCCACGGCGTAACGCTGCATATGGCGCAGATTGCGCTTGCGCAGGGACAGGCTCAGCGATGACGGATAGATGCGCATGTCCGCCAGATCGATCAGGCCGAACTCACCGTCATCCAGTACCAGTACATTGCCCAGGTGCAGTGACCGGAAATAGACACCTTGTTCATGCAGTTGCGCCATGAACTTGCCGAAACGCTCAACCAGCGCCTGACGCACCGCGGGCGCGGTGATGCCTTGAAGAACCTGACGCAAAGTGCTGCCCGGCAGCGGCGAATAGTGTACGGCACTGCTACCGTCCTTGAGTCGATACAGGTCCAGAATTTGCGGGGTCGGGATACCCAGGTTGCGCAATTGCTCGCTGTTGGCGGCAAACCGTTCGGAATAGGGGTTGAAGCTACCCGAGGTGTACCAGCGACGGCGGCGGAACAGCTTGAGGAAGCTGCCATCGACCAGGCGCAGGACTTTTGGCCCCAGCCCGTCTTCCTCGATCACCTGGGCACTGGCGGTCAACTGTTGCAGGGCGGCCGGCGTCAAGGTCCTGATTGGCATTGCCAATAGGCGTCTGGCCCGTTGGTTGATGCTTAATGCGGCGATCAGCGCCAGCGGAATCCACAGCAAAAACCAGTGCTCCTTGGGCCGGGAAATGATACCGCCGCCTTCGGTCAGGCCGGCGCCGATGCCGAATACCAGCCAGGTCGAGGCGATGATGAACAACGGCTGCAGGCGATACCGCCAGCTATTCAGCAAGCACCGGACCTGGAAGAACAGCCACGGCAGCAAGCCGAAAATACCAACGTAATAGAGCACCCCCAAGGCGAAGCTATGAGGCTCCTGCAAGGTGTAGCCGATACCGGGGTCGAGAGTCAGGGTGGCGTTGTAGCCATGACCGATCCACGGGTGCTCGGCAATTTTTTGCAGGGCCAGCTGCCAGATTTCAAAGCGATAGGAGTCGCCGCGCTCGACGATCATCTGCGAAAACAGTACGGCAACCGCTGCGCCACCGATCAACAGGGTACCCAGCAATACGAAAGAACGACGGTTCCAGCTGATGAAACTCAGCCATAACGCAGCCAGTGTCAAAGCAACCAGCGGGGTTCTGGAGCCGGTGGCGATCACCGTGGCGAACATGATCGCCATCGCCGGGATGCTCAGCCAGAGCATCTGGCGACGCTTGCAGGTCATGCTCACGCTCAGCCAGTAGGTACAAAAAAAGCCGAATACGTGGGAGCTGAGCAGTGGGTTGTCGAATGCGCCGCTCCCGATCAGGCGCATGCCCGGCTCGTAGTGGCGGGTAAACATGAACAGGTTGTAGGCCGACGCGATCAGCCCGACCATTGCGGCACTGAACAGCAGGGGCTGGATGATCTCGCTTCGGTAGCGCACCAGCAGGTAGCAGCCAGCGAACAACAGCAGGGTGTGCAAAGCGGGTTTGAACTGACCGGTGACGCTTTGATCCATCGGCGGCCCCCAGCTCAGGCTGAGCAAGGCCCAGGCGGCGAACAACAGCACCGCGACGAAGATCGGTTCGCGCAGCAACTCTTTGAGTTCGCGGGGGCGCAGGCACAGGACAATAAACGATGGGATGCTGAACAGGCCATAAAACATCTTGTGATGCAGGCTGCGACCAGGCAGAAAGAACATCGCGCACAGCAGCAGGAAGTAGCCGAGTGGAAGAATCCAGAGGCAAATGAAATCGAAGACTCGATTGGATGTGTTGTTGAAGCCACTGAGTTGCATGCTGAGAGATTCAATCCTGAAGTTGATCGGCCATTTGGGGTGATGGCTATTTGATGTTGAATTCTGACGCTTAACAATAACAGCCTTTATGCGATTGCCAGAACCCTGAAGAAGCTGTGCTAAAGTCAGCGTCCTTTTTATCGACATTCGCGTGATATGACCGACTCCAGTCTCTCCGCAAGCCCATCGAGCTTGAAAATTTACTTCCGCCTGCTCAGCTATGTCCGGCCGTACATCAGCCTGTTCCTGATCAGCATTGTCGGTTTTCTGATTTTCGCTTCGACTCAGCCAATGCTCGGGTACATCCTCAAGTATTTCGTCGACGGCCTGTCCAATCCCGAAGCGGCGCTCTTTCCAACCGTACCGTACCTGCGTGATCTGCAACTGCTGCAGGCCGTGCCTTTGCTGATCATCCTGATTGCAGCGTGGCAGGGGCTCGGATCTTATCTGGGCAACTACTTTCTGGCCAAGGTTTCCCTCGGACTTGTCCACGACTTGCGTGTGCAGTTGTTCAACAATCTGCTGGTCTTGCCCAACCGTTATTTCGACAAGCATAACTCGGGTCATCTGATTTCGCGCATCACCTTCAACGTAACCATGGTCACGGGGGCGGCTACAGATGCGATCAAGGTCGTAATCCGTGAAGGCATGACGGTGGCGTTCCTGTTCGCCTCGCTGCTGTTCATGAACTGGCGCCTGACGCTGGTCATGGTTGCGATCCTGCCGTTGATCGCCTTTATGGTGCGCACCGCCAGCAAGAAATTCCGTAAACAGAGCAAGAAGATCCAGGCTGCCATGGGGGACGTGACCCACGTGGCCTCGGAAACGATCCAGGGCTATCGCGTGGTGCGCAGCTTCGGCGGCGAAGTCTATGAAGAAAGGCGTTTCTTCAATGCCAGCCAGGGCAACACCGACAAGCAATTGCGCATGACTCGCACCGGCGCTATCTATACGCCGCTGTTGCAGCTGGTGATCTACACCGCCATGGCGGTGCTGATGTTCCTGGTGTTGTTCCTGCGCGGAGATGCGTCCGCCGGTGACATGGTGGCCTACATCACTCTGGCAGGCCTGCTGCCGAAGCCGATCCGCCAATTGTCTGAAGTCAGCTCGACCATCCAGAAAGGTGTGGCCGGCGCCGAGAGTATCTTCGAGCAACTGGACGTCGAACCCGAAGTCGATAACGGCACCATCGAGCGCGATGCCGTCAGCGGTCGTCTGGATGTGCGTCACTTGAGCTTCACTTACCCGGGCACCGATCGCCAGGTACTCGATGACATCAGTTTCTCGGTCGAGCCGGGGCAAATGGTGGCATTGGTGGGGCGTTCGGGCAGCGGCAAGTCGACATTGGCCAACCTGATTCCGCGCTTCTATCACCACGACAAGGGCGAGATCCTGATCGATGGCGTTGAAGTGGAACAGTACAAGCTGCTGAACCTGCGCAGGCACATCGCCCAGGTGACCCAGCATGTGACGCTGTTCAGCGACACCGTGGCCAACAACATTGCGTATGGCGATCTGGCTGGGGCTCCCCGCGAAGACATCGAGAAGGCGGCAAGAGACGCCTACGCGATGGACTTCATTGCGCAGTTGCCCGAAGGCCTGGACACCCAGGTCGGCGAGAACGGCGTGTTGCTGTCCGGCGGTCAACGTCAGCGTCTGGCAATTGCCCGGGCCTTGCTGAAGAATGCACCGTTGCTGATTCTCGACGAAGCCACTTCGGCCCTCGATACCGAATCCGAGCGGCATATTCAGGCTGCGCTGGATCAGGTCATGAAAGGTCGAACGACGCTGGTCATCGCTCACCGGTTGTCGACCATCGAGAAGGCTGACCTGATTCTGGTCATGGATCAGGGCCGGATCGTCGAGCGCGGCACCCATGCCGAGCTTCTGGCGCAGAATGGCTACTACGCCCGCCTGAACGCCATGGGCCTCGACGCCCCGGCTGAAGACATCGCCTGATTCGATGCAAGGGTGAGCCCTGCTCACCCTTGCGTTCACCGGCGTGCAACGCGTCCGGTGGATTGTATCCAGACCTTTACGCTTCTTGACCAAACCGGAATAAATCTCGGCAACGCGCTTGTTAAGGTTCCTGAACGAACTTTGACTTCAATCGAGGGGGGCAACCCTTTCGCGCGGGTACTGCCATGCTGCAACGTTATCTCTGGAAGCTCTTGCCCAAGCCGCAGCGGGCTTTCCTGCTGGGACGCCTGTCGGTCGTGGACCGTCAGGTGATCAACAAGTCGATGTCGGCCAGCCTGAGCTTCCCACGGGCCTTCGAGCAGCGTTCCTGTCTATTCATTCATGTTCCCAAGTGTGCCGGGAGCAGCGTATGTGCGGCGATGTTCGATGGGTGGAGCCCCGGGCACTTGCCGTTGTACTGGTACGAGCAGCAATTTCCCGAGCAGTTTGCCGCCAGTTTCAAGTTCGCCTTCGTTCGTGATCCGCTGGAAAGGGCCTACTCGGCTTATGCTTTTTTGCGCGGCAATGAGTTGGGCCGGCGCGATCAGGCGGCGCAGAGGCTGGTCTGCCACTACCGCGACTTCGATGATTTCGTCGCTCGCTGGCTGCATTCGGAGACCATCAGCCGACAAATGCATTTTGCCGCGCAAACGGATTTTCTGACCGACTCCCTGGGGCATCTGGCCCTGGACTTCATTGGCTACCAGGAGCATCTGGAGCGGGATTTTCGCCTGGTCTGCGAACAGGTGGGTCACTGGGCGGTGTTGCCTCACGTCAACGGCTCGCAACAGCGGCGTCCGATGCTTGCCCGCGATTTCTGCTCGGTGCGTACCCGTCGGCTGGTGCGGCGGGTGTACCAGCGCGATTACGAAATGCTCGGTTATGAATGAGCCCCTGTCGATACCTGTTCCAGAGATCAGGCCTTACGATCTGTCACTGTCGAACCGCGACCGCGCCGCAATCAAATTCCAGCACCCGCGTTGCCTGTGGTTGACGGGCCTGTCGGGCGCGGGCAAGTCGACCCTGGCCAATGCACTGGAGTTGCAACTCAATCGGCGCGGGCTGCACACGTTCCTGCTCGATGGCGACAACCTGCGCAATGGCCTGTGTCGTGACTTGGGAATGAGTGCTGAGTGTCGCCGGGAAAACATCCGGCGCATGGCCGAGGTGGCACGGCTGATGGTCGACGCCGGTTTGATTGTGATTGTTGCGGCGATCTCGCCGTTTCGCGCAGAGCGTGATGCCGCTCGTCGGTTGTTCGCTGAGGGCGATTTCATCGAGGTATACGTGAGCACGCCGTTCGCGGTGTGCGCGCAACGGGACCCCAAAGGTTTGTATCAAGCGGCCCGCCAAGGGCGGATCAAGAACTTCACTGGCATCGACAGCCCTTATGAGGCACCGCTGACGGCTGAGTGCGAGATCGACACCCAGGTGCTGCAACGTGAGGACGCTTGCCATCGTTTATCGCAATTTCTGCTCAATAAATGAACAGAATTCCCTGCCGATTCATCCGGTTGCAGCCGCCCCGCAAGCCAGCGCCAACCCTGTGTTAATATCGCGCCCCTGTTCATTTTGTATGTGGGTTGCTCCATGAAGTTGTCCATGCCGCGATTCAATCAAGCCCCTGTCTTGGTGGTCGGCGATGTCATGCTCGACCGTTACTGGCATGGTGGTACCTCACGGATCTCCCCTGAGGCGCCGGTACCGGTCGTCAAGGTCGAGCACATCGAGGACCGCCCGGGCGGTGCCGCCAACGTTGCCTTGAACATTGCCGCGCTCGGTGCGCCGGCCTCGCTGGTCGGCGTGACCGGCGACGACGAAGCCGCCGACAGCCTGGTCAATAGCCTCAAGGGTGCCGGCGTGCGGGCATTGTTCCAGCGCATTGCGCACCAGCCGACCATCGTCAAGCTGCGGGTCATGAGCCGTCACCAGCAATTGCTGCGTATCGACTTCGAAGAGCCTTTCGCAACTGACGCCCTGGCGCTGGGCGAGCAAGTCGACGAATTGCTCGAAGGCATCAAGGTGTTGGTGCTGTCCGACTATGGCAAAGGCGCGCTGAAAAACCATCAGGTGCTGATCCAGGCCGCCCGTGCCCGTGGCATTCCGGTGCTGGCCGACCCCAAGGGCAAGGATTTCTCGATCTACCGTGGCGCGAGCCTGATCACCCCGAACCTCAGCGAGTTCGAAACCATCGTCGGCGGTTGCGCCGATGAGCACGAACTGGTGAGCAAGGGCGCGCAGCTGATGCACGACCTCGACCTCGGTGCATTGCTGGTAACCCGTGGCGAGCACGGCATGACCTTGCTGCGCCCGGATCATCCGGCGCTGCACCTGCCGGCCCGTGCCCGTGAAGTGTTCGACGTGACCGGCGCCGGCGACACGGTGATTTCTACCCTGGCGGCGGCGATCGCCGCTGGCGAAGAGCTGCCCCACGCGGTGGCCCTGGCCAACCTGGCGGCGGGCATCGTGGTCGGCAAGCTCGGTACCGCGGCCATCAGCGCACCGGAACTGCGTCGTGCGATCCAGCGTGAGGAAGGCTCCGAGCGCGGTGTGCTGGGCCTCGAGCAGTTGCTGCTGGCGGTCGATGACGCGCGAGCGCACAAAGAGAAGATCGTGTTCACCAACGGTTGCTTCGACATCCTGCATGCCGGCCACGTGACTTACCTCGAACAGGCGCGCGCCCAAGGTGATCGCCTTATCGTGGCGGTCAATGACGATGCGTCGGTGAGTCGCTTGAAAGGGCCGGGTCGGCCGATCAACAGCGTCGACCGTCGCATGGCGGTGCTGGCAGGTTTAGGCGCCGTCGATTGGGTGATCAGCTTCTCTGAAGGCACCCCGGAAAACCTGCTGCGTGCGGTCAAGCCGGATGTACTGGTCAAGGGCGGTGATTACGGGATCGACCAAGTGGTTGGCGCGGACATCGTCAGCGCTTACGGCGGGACCGTGAAAGTGCTGGGGCTGGTGGAAAACAGCTCGACCACGGCGATTGTCGAGAAGATTCGCAATCACTGATTTTGGATGAGGGCTTGCTGTGGCGAGGGGGCTTGCCCCCCGTTCGGCTGCGAAGCAGTCGTAAAACCTCCCGCTGCGATATGTCAGTAAAACCGCGGTGACCGGATCAGGGGTCGCTTCGCGGCCCAACGGGGGCAAGCCCCCTCGCCACAAGTGTTCTATCGTGCTGCCTTGCGCGGCACGATTCTTTTCAGCAGTTGCTTCGCCTTCCCGCGTAACCGGGCCAGGCCCGAATCCTTCCCCGGTGGGGTCAAACCCTGCTGCCGCACCCAATCCTTCCAGCGAATCCGCTCATCCCTCACCAGCCAGCCTTCCTGCCGGGCAAAACTCTCTGCCAGATACAACCCGCGGGTACTTGCCGGGTACAGGTGATCCTTTTTCAGGGTATAGAGCTCGGCCATCGGCTGACCGTCCTGCAGTGGCATCAGGTACAAATCGGGACGTTTGCGATCGAGCCGGGCCACCAGTTGATCGCCCTCCAGCCGCTCGTCGACATGGAACAGGCTCAGGGATTTGGCTTCCTTGGGCACGTCCAGGCGCAAATCGTAAATCAATTGCAGCGAGGCTGTCGGCAAGTGCACGTAGGCCCGGGGACGTTCGATCAGCGGCATGTTCGCGCAGCGCACCGGCCGCGCCGAGCCGGAGAGTGGTGTCAGGCGAAACGGCAGGGCTTCGCGGTAATGCAGGGCTGCCGAGTAGGGCGCTGGCAGCCAGGTTTCGTTGAAGCGCCCGCTGAGCCAGCCCTCCGGGGTTTCCAGCAGGCACTCTTCGGCAATTTCCTGGGTCGCCGTGTGCAGCGGCAGGTTCAGCTCATGGGCCGGCACGTAGCCGGAGATCAGCTTGAGCACCACGTCGCCGCGATCCTGCCGACGCTGACGCACCAACACCCAGTAATCGCGATTCTGCCAATGCAGGGTCAGGCGCACCGAGACCCCAAGGTTCGCCAGCTCCAGGGCAAACCGCTCGCTGTCGGCCACCGTCACCGGACGGCGGCGTTGCAGGGTCTGGGAAAAATTCAACGGCATCCCGACGCTCTGATAACTCAAACCTTCGGGTGTGGCTTCGACGAACAGCGGCAGGGTCTTGAAGTTGCTCGGGTTCTTTCTGATCAGCGTACGCGGCATGTCGGCTCCTGCTTAAGGCCGCGTGGGCGGCATCAATGGCTACGAAGGACCTGGGCAACGGTCGCGACGTTATGGGCGAGGTGCAGCGGATTGATGGTCCCGACAATAGCACTGGCCACCCCCGGGTGTTCAAACAACAATTCGAAGCTGGCACGCACCGGATCAACGCCCGGGCTCAGGCACACATGGCCGCTGGCCAGGGCCTTTTTGACCAGGATCGCTTTGCCGTGAGCAGCAGCATAGTCAATGACTGGCTTCTCGTTCTGTTCGTTCAGATTGTAGGTGACCATTGCGCAATCACCTTGTTCCAGAGCCTTCAAGCCGCCTTCGACGGTTTTACCGGAAAAACCGAAACCGCGAATCTTGCCTTCGCGCTTGAGCTCGGCAAGGGTCGCATAGACCTCACTGTCGTTGAGGATCGCCAGGTCGTTGCCGTCGGAATGCACCAGCACCAGATCGATAAAGTCCGTTTCCAGGCGTTGCAGGCTGCGCTCCACTGAGAGCCGGGTATGCGCGGCGCTGAAATCATGGCGGGACTGACCGTCGGCGAACTCTTCACCGACCTTGCTGACGATTACCCAGTCCTGACGCTGACCACGCAGCAACGGGCCGAGACGCTCTTCGCTGCGGCCATAGGCCGGGGCGGTGTCGATCAGGTTGATGCCCAGGTCGCGCGCGAGTTTGAGCAGCCTGCGGGCTTCGTCGTCGCCGGGGATCTGAAAGCCGTTGGGGTATTTCACCCCTTGATCGCGGCCAAGTTTCACTGTGCCCAGGCCCAGGGGCGATACCAGCAGGCCGGTGCTGCCCAGCGGACGATGCAGGTCATGCAGGGTCGGTTGGCTCATGGCAGCAGTTGCTCCCAGGCAGGGGTCCCTATCGGCGGTTTCGGCAGTTCCGGCAGCGTGGCCGGATGGCTCGGCTGAATACCGTCGCGTTGCAGTGTGGCGAAGACGCGGTCGGCGAAGTCCGGTGCCAGGGCCAGTTTGGTCGGCCAGCCCACCAGCAGACGATTCTTCTCGGCGAGGAAGGCGTTGTCCGGGCGGGTCAAGCCCGATTGCAGCGGCTCGGCGCGTTCGACCCGCAAGGTCGCCCACTGTGCGGTGCTCAGGTCGATCCACGGCAGAAGTTGGCCCAGTTCTTTCTGGGCGGCGGCAATTTGCGCGGCTGGCTCGCGGGCCACGCCTTCGGCTTCGGCGATGTCCCCGCCCACGTACCAGACCCACTGGCCATCGGCGGCCGGGTGAGTGGTCACAGTGACGCGCGGCTTCGGCCCGCCGCCCAGGCAGTGGGCGTACAGCGGTTTGAGGCTCGGGCCTTTGACGATGATCATGTGCAGGGGGCGGCGCTGCATGGCCGGTTGGCTCAGGCCCAGCGCGGTCAGCAGGTCAGCGGTGCCGGCACCGGCACTGAGAACGATGCGCTGGGCGCGGATTTCGCGTTCGTCGACTTTCAAACCGACCAGTTCACCATTCTCCAGCAGCGGTTCGATGTGCTGACCGGCCAGCAGGCCGTCGCCAGCCAGGTCGGCCAGGCGCTGGATCAGGCTCGGCACGTCGACCACCAGTTCCGTCAGGCGATAGACCTTGCCCTTGAAGCGCTTGTCTTGCAGCGCTGGCGGCAGTTGATCGCCTTTGACCTGATCGACCCGCCCGCGCACGGCTTTGCTGGCGAAAAAGCTGGTGAGGTTGCCAGCGAGGGTGCCGGGGGACCAGAGGTAATGGGCATCGGACAATACGCGCACGCCGGACAGGTCCAGTTCGCCGTCGCCGGCCAGTGCTTCACGCCAGCGACGCGGCATGTCGGCAATGGCTTCCGAGGCGCCGGTCAGGGCACCGTGCAACGCGTATTTGGCACCGCCGTGGATGATGCCCTGGGACTTCAGGCTTTGCCCGCCACCGAGACTGGCGCTTTCCACCAGCACGGTCGAGAAACCCTGGCGGCGCAGGCGTGCATTCAGCCAGAGGCCGGCGACACCAGCGCCGACAATCAGAACGTCGGTGGAAATAACGGATGGCATGCAGCGACCTCAGTGTTCAAGACGAGGGCGCAGTATACAGACTCGATGCGCAGGAGATTTGTTGGTGATCAATAGAGCGGATGCAAAACCTGTGGGAGCGGCGGTGCGGTGCTCCCACAGTAAGATAGTGCTTCGGGTTTTAATGTCCCGCAGTCTTGGAGAACAGCTGAATAACCACGACGCCCAGCACAATCAGCGCCATCCCCAGCATTGCCGGCACATCCAGTTTCTGCCCGTAGATAAACAGCGCCGCGACGCTGACCATCACGATGCCCATGCCGGCCCACACCGCGTAGGCCACGCCGACCGGAACGCTGCGCACCACCAGGGTCAGCATCCCGAAAGCAATGCCGTAACCGACGATGACCAGCAGCAGCGGCAGTGGCGTGCTGATACCCTTGACCGCTTTCATCGAAACGGTGGCGATCACTTCGGCGCAGATGGCAATGGCGAGGTAGTAGTAAGCGGTCATGGGTCAATCCTCGTATGAAGTGTTACTTTCTGAGGTCGGCATTCTAGAGATCCGCCAGATGCGGTAAAGTCATTACCTATCTGTTCTGGAGATGGGTTGAGCCATGAATATGCAATGGAGTCTGGAACAGCTGCACTTGTTTGTCAGTGTCGCGGAACAACGTTCCTTTTCCGCGGTGGCGCGGGATCAGCGCAAGGCGCAGTCGGCGGTCAGCAGTTCGATTGCGCTGCTGGAAGAAGACCTGGGCGTCAGCCTGTTCGATCGCAGCAGTGGTCGCCAGCCGAAACTCACCGAAGCCGGCACCGCGCTGCTTGAAGAGGCGCGGGAAGTGCTGCGCCAATGTGAGCGCCTCAATGGCCGGGCACTGGCGATGATGCGCGGTCAGGAAGCGAGTTTGCGGGTGGCTCAGGACGAGGCAATGCCTTATCAGGCAGTGGTTGAAAGCTTCGAAGCCCTGGCCGAACAATTTCCCAGCCTCGAAGTGCAACTGACCAGCGCTGCCCAGGGTGATGTCGCGCGCAAACTGGTGGAGCGTCGGGCCGACCTGGGCTTGCTGTTTTATCACGAGCAGATTCCCGAAGCCCTTGAGCGCCGAGTGCTGGGCAGCGTTGAAATGGTCACGGTGTGCGGCGTGGGGCATCCATTGGCGCAGCAGACGCAGGTCAATTGCCAGCAACTGGCGCAGCATCGACAGCTGCTGATGTCCACGCAATCCAGCGTCTATCCCGGCAGTGAGCCGGCCAGCCCGCAGGTCTGGCGGGCCGACAGTTTCTATGTGATGGCCGAATGGGTGATGCGCGGCCTCGGCTGGGCCTGGTTGCCGCGCCACGTGGTGCAGTACCCGGCGTATCAGAATCTGATGGTCGAACTGACCAGCGAATGGACGCCGCCGGCATTGATTGTGGAGCTGGTCTGGCGCCGCGACGAGCCCCTCGGCCCGGCAGCCCGTTGGCTGGCGGAACGTTTTGCCGTGCACTTGCAGGCGATTGGCTAAAAAACCGATAAACTCCGCCGCCATGAATAGAACCCTCTACACCGCGCTGTTTTACCTGGGGCTGCCATTGGTAGCGATTCGGCTTTGGCTGCGGGCGCGCAAGGCGCCGGCTTACGCCAAACGCATTGGCGAGCGTTTCTCCCTCGCGCTACCGGCGATGAAGCCGGACGGCCTTTGGGTGCACGCGGTGTCGGTAGGCGAAAGCATCGCCGCGGCGCCGATGATCCGTGCCTTGCTGCAGCGATATCCGACGCTGCCGATCACCGTCACCTGCATGACCCCGACCGGGTCTGAGCGCATCCAGGCGCTGTTTGCCAACGAGCCGCGCATCCAGCACTGCTATTTGCCTTATGACTTGCCTTGCGCTGCGGCGCGATTCCTTGATCGGGCCCGGCCGAAACTGGCAGTGATCATGGAAACCGAACTCTGGCCCAACCATATCCATCAGTGCGCCAAGCGTGGAATTCCCGTGGCCCTGGCTAATGCGCGACTGTCTGAGCGCTCGGCCAAAGGTTATGGCCGCTTCCATAACCTGACCCGGCCGATGCTCGCCGAGATGAGCCTGTTCGCAGTGCAGACCGAAGCCGAGGCGCAGCGTTTCCGCGATTTGGGCGCGCGCCCGGAAACGGTTGAAGTGACCGGTTCGATCAAGTTCGACCTGACTATCGATCCGCAACTGCTGCAGCGTGCTGCCGAGCTGCGCGGGCAATGGCAGGCGCAGGATCGCCCGGTGTGGATCGCCGCGAGCACCCATGAAGGTGAAGACGAAGTGGTGCTCGATGCCCATCGTCGGCTGTTGGCCAATCATCCCGATGCCTTGTTGATTCTGGTACCGCGTCATCCGGAGCGCTTCAACCCGGTGTTTGAGTTGTGCCGGCAAAAAGGTTTCACCACGGTGCGGCGTTCGACGGGCGAGCCGGTGACCGCAGATACTTCGGTGTTGCTGGGCGACACCATGGGCGAGTTGCTGTTTCTCTACGCCTTGGCCGACAGCGCTTTCGTCGGCGGCAGCCTGGTGCCCAATGGTGGCCATAACCTGCTGGAACCGGCGGCCTTGGCCAAACCGGTGCTCAGTGGGCCGCACCTGTTCAACTTCCTCGAAATCGCCGCGCAGTTGCGCAGCGCCGGGGCGCTGGCCGAGGTCGACGATGCTGAAGGCCTGGCACTGGCGGTGCAGCGGCTGTTTGAACTGCCGCGCGATGCACAGCGGATGGCGGAGGCGGGGCTGAAGGTAATGCGCACCAATCAGGGTGCGTTGCAGCGGTTGCTGGATGGGTTGGGCAGGTTGATCGAGCGGTAGACCGAGTCGCGCGAACAAAAAAGATCGTCCGAACGCGGCCCGAGCCTTCGGACGATCTTTTGCTGTTTAAGGCCTCGCTTTCAACTGCTCCGCCGCAGCCTTCGCCAGATCTGGTGGCAAGAAGTCCTTGTCCGGGTTGTAGTCGGCTTTGAGATAACGGGTCAGGTCCTGCAAGTCCCCCGGGTTCAAGGTGCCGGCGGCCTGCTTCAGGCGCAGGTTGTCGAGGATGTAGTCGTAGCGCGTGTTGTTGTAGTTGCGCACCGAGGTGTACAGCTGACGCTGGGCATCGAGCACGTCGACGATGTTGCGTGTCCCCACCTGATAACCGATTTCGGTCGCTTCCACCGCGCTCTGGTTGGAAATGATCGACTGCCGACGCGCCTGCACCTGCTCGACGTCGGTGTTCACGGCGCGGTGCAGGTTACGGGTGTTTTCCACGACCTGGCGACGCAGCGCTTCGCGTTGTTGCTCGGTCTGATCCAGCCGTGAGTAAGACTCACGCACCTGGGAACTGGTGAGCCCGCCGCTGTAGATCGGAATGCTCAATTGCAGGCCGACAGTGCGCTGCTCGACATCGCCGCCGTAATGCACGCCGGTCGCGCTCGGGTTGGTAAAACCGAGGGCGTCGTTGTCACCTTTCCTGTATTGCGCGACCGCATCCAGGGTGGGGGCATGCCCGGCCTTGCGCTGCTTGAGGGTTTCTTCGGCGGCGCTCACCGCGTAGTTGCTGGCCAGCAGATTGAGGTTCTGCTTGGCGGCGGTGTCGACCCAAGCCTTGGCGTCGTTCGGTGCCGGCGGCAGGATCGGCAAGGTGTGGACGATGCCCTGGATCGAGTTGTACTGGCGGTTGGTCAGGGTGATCAGCGCTTCGAACGCGTCATCCACCTGACGCTGGGCGACAATTCGGTTGGCCCGCGCGGTGTCGTAACTGGCCTGGGATTGCAGCACATCGGTCTTGTCCGACAGGCCGACGTCGAAGCGCTCGTTGGACTGGTCGAGCTGGCGTTTGAAGGCTGCTTCTTCGGCCTTGGTCGAGGCCAGGTTGTCCTGGCTGCGCAGTACGTTGAAGTAGCTTTCGGCGCTTTGCAGGATCAAGTTTTGTTCAGTGGCCGAGAGTTGCAAGGCGGCCTGTTCGTTGACGTCCTTGGCGGCCTGGAACTGGAACCAGCGGTCGGCGCGGAAAATCGGTTGCGACAAGGTCGCCTGATACACCGTGCCGCTGCGGTTCGAGGTCACCGATGGTTGATCGAGCGCGGTGCGGGTGTCGTTCATGTTGGCACCGGCCGACAGGTTGGGCAGCAACCCGGCGCGGGCCTGGGGCACGACTTCCTTCTGGGCGCCGTACTGGGCGCGGGCGGCGGCGATATCGGCGTTGTTATCCACCGCTTCCTGATAGACGCTGACCAGGTCGGTCTTGGTCGATAAGGGCGCTTCTGCTGCCCAGGCCATTCCATTGGACGCACAAGACACGGCAAGGGCCAGTGAGAGTTTGCGCAGCATGAGGCCATCCCTAAAAAATTATGCTGATAATTTGAACGCCAAGGCTACGGCGCGGCGCCCTGCAGCGTCAAGGCGCGGCGCGGCGTAGCGAGTGTAGATGCACGCAGGCATCGCAACAATCCGCTGATTGCGCCATTCATCATGGTGTTTACCGTGGTGTTGGCGTTCTTTGCCGGTTATGTCTAGACTGGCCGGGTTCTTGTCGGGGTGCCTTGCTATGAGGCTGAGATCGAATAATTTCGGATCCCGTTGAACCTGATCAGGTTAGCGCCTGCGTAGGGAACAAGATTTCTCGTCACCCGGCGAGTCCTCTTGTGCTTCGTCCGGGATGTTGTTCGACAATCGAACACCCCTCGAGCATCGAGCACAGCACCTGCTGGAATTTCCAGCGCCCGTGCGTCCATTCGTTTACAGGTTCGCTCCGACAAAAATCCACCGCCTGGATGTGTGTCTGGAGAGCCCGTGATGACTACAAAATCAAAAATCGCAACCAACCTGAGTGACTCGGCCAAGGTCGATCAGCAATCGGTTCAGCCGTTTACCCGCTCGCAAAAAATCTATGTTCAGGGCACACGCCCCGACATCCTCGTGCCGATGCGCGAAATCAGCCTGGATGTGACCCCGACCGACTTCGGCGGCGAAATCAACGCGCCGGTGGTGGTATATGACACCTCGGGCCCGTACACCGACCCCAACGTCACCATTGACGTGCGCAAAGGCCTGGGCGATGTGCGGTCGCCGTGGATCGAGTCCCGTGGCGACACCGAGCGTCTGTCCGGCCTGAGCTCCAACTTCGGTCAGGAACGCCTCGCTGACCCGGAGCTGACCAAGCTGCGTTTCGCCCACGTCAACAACCCGCGTCGCGCCAAGCCGGGTGCCAACGTCAGCCAGATGCACTACGCCCGTAAAGGCATCATCACCGCCGAGATGGAATACGTCGCCATCCGCGAAAACATGAAGCTCGAAGTGGCCCGCGCCGCCGGCCTGCTGGACCAGCAACACGCCGGCCACAGCTTTGGCGCCAGCGTGCCGAAAATCATCACCCCGGAATTCGTCCGTGAAGAGATCGCCCGCGGTCGCGCGATCATTCCGGCCAACATCAACCACACCGAACTGGAACCGATGATCATCGGCCGTAACTTCCTGGTGAAGATCAACGGCAACATCGGCAACAGTGCCTTGGGTTCGTCCATCGAAGAAGAAGTGGCGAAGCTGACCTGGGGCATTCGCTGGGGTTCGGACACGGTCATGGACCTGTCCACCGGCAAGCACATCCACGAAACCCGCGAATGGATCATCCGTAACTCGCCGGTGCCGATCGGTACCGTGCCGATCTATCAGGCACTGGAGAAGGTCAATGGCGTCGCCGAAGACCTGACCTGGGAGTTGTTCCGCGACACACTGATTGAACAGGCCGAGCAGGGCGTCGACTACTTCACCATCCACGCCGGCGTGTTGCTGCGCTACGTGCCGCTGACTGCCAAGCGCGTGACCGGCATCGTCTCCCGTGGCGGTTCGATCATGGCCAAGTGGTGCCTGGCGCACCACAAGGAAAACTTCCTCTACACCCATTTCGAAGACATCTGCGAAATCATGAAGGCCTACGACGTCAGCTTCTCGCTGGGCGATGGCCTGCGTCCGGGCTCGATTGCCGACGCCAACGACGAAGCGCAATTCGGTGAGCTGGAAACCCTCGGCGAGCTGACCAAAATCGCCTGGAAACATGACGTGCAGTGCATGATCGAAGGCCCGGGCCACGTGCCGATGCAGTTGATCAAAGAGAACATGGACAAGCAGCTGGAGTGCTGCGACGAGGCGCCGTTCTACACCCTCGGCCCACTGACCACCGACATCGCCCCAGGCTACGACCACATCACTTCCGGTATCGGTGCGGCGATGATCGGCTGGTTCGGTTGCGCCATGCTCTGCTACGTGACGCCGAAGGAGCACTTGGGCCTGCCGAACAAGGATGACGTGAAGACCGGGATCATCACCTACAAGATCGCCGCTCACGCCGCCGACCTGGCCAAAGGGCATCCGGGGGCACAGATTCGCGACAACGCCTTGAGCAAGGCGCGTTTCGAATTCCGCTGGGAAGACCAGTTCAACCTGGGCCTTGATCCAGACACCGCGCGCTCGTACCACGATGAAACCCTGCCGAAGGATTCGGCCAAGGTCGCGCATTTCTGCTCCATGTGCGGGCCGAAATTCTGCTCGATGAAGATCACCCAGGAAGTCCGTGAATATGCGGCCAACCAGCGGATCGAAACCGTCGATGCCGAAGTCGCCAAGGGACTGGCGGAACAGGCTGAGCGGTTCAAGCAGGAAGGCAGTCAGCTGTACAAGAAGGTTTGATCTGACCGGCGCACTCGGGTGCGCCGCTTACCCTTGTGGCGAGGGAGCTTGCTCCCGCTCGGCTGTGAAGCAGTCGTAAAATCGGTAATCGCAACCTGACTGTCAGACCGCGGTGACTTGTTTTGGGTCTGCTTCGCAGACCAGCGGGAGCAAGCTCCCTCGCCACAAAGGGTGGTCAACACCACAACACATGTTCCTCTGAGATAACACCCTTTGAGCATTCAACCCAGCACTTACTCCCCGGATACCGCCGTGCCGACCGACAAGCGCGTCTTCGGCGGTCGGGATCTGTTTTCCCTGTGGTTCTCCCTCGGCATCGGCCTGATGGTATTGCAGACCGGCGCGCTGCTCGCACCGGGTCTGGGCCTGTCCGGTTCATTGCTGGCGATTTTTCTCGGCACGCTGGTCGGCGTGCTGTTGCTGGCCGCTGTCGGCGTGATCGGCAGTGACACCGGCCTGTCATCGATGGCCGCGCTCAAACTCAGCCTCGGTGCAAAAGGCGCGAGCCTTCCGGCGGTGCTGAACCTGCTGCAACTGATCGGTTGGGGTTCGTTCGAAATCATCGTGATGCGCGACGCCGCCAGCCTGCTCGGCGCCCGTGCATTCAGCGAAGGCAGCCTGTGGTCGAACCCGCTGCTATGGACGCTGTTCTTCGGTGCACTGGCGACTTTGCTGGCGGTCAGCGGTCCGCTGACCTTCGTGCGCAAGATCCTGCGCAAGTGGGGCATCTGGCTGTTGCTGGCCGCGTGCATCTGGCTGACCTGGAACCTGTTCGCCAAGGCCGACCTGGCGGCGTTGTGGGCGCAGGCCGGTGATGGTTCGATGCCGTTCGCCGTGGGCTTCGACATTGCGATCGCGATGCCGCTGTCCTGGCTGCCGCTGATTGCCGACTACTCGCGCTTCGGCAAGCGTGCGAAGAATGTGTTCGGCGGTACGGCGCTGGGTTTCTTTATCGGTAACTTCTGGCTGATGAGCCTGGGCGTGGCGTATACCCTGGCGTTCGCGCCGAGTGGTGAAGTGAATGCCTTGCTGCTGGCGCTGGCCGGTGCGGGCCTGGGGATTCCGTTGCTGCTGATTCTGTTGGATGAATCAGAAAATGCCTTTGCCGATATTCATTCGGCGGCGGTGTCCAGCGGGATTCTGCTGCGCTTGAAAGTCGAGCATCTGGCCCTGGCCATCGGCGTGATCTGCACACTGATCGCTTGCCTGGCGCCATTGGCCCAGTACCAGAATTTCCTGCTGTTGATCGGTTCGGTGTTTGCGCCGCTGTTCGGCGTGGTGCTGGTGGATCACTTCATCCTGCGCAAACGCAGTGCCCGTGTGGCATCGGCTGCCTTGCGCTGGCCGGCGTTGCTCGCCTGGCTGGGCGGGGTGAGCACTTATCACTTGCTGGCCAATCTCTATCCGGACATCGGCGCAACCCTGCCGTCGCTGGTATTGGCAGGGCTGCTGCAACTGGTGCTTGGTCGAGCCTTCAGCTACGGCCGGGAAACAGCTCAGGCTTGAGAATGCCGTTCAGGCGTGGGTAGGGGATCTTCAGTTCGACGTGGCCCAATGCGTAAGGCGCAAGGGTGCTCACCTCGTACTTGAGGATCACCCCGCCGTACGTCAACGCTACGTTCTGGGTTTTCACGAAGGGCCAGCTCTTGACGAACTCTGGCTCCTGATCGAGTTTGGTGCTGATCAGCCAGCTGTTGTGCGCCACCTGGGCCGCTTTCCAGAACGCTTCTTCCTGCCCCGGAATCACCATATCCGACAGCGTCAGCACTTTATGCTGCTGACGCGAGTAGTTGATGAAACCGCGGCCCGGCGTGCCATGCGCACCGCCACTGTCCAGATAGCTGGACAATTCAATGATCACCAAGCCGTCATGCTGCTCACGTACCTTGGCTTGCAAGTAGCTGCTGTAGCGCGGCTCGGCACTGCTCAAAAATTGCTCGCGATACGCCGCCAGTGTCGGCGCTACAGGGGCGTCGGGTGAGGTGCGGGTCATTTGCAGCAAACGTTTTTCGATGATGCCGTCAAGCGCAGGCTCAGCCGGGAAGTGCAGCGTATCGATGTTCACCAGCGGGCAGTCAGGGTTGGCGCAACCCGGTTTCAGCTGTTCGGAAGCGTCGCGGGTGGTTTCCAGCGGCGCCCGGTAATTGGGCTGGAAAAGACTCTGGCACGCACCCAGGGTCAGGGCGATGGCGGCCACGGAGGCGATCTTGAAAAGCGACATGGGCGTCCTTAATGAAACAGGGGAAGGCGAAAAGTTACCCGCTTCGACTCTCAACGAGGTAGTCAGTTCGCCACTAAGCTAATTAGAGTTGGTTTCGCCCTCACCGTCTATCCCGCTGACTGTAAAGGGGCTGCATCAAACATCGCGGGCGCGTTAGGATGGCGCGAAGTCGAGGTTGCAAGTAACCAAAAGGAGCCTCGTAACGGATTTGCAGTAAACGAGGATTGTCATGACTGATTTTGCCAACGCCATTCCGACCGCCGTTGATATCGTTCGGCGCGAAAAGTGCTACGAGGGCTTCTACAAGCTCGACCGCGTGCACTTGCGCCACGAATTGTTTGACGGTGGCATGAGTCGCGAGATCAATCGTGAAGTGTTCTTGCGCCACGATGCGGTGTGTGTGCTGCCTTATGATCCACTGCGCGACGAAGTGGTGCTGATCGAGCAGTTTCGCGTCGGCGCCATGGGCAAGACTGACAATCCGTGGCTGATCGAACTGGTCGCCGGTCTGATCGACAAGGATGAAATACCAGAAGAAGTTGCTCACCGCGAAGCGCAGGAGGAAGCTGGACTTGTATTCGGGGCGCTCTGGCCGATGACCAAATATTTTCCATCGCCGGGTGGCAGTAACGAGTTTGTGCACTTGTACCTGGGGCGTTGTGACAGTGCCGGGGTTGGCGGCCTGCATGGGCTGGAGGAAGAGGCTGAAGATATTCGCGTCACGGTCTGGGCTTTCGAAGATGCCCTGCAAGCCGTGCGTGACGGACGTATTGCCAACGCAGCGAGCATCATTGCCTTGCAGTGGTTGGCTTTGAACCGCGTGGAAGTGAGGGGGTTATGGTCGTAAACAAGCTGCGCGATCGCTATCGGGTTGATCTCGTGGGGCTGCAAGCTTCCTGCGAGGCCAACTACGCGCGCCTGATGCGACTGTTGCCGGACATGCGCAACGATCCGGCGGCCCGGCGCATTGCCGTGACCCAGGGTGACCAGATGCTGGGCGTGCTGGCCCTGGAAGTGCTGCAAGCCTGTCCATACACCACCACCCTGCAAGTGCGTCAGGAACACAGCCTGCCCTGGTTGCCGGTGCCGCAACTGGAAGTGCAGGTGTATCACGACGCGCGCATGGCTGAAGTTATCAGTGCCGAACATGCACGACGCTTTCGCGGCATCTATCCTTACCCGAACGCCGCGATGCATCAGCCGGACGAAAAGGCTCAACTCAATCTGTTCCTGGGGGAATGGCTGAGTCATTGCCTGGCTTGCGGACACGAGTACGCCGTTGTGCGCTAAGAGTGCTGTGTAGTTGTGAACTGCTTCCGGTTCACAGGTTTCCTCTTTTGATCGTCCCCCAGCATAATTGCGGCACTTTCCAATCCCGTGATCACGCCCTGGGAGAACGCCTTGCCGAGCGTATCCACTTTGACCACCGCCGATCCGGCGTTGCTGGTGCAACTCTCCGACAGTCATCTGTTTGCCGAGGCGGACGCGACGTTGCTGGGCATGAATACCCGCGACAGCCTGCAACAGGTGATTGAGTTGGTATTGAAGCAGCAACCGCAGATCGATCTGATGATTGCCACTGGCGATCTGTCCCAGGACGGGACGCTGGAGTCGTACCAGCTGTTTCGCGACCTGACCCGGCAGATCGATGCCCCGGCGCGCTGGATCCCCGGTAATCACGACGAGCCGCGGATCATGGCCGAGGCGGCGGTGCACAGTGCATTGCTGGAGTCGGTGGTGGACATCGGCAACTGGCGGGTGACGTTGCTCGATTCGGCGGTGCCGGGTTCGGTGCCGGGGTATTTACAGGATGAGCAGTTGCAATTGCTCGTGCGCTCGTTGAGCGAGGCGCCGCAGCGGCATCATCTGGTGTGTTTCCATCATCATCCGGTGTCGATCGGGTGTGCGTGGATGGAGCCCATTGGATTGCGCAATCCAGAGGCGTTGTTCGCGGTGCTGGATCGATTTGCGCAGGTGCGTGCGGTGCTTTGGGGGCATGTTCATCAGGAGATTGATCAAGAGCGCAACGGTGTTCGCCTGATCGCATCGCCCTCGACCTGCATCCAGTTCGAGCCGGGCAGCGACGATTTCAAGGTGAGTGAGCAGGCGCCGGGGTATCGGTGGTTGCGGCTGTTGCCCGATGGTCAGCTTGAAACTGGCGTTGAGCGCGTGACCGGGTTCGATTTCCAGATTGATTACGGCTCCAACGGCTACTGATTTCTTTGTCATTTTCAAAGGCCGAGGCGTGGCCATCGCGAGCTTGCCCGCGATGGCATTCGCTCAGGCGACATGAATCCCACGCATGTCCCCGATTCCCCCCGAGTCCCTGTAAACTCCGCCTTCTTTACCCGACGCACAGGGAGCTCAAATGTCTGGTTCGATCCTTTATATCCATGGTTTCAACAGCGCGCCGGCGTCGAAAAAGGCCTGTCAGTTGATGAATGTGATGGAGCGGCTGGGCTTGAGCGATCAGTTGCGTGTACCGGCCCTGCATCACCATCCCCGCGAGGCCATCGCTCAGCTGGAACAGGCGATTGTGGAGCTGGGGCGGCCACTGCTGGTCGGCAGCTCACTCGGCGGCTACTATGCGACTCACTTGGCCGAGCGCCATGGCTTGAAAGCCCTGTTGATCAACCCTGCCGTCAGCCCGCACCGGATGTTCGACGGGTTTCTGGGGACGCAGAAAAACCTGTATACCGATGAGACCTGGGAAATGACCCACGACCACGTGACGGCCCTGGCCGAGCTGGAAGTGCCGGCGCCCCAGGATCCGCAGCGGTTTCAGGTATGGTTGCAAACTGGCGATGAAACACTGGACTATCGCCTCGCCCAGCAATATTACCGGGCCTGTGCCTTGCGCATTCAGGCCGGCGGCGACCATAGTTTCCAGGGTTTTGCCGCGCAACTGCCGGCAATATTGAGTTTTGCCGGCATCGGCGCAGATTTGTATCAGGCGATCGATTTCACAGCACTGTGATCATTGCCCCCTATTTTCACTGAACACTGACGACGAGACCCCATGGCCACTCCCAGCGCTAGCTCTTATAACGCAGACGCCATCGAAGTCCTCTCGGGCCTCGACCCGGTGCGCAAACGCCCCGGCATGTACACCGACACCAGTCGGCCGAACCACCTCGCCCAGGAAGTCATCGACAACAGCGTCGACGAAGCCTTGGCCGGGCACGCGACGTCGGTGCAGGTCATCCTGCACGCCGATCACTCCCTGGAAGTCAGCGATGACGGCCGTGGCATGCCGGTGGACATTCACCCGGAAGAAGGTGTTTCGGGCGTCGAGCTGATCCTCACCAAACTCCATGCGGGCGGCAAGTTTTCCAACAAGAACTACCAGTTCTCCGGCGGTTTGCACGGGGTGGGTATTTCCGTGGTCAATGCCTTGTCGACCGAAGTCCGGGTGCGTGTCAAACGCGACGGCAACGAATACCAGATGACCTTCGCCGACGGTTACAAGAAAACCGAGCTGGAAGTAGTCGGCACCGTCGGCAAGCGCAATACCGGCACCAGCGTGTTTTTCGCACCAGACCCGAAGTATTTCGATTCGCCGAAATTCTCCATCAGCCGCCTCAAGCACGTGCTCAAGGCCAAGGCCGTTCTGTGCCCGGGGCTGCTGGTCAGTTTTGAAGACAAGGCCACCGGCGAGAAAGTCGAATGGCATTACGAAGACGGCCTGCGCTCCTACCTGGTAGACGCCGTCAGCGAATTCGAACGCCTGCCGGACGAGCCGTTCTGCGGCAGCCTGGCCGGTAACAAGGAAGCCGTCGATTGGGCGTTGCTGTGGTTGCCCGAGGGTGGCGACAGCGTTCAGGAAAGCTACGTCAACCTGATCCCGACAGCCCAGGGCGGTACCCACGTCAACGGTCTGCGTCAGGGCTTGCTCGACGCCATGCGCGAGTTCTGCGAGTTCCGCAGCCTGTTGCCGCGTGGTGTGAAGCTGGCGCCGGAAGACGTCTGGGAGCGTATCGCTTTCGTCCTGTCGATGAAGATGCAGGAACCACAATTCTCCGGCCAGACCAAGGAGCGCCTGTCATCCCGTGAAGCGGCCGCCTTCGTTTCCGGCGTGGTCAAGGATGCTTTCAGCCTGTGGCTCAACGCCAACCCGGAAACCGGCATGTTGCTGGCCGAGCTGGCGATCAACAACGCCGGCCGTCGTCTGAAGGCCAGCAAGAAGGTCGAGCGCAAACGCATTACCCAAGGGCCGGCATTGCCGGGCAAGCTCGCCGACTGCGCCGGGCAGGACCCGATGCGTTCCGAGCTGTTCCTGGTGGAAGGTGACTCCGCAGGCGGTTCGGCCAAGCAAGCGCGGGACAAAGAATTTCAGGCGATCCTGCCGTTGCGCGGCAAGATCCTGAACACCTGGGAAGTCGACGGCAGCGAAGTACTGGCCAGCCAGGAAGTGCACAACATCGCCGTGGCGATTGGTGTCGACCCGGGCGCGGCGGACATGAGCCAGTTGCGTTACGGCAAGATCTGCATCCTCGCCGACGCCGACTCCGACGGTCTGCACATCGCCACCTTGCTCTGCGCCTTGTTCGTCCAGCATTTCCGCCCACTGGTGGAGGCTGGTCACGTCTACGTCGCGATGCCGCCGCTGTACCGTATCGACCTGGGCAAAGAGATCTACTACGCCCTCGACGAGGCCGAGCGCGACGGCATCCTCGATCGCCTGGTGGCCGAGAAGAAACGCGGCAAGCCGCAGGTCACCCGATTCAAGGGCCTGGGTGAAATGAACCCGCCACAGTTGCGCGAAACCACCATGGACCCGAACACGCGGCGTCTGGTGCAACTGACGCTGGGTGAAGATTTCGCCGAGACCTCGGAAATGATGGACATGCTGCTGGCGAAAAAACGCGCGGGCGATCGCAAGACCTGGCTGGAATCCAAAGGCAACTTGGCCGAGGTTCTGGGCTGATGCGCTTTGGCTGGGCCCTGGCGTGTGCGTTGCTGCTGACTTCGGTGACGATTTGCGCGGAACCCGCGCCAGAGCTGCGCCTGTTGTCCGAACATGCCGTCGACGGCATGCGCGGCGGCAATCTGTCGGGGCTGGCCCAGTGTGGCAAGGAGCTGTGGACCGTTTCGGATCGCGACGATGATCAAATCTATCGCCTCGACACCCGCAACCCCACCTGGCAAGCCGAAACCGTGCACATTGACGTACCCCTGGTGCCCGACACCGGTTTGCCTTGGGGCTTGCGTGCGCGGACTTGGGCGGCATCGTTCGTGCGGGGCGGGGATCTGGATTTCGAAGGCATCACCTGTGACAGCGCGGGCAATCGTTATATCGTCAGCGAAGGCCACGCCGCGGTGTTGCAAGTACCGCCAACCGGGCCTGCGTCCTGGCTGAAAATCTCGCCGATGCTGGTGCGCGAAGCGCGGGCGAGCGGCATGTTGTTGCACTTCAATGCGTTGTTCGAAGGCCTGGCGATCAATCCGGCCGGTGACACGCTGTGGCTGGCCGCCGAACGTGAGCGCCGCGGTTTGCTGCTGATCAAGCGCCAGCAAACAGTGTGGGACTGCGACGGTAGCTGTGTGCTGCTGAGTGAAGGCGGGGTGGAAATGCAGCCAGCGCAATTTCCCCACGCCAGAGCGCGCCCTCGGGATTTTTCTGATCTGTCATTGTTCGACGGCAAGCTGTTTACCCTTGAGCGCAACGCCTTTCAGATCTGTCGCCGTGATGCGGTGACGACCAAGGTCGAGCGCTGCTGGTCGTTTGCTGCCGAGGCCTTGCAGGAAAACCGTCGTTATTCACAGCCCTTTGGGCTGGCGGAAGCGTTGATCGTGGACGTCGACGGTGCCTGGATCGGTATCGACAACAACTACGGTGCGCGCGCCGACGGTGAAGTACGGCCGATTGTGTGGCGCTTTGCCGCGCCTGAAGGTGGCTGGAGTGCCAAGCCATGAGTCAGCAACCGCCGGGCAAACGCGCCGGTCGGGTGTTGATGGTGCTGGCCTGGGGCGCCGCGCTGTTTCTGGCAACGCGGTTCTTCGGTCAATGGGAGGAGCGTCAACAGAATCCCAACACCGTCGTCAGCTCTGAGCAGGGCCAGGGTTTTATCGAGGTGAAGCTGATCGGTAACAGCCAGGGGCATTTTGTCGCCACCGGCCAGATCAACGGCCAGCCCGTGGAGTTCATGCTCGATACCGGCGCAACCGATGTGTCGATCCCGGCCGAAATGGCTGAACGATTGAAACTGGAAAAAGGCTTCGGGGTGACCCTGAGCACGGCCAATGGCTTGAGTGAGGGTTATCGGACCCGCCTCGACCGGCTGCAACTGGGCGCCATCGTGCTGCGTGACGTTCGCGCGCTGGTGGCGCCCGGTTTGCACGGCAATCAAGTGCTGCTCGGCATGAGCGCACTGAACAAACTTGAATTTACCCAGCGCGGTGGCACCATGCTGCTGCGCCAGACCACGAAATAATGAGGCCCGCATGAGCGACTCCCTTGATCTCAGCCTGGACGGTGTAGAACGCCGGTCACTGGCTGACTTCACCGAAAATGCCTACCTCAACTACTCCATGTACGTGATCATGGACCGTGCCTTGCCGCATATCGGCGACGGCCTGAAACCGGTACAGCGACGCATCGTCTATGCGATGAGCGAGTTGGGGCTGGACGCCGATTCCAAGCACAAGAAGTCGGCGCGTACCGTCGGTGACGTGCTCGGTAAATTCCACCCCCACGGCGACTCGGCGTGCTACGAAGCCATGGTGCTGATGGCCCAGCCGTTCAGCTACCGCTACACGCTGGTCGACGGCCAGGGTAACTGGGGTGCGCCGGATGATCCCAAGTCCTTCGCGGCCATGCGTTACACCGAAGCGCGGCTGTCGCGTTATTCCGAAGTGCTGCTCAGCGAACTGGGCCAGGGCACGGCGGACTGGGGCCCGAACTTCGACGGCACCCTGGAAGAACCTCTGGTGTTGCCGGCCCGTTTGCCGAACATCCTGCTCAACGGCACCACCGGTATCGCCGTGGGCATGGCCACCGACGTCCCGCCGCATAACCTGCGCGAAGTCGCGACCGCTTGCGTGCGCTTGCTGGATGAACCGAAAGCCACGGTCGAGCAGCTCTGCGAACACATTCAGGGGCCGGATTATCCGACCGAAGCGGAAATCATCACGCCGCGCGCCGACCTGCTGAAAATCTACGAAACCGGTCGCGGTTCGGTGCGCATGCGCGCTGTTTACCACGTCGAAGACGGCGACATCGTCGTGACGGCGCTGCCGCACCAGGTCTCTGGTGCCAAAGTGCTCGAGCAGATTGCCGCGATGATGCAGGCCAAACCGTCGAAAGCCCCGCAGATCGCGGACTTGCGCGACGAGTCGGACCACGAGAACCCTTGTCGCATCGTGATTATTCCGGTCAACAGCCGGGTCGATCACGAAGCGCTGATGCAGCACCTGTTCGCGACCACCGAGCTGGAATCCAGCTACCGGGTCAACATCAATATCATTGGCCTCGACGGCAAGCCGCAGCTCAAGAACCTGCGTGCATTGCTGGTGGAATGGCTGGAATTCCGCGTGCGGACCGTGCGTCGACGCCTGCAATTCCGTCTGGACAAGGTCGAGCGTCGCCTGCACCTGTTGGACGGCTTGCTGATTGCCTACCTCAACCTGGATGAAGTGATCCACATCATCCGTACCGAGGAGCATCCGAAGGCCAGTCTGATCGAGCGTTTCGCCCTGAGCGAGATCCAGGCCGATTACATTCTCGACACCCGTTTGCGTCAGTTGGCGCGACTGGAAGAAATGAAGCTGCGTGCCGAGCAGGACGAACTGCTCAAGGAGCAGGCCAAGCTGCAAGCCCTGCTGGGCAGCGAAGCCAAGCTGAAGAAACTGGTACGCAGCGAGCTGATCAAAGACGCCGAAACCTATGGCGACGACCGTCGTTCGCCAATCGTCGAGCGCGCCGAAGCCAAAGCGATGACCGAGCACGATCTGCTGCCGAACGAGAAAGTGACGGTCGTGTTGTCGGAAAAAGGCTGGGTTCGCTCCGCCAAAGGTCACGACATCGATGCTACCGGGCTGTCCTACAAGGCCGGGGATGGCTTCAAGACCTCGGCGGCCGGGCGTTCCAACCAGTTTGCGGTGTTTATCGACTCCACCGGCCGCAGTTATTCGGTTGCATCCCACACACTGCCGTCGGCCCGTGGCCAGGGTGAACCGCTGACCGGCCGTCTGACGCCGCCACCAGGGGCGAGCTTCGAATGCGTGCTGATGCCTGAAGACGATGCGCTGTACGTGATCGCATCCGACGCCGGTTACGGTTTCGTGGTCAAGGGCGAAGACCTGCAAGCCAAGAACAAGGCGGGCAAGGCCCTGTTGAGCCTGCCGAACAACGCCAAGGTCATCCTGCCGCGTCCAGTGGCCGACCGTGAACACAACTGGCTGGCCTCGGTGACCACCGAGGGTCGCCTGCTGATCTTCAAAATCAGCGATCTGCCACAATTAGGTAAAGGTAAAGGGAATAAGATCATCGGGATTCCCGGTGAGCGTGTTGCCAGTCGCGAAGAATATGTCACGGACATCGCTGTTTTGCCGGAGGGCGCCACTTTGGTGCTGCAGGCCGGCAAACGTACCTTGTCACTGAAGGCGGACGACCTTGAACACTATAAAGGTGAGCGTGGGCGTCGCGGTAACAAACTGCCACGGGGCTTCCAGAGGGTGGATGCGCTGTTCGTCGAAAACCTCAATTAAGCGTCCTAGAGCGCTCGATCTACGATTTGACGCGTAGATCGACGCTTTGGCGCTGGAGTCGGAACGCATATTCACGGATGATATGGCCTTTCAAGCGCCGGCGTAGCCGAGTGTTCTTCATATTTTTTGAGTATTTTCACTGTGGTGAGCCTTGTGGCAGCCACCTGGATGGGACGATGACTGCTCTGCGCCTTCCTTTTATTTTGATGCTCGCTGGCGTTCTTGGCCTGGCGGGTTGCAGCGTGCACCAGCCGGTGTCGCTGTATCAGCTGGACAGCGGAAGTCCGGCTCAGCCTGCGCAAAGCGCGGGCATGGCGGTATTGTTGGGCCCGGTAACGGTTGCTGATTACCTGCAACGCGAAACCTTGTTGCAGCGTCAGCCGGATGGCAGCCTTCAAGCATCGGCCGACGGTCGTTGGGCGGGCAGCCTGTCGTCGGACATCGATCAGCTGTTGCTGCGTCAGGTCGCTGGTCATCTGGACAGCCAACGCGTTGTCCTGGCACCTGCGACAGTGGGCTTCACGCCGGATGTTCAGGTTCTGCTGACCATCACCCGTCTGGACTCGGGTGTGTCGCAACCGGCGATCCTGGACGCGCAATGGCGCCTGATCGATCGTCGTGGTCAGGTGCGTGATAACCGTATCGTTCATCTGCAGGAGCAGCACTCCGGCGGCACGGCGTCCCAGGTTCAGGCCCAGGGTGTGTTGCTGCAGCGTCTGGCCGAGCAACTGTCCACAGCGCTCAAGCCACTGGCCAACCAGCCACCGATCGCTGAAGCACCGCGTAAACCAGCTGCCAAACCGGCAGCACCGGCAGCAGAGCCCGAGAAACAGCCAAAGATCCCGATGGCCTCGCCGATTCGTACGGATATGGAAGTGTTCAGGTTCTGAGCCTGGATTGAGTCCAGAACAAAGCCCGCCTTGTGCGGGCTTTGTTGTTTTTGCGGGTTGGTTGTAGCAGCTCGGCAGCTGCTACAAGAGTTAAGGGGCAACAAAAAGCCCGCAGACGATCACTCATGTGCGGGCTTTGTTACAAGCAGGGGTCAAGGTTTATGCCCGGCGTTCGTGCATCCGCGCCAGTTGCCGCTCCAGCATCGATGGATAAGGCTCCATCAGGCGTTCTACGCAGCACGCCCCCTCAGGGCTTGCAATCGGGCGGATCCGCGCACGCTGGCGAATCAGCGCGTCATCGCTGATCTTGCGCTCCACCAGCAGCAGGTTGCGGCTATGTTGCGACAGGGCCAGCGCATCCTGAGCGGTTTCGGTCAGCAGCAGGTCGATCTGGCTCAAGCTGAACAGTTCGTCGCCCAGTGTCAGGCCCAACTGCAATTGCAGGGTGATGCCGCTGTCGGCGACTTCGATCTGCAATTGATGGCCCAGGGCGCGCAGCAGCTCACCGCAGCAGATGGCGTTGGTCAGGTAGTCATCGCCGCTGTCTTCGGTGTGGAACAGCATCAGTGTGCTGCCATCGTTCAGGGTGTGCAGTTCGCTCTGGTAGAGCGACGCCGCCTGATCGAGGCAATCGCGGTAGCGTTTGAGCAGCTCTTCCAGACGTGCGCGGGGCAGGCGACGCAGTTGATCCTGCGCGCCCAGTTGTACCGCCAGTACCGCGCTGTGTTGAGGTACGTTCGATACCTGCGGCTTTGCGATGGATTTCGGCGCATTGTCTGTCGAGTCGTCACGCAGATCGGCAAACGGGTCTTCGTCATCCTCGTCGTCTTCGACCGTGCTGACAATGCGTCGCGGAGCAGGCTTGAGACCTGCCACCGGTCGGCTTTCATCGAAGCTAGGATCACGCAGGTTGCGTACTTCGAAGGCCGGATCGGTCTCTTCGTCGTCATCGCTGTCGTTGAACTCGGGCTCTGGAACGGGCTCGGGTTCGGCCGGCTCCGGCGCGAAATTGGCGTGCAGCTGACGAGCCAGATCGCCGACTTCATCCTGACGCTCGGTGGCCGGGGTGTATTCGTCGATATTGCGCAGCCACACGCGCAATTGCAGCAGCGGCGTGGAGATATTGCGGCCCAGGCGCAGGCTCAAGGCCAGGGACAGCGCCAGCAGAATCGCGCTCAGAATGCCCATGCTTTGCAGGCTGATGGTCATCGGCTGCTGGAACTGATCCATGTCCAGGCTGATGCGCAGTTGCCCGGCGGTCACGTCCTGGAAGGTGATCTTGCTCTGGTACATGCCTTCGGCTTCGCCCAGCAGGCCGTGCTTGGGACGCTGACCGGCTTCGGCGAGGATGCGGTTATCCACGCTGTAGATGGCAGCGTGGGCCACCAGCTTGTTCTTGGTCAGGTTGTTGAGCAGCACATTCAGGCTGAGGATGTCGTTGGACACCAACAGCTCCGTGGCCGACGTAGCCGTCTGGGTAGTCAGGCTTTCGCCCAGGGCATCCGCCTGCTCGTGCATGGCCTGCTTGAACTGCAAACCCATCACGCAGGCATAGATCACCAGGGCCAGAGCGACCAGGATCACGTTATGGCTGGCAATGCGTAATGCGATCGGTACACGGCGATGACGCAGTGCCCGGAAGATCAGCAGAAAGAAGTTATCGGTTTTTACTGGCGTGGGCCGGTTCACTTGAGCTCGGCTCTTTGTCCGTGAAGTTGACGCGCAGTATAGCGACAGGCCCTAGGCCGTCAAAGCGCTCGCGGTGCCCGATGGTCACTGAAAATGGGTAGAATGCGGTTTTTTTCCACCTGCGGGGGTGCGCCTTGCGCGAAATCGTCCTGATAAACATCACGGGAGTCGACCGTCCGGGTCTGACTGCGGCCATAACCGGCGTTCTGGCCCAGGGTGGTGTGAACATTCTCGACATCGGTCAGGCGGTGATCCACGACACCCTGTCGTTCGGCATCCTGGTTGAAATTCCTGACACCGAGCAAGGCAACTCGGTGCTCAAAGACATCCTGTTCAAAGGCTATGAGCTTGAGCAACAAGTGCGTTTCACGCCGGTGTCCGAAGAGGATTACCAGCAGTGGGTCGGCAACCAGGGCAAGAAACGCCACATCGTCACCCTGTTGACCCGCAAAGTGACCGCCGAGCAATTGCAGCGTGTGAGTTCGATCACCGCCAAATACGGTCTGAACATCGACCATATCGACCGTCTGTCCGGGCGCATGCCGCTGGACACCCCGGCCGACAAGGGCAAGGGTTGCATCGAGTTTTCCGTGCGTGGCGAAGCGGCTGACCCGCAAGCGCTGCGGGCTGAATTCCTCAGCGTTGCGCAAGAGCTGAACGTCGACATCGCCTTCCAGGAAGATTCGCTGTTCCGCCGTAACCGTCGTCTGGCGGTGTTCGACATGGACTCGACGCTGATTGAAGCCGAGGTCATCGACGAACTGGCCAAGGCCGCCGGCGTTGGCGACCAGGTGTCCGCGATTACTGAGCGGGCGATGGCCGGCGAGCTGGACTTCCGCGCCAGCTTCAAGGAGCGCCTGGCCTTGCTGCAAGGGCTGGACGTCAGCGTGCTGGACTCCATCGGTGCTTCCCTGCGCCTGACCGAGGGCGCCGAAACCCTGTTCGCCGAACTCAAGCGCCTGGGCTACAAGACCGCGATTCTGTCGGGCGGCTTCACCTACTTCGCCAAGCAACTGCAAGCCAAGCTGGGCATCGACTATGTGTTCGCCAACGAACTGGAAGTGGTCGACGGCAAGGTCACCGGCGTGGCGGTCGAGCCGATTGTCGATGCGCAGCGCAAGGCGGATTTGCTGCGTGAGCTGGCGCATAAAGAAGGTTTGCGTCTGGAGCAGACGATTGCCGTCGGTGACGGTGCCAACGACCTGCCGATGCTGGCGATTGCCGGGCTGGGCGTAGCGTTCCGCGCCAAACCATTGGTCAAACAATCGGCGAAGCAGGCGATTTCCACCCTTGGGCTGGATGGCGTGCTGTATCTGCTGGGTTTCCGGGATCGCGACGGGCAGCTCTGAGTTTTCGACCGTCCGGGCGCCCCCATCGCGATCTTGCTCGCGATGGGGGCGCCTCGGTCTCTGGGCCCCGCCGCTATAGCGACTTCCACAACGAATCAAACTCTTGCGCTACCCCGACCACGCCGCCTTCCGCGGCGTTTTCGTTTCTGGCTACCTCCAGCGAGCGGTAGGCAAACTGATTGAAGCTGTTGGTGCTCGTCATCCGTCGCTCCAGCTCGGCCGGGCGTTCCTGGCCATTGGTGTTGATCAGCACCTTATTCCCTTCCTGGAACGGCAGGCGCGGGGTGAGCAGGGTGGCCGGCAGGTCGATGGCGCTGATGGCGGGCAGTAACAGCCCGCGCAAGTACTGGCTGTGTTCGTCGTCGGAGCGAATCAGTTGCAGGCCGCAGGGCTCGGCGTAAGGCGCAACCTGCTCGATACCCATCTGCGTGCCACCGCCCCGTACCTGGCGGATCCAGCGCACCACGGCAACGCTCCAGCCTTGACCGGCCGTATCCTCGATACCGACCATTTCGCCAGCCTGCAGTTCGGCAGGCACTGCGCCGGGCCAGGCCAGGCAATAACCGCCAGGGCTGTGATTGATCACCGGTAGCGCGTAGGTCGGGAAATGCTGTTGGCCGGACGCCTCGTGGTTGTCATGTTTCTGAAGGTGTGGATATTCGATCTCTTCGTAGGGCAGCAGCGTGTCTGCCGTGCCATGGGGGGCGGCGTCGAAGGCCTGTTTCCATTGGTCCTTGGCGCGTCCTGTCGGCTCGGTTGCCGAGAACTGCGCGGGACGGGCGCCGGGTTTTTTCAGGATGTCGTTGAACGGGCGTTTGCCACCGAGATAAAAGTGCAGGGCGCTCATGCCCACGCACAGGGTCAACGTGCCGTGGCCGACGGTGCGCTGGAAGCCGCGCTCGGAGGCCTGCCCCCAGGCGGCATGCAGGTGTTGCAGCGTATCCAGATTGAGGCCCATCGGAACCGGCAGCGGCGATGCCTTGTCGGCCGATTGTTGCAGATGGGTTTCGATGGCGGCGACCAGGGGCTGCGGGTCGATCCCCAACAAGCGCTCCTGGTGTTCGGCCGGGAACTTGGTGCGATAACGCGGGCCGCTGTCGAGGTCCGAGGCGACGGCAAACAGCCCGCTGTCCGGTTTGGCTGGTTGCAGTTTGATCCATTGGCTCCAGGGTTCCAGCACCTCGGCGAGCCGGGCGATCTGGTTCTGGCGCAGTTGATTGCAGCGTGAAGCGCCCAGCAGGAGGGCGACGACGTAGGTCTGCTCGATACTCAGGCTTTGCGTCTGGCTGGCCAGTTCATCGCGCACGCTCTGATGTTGCAGCTGATGTTCGCAGCCGATCCGGTACAGCTGATGCAGTTCCAGCCACAGCCCTTCGGGCGCCGGGCAATAGAGCTCAGTTGCGCGGATCAAAGTACCGTTCAAGCAATGGACGGCACGTTGCAATGACTGGGTCAGCAGCGGCGCACGGTCTTTACTGAAGCGCGGTGCGATGCGGACGACGATCTGCTTGTAGCCGATCGCCAAGTGGCTCTGCAGCACCTGGCAAAGGTTGGCGATTTTGCGCGAACGCTCGTCGAGCACAATGGCCTGATGCAGGAAATGCCGCTCCAGGTGCTTGCAGACGTAATACACCTCGGGCCGCAGCAATTCGAGCAATTGCAGGCGATTGTCGCTGGGTGTGAGCAACTGGTTGAGTTCGCTCAGGCCTTGATACAACTGGCGAGCGGTTTCACCGATGTTGGCTTTGGGCAGGTTGGCGATCCAGCGCTTGAGGTCGCGTGGCGTGGCTTCGCAGAAAGACAGGCGCGACTGCGTCGGGATCGGTGCGCGTAGCAGCAGGGCAGGATTGGTCTCATTCATGCCGTGGACAAACTCCGACCGTGAAATGGGCAACGAATGACTTTAACTGTAGCAGCTATGAACGCTGGAGGAGGGGGCGCAGCGGGAGGAAATGTCCGATCCCACGAAAGGCGTTCGTGGGATCGGATCGAGGGATCAGGCGGTTGGCAGGCCGATGCCCTGGCCCATCTGCACTGGCGAAAGGGCGCCCAGCCCTTCAGTCCATTTCACTTGATCCGGCCCGAACAGCACGACCGCCGTAGAACCGAGCTTGAAACGACCCAGTTCCGCACCTTTTTCCAAGTGAATCGGCGCACGGGCCGCTTCGTCGTAGCGGAAGGTTTTCAGCTCGCGTTTTGGCGGTGTGACCAAGCCAGCCCAAACGGTTTCGATCGACGCCACAATCATCGCACCCACCAGTACCACGGCCATCGGGCCGCGTTCAGTGTCGAAAATGCACGCTACACGCTCATTGCGGGCGAACAGTTCCGGAACGTTTTCAGCGGTGGTCTGGTTGACCGAGAAGATGCGGCCGGGGATGTAGACCATTTCGCGCAGGGTGCCGGCCAGCGGCATGTGCACACGGTGGTAGTCTTTCGGCGACAGGTAAATGGTGGCGAAATCGCCGCCCATGAAGGGCGCTGCGTTGGCTGCGTCGCCACCCAGCAGTTCCAGCACGCTGAAGCTGTGGCCCTTGGCCTGGAAAACGCGACCGTGTTCGATCGGGCCGAGCTGGCTGACGGCACCGTCGGCCGGGCTGAGGATCGCGCCCGGGGTTTGATCCAGCGGGCGAGCGCCGTCTTTCAAGGCGCGGGTGAAGAACGCATTGAAGTGCTCGTAAGCGGTCAGGTCTTCGACCAGCGCCTGGGACATGTCCACTTGATAACGCTTGGCGAACCAGGCAGTAAAGGCATTCTTGAACCAGCGCACGCGGCATTCGGCAATGCAGCCGGCCAGTCGCGAGAGCAAGTGATGGGGCAGCAGGTATTGGCTGAGGATAAACAAACGCTTATTCATTAACTGTCCTTGAAAAACTTAAATCTCTACGGGCGTGTCAGGGTGGTTGCCCCATTCGCCCCAGGAGCCGGCGTAGCCTTTGACCCGCGGATAACCGAGCGCCTTGGCCACCAGGTAGGTGAAGCCAGAACGATGGTGTGTCTGGCAGTGGGTAATGACTTCTTTGTCTTTGGTAATGCCGAGTTGTTCCAGGATTTTCGGCATGTCGGTGCGGATGCGCAGGTTGCGCGCCTGATCCATGCCAGCGGTCCACTCGAAATTGACCGCGCCGGGAATGTGCCCGCCCTTGGCCGCCAACACTTTCTCGCCGGAGTATTCCAGCGGGCCGCGTGCGTCCCAGATCGCCAGGTCAGCAGCGCCGAGGCGGCTTTGCAGGTATTCGCGGGTGGCGACAGGTTCGTCGTGCAGGGTCAGGGCGACCGGGCCGCCGACTGCCGGCGGGATCTGGATCGACATGGGCAAGCCTTCCGCCAGCCAGGCCGGCAGGCCGCCGTCGACATAGTGATATTTGCTGTGGCCGATGACATCCAGCAGCCAGATAAAGCGCCCGGCCCAACCGCCGCCTTCGTCGTCATAGACGACATAGACTGCATCGGGGTTGTGCCCCAGTTCGCCGAACAATGCTTCAAGCGCGGCGTGGGTCGGCAACAGGCCCGGCGCAGGCGCCTGACCCAGTTGAGTGCGTTTTGGATCGACAAAGCGTGCACCGGGGATATGCCCTTCGGCATAGCGGGCGCTGCTGGTCAGGTCCACCAGAATCAGTTCGCGGGAGTCGAGACGCGAGAGCAGGTCGCTCGGTTCGATCACCAGCGCCAAGCCAGAGAAGTCAGACATGTGAGGTCTCCAGAGCACAAAGGGGAGGATTGTAGCGCAGCGTCATGAGGGCCTGTTATCAGTTATTTTGGGGCAGGAAATAACTGATAACAGGCCCTAGCGGTGGCTAAAGCTGTGCAGGGCCTTTTCGATGCATTGAGCGGTTTTGCCGAACGCTTGCACGGTGATTTCCGAGAACGGTCCGCCGCCCTGATCCGCTACCACGATCATGATCACCCGGCCGTTGTTGACCAGTGAGCGCAGCAGCAGGTGTTCGCCGCTGAACTGTGAGCGCAGGCTGGCTGGCAGCAGGGCCGAGAATTGTGCGTTGTTGGCCGGCGTCAGGCGCACCTGGGCCTGTTGCGCGAGCAGGCGTTGCAGCACGGTGCTCTGACTGACCACCAGGTTCAGGCCGGCCACTTCCTTGGGCAGCCCGGCGGTCTGGTGCACACGCAAATTGGCGTGCGTGCGATCGGCCATCAGAATCATCACCCGGCGCATGCCACACGCCACCAGGGCGTCCCGGGCCGATGTGGTCAAGTGCATGGCATTGGTAAAGCGGCTCGGCTCCACCAGCAATTCGGCGCATTGCTTGCGCCACTTCGCCAGGTCTTCGGCGGTCGGTGCCGGTGCGGGCAACAAACCGGCATGCACGCGGTGCGCACCCGGTGGCCAGATCAGCGATTCGGCCGCGTGCCAGAGGTCCGGCATAGCGTGTTGACGAGCGCTGTTGGCGGCCTGCTGGTGCAATTGTTGTTGCACCTCATCCATCGGCATTTGCAGGTAAAGACTGGTCAGGTACTGCCAGCGCTCGCAGTGGGGGCTGTCCCAGGCCTGTTGTGCCGCCAACGCCAGACCGTTGGCCAGCAGCACGGTATTGGCAGGCTGATTGAGCCAGCGGCGTAACGTCGGGTCGTCATCAAGGCGGTTCTGTTGGCGCAATGGGTGGTCGCTGTCGCGCGCGATGCGCAGGACTTTCACCAGCTCACGTTGTTCGCTGCGCAGCAGCCGATAACCTTGCTGTACCCAGATCGGCAGGCGCCAGACGTCCACCAGTGCCAGACAGATGTCCAGCAGGCGCACGCCGAACAATTGCTTTTCGACTTTGCGTGCCGACTCGCCTTTATGGATAACCCGCAGCTCCCATTCTTCAAGCAACTGCGGGTGGGTCAGCGCCATGGGCCAGAGTGGCGAAAGAAACAGCAGGCTGCCCCAGTGGATGTCCTGCCACAGTCGCGCCAGGCGACTGGCGAAAAAGCCGTTGGCCTGTTGAGTGGCGTGCTGGCTGATCAGTTGAAGCTGGCGCAGGGCGACGGGGATTTGCAATTGGGGTTCGGCGGGCAGGCGGTCGAGCAGTTCTTCGGTGCGTTTCAAACCGAGGCGATTGATCGCCACCTCAAGGTTTTCAGCAGGCTCGGTCATGCTGCCATGGGTGTGACGGTTGGCTTCGCGAATCACGCTCAAGGCCAGGGCCGGGCTTTCCTGCATCAAGTCGGCGATGTCGCGCAGCGAGCTGCGGTTATCGCGGATGGCTTTGCAGACCCGGTCGTGGCTGGCTTGCGGAACCGGCAGGCGCACGCCATCGAGAAGCTTGACCCAGCCTTCAAGCGTGGTTGGTTTTGGCGTTGGGACGTTCGTTTCGTTAGCCATGTCTGGACGCGATCATCGTCTGCTTTACCTATGCCCTGAACGGGTCAAATTAGCTTTTCGCCTTAACTGGCTATAGTCTGGCGCAGTTTTGCCGATAAGTAGAAGAAGAGATTTTTTAACTTCCGAATATGACCTTGAACCCGACTCAGTAAGTGCTCTCCTACCTATGGCTAAAATTATCGGCATCATCGTCGTATTCGCGAGCGTGCTCGGCGGATACGTGCTTTCCCACGGCAAGATTGCCGCTCTCATCCAGCCTTTCGAGGTGATGATTATCGGTGGCGCGGCCCTTGGCGCCTTCCTGCAGGCCAACCCCGGCCACATGACAATGCACGTGCTCAAGAAGTCCTTGGGCATGTTCAGCTCGCGTTTCAACCACACCTTCTACCTGGAAGTGCTGGGGCTGATTTACGAGATCCTCAACAAGAGCCGTCGCGAAGGCATGATGGCGATCGAAGGCGACATCGAAGATGCCGCCGCGAGCCCGATCTTCGCCAAGTACCCGGCGGTGCTCAAAGACGAGCGCATGACCGCGTTCATCTGCGATTACCTGCGCATCATGTCCTCCGGCAACATGGCTCCCCATGAGCTGGAAGGCCTGTTCGACATGGAACTCTACAGCCTCAAGGAAGACCTCGAGCACCCGTCCCACGCGGTGAACGGCATCGCCGACGCCATGCCCGGTTTCGGTATCGTCGCGGCGGTATTGGGGATCGTGGTGACCATGGCATCCCTGGGCGAAGGCGACCAGAAGTCCATCGGTCTGCACGTGGGTGCGGCACTGGTCGGTACCTTCTTCGGTATTCTCGCGGCCTACGGTTTCTTTGGTCCGCTGGCCCACTCCCTGGCTCACGATGCCAAGGAAGAACTGAACACCTACGAAGCCATCAAGGCTTCGCTGGTGGCTTCGGCTTCCGGGATGCCGCCGTCGCTGGCGGTGGAGTTCGGTCGCAAGGTTCTGTACCCGGCGCACCGTCCTAGCTTCGCTGAGCTGGAACAAGCGGTTCGCGGTCGTTAAGTCATGGAAAATAACCAGCCGATAATCATCAAGCGCGTCAAGCGCATCGCCGGAGGGCATCACGGGGGCGCCTGGAAAATCGCCTTCGCGGACTTCGCGACGGCGATGATGGCGTTCTTCCTGGTGTTGTGGCTGCTGTCCACCGCGACGCCTGAACAGAAGATCGCCATCGCCGGTTACTTCAAGGACCCGGTCGGGTTTTCCGAAAGCGGTACGCCGTACATCATCGACCTGGGCGGCACGCCGACCCTGGCGCCGGAGAACACCCTCAACCCGGAGGTGAAATCTCAGCCACAGCCAGACAAGGTGACCATCGACGCCGAGCAGGTTGAAGGCATGGCCGAGCAGGTCGAGAAGGAACGCCTGGAGTTGTTGCTGCAAGAGTTGCAGAACAAGGTCAATGAAAACCCGCAATTGCAGAAATTCAAGGACCAGATCCTCTTCGAGATCACCCAGGACGGTTTGCGCATCCAGATCATGGACGCCGAAAACCGCCCGATGTTCGACTCTGGCAGTGCGCGTCTGAAGCCGTACTTCGAAGACATTCTGCTGGCCATGGCCGACACCATCAAAGCGGTGCCGAACAAGATCAGCATCAGCGGCCACACCGATGCCAAGCCGTACTCGGGCACCGGCGATTTCGGTAACTGGGAACTCTCGGCCAATCGCGCCAACGCGGCTCGTCGTGCATTGGTCGCCGGCAGTTATCCGGATGCCCAGGTCGCGCGAGTCGTCGGTTATGCCTCGTCGGCGCTGTTCGACAGGGAGAACCCGTTCAATCCGGTCAATCGCCGGATCGACATCGTGGTGCTGACCAAGAAAGCCCAGCGCGCCATCGAAGGTGAACAAGGTGCCGAACCGGCGCCAGCGCCGACGCAAGGGCAGGGTGGCCCGGGCGAAGTGCATGCGCCGCCAGCCGATCCGAACGCATTGCCGGCGGATAAGGAACCGCTGCCGGCACACGAACTTCGTGAGCGTTTGAATCTGTTTGATAATCCGGCGCCGAAGCCGGGCGAACCGCCCAAACCCGCTGTACCGCCCAAGCAATAACCTGCAGAAAAGCCACCATGAGTGGCTTTTCTGTTTCTGGCTGCGTCACTGCAGCGTCGCACTGACTCGACTCACTGCAAGTTTGTTTTCGGAATCATGGAAGATCAGTAATGGAAAGACTCAAGTCCTATTTTCAGCAGCATGGCAATGCACCCTTCAAGTTTGGTGAAGGGCGGGTCAGTGGCTACATCTCAGCCACGCTCGGGCTATTGAGCCTGCTGGCGGTATTGTGCTTTCTCTTTCCCGAATGGCTGACCACCGCCGAACTGCGCAAGGTGTACGACGAACAGTTTGCGCGCACCACGCTATTGCTTGGGCTGGTACTGTCTTTCAGCCTGGGCACCCTGAATATCCTGCTCAACAAGCGAAAGCGCTTGGGGATTACCGGACTTGTCGCCTCGGGGCTGGCGGTGTTTCTCGGCGGCACCAATGTGCAGATCAGCTCGATTGGGCAGACACCGTACTCGCTGGGGCTGGACTGGTTCGTCCTGGCTCTGCTGGTGTCGGCCATCGTCTTTATCCCCCTGGAAAAACTCTATTCCAAGGACCCTGAGCAAAACATTCTGCGTCCGCACTGGCGAACTGACCTGACCTACTTTTTTGTCAGTCATATGCTGGTGCAGTTCATCCTGATTTTCATCACTGCCTCGTCGAGCTTTATGGCTGGCTGGGCCGTGTCGGCGGATTTGCAGGCCAGCGTACAAAGCCTGCCGATCGTTGTGCAGTTCTTGCTGGCGGTACTGGTGGCTGACCTCGGTCAGTACTGGCTGCATCGGCTGTATCACGTCGTGCCATGGTTATGGCGCATGCATGCCGTACATCACTCAAGCACGCACATGGATTGGCTCGCCGGTTCGCGTGTCCACTTCATCGAGATTCTGCTCACCCGTACCGGCGTGCTGGTGCCTTTGATGCTGCTGGGTTTTGCGCCCCAGGCGTTGAACGCCTACGTGATTCTGGTCGGGGTGCAGGCAGTGCTGGCCCACGCCAATGTACGGATCAACGGCGGCTGGCTGAATTATGTGCTGGTCCTGCCGCGCTATCACCATTGGCATCATGCCCGGCACAAGGATTACATCTACAAGAACTATGCGATCCATACGCCGCTGGTGGATATGCTGTTTGGCACCTTCAAGTTGCCACCCAAGGAGTGGCCGACGCGCTACGGGGTTTTTGGCAAGGACTTGCCGGGCGGTATCCTGCGCCAGCACTTGTACCCGTTCCAGAAGCCTGGCCTGAAGAGCGTCGAGCCGAAACCGCCGGCAGCGGTTTCCTGAGGCCAAAAAAAGCCGCGATGATCGCGGCTTTTTTGTCTCTGCTGCTTCGTCCTGAATAAGGTTTACACCTTCTGGCTTCTTATCAGGAAGTCGTTATGGACAATCACTCCTTGCCACAGCTTCAACGGCAAAACCGCTGGATTGGATGCCGCTAATCATTTTCGTGGCGTCACGAAAATGATCGGCAAAGGCGGGCAGCGACTGTCGATCTGGAACTCGAATAAGACAGCAACGAACGGAAGGTGGATTGATTAACCGCGCGATGGGCTGGCGGTGCCGGCGGTAAAAATCAAGGAGTGAGGCTTGTTCGGAGAATGATGTAGGACAGTTCCGAGGCGTATTGGCCGGGTTTACTTCCCCAGATTGCTCGCCTACAGTTCGCTCGTCGCTGACGAATCAGCGATCGATCTTAGCCGGTCGAAACAAAGATGAATCCTCACCCAAGTGACCGGAGTTAGACCTAATGGCTAAGTATCACCCCTTGCAAGGCAATTTCAGCGTCGGCCCGACTCTGTATATCGACACCGAAGCCAAATTCTCGGATCTCCTCGAAACCGCCACTCACCGAATCAAAGCCGCGCGCAATCTGCTCAATAGCGTCACCTGCCTGTGCATCAAAAACGTCGAAGGTCACGATCTGGAGCATTTCGCCAATGCTGCACACCTGTTGATTCAGGACGGCTGTGACGCCTTGGATGCTTTGGGCTGGAAGCTGGAAAAAGCCGCACTTTGAAGACCGGAAAGCCGCGATCGTCGCGCATCTGGTCGCGGTAGGGGTTGTAGATAACTCTATCCCTACCGCGACAGTCACTCGCTCCCTGGCCATTATCTTTTATCTCGCTTCACAGAGACTCTGTATCAGAATTCACGGAAGAATATCAGGAATTTTGCACGCTATCAGAGCCTCTGATATCGTGATGAAATCGTGATACGGAAGAATGGCCATGGTTGATTTTACCAGCTACGACCACGACCTCCCTGAGAGGCGTGACCTGATCGAGCTCAAGGTCTATGTAGAGAGTGTGCTTGGTCTCAAGCTGCGCTTAAAACCGTGGGAGCACGTCAAAATCCTTCCGTATGTGCTGCGTGACCGATACGAATTTTTCGTCACGGAAATCTTGGGTGCCAAGTGCCTTATCCTCAAGGAGCATCCACAGCGGGAAGCTAGCGTTGCGGATGTAGCCAAGCATATGCAGGCAATCAACAAGCTGCTGGAGAAGAAGTTGACCGAAACCAGTGACCTCATGGTTTTCGTCACAGACGCGCTCCCGAGCTATGACAGAAAACGACTGGTCGAGAAAGGCGTCCAATTCATCGTGCCGGGAAACCAGCTTTATCTTCCAGCGTTTGGAATGGATTTGCGTGAGTACTACAGGCAGCGCCTGGAAAAACCTCAGGTTCTGAGCCCCGCCACTCAATCCATGCTTATTCAATTATTGATCAAAGGATGGCAACCCCGGTTACTGACCACTCGCTCTACTTTCGAGAAGTCCTTTACCTACGCAAAAATGACCGTTACCAGAGCCATCAAAGAGCTGACCGATCTGGACATCGTTCAGCCTGGAAAGGAAATGGGTGAAGCCGCGATCTTTTTTCACTTGTCTCCTAAAGAGACTTGGGAAATGGCGAAAGACTACATGCGTACGCCGGTCAAAAAAACGCTTTGGTTAAATGCAATTCCTGAGGCGTTTGACACCCCAATGCTGCTGGCGGGGGAGGCGGCCCTGGCAGAGATGAGCCTTCTCGCCAGTCCAAAAGTACCTGGCTTTGCAATGACGACTGCGCAGTTCGATCACATTCGAGAGCTTGCTCAGTCTGATCACCTCCAAAAAGTGAATACGGCATATGGGGTAGAGATCGGCTTTTGGGGCTCGACTTCAAAGACGGCCAAATCTAAACGCGAGACCACGTTTCCCTATTTTGAGGTGCCGCAAAACCATGCAGCGTGCTGCATCCAGTTTTGGAACTATGAGCCACTGCACAGCAACATAGCTATTGGAGTTGTCGACCCATTTTCTCTCTATCTAAGTCTCAAGGATGACCATGATGACCGGGTGCAAATGTGTTTGGATGAAATGATGGAGAACGTGAAATGGTAGTGGGTATCGACCGGTTTAGAGAGTATTTCAAAGACTATCAGGGCAGCTACGTTCTGATAGGCGGGGTGGCAGCCTCGATAACCATGGAGGATCTGGGTGAGCGATTTCGACCCACCAAGGATCTGGATGTCGTACTGGTCGTTGAGGCTCTCAATCGTGAGTTCGTAGGTCAGTTCTGGAAGTTCATCAAGGACGGCGGATATGCCATTCGCCAAAATGGAGACAGAGAAGGGGGCTCCCCTGTTTTCTATCGCTTCCAGAATCCCGAGGACAAATCCTTTCCAGTTCAGATCGAGCTTTTTTCTCGTCTCCCAGATGGCCTGGAACACGAAGAAGCGGCCCGAATGACCAGAATCCCCGTAGAAGAGCAAGCCGCAAGTCTTTCTGCGATCATCCTTGATGATGAGTATTACAACTTTCTCCTGGCCGGCGTCGATCACACCCAGGAAATCAGTCACATTGGGGCCGACAGGCTCGTTCCGCTCAAAGCCCATGCCTGGCTTAACAAGAAGGCGCAGATCCAGAACGGCGTGCAAGTGGACAGTCGCGATATCAAGAAGCACTTCAGAGATGTGATCTTGCTTTCTGTCGGTCTTACGGAAGGAATGACCGAACTCCCTGAACGAATGGCTCTCGATTTGACGTCATTTCTCAGCCAAGTGCCCGCTGAGCTTGCGTCAAACCCCCAAGGTTACAAAGGGGTGGATGGCGACCGTTTGATCAAGACCATTCAAGAAGCCTTCAGCCTCAATTAATTCATTTTTTTCGCACGGTATCGTAGGCGCTGATAGCGTGCGTAAATCCTGTTATTTGGCTGTTAAGATGGCTCTGTAATGCCGATTTTGGACGTAAGGTATGTTGGCTGGGCAAGTCTGCTCAGTGCGTCAGCTTCCAGCCCAGCGCATCCAAGGCTTGCTAAAGACCAGAAAGCCGCGATCATCGCGGCTTTTTTGCACCTGTCAGTAACCCCGTCGGATGCGGTTTTTGAGCTGGTCGTGGAACAGCTCGGCATTGCGTCTGTAGGTGCCGTAAAGGGATTCGCTGATCGAATCCAGCGTCATGGAGCGCTTGGTCGCCACTTCTTCACGGTAGGCATCAATGAAAAAATCCAGATCCTTGTCAGTGCTGAGCTTTGGCCATTTATCGAGGTACAGCGGCAGTTCCGCCGGTTCGGTCTTGAATGAGCAGATCCGCCGGTTGCTGATGGTCGCTTCGCCGATTTCGAACGGTACCCACCACGAGAGCGCAGTCTTGTCAGAGACCACCGCCATCAGATGCGTGCATGCGGTGATGTTGCGGGTGATGACCCCGGTGATGTCGTCGGTGGTCTGTGATTCCGGATCCAGCACGTCGAAGTAGGTCTTGATGTTGGCCTGTATCAGACGGCTGTTGATGGCGATCGCGTGGGGGCGATCCACGTGACGGTAGCTGATGAATACGGGCATCAGAAATGTCCTTTGAGGGCGAGTTCGCGGTAATAGGCGCCGAGTGCCGTGAGGCGGCAACCGGTGGAGTTGATGGCCGCGTAGTACATGTGTTCGGCGTCCACCGGTTCGATCAGGCTGTGGCGGTTGCACTTTTGCAGTTGTTTGAAGATGTGGCCGTGGTCCGGGTCGTACGTGGCTTCGGTGGGCTCGTAGCTGGGGTCAAGTGCATAGACCGACTGTGCCTCGGGAAACCACTCGGGCAAGCGGCTTAATATTTCTTCCAGAATCAGCGGCGGGACTTCGCGAAGGGCGATGAATTGCGACACGTTGGTTTTGAACACCGGACGCTGATCCCAGGCGCCCAATGCGTTATCGACGAACGAATACAGGCTGCCAGGCGTGATCTCGCCCAATACGTTGGCGGCGCCGCCGTGAAGCGCTTGCAGCAGCAGTCCGGTGAACACGCCATGGCCGGACTCCTCCAGGGCGGGTTGGGCTTTCTTGCAGGCGGTCAATATCGTCATGCCTTCGCCGATGACGCTGGCGCCACCGCGCAGGCCGCGCATCTCGCCCGCGGCGCCAGCTTCGCAGCAATCGAGAATGATGACTTTGTTTTTGATCTTGTCGGCAGCGTTCGCCCACTGAAGGATGTCGCTGATGCGAATGCCATCGTTGCTGCAGCGGTAATCCTGTGGAATTAGCATGCCTTCATCGATACCGCTTTCGAAGTGGCCATGTCCGGCGAAGTACAGCAGTGCCACATTGCAGTCGCCGGAGAACAATTGCTTTATGTTCTCTTCCAGCATCTGGCGAGTCAGATACTCCTCGGCGGACGTCAGCACCAGGTTTTTGAAGTTGGGCTTACCCGTCGCATGTCGTTCCAGTATCGAGGCCATGGCGATGGCGTCATTGTTACAGCCACTGAGCGGCGCGATATGCGAGTAGTGGTTGATACCGATAAACAGTCCCTTGCGCATGATCACATCGCCGTATGCAGGCGAATCGCACTGACGATGCTCTTGGTGTTCCACGCGCATTCGGCGTGTGCGGCTTCGCGCACTACGTTGGAAATCCGCTCGGCGCCGAACGGTTTGATCGCGATGATCACTTTGCCCATGCGTTTGGCAATCTCGATTTCCTTGTTGATCCACTTGCTGTAGGTCGAATACATCCCGGCCATGATCAGCACTGCCGAGCACGGGCGGATCTTGTTTTCGATGGCTTCTTCGAGTTGTTTGTCGGTGCGGGCGCCGATGATCGGGTTGTGCGGTGGCACCGAGAAGTTCTTGAAACTGAAGTCCGGCTGTGCGCCCAGCAGGCGGATCAGATTGTCGTGGGCGTCTGAATAGTTCCACGAGTGGCTGATGAACAAATGATAGGTTTGCATGGGGTGCCCTCGGTATCGCCAATGTGCGAAGAGGGTTTTGAATGTATGCAGTTGAATGGCCGAAACAAGGGCTTCGCGGTGAAAGAGAAGTGCCCTTCAAACAGGCGTGCGGACGCCCTACAGAAATATCTGATGTTTAAGTCGACGGGTTGTTTTGTAGGTTGTTTTGTAGGTGGTTACGAGCGGCCAGCCGTCCCGTTAATGTCGGGGCGGCTGGAGCGTCTGTTTAATAGCTGTTTTCAGGCAAGCTGGCGATGATCGACCGGTAGCTGTTCATCCGTTGCTGCTGCACGCGGCCATCTTCCAGGGCCTTGAGCAGGGCGCAGCCCGGTTCGCGGTCGTGTTTGCAGTCGCGGAAGCGGCAGGTGCCGAGCAGGTCGTTGAACTCGATGAAGCCGGCTTCGACGTCGGCACGGCTGACGTGACCCAGGCCGAACTCGCGGATACCCGGAGAGTCGATCAGCTCACCGCCACCGGGGAAGTGGAACAACCGCGCGGTGGTGGTGGTGTGGGTGCCCTGGCCCGACAGCTCGGACAGCGGGCCGACGCGGGTTTCGACTTCCGGCAACAGGCTGTTGACCAAAGATGATTTGCCGACACCGGACTGGCCGACGAACACACTGATGTGCCCGTCCAACAGTTTTTGAAGTTGTTCCATGCCGTTGCCGTGGTGCGCCGACACTTCCAGCACCGGGTAGCCCAGCGTGCGGTAAACCGCCAGCAAGGCATTCAGCGCCGGGGCGTTCTGCTCGTCGATCAGGTCGAATTTGTTCAGCAGCAACAACGGGCGGATACCCGCATGTTCCGCGGCAACCAGGTAGCGGTCGATCAGGTTGGCATGAGGCTCTGGCAGCGGTGCGAAGACGATGACGATCATGTCGACGTTGGCCGCCACCGGCTTGAGCTGTCCACGACTGTCCGGGCGGCAGAGCTCGGTTTTGCGCGGCAGTTGCGCCACGATCACGCCGATGCCCTGGTTGCCGGCACGCCATACGACCTGATCACCGGTCACCAGCGCCGGCAGGTTGGCGCGCAAGTGGCAGCGGAATACCTGGCCGGCCAGCTCGCCATCGAGGGCTTCGACTTCAACCTGTACACCGAAGTGCGCGATCACCAGGCCCGTCTGTTCCGGACCCAGGTCGCCACCCTCAAGTGCCTCGACAGCCGAGGACTCGCGTTTGGCGGCGCGGGCAGCGCGCTCGCCCTGAATCTTTTCGATGCGCCAGTTTTGACGACGATTGAGTTGGCGTTTGGCCATGGGTGTTCCGTATCGAGAATGCAGCGATTAGGTAAAACGGTCGCGAGTTTAGCACGCCCGGCCGTCTCCCTAGGCTAAACTGCGAACCTACGCCGAGGAGCCGACATATGCAGAACCCGCAGAACCTGATCTGGATCGACCTGGAAATGACCGGGCTGAACCCTGATACCGACGTCATCATCGAGATGGCCACCATCGTCACCGACAGTAATTTGAACACCTTGGCTGAAGGTCCGGTGATCGCCATTCATCACAGCGACGAGATCCTCGCCGGCATGGACGAGTGGAATACCCGTCAACACGGCGGCTCCGGACTGACCCAACGGGTTCGCGACAGCCGCATCAGCATGGCCGAAGCGGAAGCCCAGACCATCGCCTTCCTGGAGAAATGGGTGCCGAAGGGCAAGTCGCCGATCTGTGGCAACAGCATCTGCCAGGACCGTCGCTTCCTTTATACCCACATGAAGTCGCTGGAAAGCTATTTCCACTACCGCAACCTCGACGTGTCGACCCTCAAGGAGTTGGCCGCGCGTTGGGCACCGGATGTGCGCGACAGCTTCAAAAAGGGCAGCACCCACCTGGCCCTGGACGACATCCGCGAATCGATCGCCGAGCTGCAGCACTACCGCAAGAATTTCATCAAGTTCTGATTGGGCATAGGGAGGTTTTTGTGGCGAGGGAGCTTGTCGGAACGCCGCACCGTCCCGCTCGGCTGCGTAGCAGTCGCAAACCGGTCGGCGCGGTACGCCTGGAAGAACAGGGTGTCTGGTTTTGGGGCCGCTACGCGACCCAACGGGGGGAAGCCCCCTCGCCACAGGTGTGAATGCTTCGCCCTCTTTTGGTGCTTCGGTGAAGTGAGTAGACTGCGCGCCTTCTCGTAAGGACCGCCACCATGTTGCTGATGCTCTACCTGATCGCCATTACTGCCGAAGCCATGACTGGCGCCCTGTCTGCGGGCCGTCGCGGCATGGACTGGTTTGGCGTGGTATTGATTGCATGCGTCACGGCGTTGGGCGGCGGTTCGGTGCGCGACGTGTTGCTTGGCCATTACCCGCTGACCTGGGTCAAACACCCGGAATACCTGGTGCTGACGTCGATCGCTGCGATGTTCACCGTCTTCGCTGCGCGCTGGATGCGCCATCTGCGCTCGCTGTTTCTGGTGCTCGACGCCGCGGGCCTGGTCGCGTTCACCCTGATCGGCTGCATGACCGCCCTGGAAATGGGCCACGGCATGCTGGTGGCCTCGGTCAGCGGCGTGATCACCGGGGTATTCGGTGGCATTCTGCGGGACATCTTCTGCAACGACATCCCGCTGATCTTCCGCCGCGAACTCTACGCCAGCGTCTCGTTTGCCGCGGCGTGGTGCTATTTATTCTGTGTCTATCTGCAATTGCCGGGTGAACAGGCGATCCTGATCACGCTATTCGGCGGCTTCCTGCTGCGCTTGCTGGCGATCCGTTTCCACTGGGAAATGCCCAAGTTCGTTTATAACGACGAAGCCTGATTTACACGCAGTCCCTGTAGCAGCTGCCGAAGGCTGCGTTCGAGGCCGAAGGGCTCGCTTCGCAGTCGCGTCGAACGCAGTCTTCGGCAGCTACTACATAAGCCCGTGTTGTTTTAGCGCCCATTCGACATGCTCGCGCACCAGTTCCGACGGATAGTCCCGCCGTGCCTTCAACGCTTCCAGCACCGGAATGCTCGACGGCGCATTGCCCAGGCCGACCGCCAGATTGCGCAACCAACGCTCGTAACCGGCCCGACGCAACGGTGAACCTTCGGTGCTGCTGAGGAATTTTTCTTCGTCCCACATGAACAGTTCGGCCAGTTCGGCGTTGTCCAGGTTGTGCCGGGGTTTGAAGTCGCTTTCCCCGGAAGGCCGGGCGAAGCGGTTCCATGGGCAGACAATCTGGCAGTCATCGCAACCGAACACCCGATTGCCGATCAGCGGTCGTAAATCTTCAGGAATCGCGCTTTTCAGTTCAATGGTCAGGTACGAAATGCAGCGACGGGCGTCCAGCACATAGGGGCCGACGAAGGCATTGGTCGGGCAAATGTCCAGGCAGGCCGTGCAGCGACCGCAGTGCTCGGTGGCGTGGGGTGGGTCCACCGGCAGCGGCAGGTCGATGAACAATTCGCTGAGGAAGAAGTAACTGCCGGCCTTGCGATTCAAGACCAGCGTGTTTTTGCCGATCCAGCCCAGGCCAGCCTGTTCGGCGATGGCCTTTTCCAGCACCGGGGCGCTGTCGACGAAGGCGCGGTAGCCGAACGGGCCGATCACTGCCTGGATTTTTTCCGCCAGTTGTTGCACGCGTTTACGAATTAATTTGTGGTAATCGCGGCCCAAGGCATAACGCGAAACGTAGGCTTTTTCCGGTTGGGCCAGCCGTTGCGCCATGTGCGTGTCGCCCGGCAGGTAGTCCATGCGCAGGGAAACCACGCGCAGGGTGCCCGGCACCAGTTCTTCCGGGTGCGAGCGTTTGCTGCCATGGGCGCCCATGTAGTCCATTTCGCCGTGGTAGCCAGCGGCGAGCCAGCGCTCCAGGTGCTGCTCATGCTCGGCCAGGTCGAGGCCGCTGATGCCGACTTGCTGAAAGCCCAGCTCGCGGCCCCAGTCCTTGATGGATTGGGCGAGGGCGGGCAGGTCTGTGGTAATAGCGGGCATGAGGCGAGAGAAACCGGAGCTGAGATGCGTATAATTCTGCCAGACATCGGAGCCTGAAGACGCATGCCGCACACTAAAGATGAATTACCCGACGCGCTGTATAGCGCCGCGCAAGTCCGAGGGCTCGATGCGAGCGTGATCGCGGCCGGTACACCGGGCTTCGAATTGATGCAGCGTGCGGCACGGGCGACCTGGCGTGCGCTGGTCCGCCATTGGCCGACCGGGCATGAATTGAGTGTGGTGGCCGGCCATGGCAATAACGCAGGCGACGGTTATCTGGTGGCCGTGCTGGCCCGACGTGCCGGCTGGCATGTGCGGGTGCTGGCCGCCGGTGACCCCGGGCGTTTGCAGGGCGATGCCGCGTCGGCGCATGCCGAGGCGGTGGCCGAAGGCGTGGCCATTCAAGGCTGGACCCCGCACTCCGAGTTGCGCGGCATTGTGCTGGATGCCTTGCTCGGCACCGGCCTGACCGGTGAAGTGCGTGAGCCGTTCGCCAGCGCCATCGCCGCGATCAATGCCAGTGGGCTCCCGGTTGCGGCGGTGGATATCCCCTCGGGGCTGTGCGCCGATACGGGTCGCCAGCTCGGCATTGCGGTTCGAGCAGACCTGACGGTGACGTTCATCGGTTTGAAGGTGGGGCTGTTCACCGGTGACGCGGCGGATGTGGTGGGCGATTTGGTATTCAACGATCTGCACGTCGCCCCCGAGACATTTATTGGGGCCGAGATCAGTGCGCGTCGCCTGACGGCCGGTAATGTGCCGCGTCTGACCGGCCGCGCTCCAACTGCCCACAAAGGCAAATTCGGTCACGTATTGCTCGTTGGCGGTGATCGCGGTTTTGGCGGCGCCATCCTGCTTAGTGCACAAAGTGCCCTGCGCAGCGGTGCCGGCATGGTGTCCGTGGCCACCCGCAGCGAGCATGTTCCGGCCGCCCTGGCGCGTTTGCCGGAAGCCATGGTGCTCGGTACGTCGTCGGCCAATCAATTGATGGGCTTGCTGGAGAAGGCCACGGTGCTGGTCGTCGGCCCGGGGCTGGGGCAGGCCGCCTGGGGGCGCAGCCTGTTGTCGGCTGCGGCCAACGCGTCGCAGCCACAAGTCTGGGATGCCGATGCATTGAACCTGTTGGCCGAAGGTGGCGTGAGCTTGCCCGCAGGTAGTGTCATCACGCCGCATCCGGGCGAAGCGGCACGATTGCTGGGGATATCGACAGCCGCCGTACAGACTGACCGCCCGGCCGCGGCCCATGCGTTGAGCAAAAAATATACAGCGGTGGTAGTGCTCAAGGGCGCTGGCAGTCTGATTGCCACTCCCGATGGGCGTCTGGCGCTGTGTCATCAGGGCCATCCGGCCATGGCGTCGGCCGGGTTGGGTGATGTGCTGGCCGGTCTGGTGGGCGCCTTGCTCGCTCAGGGCCTGGACGCGTACGACGCGGCCTGCCTGGCGGTCTGGCTGCACGCCAATGCCGGTGCGCAACAAGGTAAATTAGGCCGCGGGCTGGCGGCCAGTGATCTGATTCCAGCCATTCGTCAGTTGTTGGAGGAGCAAGCACCGTGTCTGAAGTAACCCTGTACCTGGCTGATGAGCAGGCCATGAGCGATTTTGGCGCACGTATCGCCAAAACCACCGGAGGGCACGGTCTGATCTTTCTTGAAGGGGATCTGGGCGCGGGGAAAACCACACTGTCCCGGGGCATCATCCGTGGCCTGGGGCATACCGGCGCGGTAAAAAGTCCGACCTTTACCCTGGTCGAGCCTTACGAGATCGGCGCTGTCCGCGCCTTCCATTTCGACTTATATCGATTGGTCGACCCCGAGGAGCTGGAGTACCTCGGCATCCGCGACTATTTCGATGACGACGCATTATGTCTTATTGAATGGCCCCAGAAGGGTGCAGGCTTTTTGCCAAAGCCCGACCTGACCATTACCATTAGCCCGCAAGACAGCGGGCGTTCGCTGAGAATTTTGCCCCAGGGCTCGCGTGGCGAGTCGTGGTGTGCCGTTTTGGCATTGGAATCCAAATAAATGATGGGGTTAGGTATGCGCTTTCGCGCGTTGGTTGCTGCCGTAGGGGTGTTGTTTTTGGCGGTGACCGTCGACGCTGTGGCCGAGACGAAGGTCAACAGTGTTCGCCTTTGGCGGGCGCCGGATAACACTCGACTGGTGTTCGACCTGACGGGGCCTGTCCAGCACAGCGTCTTTACCCTGACCGCACCGGATCGGCTGGTAATCGACATCAATGGCGCGACGCTCGGCTCGCCGCTGAACGTCTCCACGGCCAACACGCCGATCACGGCAATGCGTTCGGCTCAGCGTACGCCGACCGATTTGCGGGTAGTCATCGACCTGAAAAAAGCCGTCACGCCGAAAAGCTTCACCTTGGCGCCGAACGCCCAGTACGGCAATCGCCTGGTAGTCGACCTGTTCGACAACGCGGCCGATGCCTCGCCACCGCCTGCGCCAACACCGTCTGTGGCCACGGTACCCGCCGTACCCGTCACGCCGTCCGAGCCTTCGATCAAGCTGCCACCCGCGCCGGCTGGCAAGCGCGATATTATCGTGGTGATCGATGCCGGTCACGGCGGCGAAGACCCGGGCGCCTCGGGCTCTCGCGGTCAGCGTGAGAAAGACGTGGTGCTGGCCATCGCCCGTGAACTGCAGCGTCAGGTCAATGGCATGAAAGGTTTCCGCGCCGAACTGACCCGTACCGGCGACTACTTCATTCCATTGCGCGGCCGTACCGAAATCGCCCGCAAGAAGGGCGCCGACCTGTTCGTTTCGATCCACGCCGACGCCGCGCCGTCAGCCGCAGCGTTCGGTGCGTCGGTGTTTGCCCTGTCTGACCGCGGCGCTACGTCGGAGACCGCCCGTTGGCTGGCCGACAGCGAAAACCGTTCCGACTTGATCGGCGGTGCCGGCAACGTCAGCCTCGACGACAAGGACCGGATGCTCGCCGGCGTGCTGCTCGACCTGTCGATGACCGCTTCCCTGACTTCCAGCCTGAACGTTGGCCAGAAAGTCTTGAGTAACATCGGTCGCGTCACGCCGCTGCACAAACAACGTGTCGAGCAAGCCGGGTTCATGGTGTTGAAGTCGCCGGACATCCCGTCGATCCTGGTGGAAACCGGGTTCATCTCCAACGCCAACGAAGCCTCGAAACTCGCGGCATCGAGCCACCAGCAGGCGCTGGCGCGCTCCATCAGCAGCGGCGTGCGGCAATTCTTCCAGCAGAACCCGCCGCCGGGCACTTACATTGCCTGGCTGCGCGATTCCGGCAAGATCGCCCAAGGCCCGCGTGACCATCGCGTGAGCCCCGGCGAAACCCTGGCGATGATCGCTGTGCGTTATCAGGTGTCTGCGGCCACCTTGCGCAGTGCCAACAACTTGCAAAGTGACGAGCTGAAGATTGGTCAGACGTTGACCATTCCAGGCACTGAACTGGCGGCCAAAGAATGAACCAGGTGCTGACCAACACGGCGCGTATCGAGCTACTCAGTCCACGGCTGGCGAACCAGATTGCCGCCGGTGAGGTGGTTGAGCGCCCGGCCTCGGTGATCAAGGAGTTGCTGGAAAACAGCCTCGACTCCGGCGCCAAACGCATCGATGTCGATGTGGAGCAGGGCGGTGTCAAGCTGCTGCGGGTGCGCGACGATGGCAGCGGCATTTCCGCCGATGACCTGCCTTTGGCCCTGGCCCGTCACGCCACCAGCAAGATCCGCAACCTGGAAGACCTCGAACAGGTCATGAGCCTGGGGTTTCGTGGTGAGGCGCTGGCCTCCATCAGTTCCGTGGCGCGTCTGACCCTGACTTCCCGCACTCGCGACGCCGATCAAGCCTGGCAGGTGGAAACCGAAGGCCGGGACATGGCGGCTCGCGTGCAACCAGCGGCTCATCCGGTGGGCACTTCGGTGGAAGTGCGCGATTTGTTCTTCAATACCCCGGCGCGCCGCAAGTTTCTGAAGACCGAAAAAACCGAATTCGATCACCTGCAAGAAGTGATCAAGCGTCTGGCGCTGGCGCGGTTCGATGTGGCGTTCCATCTGCGCCATAACGGCAAAACCATCCTCAGCCTGCACGAGGCCCATGATGACGCGGCCCGCGCCCGGCGTGTGGCGGCGATCTGCGGGGCGGGCTTTCTGGAGCAGGCGCTGCCGATCGAAATCGAACGCAATGGCCTGCATTTGTGGGGTTGGGTCGGGTTGCCGACCTTCAACCGCAGCCAGGCGGATTTGCAGTATTTCTTTGTGAATGGCCGTGCCGTGCGCGACAAACTGGTGGCGCACGCAGTGCGCCAGGCTTATCGCGACGTATTGTTCAACGGTCGGCACCCGACATTCGTGCTGTTTTTCGAAGTCGATCCGGCGGGCGTCGACGTCAACGTGCACCCGACCAAGCACGAAGTACGCTTCCGTGACGGGCGCATGGTTCACGACTTCCTTTACGGCACTTTGCATCGCGCCTTGGGTGATGTGCGGCCGGAAGACCAGTTGGCCGCGCCTGTCGCGACAGCCATGGTCCGGCCAACCGGTATCGAAGCCGGCGAGTTCGGCCCGCAGGGCGAGATGCGTCTGGCGGCCAATGCGCTGCTGGAGCAGCCTCAGGCCCAGCCGTCCTTCAATACTTCGGCGGGCTCTGGCGCCGGTGCCGGTTATCAGTATCAATACACGCCGCGGCCTCAGTCCGGCGTGCCCGTCGCCGAAGCCCAGGCGGCCTATCGCGAGTTTTTCGCGCCGTTGCCCGAGGCCAATGCGGTCGCGCTGCCGGCCGGGCAAGATGACATTCCGCCGCTGGGCTATGCACTGGCTCAGCTCAAGGGCATCTACATTCTTTCGGAAAACGCCCAAGGCCTGGTGCTGGTAGACATGCATGCCGCCCATGAGCGGATCATGTACGAACGGCTGAAAGTCGCCATGGCCAGCGAGGGGTTGAGCGGTCAGCCATTGCTGGTGCCGGAATCCCTGGCGGTCAGCCAGCGCGAAGCCGACTGCGCCGAAGAAAACGTCGCCTGGTTCCAGCGTCTGGGTTTTGAATTGCAGCGCCTTGGCCCGGAAACCCTGGCCATCCGGCAAATCCCTGCGTTGCTGAAACAGGCCGAGGCCAACCGACTGGTTAGCGACGTGCTGGCGGACTTGATGGAATACGGCACCAGCGACCGGATTCAGGCGCACCTGAACGAACTGCTCGGCACCATGGCCTGCCACGGCGCGATTCGCGCGAATCGGCGCCTGGCCTTGCCGGAAATGAACGGCCTGCTGCGGGACATGGAAAACACCGAGCGCAGCGGTCAATGCAACCATGGCCGACCGACCTGGACCCAACTGGGCCTGGACGATCTGGACAAACTGTTCTTGCGCGGTCGTTGATGAGCCAGTTCCCTCCCGCGATTTTCCTGATGGGGCCGACGGCCGCCGGCAAGACCGACCTGGCCATCGAACTCACCAAGGTCCTGCCCTGTGAGCTGATCAGTGTCGATTCGGCGCTGGTTTATCGCGGCATGGACATCGGCACCGCCAAACCCTCCAAAGAGATCCTGGCCGAATTCCCGCATCGTCTGATCGACATTCTCGACCCGGCCGAGAGTTATTCCGCCGCGGATTTCCGTCGCGATGCGTTGCAAGCCATGGGCGAGATCACCGCGCGGGGCAATATTCCGCTGCTGGTGGGCGGCACAATGCTCTATTACAAGGCTTTGCTCGAAGGTCTGGCCGACATGCCGGCGGCCGATGCGGACGTTCGTGCGCAAATCGAAGAAGAGGCTGCACGCCTTGGCTGGCAAGCCCTGCACGATCAATTGGCGGTGATTGATCCGCAATCCGCGGCGCGAATTCACCCGAACGATCCGCAGCGCCTTAGTCGTGCACTGGAAGTTTATCGCGTCAGCGGCCAGAGCATGACTGAGCTACGCTTGCGACAATCTGCGCAAAGTACTGAAGCAGCCGCTTCGGGACTGCAACAATTGCCCTATACTGTCGCGAACTTGGCCATCGCTCCGGCAAATCGCCAGGTACTGCACGAGCGCATTAAACAAAGATTCACAAATATGTTGGAACAGGGATTCGTCGACGAGGTCGTAGCCCTGCGAGATAGAGGTGACTTGCATTCCGGGTTGCCGTCTATACGTGCAGTAGGTTATCGACAAGTCTGGGATTACCTGGAAGGCAAGCTGACGCAAGCCGAGATGCAGGAGCGTGGAATCATTGCCACGCGCCAATTGGCGAAGCGCCAGTTCACCTGGCTGCGCAGTTGGGCTGATTTACACTGGTTGGACAGCCTCGATTGCGACAATCTGCCGCGCGCCTTGAAATACCTCGGGACCATCTCCATATTGAGCTGAGTCCTTGCAATTGCCGTCTATCCTTGGGGGTGTGACGGCCCCAAGCCATCTGTTTACCTATTTTTTATATTGAATCCTTAAAGGAGTGCGGCACATGTCAAAAGGGCATTCGCTACAAGACCCTTACTTGAATACTTTACGTAAAGAGAAAGTGGGGGTTTCCATCTACCTGGTCAACGGGATCAAACTGCAAGGCACGATCGAGTCTTTCGACCAGTTCGTTATCCTGCTGAAAAACACCGTCAGCCAGATGGTTTACAAACACGCTATCTCTACAGTGGTGCCAGTTCGTCCAATTCGTCTGCCTAGCGCAACCGAATCCGAAGCAGGCGACGCTGAGCCAGGTAACGCCTGATAGGAGTCTCCTTTGTTCTTTGAGCGCCACGGTGGTGGTGAGCGGGCAATTCTCGTTCACTTGGATGGTCAGGACCCTGAGGCGCGCGAAGATCCGCAGGAGTTTCAGGAGTTGGCAATTTCGGCTGGTGCCGAGACCGTCGCGTTTTTTAACGTGCCGCGTCATCGGCCAACCGCCAAAACCCTGATCAGCAGCGGCAAGGTCGAAGAGTTACGCGACCTGGTCAAAGCCGAACAGGTCGATCTGGTGATTTTCAATCACATCCTCACGCCCAGTCAGGAACGTAACCTCGAACGTATTTTCGAGTGTCGCGTGATCGATCGCACGGGTCTGATTCTCGATATCTTCGCCCAACGCGCCCGCACCCATGAAGGCAAGCTCCAGGTCGAACTGGCCCAGCTTGAGTACATGAGTACGCGTCTGGTTCGCGGCTGGACTCACCTTGAGCGGCAGAAGGGCGGTATCGGCCTGCGCGGGCCGGGTGAAACCCAACTGGAAACCGACCGGCGCCTGTTGCGGATTCGTCTGCGTCAGATCAAGGGGCGCCTGGAAAAGGTCCGCAGCCAGCGCGAGCAGTCTCGTCGCGGGCGCAAGCGTGCTGACATTCCGACGGTTTCACTGGTGGGTTATACCAACGCCGGCAAATCGACGCTGTTCAACTCGGTCACCGATTCCGACGTCTTTGCCGCCAACCAGCTGTTCGCGACCCTCGACCCGACCTTGCGCCGACTAGAGCTCGAGGACCTCGGGCCGATCGTGCTGGCCGACACCGTGGGCTTCATTCGTCACCTGCCGCACAAACTGGTCGAGGCATTTCGAGCTACGCTCGAAGAGTCGAGCAACTCCGACCTGCTGCTGCACGTGATCGATGCGCACGAGCCTGATCGTATGGCCCAGATCGAACAGGTCATGGTGGTGCTCGGGGAGATCGGGGCACAAGACTTGCCGATCCTTGAGGTATACAACAAACTCGATTTGCTCGAGGGGGTTGAGCCGCAGATCCAGCGCGATGCCGATGGCAAACCGCAGCGGGTCTGGTTGTCGGCCAAGGACGGTACCGGCCTGGACTTGCTCAAGCAGGCAGTGGCGGAACTGTTGGGCAGCGATTTGTTTGTTGGCACCTTGCGCTTGCCGCAACGTTTTGCTCGACTGCGTGCGCAGTTTTTCGAACTCGGTGCGGTGCAAAAAGAAGAACACGACGAAGAAGGCATCAGCCTGCTGGCCGTTCGCTTGCCACGGATCGAATTGAATCGACTCGTGAGCCGCGAAGGTCTGCAACCGATGGAATTCATCGAGCAACACACTTTGCAATAAAAGCCTGAGAAAGCGGTTGTGCCGCGGTGACAGGCATTCTGTAGCATTGGTCGGCGCGCCGTGGGTGCGTCTTTGCTTTATCAGATGGAGAGCGCTATGGCTTGGAATGAGCCGGGTGGCAACTCGAATAATCAGGATCCTTGGGGTGGCAAGCGCCGCAATAACGGCGACCGCAAGGGACCACCGGATCTCGACGAGGCCTTCCGAAAGCTGCAGGAAAGCCTGAACGGGTTGTTCGGTGGTGGCAAGAAACGCGGTGATGAGGGTGGTGGTCCGGGCAAGAGTGGCGGCTTTGGTGGCCTGCTCGGCATCGGTCTGACCGTGCTCGCAGCCGTGTGGCTGTACAGCGCTGTCTACGTGGTCGACGAGCAGGAGCAGGCCGTGGTGCTGCGCTTCGGTAAATACTATGAAACCGTCGGCCCGGGCCTGAACATCTATTTCCCGCCGATCGATCGCAAGTACCTGGAAAACGTCACGCGTGAGCGTGCCTATACCAAGCAGGGTCAAATGCTGACTGAAGACGAAAACATCGTCGAAGTGCCGCTGACCGTGCAGTACAAGATCAGCAACCTGCAGGACTTCGTGCTGAACGTCGATCAGCCGGAAACCAGCCTGCAGCATGCGACCGACAGTGCCTTGCGCCACGTGGTGGGTTCTACCGCCATGGACCAGGTGCTGACCGAAGGTCGTGAATTGATGGCCAGCGAAATCAAGGAGCGTCTGCAACGTTTCCTCGATACCTATCGCACCGGTATCACCGTCACTCAGGTCAACGTACAGAGCGCTGCTGCACCGCGTGAAGTCCAGGAAGCCTTCGATGACGTGATCCGCGCCCGTGAAGACGAGCAGCGTTCGCGTAACCAGGCTGAAACCTACGCCAACGGCGTCGTGCCGGAAGCCCGTGGTCAGGCCCAGCGCATCCTCGAGGATGCCAACGGTTACCGCGACGAGACCGTCTCCCGCGCCAAGGGTGAAGCTGACCGCTTCACCAAACTGGTGGCCGAGTACCGCAAGGCGCCTGAAGTTACCCGTCAGCGTCTGTACCTGGACACCATGCAGGAAATCTTCAGCAACACCAGCAAGGTTCTCGTGACCGGCAACAAGAATGGCCAGAGCAATCTGCTGTATCTGCCGCTGGACAAGATGGTCGAGGATGGTCGCCGCACCAGCACTCCGGTGACCGGCGCAGCAGCCAGCAGCAATGAAGTGAATGTGCGTGCGGCAGCAGATCTGCAGCAACAGCAGGCACGTACCAGGGAGAGTCGCTGATGAGCAATAAATCGCTGATCGCCCTTATTGTCGGCGTCGTCGTGGCGATCGTTGCCTGGAACTGCTTCTACATCGTGGCTCAGACCGAGCGCGCGGTGTTGCTGCAGTTCGGTCGCGTGGTCCAGGCCGATGTTCAGCCAGGCCTGCATGTGAAAGTGCCTTACGTTAACAAGGTGCGCATATTCGATGCGCGCCTGATGACGCTGGATGCACCGACACAGCGCTTCCTGACGCTGGAAAAGAAAGCCGTGATGGTCGATGCCTACGCCAAGTGGCGCGTGAAAGATGCCGAGCGCTTCTACACCGCGACTTCCGGCCTCAAGCAGATTGCCGACGAGCGTCTGTCCCGTCGTCTGGAGTCGGGCCTGCGTGACCAGTTCGGTAAACGCACCCTGCACGAAGTGGTATCCGGTGAACGTGATGCGCTGATGGCAGACATCACCGCTTCGCTGAACAAGATGGCGGAAAAAGAGCTGGGCATTGAAGTTGTCGATGTCCGGGTCAAGGCCATCGACCTGCCGAAGGAAGTGAACCGCAGCGTGTTCGAGCGTATGAGCACCGAGCGTGAGCGTGAAGCTCGCGAGCATCGCGCCAAGGGTAACGAGCTGGCCGAAGGCATCCGTGCCGACGCCGACCGTCAACGCCGCGTGCTGCTGGCTGAAGCCTATCGTGAATCCGAAGAGGTTCGCGGTGATGGTGATGCCCAGGCTGCTGCGATCTACTCCAAGGCATACGGCCAGGATCAGGAGTTCTACGCGTTCTACCGTAGCCTGCGTGCCTACCGTGAAAGCTTCGCGAACAAATCCGACGTCATGGTCCTGGACCCGAGCAGTGACTTCTTCCGTTACCTGGAAAAAGCCAAGCCTTGATACGACGTTGACCTGAATCATCCCCCCGCCTGGCGGCTAAAGTCTCGGGCGGGGTGATCCTTTGGGAAAACGTGTGTATGATGCGGCAGCCGGGAAATTCCCGGCTTTTTTGCGTCTGCACGTTTGATTGCTGTTTTTATGCAGGCGCCAGAGTTGAATGACTCGACAGGTTTTTCGAGGAAAGTGGTTGGCGAAGCCGGTTCCAGGCTTTTCGCCACGTTGTTCATGCGCGGGGTTTATGCACATGAGCCGATCATTTTCTGCTTCACTCAAGGCTCGCCCAAAGGCTTGCTGCCCGGATCATAGGGGAATGGCGTAATGGCAACGGTAGACCGCTGGCTGCTGCCAGATGGCATCGAAGAAGTACTGCCACCGGAGGCTGCGCGCATCGAAGTTGCGCGTCGCCAGGTGTTGGATCTGTTCCAGAGCTGGGGTTACGAGTTTGTCGTGACTCCCCATATCGAGTACCTGGAATCCCTGCTGACCGGCGCAGGCCAGGACCTCGATCTGCGCACCTTCAAGGTCATCGACCCGCAGTCGGGCCGGCAGATGGGTTTCCGTGCCGACATCACGCCGCAAGTGGCGCGCATCGATGCGCACACCCTGCGTCGCGAAGGCCCGAGCCGTCTGTGCTATGCCGGTAGCGTGCTGCATGCTCAGCCACGTGCGTTGTCGTCCTCTCGCAGCCCGATTCAACTGGGCGCCGAGTTGTACGGCGATGCCAGCCCGAGCAGCGACGTGGAAGTCATCAGCCTGATGCTGGCCATGCTGCAACTGGCCGATGTGCCGGATGTGCACATGGACCTCGGGCATGTCGGCATCTACCGCGGCCTGGCCCGCGCAGCCGGTTTGTCCGGCGAAGTCGAGCAACAGTTGTTCGATGCATTGCAACGTAAAGCCATCGACGAGGTCATTACCTTGACCGAAGGCCTGCCTGCCGATCTGTCGGGCATGCTGCGAGCGCTGGTCGACCTGTGTGGCGGTCGTGAAGTGTTGAGCGCTGCCCGCGAGCGTCTGGCCAATGCGCCGGCGCCTGTTCTGGCGGCCCTGGACGATTTGCTGGCGATTGCCGAGCGTCTGTCCACGCGTTTCCCGGAGTTACCGCTGTACTTCGACCTGGGCGAATTGCGCGGCTACCACTACCACACCGGTGTGGTGTTCGCCGTGTTCGTGCCGGGTGTTGGCCAGTCCATCGCTCAGGGCGGTCGTTACGACGATATCGGTGCCGACTTCGGTCGCGCCCGTCCGGCGACAGGCTTCTCCACCGATTTGAAAACCCTGGTGACCCTGGGGCGTGCTGAGATCGAGCTACCGTCTGGCGGTATCTGGATGCCTGACAGTACGGATGCAGCACTCTGGCAGCAGGTTTGCCAGTTGCGCAGTGAGGGTCAGCGTGTCGTTCAGGCATTGCCTGGGCAGCCTTTGGCCGCCGCCCGTGAAGCGGACTGCGACCGGCAATTGATTCAGCAGAACGGGCTTTGGCAAGTATCGCCACTGGCTTCTTGAGTTTTCCTGCCGGCCGCCGCCGGCACCAAGTTTGCGCGAATGAGGACAAGTGTTATGGGTAAGAATGTCGTAGTCCTGGGCACCCAATGGGGTGATGAGGGCAAAGGCAAGATCGTTGATCTGCTGACCGAACATGCTGCCGCCGTAGTGCGCTACCAAGGTGGCCACAACGCTGGTCACACTCTGGTGATCGACGGCGAAAAAACCGTCTTGCACCTGATCCCGTCTGGCGTGCTGCGCGAAGGCGTGCAGTGCCTGATCGGTAACGGCGTGGTGGTTGCACCCGACGCCCTGCTGCGGGAAATCAACAAGCTGGAAGAGAAAGGCGTACCGGTGCGCGAGCGCCTGCGTATCAGCCCGTCCTGCCCGCTGATCCTGTCCTACCACGTAGCACTGGACCAGGCCCGTGAAAAGGCCCGTGGCGAGCTGAAGATCGGCACCACCGGTCGCGGCATCGGCCCGGCTTACGAAGACAAGGTTGCCCGTCGCGGTCTGCGCATCGGTGATCTGTTCCATCGTGAGCGTTTCGCCGCCAAGCTGGGCGAGTTGCTGGATTACCACAACTTCGTACTGGTCAATTACTACAAAGAGCCAGCGATCGACTTCCAGAAGACACTCGACGAGTGCATGGAATACGCCGAGCTGCTCAAGCCGATGATGCTCGACGTCACCGCAGAGCTGCACAACCTGCGTCGTGCCGGCAAGGACATCATGTTCGAAGGCGCCCAGGGCTCCCTGCTGGACATCGACCACGGCACCTACCCGTACGTCACCAGCTCCAACACCACCGCTGGCGGCATCGCCACTGGTTCGGGTGTTGGTCCGATGTTCCTGGACTACATCCTCGGCATCACCAAGGCTTACACCACGCGCGTCGGCTCCGGTCCGTTCCCGACTGAGCTGTTCGACGACGTTGGTGCGTTCCTGGCCAAGCGTGGCCACGAGTTCGGCGCCACCACTGGCCGTGCCCGTCGTTGCGGCTGGTTCGATGCCGTGATCCTGCGTCGCGCTATCGATGTGAACAGCATCTCGGGCCTGTGCCTGACCAAGCTGGACGTGCTGGACGGCCTGGAAACCATCAACATCTGCGTAGGCTACAAGAACGAAGATGGTGCAGTGATCGACGCACCGACCGACGCCGACAGCTACATCGGCCTGGAGCCGGTGTACGAGCAGATGCCGGGCTGGAGCGAGTCGACCCTGGGTGCCAAGACCCTGGAGGAGCTGCCTCAGGCTGCGCGCAACTACATCAAGCGCATCGAAGAGTTGGTCGGCGCGCCGATCGACATTATTTCGACGGGCCCGGACCGCAACGAAACTATCGTTCTGCGTCACCCGTTCGCTTAATAAGTCGTTGATGTAAAACACAAAGGCCCCTTAATCGGGGCCTTTGTCGTTTATGCCTGTTGGACGGCATGACCTTTGCTGTGAATATTGCCTTCAGAATGCCATCAATTTAATGGCGTTAGAGTAGAGGGATTTCCTGTGTCGGCCGTTCTCTCACTGTTACAAAGCCGTTTGTTGCGGCCCGTGTTCGTTACCCTTGGTATCGCCCTTTTGGTGCAGGTGCTGGTGGCTGTCGCTCTGACCCGGAGCACGGTGACTGCGCTGGAAACCGATCTGGGCGTGCGCTTGGGCTCCGATAGCCAAAAGCTCTCCGGTGAGCTGGAGCAGGCGGGGCGTGAAGTCACGTCGAGCCTGGATAACCTGTCCAGCAATACCCGTCAGCGCCTGACCGCTGGGCTGTCTTCACGTTTGAAAGACGAGCAGGCTCAACTGCGTACGACGCTGGAGAAGGACCTGAAGGACTCGGCCAATGACATGGCGCAACTTCTGGCGTCGGTCGCACCCCGCGCCATGTGGGACAGCGACATTCCCACCCTGTCCGAATTCGCTCGCCGCGCCCAGCGCAATCCCAACGTGTTGTTCGTGGTCTATGACGACGCCACGGGCCAGCACCTGACGCGCTATCTCAACCGGGAGAACGCGATCAACAAGGCGCTTCTGGAGAAAGGCCAGGGCGAGCGGGCGTTGGACAAGGTGCTGGACGCAGCGAAGAGCGATCCGTCGGTCTACTACCTCGAAGCCTCGATCAGTCCCAATGGCGTGGAAATCGGCAAAGTCTTGATGGGGGTCTCAACTGCCTCTGTGGAAACCGATCTGGCGGCGCTGGACAAGCGCTTCTCGGCGCTGATCGCCAGCAGCGATCAATTGGTGGGTGACAGCCTCAAAGGTGCGGCGGCCGACAGCGCAACGGCGATGCGCGGACGTCTGCAATCGGCGCAGTCCACTGCTTCTGAAATGAAAGCCAACACCACGGGCGCTGTACAGGAAGCCGCAGGGGCTTTGCGCTGGCGCATCGGCATGGGCCTGGCGGTGGTGGGTTTCGGTGTGCTGCTGTTACTGGCGGTGGTGCTGGGGCGTCGAGTGGTCAATCGCCTGAAAATGCTCATTGTCGCGATGGATGACTTGGCGGCAGGCGAGGGCGACCTGACCAAGCGCGTGCAGATCAACAGCCAGGACGAGATCGGCGACATGGCCTCGGCGGTCAATCGCTTTGTGGATAAATTACAGCCGATCGTGCGTGAGGCGGGCGATGTGGCCCAGCGTACCGGTGTGGAAATCGGCGCCATGACTTTGCGTAATGCTGGTGCCGATGCGGCGGCTGGCATGCAGCGCGATGAAGTGGCCGAAAGCCTGCGCGCGTTGTCGCAAATGGCTGACGAGGCTCAGTCTGAAAGCCACGCCATGCAGGCCGCTTTGCAGCAGGTGGTGGGCATTCGTCAGGCCACGGATGAGAACACCCGGACTTCGGCGAAGGTCGGTAGTCTCATCGAGGCATTGGCCGGACAGGTCGACACCGGCGCGAAAGTCATCGAGCGCCTGGCGCAACAGAGTGAGCAGATTGAAGTGGTGCTGACGGTGATTCACGGGATCGCCGAACAAACCAACTTGCTGGCACTGAATGCGGCGATTGAAGCGGCGCGTGCCGGCGAGACCGGTCGCGGGTTTGCTGTGGTGGCGGACGAGGTGCGGGCTCTGGCGAGCAAGACCCAGAGCTCCACCGGTGACATTCAGGCGCACATCGTTGCACTGCAGCAGGGCGCGCGTGAGGCCGTCGCGGCAATCGGGCAGGCTGGGCGTCAGGCCAGCGAAGGCCTGCTGGTGTTGCGCGATAGCGCGCGGTTGCAACAGTCGGTGCAGGCGTCGGTCGAGCAGGTGCATGCGGCGATCGGCCTGGCGACCCAGGCCGCGGCGCATCAGGCGCAAGGTGCGCAGGCCGTGCGTGGGCGGGTTGAGACCATCCATGCTCAAGCTGAGAAGGCGGCTCAGGCGGTCGTGGAGACCACGGCCAGCGGCAAGGTGCTGGATGGGTTGGCGGCGCAGTTGAAGGCGAGCCTGGGGCAGTTCAGGGCTTAGGTTTCTCGTTCGCAGGTCTGGTGCCTTCGCGGGCAAGCCTCGCTCCTACAAGGGCTACGTAATCCTTGTAGGAGCGAGGCTTGCCCGCGAAGCTTTTCAACGACTCAAATACATCCGCGTCGTCAGCAGATACACAGGCAACCCCGACACCACAATCAACAACGCCGCATAAGGCGCCGCCGCCGCGAACTCCACATTCGCGGTATGCGCCCAGACTTCCGTCGCCAATGTATTGAGCCCGGTCGGGCTCAGCAGCAGCGTCGCCGTCAGTTCCTTCATCGCATCCAGAAACACCAGCGCAAACGCAGCACCCAGGGCGGGAAAGATGATGGGCAGGGTCACCCGACAAAACGCGCTGAAAGACGACGCCCCCAGCGTGCGTGCGGCCTCTTCCAGCTGCGGCGCCGCCTTGTTCAGCGCGGTGCGAATCGGTGCCTGCGCCAGTGGCAGAAACAACAGCGCATAGGCTATCAGCAACAGCGCCGAGGTCTGGTACAGCACTGGCACATAATGCAGGGCGAAATACACCAGGGTCAGCGCAATCACCAATCCCGGCAGTGCATGCAGCAGATACGGCAAGCGCTCGGCCCAGATTGCCAGTCGGCCTTTATGGCGCACCACCAGCAACCCCACCGGCACCGCCAGCACCAGGCACAGCGCAGCGCCACCGAGCGACAGCGCCAGCGACGAGAGCAATGCCTCGCTGATCGCGGCCACAGGGAACGCTGCCGACGAACCCACCATCAGCCAGTACGCCAGCATTCCCAGTGGAATGCCGCTGCCGATGATCGCCAGCAGCAAGCAGTAAAGTTGTCCCACAGCCGCCCATCGCCCCAGACGAACCTGCTCCGCATGCCGCGCAGCGCCCTGACCGGTGCGTACGTGACGGCCTTTGCCGCGCACGCGTAACTCAAGCCATAGCAGCACCAGGCACAGCGCCAGCAACACCGCAGAAAGCATCGCTGCATTGGCGTTGCTGAATTCCAGTTCGAACTGCTGATAGATCGCCGTGGTAAAGGTTTGCAGGCCGATGATCGACAGCGCGCCGAACTCCACCAGCATGTGCAGCGCAATCAACAGTGAACCGGCCAGCAGTGATGGCCAGAGCAGGGGCAGGGTGATTTTGAAGAATACACCCCAACGATTCTGCCCCAGGGTGCGGGCAGACTCTTCAAGAGAGGGGTCGAGATTGCGCAGCGTTGCCGCGACCGGCAGAAAGATCAGCGGGTACTTGGACAGCGTCATCACCAGAATCGCCCCGCCCAGCCCTTCGAAGTGAGCACTCAGGGAAACCCAGGTGAAGCTGCTGACAAATGCCGGCACCGCGAACGGCAGGCACAGGATCACGCCCCATAACCGCCGTCCCGGCAGATTGCTGCGCTCCAGCAGCCAGGCGAGTGACAAGCCAATCACACCGCAGGCCAATGTGACGCCCAGCATCAGCGCCAGGGTATTGCGCAGCAGGCCAAACACGTAGGGCCGCCACAGCAGATGCAGTGCCTCGGCCCAGCCGGCTTGCCAGGTTTTGAGGCCGACATAGGCCAGCGGCAACAGGCTGAGTACCACCAGCAGCAGAACCGGTAGCAGTAGCCAGATCGACGGCCGCTTGCGCCTTGGCATGTAACCCCCATGCGAAGCGGGGGCGGATAACGAGGCGCTCATCAGTTCAAGCCAACGTCACGTTCCAGGTCCAGGGCTTCTTCGGCGTTGCCGAGATCGGCTGGCGTGACGTTCGGCGCTTGCAGTTCGCTGAACGGCTTGAGACCGCGATCCGATTCCATGCCCTTGTGCAGTGGGTATTCAGCGGTGGTCTGGGTGATCACGCGCTGACCTTCTTCGCTGGCCATGTAGGCGAGCAATTGCTGGGCTTCTTTTGGATGTTTGCTGGATTTCAGTACGCCAGCGCTGGAAACGGTGATCAGTCCGCCGACGTCGCCACCGGTGAAGTAATGCAGTTTCGAATCGAGTTGGCCTTTTTCACGCTGCAAGGCGAACCAGTAATAGTTGTTCACCAGCACGGTGGCGACTTCGCCATTTTCCACGGCTTTCAGTGCAACCATGTTGTTGCTGTAGGTTTTGCCGAACGCACGCAGGCCGGTCAGCCATTCTTCGGCGGCGTCCATCCCGTGGACCTTGATAATCGCCACGGCCTGTTCCTGGAAGGCGCCGCTGCTAGGCACGAAGCCGACCTTGCCTTGCCATTTTGGATCGGAGAATTCCATCACGGACTTGGGCAGGTCTTTTTCGTCGATCAGTTTAGGGTTGAAGGCGACGACCCGGACCCGCGCGGTGATGCCGATCCAGGTGCCGTTGCCGGCAACGTAGTCCTTGGGCAGAACTTCAAGTGTGGCGGCATCGGCTTTCGCCAGCAGGCCTTGTTCGCCGAGCTTGTTCAGCGGTGGCGATTCTTCGGTGTAGATCACATCGGCGGGGGAGCGATCGCCTTCTTCGACGATCTGGCTGGCGAGTTGGTTGCTGCTGCCCTTGCGCACATTGACGTGAATCCCGGTCTTGGCTTCGAAGGCTTTGGCGACGGCGTCGCCGACTTCCTTGTGTTGACCGTTATAGAGTGTCAGGGAAACCGGATCGGCGGCTTGGGTGAGGGGCATGGCGAGTGTCAGGCCGAGGAGGGTGATGGTCAGGCCGCGGCGCAGGGTATTTCGAAGCATCATTCGCAGGGTTCCTCACTGTCGCATTGCAAAAACTTGAAACAATGATAAACGATATTGCTTCTCAAGTGCGCCTTGCAGGGCGGGTGAGGGTTTTGCTAGAGGGGCTGGTGCAGATCTTTGTGGCGAGGGAGCTTGCTCCCGTTCGGCTGCGGAGCAGTCGCAAAACCGGGCAATAAGGATTGACTGAAAGAATGAGGGGGCTGTTTCGCAGCCCAGCGGGAGCAAGCTCCCTCGCCACAAAGGGCGGCTATGGCTTCAAAGGCCAGAAATGCAAAAACCCGCTTTCGCGGGTTTTTGTGAAACTCAAGATCGTGACCTTGAATTTGAATTGGTGCCCAGAAGAAGACTCGAACTTCCACGACCTTGCGGTCACCAGCACCTGAAGCTGGCGTGTCTACCAATTTCACCATCTGGGCATGATCTTCAGCGTTGCCGCTGTTGATGTGGCGCACTATACGGAGAGCATTTTGATCTGTAAACCCCTGATTTAATTTTAATAATTCAGAAGCCTGAAATGCAAAAACCCGCTTTCGCGGGTTTTTGTGTGAGCCTTGAAATTGATCTAATCTCAAGCTCGAAATTGGTGCCCAGAAGAAGACTCGAACTTCCACGACCTTGCGGTCACCAGCACCTGAAGCTGGCGTGTCTACCAATTTCACCATCTGGGCAGTATCGGCAGCGCTAGTGCGTCGTCGATGGCGCGCACTATACGGAGCGTCTTTTTAACTGTAAACCCCCGTCATCAAAAAAACCTGGAAAATTTTACCGGCGGCATTCAAATCAGCTTCGCGGTGTCGATAAAGGGCTTTAGATGGGCTGTCATAGCCTGAAATTTCCCGTTTCATTACGCCTATGCCAAACTAACCCGCATATAGACAAGGTGAAAACTCTCTAATGGCCGATTGGCAGTCCCTCGATCCCGAGGCCGCTCGTGAAGCGGAAAAATATGAAAACCCTATTCCTAGCCGCGAACTGATCCTTCAGCACCTTGCTGATCGAGGTTCGCCTGCTAACCGCGAGCAGCTGGTCGAAGAGTTTGGTCTGACCACAGAAGACCAGATCGAAGCCCTGCGCCGCCGCCTGCGCGCCATGGAGCGCGACGCTCAACTCATCTACACCCGTCGCGGCACTTATGCGCCGGTGGACAAGCTCGACCTGATCCTGGGCCGCATCAGCGGTCACCGTGACGGTTTCGGCTTCCTGGTCCCGGACGACGGCAGTGACGACCTGTTCATGAGCCCGGCGCAAATGCGCCTGGTGTTCGATGGCGACCGTGCCCTGGCACGTGTTTCCGGCCTCGACCGTCGCGGTCGCCGCGAAGGCATGATTGTCGAAGTGGTGTCCCGTGCCCACGAGAGCATCGTCGGTCGTTACTTCGAGGAGGGCGGTATCGGTTTCGTCGTCGCAGACAATCCGAAGATCCAGCAAGAAGTGCTGGTGACGCCAGGTCGCAATGCCAACGCGCAGATCGGTCAGTTCGTTGAAGTGAAGATCACTCACTGGCCGACGCCACGCTTCCAGCCGCAAGGCGACGTGGTCGAGGTGGTGGGCAACTACATGGCGCCGGGCATGGAAATCGATGTCGCCCTGCGCACCTACGATATTCCGCACGTCTGGCCTGAAGCGGTCTTGAAAGAAGCCGCCAAGCTCAAGCCTGAAGTCGAAGAGAAAGACAAAGAGAAGCGCATCGACCTGCGTCATCTGCCGTTCGTGACCATCGACGGCGAAGATGCGCGCGACTTCGATGACGCGGTCTACTGCGAAGCCAAACCGGGCAAGCTGCGCCTGTTCTCCGGTGGCTGGAAGTTGTACGTGGCGATTGCCGACGTTTCCAGCTACGTGAAAATCGGTTCGGCGCTGGATAACGAATCCCAGGTTCGCGGCAACTCGGTGTACTTCCCCGAGCGCGTGGTGCCGATGCTGCCTGAGCAGTTGTCCAACGGCCTGTGCTCGCTGAACCCGCACGTCGATCGCCTAGCCATGGTTTGCGAGATGACCATCTCCAAATCCGGCGAAATGACCGACTACTGCTTCTACGAAGCGGTGATTCACTCCCATGCCCGCCTGACCTACAACAAGGTCAGCGCCATGCTGGAAACGCCGAAAGCCACCGAAGCGCGTCAGCTTCGTGGTGAATACACCGACGTCCTGCCGCACCTCAAGCAGCTATATGCGCTGTACAAGGTTCTGCTGGCGGCTCGTCACGTGCGCGGCGCGATCGATTTCGAAACCCAGGAAACCCGGATCATCTTCGGTTCCGAGCGCAAGATTGCCGAAATCCGTCCGACCGTTCGCAACGATGCTCACAAGCTGATTGAGGAATGCATGCTGGCGGCCAACGTGGCCACCGCCGAATTCCTGAAAAAGCACGAAATCCCTGCGTTGTATCGCGTCCACGACGGCCCGCCGCCGGAGCGTCTGGAAAAACTGCGCGCCTTCCTCGGCGAGCTCGGCCTGTCCCTGCACAAAGGCAAGGACGGTCCGTCGCCGAAGGATTACCAGGCTTTGCTCGCGGGCATCAAGGATCGTCCGGATTTCCACCTGATCCAGACCGTCATGCTGCGTTCGTTGAGCCAAGCGGTGTACAGCGCCGATAACCAGGGCCACTTCGGCCTGAATTACGAAGCCTACACCCACTTCACTTCGCCTATTCGCCGCTACCCGGACTTGCTCACGCACCGGGCGATTCGCAGCGTCATCCATTCGAAAATGGACACCCCGCACGTTCGCCGTGCCGGTGCGATGACCATTCCGAAAGCGCGGATCTATCCGTACGACGAAGCGACCCTGGAGCAGCTCGGCGAGCAGTGCTCGATGAGCGAGCGCCGTGCCGACGAAGCCACTCGCGACGTAGTGAACTGGCTCAAGTGCGAGTTCATGAAAGACCGCGTGGGCGAATCGTTCCCGGGGGTGATCACTGCCGTGACCGGTTTCGGCCTGTTCGTCGAACTGACCGATATTTACGTCGAAGGCCTGGTGCACGTCACCGCGCTGCCGGGTGACTACTACCACTTCGATCCTGTGCACCATCGCCTCGCCGGTGAGCGTACCGGTCGTAGCTTCCGCTTGGGCGACACCGTTGAAGTGCGCGTCATGCGCGTCGACCTCGACGAGCGCAAGATCGACTTCGAGATGGCCGAAAAAACCATCAGCGCACCGATCGGTCGCAAAAAGCGCGGCACTGAAACTGCAGCACCTGCTATCAAAACAGCTGCCGAGCCAGTACTGGCCAAGGCCGGGCGTCGTCCGGCCAAGGAAAAGGCCGTCGAGGCCTATCGTCCGAGCGATGCGGCGGCAAAAAATGCCGAGTTGCGCAAAAGTCGTGAAATGAAACAGGCATTGCTGTCTGAAGCGAAAAGCGGCGGTAAAGCGGCGTCTGGGGGAAAGACCGGGCGGTCGGCGCCTGACAAGGCCTCCGGCGGCAAGCCAGCCAAACCGAGCAAACACCGTAAAGGCCCGCCAAAAGCGGGTTCCGCTCCAGCCGCCAGAAGCGGCGGGGCGCGTAAACCTAAGGCCAAGTCATGAGTCAGTTGGAAAAGATCTACGGCGTGCACGCAGTAGAAGCGTTGCTGCGTCACCACCCAAAACGCGTCAAGCAGATCTGGCTGGCTGAAGGCCGCAGCGATCCGCGCGTTCAGACGCTGATCGAACTCGCTGCCGAAAATCGCGTGGCCGTCGGTCAGGCAGAGCGTCGCGAGCTGGACGCCTGGGTTGAAGGCGTGCACCAGGGCGTGGTGGCGGACGTCAGCCCGAGCCAGGTCTGGGGCGAGGCCATGCTCGACGAGCTGCTCGATCGCACCGAAGGCGCGCCTTTGCTGCTGGTGCTCGACGGCGTGACCGATCCGCACAACCTCGGCGCTTGCCTGCGTTCGGCCGATGCGGCCGGCGCGCTGGCGGTGATCGTGCCGAAGGACAAATCAGCCACGCTGACCCCGACGGTTCGAAAAGTTGCTTGTGGCGCGGCGGAAGTGATTCCGTTGGTCGCCGTGACCAACCTGGCGCGCACCCTGGAAAAACTCAAGCAGCGCGGCTTGTGGGTCGTCGGTACGGCGGGCGAGGCTGAACAGGATCTGTATCAGCAGGACCTGACGGGGCCGACCATCCTGATCATGGGGGCCGAAGGTAGCGGCATGCGCCGCCTGACTCGCGACCTTTGCGACTATTTGGTACGCCTGCCGATGGCTGGCAGCGTCAGCAGCCTCAACGTGTCCGTCGCCACCGGCGTCTGCCTGTTCGAAGCGCTGCGCCAGCGTGGCGTCAAAGCCGCCGGGACCGCCAAAAAGTCCTGACACTCCTCTGCAGGAGTCGCCGCAGGCGGCTCCTGCAAGTGTTCGGCTTTCCAGTCGAAGTGATTGTTCAAATAATCACCAATTGCCTTGCACCTCCCTCGACCCTTCTCTACAATTGCGCCCCTTGCTGTGACGGCAGGCACGCATGTGTCTATCGCAAGCAAGTCCATAAGTGTCATTCACTCCTTGTCTGACCGCTTTTGAGCGGCAGGCTACAACCCGTAAGGAGCATTCATGCGTCATTACGAAATCATCTTTTTGGTCCACCCGGATCAAAGCGAGCAAGTCGGCGGCATGGTTGAGCGTTACACCAAGCTGATCGAAGAAGACGGCGGCAAAATCCACCGTCTGGAAGATTGGGGCCGTCGTCAACTGGCCTACGCAATCAACAATGTTCACAAGGCTCACTACGTGATGCTGAACGTTGAGTGCACTGGCAAGGCCCTGGCCGAGCTGGAAGACAACTTCCGCTACAACGATGCAGTGATCCGTAACCTGGTCATCCGTCGCGAAGAAGCCGTTACCGGCCAATCCGAGATGCTCAAGGCTGAAGAAAACCGCAGTGAGCGCCGTGAGCGTCGCGACCGTCCTGAGCACTCCGACGCTGAAGGCGTTGACAGTGATGACAGCGACAACAGCGATAACGCTGACGAGTAATCCACGGACCTTTTGAGGAGCCTATTACATGGCACGTTTCTTCCGTCGTCGTAAATTCTGCCGCTTCACCGCTGAAGACGTGAAAGAGATCGATTACAAAGATCTCAACACTCTGAAAGCTTACGTATCCGAGACCGGCAAAATCGTTCCAAGCCGCATCACCGGTACCAAAGCACGTTATCAGCGTCAGCTGGCCACCGCTATCAAGCGCGCCCGCTTCCTGGCCCTGCTGGCCTACACCGACAGCCACGGCCGCTGAGACCGGGCAGTCGACACGTAGCAAAGGATTGAATGCATGCGCGCCTTAGCTGAGTTCATCATGCGCGGCCGTATGCAGGCCACTCTGGTAGTGGCCGGATGCGCAACATTGCCGTTGTTGTATTGGTTGGGTGCTGCCGCTGGATGCCTTGTGCTCCTGCGGCGCGGATTGAAGGACGCCGTTGGCGTACTTGCTCTGGGACTGCTGCCGGCGTTGATCTGGTGGCTTTTCTTCGACGACCCACGGGCACTTCTGGTGCTGCTGGGGTCTTCGAGCCTTGCGTTGGTTTTGCGCGCAAGCGAGTCCTGGAACCGCGTGCTGCTGGTCAGCATAGCGATGGGATTGGTGTTTTCAGTGGTGCTGGGGGCGGCTTTTGCGCCCCAGATCGAGATGCTGGCGCAGGCTTTGATAAAAGTCATGCCGTCGCTACTCGGTGAGGTCTACCAGCAATTGTCGGTAGACGAGCAAGCGCGCTTTGCGTCCCTGATTGCACCGGTCCTGACTGGCCTGATTGCGGCGTTGTTGCAAATCGTCAGTGTGCTGAGCCTGATTGTCGGGCGCTACTGGCAGGCGTTGTTGTACAACCCGGGTGGTTTTGGTCGCGAGTTTCGCGCCATCCGAATCCCGCTGGGACCGGCGATGTTGCTGCTGGCGTTAATGCTTCTGGGGCCAAATCTTGGCCCGCAGATGGCCATGTTGACGCCGTTGTGCAGCGTACCGCTGGTGTTCGCCGGGCTGGCCCTGATTCACGGGCTGGTGGCGCAAAAGCGACTGGCCAAGTTCTGGCTGGTGGGGTTGTACGTCACGCTGTTGCTGTTCATGCAGCTGATCTATCCGTTGCTGGTGGTTCTGGCCATCGTCGACAGCCTGATTGATTTTCGCGGTCGTTCGGCACCGAAAGATGCCGATAGCGCGAACGGTGAAGGTTAAAAGTTAAGAGGATTTTCACATGCAACTGATCCTTCTGGAAAAAGTCACCAACCTGGGCAACCTGGGTGACAAAGTGAACGTTAAGGCTGGTTACGGTCGTAACTACCTGCTGCCATACGGCAAAGCTACCGCTGCGACCCCAGCCAACCTGGCTGCGTTCGAAGAGCGTCGCGCTGAGCTGGAAAAAGCCGCAGCAGACCGTAAAGCATCGGCTGAAAGCCGCGCCGCCCAACTGGCTGAGCTGGAAGTGACTATCACTGCCACCGCCGGTGACGAAGGCAAGCTGTTCGGTTCGATCGGCACCCACGACATCGCTGATGCACTGACCGCCTCTGGCGTTGAAGTTGCAAAAAGCGAAGTTCGTCTGCCGAACGGCACTATCCGCAACGTAGGCGAATTCGACGTAGCCGTGCACCTGCACGCCGAAGTTGAAGCCACCGTACGCGTTGTCGTGGTAGCAGCTTAAGCAGTACTTGTCGGCTGGCACCCTCGGGTGCTTGCCGGTAACATCGGGCACGATCCTGTTTACAGGTCGTGCCCTTTGTCTTTCTGCAGTTCCTGATTTTCACAACCTCTGCTTCTCCTGAATAAACCAAGTGGCCATGAACGATATCTCCGCTCCCGAGCAATACGATCTGCAAACCGCTGCCCTGAAGGTGCCGCCGCATTCCATCGAGGCCGAACAGGCCGTGCTCGGTGGGTTGATGCTGGACAACAACGCCTGGGAACGCGTGCTCGATCAAGTCTCCGACGGCGATTTCTATCGGCATGACCACCGCCTGATCTTCCGTGCCATCGCCAAACTGGCGGACCAGAACCAGCCAATCGACGTCGTGACCCTGGCCGAGCAATTGGACAAGGAAGGTCAGACGTCCCAGGTCGGCGGTCTCGGTTACCTTGGCGAACTGGCAAAAAACACGCCGTCCGTCGCCAACATCAAGGCCTATGCCCAGATCGTTCGCGAGCGGGCAACCCTGCGCCAATTGATCGGCATCAGTACCGAAATCGCCGACAGCGCTTTCAACCCTGAAGGCCGCACCGCCGCCGAGATTCTCGACGAGGCCGAACGGCAGATCTTCCAGATTGCCGAGGCTCGTCCGAAAACCGGCGGCCCGGTCAGCGTCAACGACCTGCTGACCAAGGCCATCGACCGCATCGACACCTTGTTCAACACCGACAACTCGATCACCGGCCTGTCCACTGGTTACACCGACCTCGACGAGAAGACCAGTGGCCTGCAACCGGCCGACCTGATCATCGTCGCCGGCCGTCCGTCCATGGGTAAAACCACCTTTGCGATGAACCTGGTGGAAAACGCCGTGCTGCGCAGCGAGAAGGCTGTCCTGGTTTACTCCCTCGAGATGCCAGGCGAATCGCTGATCATGCGTATGCTGTCGTCCCTCGGTCGTATCGACCAGACCAAGGTCCGGGCCGGTCGCCTGGAAGACGACGACTGGCCACGCCTGACGTCGGCGGTCAACCTGCTCAATGATCGCAAGTTGTTCATCGACGACACGGCGGGTATCAGCCCCTCGGAAATGCGCGCCCGGACCCGTCGTCTGGTGCGTGAGCACGGTGAGATCGGTCTGATCATGATCGACTACCTGCAACTGATGCAGATCCCGGGGTCCAGTGGTGACAACCGGACCAACGAGATTTCCGAGATCTCCCGGTCCCTGAAAGCCCTGGCCAAGGAATTCAACTGCCCGGTGGTGGCACTGTCCCAGCTCAACCGTTCCCTGGAGCAACGCCCGAACAAGCGCCCGGTGAACTCCGACTTGCGGGAATCGGGAGCGATCGAGCAGGACGCCGACGTGATCATGTTCGTTTACCGGGACGAGGTGTATCACCCGGAAACCGAACACAAAGGCATTGCCGAAATCATCATCGGCAAGCAGCGTAACGGCCCGATCGGCTTTATCCGCCTGGCTTTCATCGGCAAATACACCCGATTTGAAAACCTGGCGCCGGGTAGCTACAACTTCGACGACGATGAATAACCTGTGCGGGGACTTTGTGGCGAGGGAGCTTGCTCCCGCTGGGTTGCGTAGCAGCCCCAAAACCTGCAGTCATCCTGTTTCAGGTGCGCCGTATTTGCATATGTTGCGACTGCTTCGCAGTCGAGCGGGAGCAAGCTCCCTCGCCACAGGGGTTGCGTATATCGCTCGCTGATTTCCGACCATAGCCGTCGGAATTGGTCAAAATTTGTGCTATATTCCGCGCCCGCGAAATTCAATGAAAGCCAACACCGGTTATCGACATGCAAGCAGCCAAGCCGTTATTTGACTATCCCAAGTACTGGGCCGAATGTTTCGGGCCAGCGCCATTCCTGCCCATGAGCAGGGAGGAGATGGATCAGCTCGGCTGGGATTCCTGCGACATCATCATCGTCACCGGTGATGCCTACGTCGACCATCCGTCGTTCGGCATGGCGATCATCGGCCGGCTGCTGGAGGCCCAGGGCTTCCGCGTCGGGATCATCGCGCAGCCGAACTGGCAGTCCAAAGACGACTTCATGAAGCTCGGCGAGCCGAACCTGTTTTTCGGTGTCGCGGCCGGCAACATGGACTCGATGATCAACCGCTACACCGCCGACAAGAAAATCCGTTCCGACGACGCCTACACTCCCGGTGGCCTGGCAGGCAAACGTCCGGACCGCGCGAGCCTGGTTTACAGCCAGCGCTGCAAGGAAGCCTATAAGCACGTGCCGATTGTGCTCGGCGGCATCGAAGCCTCCCTGCGCCGCATCGCCCACTACGATTACTGGCAGGATCGGGTGCGTAACTCGATCCTGATCGACGCCTGCGCCGACATCCTGCTCTACGGCAACGCCGAGCGTGCGATCGTCGAAGTCGCCCAGCGCCTGTCCTACGGTCACAAGATCGAAGACATCACTGATGTGCGCGGCACCGCGTTCATCCGCCGTGATACGCCGCAAGGCTGGTACGAAGTCGATTCCACGCGCATCGACCGTCCGGGCAAGATCGACAAGATCATCAACCCGTACGTCAACACCCAGGACACCGCCGCCTGCGCCATCGAGCAGGAAAAGGGGCCGGTTGAAGACCCTGGCGAGGCTAAGGTCGTACAGATCCTGGCCAGCCCGAAAATGACTCGCGACAAGACCGTCATTCGTCTGCCGTCGGTTGAAAAAGTCCGTGGCGATGCGGTGCTTTACGCTCACGCCAACCGCGTGCTGCACCTGGAAACCAACCCGGGCAACGCCCGTGCGTTGGTGCAAAAGCATGGCGAGGTAGACGTCTGGTTCAACCCGCCGCCGATTCCGATGACCACCGAAGAAATGGACTACGTGTTCGGCATGCCTTACGCGCGCGTTCCGCACCCGGCGTACGGCAAGGAAAAGATCCCGGCCTACGAGATGATCCGTTTCTCGGTGAACATCATGCGTGGCTGCTTCGGCGGCTGCACCTTCTGCTCGATCACCGAGCACGAAGGCCGGATCATCCAGAACCGTTCCGAAGAGTCGATTATTCGCGAAATCGAAGAGATCCGCGACAAGGTACCGGGCTTCACCGGCGTCATTTCCGACCTCGGCGGCCCGACCGCGAACATGTACCGCATCGCCTGCAAGACCCCGGAAATCGAATCCGCGTGCCGCAAGCCTTCATGCGTGTTCCCTGGCATTTGCCCGAACCTCAACACCGATCACTCGTCGCTGATCCAGCTCTATCGCAGCGCCCGGGCCTTGCCGGGTGTGAAGAAGATCCTGATCGCCTCCGGCCTGCGCTACGACCTTGCGGTCGAGTCGCCGGAATACGTCAAGGAGCTGGTGACCCACCACGTCGGTGGTTACCTG